>CAYVSL010000016.1:0-54855 GCA_964454125.1 uncultured Kangiella sp.
ACCCATAATACATTACGCCGCAAGCGGCGGGGAATAAATCCCCAAGTGATTCAAATAAGCATAAGATAGGGAAAAAACCACCAAGTCAATATATCGGTGAGTTTTCAGAAGATAATACTCAAATGGACAAAACACTTAAGTCTCACCTAACGGTAAACTCAAAACCTTCAAAGTCAGTTTTAAGTACATAGTTGACTACGCCCGCGATTGCGTCAGTTCCATAAACGGTTGATGCGCCATCTTTTAAAACTTCTACGCGCTCTACCATAGACATTGGAATAGCACCTAAATCAACGGCGCCATCACCATTTACATCACCAATCATACGCCGTCCATTGATCAAGACTAGAGTTCTGTTAAACCCTAGCCCTCGCATATCAACTTTCTTTAAAGCTTTTCATAGTTTCGAACAGTATATTATGGGGAATATATTCTATCCATTTGATATTATTGAAAAAATATATGAAACAACCTTCAAATTTTCTTTTTTGAAGGTTTTATGAAGATCACTGGATATTCTGGCAACAGACGTAATGATAAACCGCCGAATTATGTCATATCCTCAAATTCTTTTTCCAATTGGTACTTTTTCGAGGTAACGTAGGATTCCATTGACTGTAATTTATTTTCCATTTTTTCGAATGAATCTTCCACTTTTTGTAAGGTTTCAGCTGGCGCTTTGCCTTTTTTCCATACTTCCTTTACTGATGGTTTATATTGGCGTTGCTCGTCTTGCGGCAAGTGATGTCTTTTTTTTTCATTGCCAAAACAGCCTTTATTACTTTTTGAGCCTGGCTTTGGATCCATAATAAAGCAGGCGACAAAGTAGGCAACGACTGCCGTACCACCTGAAAACAAGAAAAATGAGACGGCTATTAATCTCACAACCCAAGTTTCTAGGTCAAAAAACTCGGAAAGCCCCGCGCATACACCACAAAGCTTGGCTTTATCAGGATTCTTGTACAAACGTCTCCCTTTCCTTCGATAACCGGTTCCATATCCTTCCTCTGAGTCATATTTTTGCTCCTGATCGGATTTACTCATGCTTTTCTCTCCAATTAGGTGTTTCTTTATCTAGTATTGCTTCTAAGGTTTCGATCCGCTGAATCATAGTATCGGCTATTTTGGTTAATTCGAGCAGTCGACCATGCTCGGCTTCAGAGATCCCCGTTTGTTTGGTACCTTTTGATCGATAATGCATTACGATCCAGATAGGTGCAACAACAACCATAAATAGTATTATTGGAGCTTCCCACATTACGCTTCTCCCCTATTAGATTTGTTCGATTTCTTTTTACCTGTTTTACTTTGCACACGTTTTTTTAGTTCCGCCAACTGCTGATCGATGGCTTCTTCACTTTCCAACTCATTAATCTCATCGGCTAAAGAACGGTTACTAGCAATATCATAAGATTCAACTTCAGATTCAAGGTCGTTTAACTTTCTTTCAAAACGGTCAAACTTATCAACCGCAGCGTCACCTGTATTTTCATACAAGCTCCGTTTAACCTTTAGTCTTGATGAGGTGGTATTGTGTCTCATCAACAGAGCCTTTTGACGGGCTCTAGCATCATTGAGTTTTTCTTGTAACTGTCCTACTTCGGTAGTCAACCTAGTGAGTTCCACTTCGACCTTATCTAATTCCTTTCCCAGCTCGTCGGCAATTTCAGTCGCTTTATTTCGCTCAAGCAGCGCCCCTTTGGCTAAATCGTCGCGCCCTTTAGATAAGGCTAACTCTGCTTTTTGTTCCCATTCAAGTGCATCGCCTTGAAGGCGATTAATGCGCCGAGAAATATCTTTTTTATCAGCGATAGTTCTTGCAGAGGCAGTACGCACCTCAACTAACGTATCTTCCATTTCCTGAACGATAAGCCGGATTAGTTTTTCCGGATCTTCAGCTTTATCCAACAAAGCATTAATATTGGAATTGACAATGTCTGCAAATCTAGTGAATATACCCATTTGAAACGACCTCTTCTCTAGTAAATATTAAAATTTTTTGACCATTATTCTCAGTACAAAACCGAAACCACTAAAACAAAATATTTAGCCAGTTGACTCTGGTCGCCAATGGCGATACTTCTGTCAGGCTGGCGACTTTACCGGCTATATCGTCGGTTAGTTGATAAACAACACTTCCCTGACCATTAAAATGCGGATTGTTAGAATGTAAATCGTTAGATTGTCGTTTCATCGGTTCGGTGGACTGATGGCTGGCTATTTGCGCCAACATTACGGCAATTATTCCAATGATACCGATGGAAAGCTCTACCAGCATCTTACTTGTCCTACGATTGCTGATTTTTTTAGCTTTTGAATGGGTATTCATCTGAGTATCCTTATCGCCCGTCAGGAAATCCTGTTTGAACATTTTATACATCCTCCTATTGAAGCTGATCCAAATTAGTTAAAATAACCAACCCTTTATTACATACCGGTTAATAATACATTTTCCATGCCACATTTCTAAGGCTGTTTAACTCTCTGTATTTTATAGTTTTTTGAAAAATAGCACTAGTAGTTATTTATCTTGTATGGGAAAATAAACCAAACATTAGCTAATTTAACCAATCGATAATTCAAGTGCTAGGTTCTATAAATGCAAGAGAACAAACTTAGAACTTGGAACCTATAGTGCTCTAGAGGACAATAATGAGAACACCAAGTGATAACTTAATCGGTGAATCTAGCCTATTTCTGGCAGTTCTCGAACAAATTTCTCAGCTAGCCCCGCTTAATAAACCCGTTCTGATAATCGGAGAAAGAGGCACCGGTAAAGAATTGATCGCAGCGAGGCTCCATTATTTGTCCAGCCGATGGGATCAGGCGTTTATCAAACTCAATTGTTCGGCAATCAACGAAAATCTATTGGAAAGTGAACTATTTGGTCATGAAAGCGGCTCATTTACTGGCGCAAACAAAAAGCATCTGGGGCGATTTGAGCTTGCGCATCAAGGTACTTTGTTTTTAGATGAGCTGGCAAACAGTTCTCAAAGCGTCCAGGAAAAACTATTGAGAGTGATAGAATATGGTGAATTTGAACGAGTTGGCGGAAATAAAACCATTTCAGTGGATGTCAGAATAGTCGCGGCAACCAATGAAAATTTGCCAAAACTAGCATTACAAGGAAGGTTTAGAGCCGATTTGCTAGACAGGCTCGCTTTTGACGTCGTCACGATCCCCCCTCTAAGGGCCAGACCGGATGATATTATGATTTTGGCCCGCCACTTTGCATTGGAAATGACACGGGAGTTGGAAAGAGAATTTTTTGCCGGGTTTGGCAAAAAATCGGAACCGTTACTTATGCAATATTCCTGGCCTGGTAATGTTCGGGAATTAAAAAATGTGATCGAGCGTAATGTCTACAAAAGTCTACCAGATGAGCCTGTATCTAAAATACAATTCGATCCATTTGAATCCCCATTCAGTCCTAACACCAATACACCCGATATAACGTCTGATAATTCGAGGCTGATCGATACTCCATCAGACACACATCATCCGTCTCACAGGGATCTAACCACGACTTGCAGTCCAATAATCGACAATGATCAACCATTAACGCCTTTAACCGCCTCCCCCCATTACCCAATAGACTTAAAACAAACCATGGCAGAAATCGAGGTAAAAGTGATCCAACAATGTTTGGAAAATTCTCAGTTTAACCAGAAAAAGTGTGCAGAAATGCTTGGCTTGACTTATCATCAACTGCGTGGATATTTAAAGAAGTATCAACTGCTGACAGAAAAGTGACTGATTTTAACACTAGAAAAGCGAGTTTCAGCAAGACCAAAGGCAGTTTTATTTGATGAATCAATTGAGAGTCTTTATTTTAACCATCCTTTGCAGCAATATAATTTTGTTTGGTTGTAACGATGACCGGGATTCTGCAGTCCGAGATAATGTATTGGTCTATTGCTCCGAAGCCAGTCCACAAAGCTTTAATCCTCAACTAGTCACAACAGGTACAACCTTTGATGCTTCTTCTCGTCAAATTTATAATCGATTACTCGAATTTAAGCCCGGCAATAGCCATATTACCAGTAGCCTAGCGACCCATTGGGATATTTCTACCGATGGTAAGGAATATACCTTTTATTTGCGCCGAAATGTTCAATTTCAATCCACCGACTACTTTCAACCGAGCCGAGCTTTTAACGCAGACGACGTACTATTTTCCTTCCAACGTCAGTGGAAAGCCAACCATCCCTTTCACCAAGTTTCACCTCTGGGATTTCGTTATTTTGAATCGATGGGGTTAGGAAAATTAATCAAGGACATTATTAAGCTGGACGATTATCGAGTGAAATTCATTCTGAATCATCCGGATGCACCTTTTCTGGCAACCTTGGCGATGGACTTCACCTCGATCTTGTCAGACGAATACGCGCATCAATTAATAACAAAAAAAGATCTTACTTTCATTGATACTCAACCTGTAGGCACCGGTCCGTTTCAATTAACTCGCTATCAGGCAGATGCTTTTATCCGTTATAAAGCACATCCGAATTATTGGAAAGGAAAGGAAAAGCTGGAAGGGTTAGTTTTTGCTATCACTCCCGACGCCTCTCTAAGATTCGCGAGATTAATAGCCGGCGAATGTGATTTGATGGCTAAACCTCTGCCCATTCATATTAAGTCAGCAGTCGACTATCCCAATTTGGTTACTTTAAGTGAACCGGGTTCAAATATTGCTTATCTCGCGATGAATACCAATAAGCCCCCTTTCAACAACCCCAAAGTCAGATTAGCGCTTAACTATGCCATCAACAAAAAGGCTTTATTAAAGATTGTATACAGCGACACCGCCATTATTGCCAAAAATCCTATACCGCCCAATATGTGGTCATACAATAATAATACAATGGATATCGAATATTCACTCTCCAAAGCCAAAGAACTATTAACTGCTGCGGGTTTAGAAAACGGTTTTAAAATGGACTTATGGGCGATGCCAGTGCAACGAACTTACAATCCCAATGCGATAAAAATGGCCGAACTTATTCAACAAGATTTAGACAAGCTGAATATTAAAACGGAAATTATTTCCTACGAATTTGGTACATTTTTGGAAAAAATAAAAAATGGTGAACATCAGGCGGTTTTAACCGGCTGGATTGGTGATAATGGCGACCCAGATAATTTTTTTACATCGTTACTCAGTTGCGCTGCGATGCGCTCAGGCAATAACGCTTCATTTTGGTGTGACCCCGAATTTGATCAGCTCGTCACAAAGGCAGGCAGAAAATCGGATATTGAAACACGTACCCAACTTTATATACAAGCTCAACAAAAATTCAGTCAGGCAATGCCTTGGGTTCCTATTGCCCATGCTAGACAATATATTTTGGCACATAAACGGATCAAAAATTTTAAGCTGACTTCCACCGATGGTATGTTTTTTAGTGGCGTAACACTAGAACCAATCAATCAAAAGATACTACAAACTACCGAGAAGAGTCGTTAGATATATGTTACTTCTCATATTGCGACAATTATTTAATTTTGCGGTCAGCTTCTTTGTGTTAACAATTTTTACATTTAGTCTCGCTCATTTGTTTCCACAAGGTCTTTCATTTATTATTGAGCCAAAAACAAATAGTGATATTTTTACCGCCGAACAAATAGAGTTCGTCTCTCAAATTAGTCATCTTTTAGAGTCTTATTTTCAATATATCTCACAAATTCTGACCGGTCATTTTGGTCAATCGACCGTACGCGGCACTTCGGTTTTTGAGGAGTTTTTTATTTACTTTCCAGCCACTTTAGAGCTGTCACTCGGAGCCATTATTTTCGCTCTGGGACTAGGACTTCCGTTAGGCGTTTTTGCCGCAAAAAATAAAAATAAATGGCCGGATAAACTCATCGTTTCGACCACTCTGGTGGGTTATTCAATTCCCATTTTTTGGTGGGCAATGTTATTAGTACTTTTTTTCTCATTGCTGCTAGGTATAACACCAGTGGCAAGTCGTATCGGTTTCGAGTTTGATATTTTGCCCGTTACCGGTTTTATGCTGATCGACACCCTTATTTCAAATCAGCCCTATGCAAGAGAGGCCTTTTATAGTGCTTTACATCATTTGCTTTTACCCGCTATTGTTTTGGGCACCATTCCCCTGGCGGTCATTACACGCTCAACTCGCTCAGCGATGATCAGCGTATTATCAGAAGACTATATCCGGAGCGCCAAAGCGAGAGGGATTACTTCAACGCAAGTGGTTTGGATGCACGCACTTAGAAATGCCTTAATACCCATTATCACCGTACTCGGCTTACAGATAAGCGTTTTAATTACTGGATCACTTTTGACGGAAACTATTTTTTCCTGGCCGGGTGCGGGAAAATGGTTACTAGAAGCGGTTTACCGACGGGATTTTCCGGTGATTCATGGCGGCATTTTGGCCATTGCCAGTTTCGTTATTTTGACCCATTTATGGTTAGATATTTTATCAATGATGGTTGATCCTAAACAGAGGCGCCACTAATGGCTTCGCAGTCGCAATTTTATCATCAAACTCGAATTCCCAGCACCTATTCGCGCTGGTGGCGGCATTTTAACCAAAACAAATTAGCCGTCATTGCGCTAGTGGTTTTTTTGTTCATTGTATTCATTGCCATTTTTGCCAATTTTTTAGCCCCCTTTGATCCAGCATTATCCTTTACAGAAGCGATCCATACGCCCCCGTCATGGTACGACGAAGGCGTAACTCAATTCCTTTTAGGTACTGATTATATCGGCCGCGATATATTCTCGCGGTTAGTTTTTGGTGCCAGATTATCCTTGTCATTGGCAACCGCAGTAGTTTTGCTTTCAGCCATAGTCGGCATAACGCTTGGTGTAATATCGAGTTTGGCCAATCATTGGCTAGACATGGTCATCATGCGCATTATGGATTTTATTTTAGCTTTGCCTTCTTTACTATTAGCGGTAGTCATTGTCGCCATCATTGGACCCGGTCTACCCAATGCTATTTATGCAGTCGCTATCGTACTGATACCACATTTTGTACTGGTGACACGAACAGCAATCAGGCATGAAAAAAATAAAGAATATGTCATTGCAATGCAACTTGATGGCTCTTCACGTACACGATTATTTTTTCACGCAATTTTACCCAACATATTGCCACCAATAATCGTGCAACTTTCGTTGGCTTTTTCAACGGCTATTTTAGAAATAGCCGCTCTCGGTTTCCTCGGTTTAGGCGCTCAGGCACCCAACCCTGAATGGGGGACTATTTTATCGGAATCTCATAATAATATTATGTTCGCCCCCTGGACCGTCACTCTTCCAGGTTTAGCCATCTTTTTTACACTACTTAGCATTAACCTAGTAGGCGATGGATTACGGGATGCTATGGACATTGAGAAGAAATAAATGAATTTACTCCATATCGAAAATTTGTCCGTTGATCTCAATACTCACTCTGGGCCTTTATCAATTATTGACCGTTTATCCTTACGTATGGCGCATGGTGAAAGCTTAGGTATCGTGGGTGAGTCTGGCTCGGGTAAAAGTATGTTGGCAATGGCTATTATGGGGTTACTGTCTCCCAAAATGCATATGAGAGCCGACTATTTTAATCTGGATGGTGAAGATCTTATGAAACTATCAAAGCAAGATCGTCAAGTTTACATATCATCGAAAGCGGCAATTATATTTCAAGATCCCAAAGCAAGCCTCAATCCATGCTTTAGCATAGCCTCACAGTTGTATGAAACTTTGGCGGCACACAGTATAGCTTCTCGATCAGTTAGAAAAAATCGAGCGATCGAATTGCTCGATTCTGTTGGCATAGCAGAGCCGGAAAAAATATTGACACTGTATCCCCATCAATTATCCGGGGGGATGAATCAGCGTATAGCAATTGCCATTGCATTAGCCTGTAAGCCACGGTTATTGATCGCCGATGAACCCACAACAGCACTCGATGTAACAATACAAGCGCAAATACTGGATTTGATTGTTAGTTTGAACAAATCGGATGATGTTGGGATCATTCTCATTACTCATGATTTTGCTCTTCTTTCAGAAAACACCGATAAAATAGGTGTGATATATTCTGGCCACCTAATGGAGCACGCTGCCACTAAAAATATTTTACAATCGGCTAAACATCCTTACAGTAAGGCGTTATTGTCGAGTATTCCACAGCTAGGAAAACGACACAAAAAAGGTAGCCGACTATTTACCCTAGATGGGCAAATCCCTTCAATCGATGAACTCCCCGTCGGCTGCCGATTGGGACCGCGTTGTCCCAACGCAGAAAAACAATGTGTCAAACCCGTTCGCTTGGTCAGTATTGCCAATCATGGAAAAGTGAGATGTCATTTAGTCGTCGCAGATAAAAATAAGGCGTATATGAAAAATAAAATCCATAGAGCAAATGATCAACCTCCAAGCGTGGTGGTATAAATGCCATTATTAAAAGTAAAAAACTTGTGCAAGAATTTCTCTGTTTCGAGAGGTTTGTTCGCACGCAAAAGTGTCAATAGAGCCAATAAAAATATCAACCTGAAATTAGATGCAGGAAAAACGCTAGCTATTGTTGGAGAATCTGGCTCGGGAAAAACAACATTAGCCAGACAAATAATTGGAATAGAGAAACCATCCAAAGGCTCTATCTGGCTTGATGACCAAGAGTTAGATTTTAATAATAAACGCGATCGGAAAAAACGATTTAGGAAAATTAGAATGATTTTTCAAAATCCTTATGAATCGTTAAATCCACAAGTACGAATTGGTCACTCTCTTGAACAAACATTGATCATCAATACTAAACTATCCAGCAAACAACGAAAAAGAAAAATAGCCGAAGTCCTGCAAAAAGTAGGCCTACAACGAGAACATCAGTACCGTTATCCCCACATGTTTTCTGGTGGTCAACGACAGCGCATTGCAATTGCCAGAGCTATTATTCTTGAACCAAGTATCATTATTGCTGACGAGCCATTATCGGCACTGGATGTATCAATACAGGCCCAAATACTCAATCTGCTACAAAGCCTACAGGAAAAAATGGGCATATCCTTTATTTTTATTTCTCATGATTTGAATGTAATTGAACATATCGCAGATACAGTCATGATTATGTATCGTGGGCAAGTGGTGGAATATGGAAATGTTGAGCAGATATTCGATGAGCCTTTACACCCTTATACTCAAGCTTTATTTGCCAGTACACCACTTTTCAGGCAGCGATTTCCACAATTTCTACCACAATCAGCCAAGCGACGTAGTCCCACTCATTCAACCGGTTGTGTTTTTGCTGAAAGATGTCAATATATTGAGCAAAAATGCCACTCCAAAAATCCATCGCTAGTAAGTACTGAGCGGGACTATCAGATTGCTTGTTTTCGGTTTGAATAGGTTACGAGTCGCAGCTCGCAGCCTTTTTTATCTAGCATCTATCCCTATCGTTGAATATTGACTTCATTACGATTAACGCTAGCAATACTTCGCTGCTGCTCGACTAATGAGCCATATTCAGCTTGACCATAAAAACGACTTAATCTCTGCTGCGTTTGGCTAACTAATGTTTTTTCAGCCGTTTCAAGATTTCCCTTTTCAACCGCATTCAACACTAATATCACATACTCACTGTTATCTTGCATGGTTTCAATCAATGGCTTATCGGCTAACGGACGATTCATCTTGAAAAAGGACTGTAACTGAGAATAAGGTAAAGCCGCGCTAGTACGTTGAACTTTATTAAGATCTTTCCAAGTTATGTTCTTAATTGAAATCATTTCGTCAACGGCTTCTTTTGACTGCAATTTTTGCGCAATTAAATCGCCAAATTCGATCGCGGCTGACTTTGCTTTTGAAGATTTCAAACTTGCTACCACTTGATCTTTAACGGTATCGAGAGGTTGTATTTCACTTGGTTGATGTTGCTTTAAACGCATCACGATGACATGGGTATCGTTAACATTAATGAGATCTGAATTATTCTGATCAATCAATACTTTGTCGCTGAATGCTGCGCCTTTGACGTCTGGATTAGCAAAAACGCCTGTGGCAAGTTTTCGACTAAATAACGGACTTGTTGTCACTTCAACGCCGATCAGTTTTGAAACTTCTGTAAGTGAATCGGATATTTCGAATGATTTTTCTTCTAGAATTTGTGATTTGGCGTAAAAGGCTTCCTCAGATTCCTGCTTTTTAAGTCCTGTAATAATTTGGCTTTTGACTTCATCAAGCGTCTGAACTTCGCTGGCAACTAATTCGGTCAGTTTAATGATGTGATAGCCAAAAGAGGTTTTTACTGGTGCAGAAACATCACCTATTTTTACTAACGCCTTCATCGCGTCATGGAAAGGTTGCTCCATATCTCCATCAGCTAGAACCCCTAGATCTCCATCATTTTCTGCAGAAAACTCATCACTGGATTCCGACTTAACCAATGCCACAAAATCTTCTCCTGCATCCAGACGAGACTTGATCGCTTCCGCCTTGGCGAGTGCTGCCGATTCATCATCATCCAATGAAACCAGAATATGAGAAACCCGCCTTTGTTCATCCGATTGAAATCTGTCCAAATTCTCGTTGTAGTATTCTGAGATTTGCTCTTCCGTTACTTCAATACTTTGCTGTAACTTTTCGACAGAAAGTTCAATAAACTCAAGCGAGACTTTTTCTTCTACTCTAAATAATTCTTTATTTTCTTGATAATAGAGACTAATCTCTTCATCACCAATTTCAAGTCCTGCATCGAATAGAGAGTACTTTATTTGCAAGGCTCTGCCAGTTCTTAATTGTCCAATAATCTTATATTGGTTTTGTGATTCTTGCGGTAAAACAAATTCGCTTGCAGTTACACCAGATGTCAATTGACCGAGAACCAAATCGGTTGCCATACTCTGTTTGAATTGAGTTCTGGACATACCGATATTTCTCAAAGCTTGATCAAGTAGATCAGAAGAGTAAACGCCATCCGCTTGCAATGCCGATATTTCTTGAATGCCTTGACGCAATTGTCTGGTTGAAACTCGCATGCCTAATTCTTCTGAGGTTTGAACGGTTACTTTCCTAGAGATCAAACTCTGTAATACATTTTCTTTGAAGTTTCGCTCCTGCTCTTCCGTTTTAACAAACTGCTTGAATGCCTCACCGTACTGTTGCTGAGTTCTTGCATAAGCCCGTTGAAACTCCTGAATACTAATACTTTCGCCATTTACCACGGCTGCAGCATTAGGATCTCCAAGAAAAAGAGAAGAGGTAAAATACCCTGCACCAACAAACGAAATTACAATGGCAAAAATAACCACTTTTGCCCAAGGCTTTTTGACGCCTTCTCTTATACTATCCATTACCATAACGATTATTCACTTATTTGATTTAATAAAATAGCTTCGACCCATCAACTTCCACAGCTCTTTGGGCCATACGACCTACACGGATGTAGTAAATACAGATTAGGAGCCATCATCTGTCAGCCCGTCCATGGACATAAAAAAACGCGCCTGAGTGAGGCGCGTTAATTCTTGGCGGAGCGGACGGGACTCGAACCCGCGACCCCCGGCGTGACAGGCCGGTATTCTAACCAGCTGAACTACCGCTCCACAATCTTCGTGTTTTATACGTTATAATACTGGTCACAAGATTTCTTCAACGTTGTTTTGAAAAAATATCTTTAGCTAAGAAAAATCTTTCCAAACTAATGACTCTTTAAGACTGGCATAACGAAAAAACTGGTGGGCGCTAGTGGGCTCGAACCACTGACCCTCGCCTTGTAAGGGCGATGCTCTCCCAACTGAGCTAAGCGCCCCACTTAACCGTTCAGAATTTTTGACGCCCGAAAATCTAAACGTCCATTTCCTTAAATTAAGAATTGTCGACTTATAGATTTGCTGACGTCCAACACTGCACGCGAACTAACGGAGCGCTAGTTTACCGCGTCTTTAAGGCCTTTGCCAGCCTTAAATCCCGGTACTCTTGCTGCAGGTATTTGAATAGTTGCGCCAGTCTGTGGGTTACGACCTTGACGTGCTGCTCTGTCTTTGACAGAGAAAGTACCAAATCCTACTAGTGCCACTGGGTCACCTTTTCTCAGGCTCTCAGTAATGGTATCAACCATTGAATCGAGTGCTCGACCAGCTGAAGCTTTAGAAATGTCCGCACCAGATGCAATCGCATCAATTAATTCAGATTTATTCACATTATTCCCCTTAATTCTTACAGTTTATATTTAGAGCATATTTTTTAAAGTTAATTCCTTTTATGCTCCATCCGGTTTACGTTATACCAATGGACGAATTTAACTGTCAAGCAACAATTGCCTTTAAAGCCAGAAATTCCGTGGCTTTGCTCAAATAAACAGCATTCAGCCAGTTTTTGTCTCAATATCGTGCAAATATTAATCAATTCACGAATTGTGCCAATTTTAGTGAGGTTTAGTTTTTTGACCTGTATTTATCGTATTTTTCACTTTCGATTTGACTTTTTTGGCTATTTTTTTATCTATTATTAAAGCGGGTGTCGGCATACTGATCAATGCTTTGTCCAAGACTTCATCAATCCAACGGACCGGTAAAATTTCCAAGTCACCAATGACATTGGCTGGTATTTCAGCTAAATCTTTCACATTTTTTTGGGGGATTAAGACTCGCTTAATACCACCTCGATGTGCAGCGAGCAATTTTTCTTTTAGTCCGCCTATCGGCAGCACTTCACCACGAAGTGTAATTTCACCGGTCATTGCGACATCTCTTCGAACAGGAATGCCGGTTAACGATGAAACCAGCGCGGTACACATAGCACAACCAGCACTCGGACCATCTTTGGGGGTAGCCCCCTCTGGTACATGAACGTGAATATCTTTCGACTGATAAAATTCTTCATCAATACCCAGCGAGTTGGCTCGAATTCTCACCACGGTAATGGCAGCAGTGATGGATTCCTGCATGACAGTCCCCAAATGCCCCGTCGATATTGCTTTGCCTTTACCCGAAGTAACAACCGCTTCAATGGTTAAAAGCTCTCCACCCACTTGAGTCCAAGCCAATCCAGTGACCTGACCCACTTGATCCGTTTCTCCGGCAATACCAAAATCAAATTTCTCGACACCGAGAAATTTGTTTAGGTTATTAGCGGTTACTCTTAGTGACGTTTTGCTTTTGTCCAGCATAAGCTGTTTAACGACTTTGCGGCATATTTTGGAGATTTCTCTTTCAAGATTCCTCACCCCGGCTTCTCGGGTATAAAGACGAATAGTATTGACTAACGATGACTTTGAAATATGCATATCATTATCATCTAAACCGTTAGCGGTACGTTGCTTAGGCAATAAATATCTTTCGGCGATATTTAATTTTTCATCTTCAGTGTATCCGGAAAGATTAATCACTTCCATTCGATCTAATAGCGGAGCCGGAATATTCATCGAGTTGGCAGTACATACAAACATCACTTCAGATAGGTCATAGTCAACTTCAAGATAATGATCATTAAAGCGATTATTTTGTTCTGGATCAAGGACTTCCAACAATGCTGAGGCGGGGTCCCCACGTAAATCCATCGCCATTTTATCAATTTCATCTAACAATATGAGAGGGTTCTTAACTTTACTTTTACTCAGTTTTTGAATGATTTTTCCTGGCATCGAGCCAATATAGGTTCTTCGATGTCCGCGTATTTCAGCTTCATCTCTAACCCCGCCTAAAGAAATTCGAATAAACTCTCTGCCAGTCGCAGCAGCAATTGATTCCCCTAAAGAAGTTTTACCTACCCCGGGTGGTCCTACCAAACATAAAACAGGCCCTTTTAACTTCTTAACTCTAGTTTGTACCGCCAAAAATTCCAAAATGCGTTCTTTGACTTCTTCCAAGCCATAATGATCACGCTCCAAGATCGCTTGTGCACGGGTTAAGTCTGAATGTAATTTGGTTCTTTTTTTCCACGGCAACCCTACCAACCAATCTATATAACCACGCACAACAGTTGCTTCAGCAGACATCGGCGGCATCATTTTTAGTTTCTTAAACTCTGTTTCAGCTTTTTCTTTAGCTTCAGTGGACATACCGCCTTTTGCAATCTTTTTTGCCAGATCTTCGAATTCAGATGCGCCGTCATCATCGCCCAGCTCTTTTTGAATCGCCTTTATTTGTTCATTTAGATAATAATCACGTTGGCTTTTATCCATTTGAGTTTTAACTCTGCCGCGGATCTTTTTTTCAACATGGAGCAGGTCAATTTCTGCCCCCATTGATGACATCAAGAACTCAAGACGCTTCACCACATCGTCAATCTCAAGTGCTTTTTGTTTTGCTTCGATTTTTATCTGTATGTGGGCAGCTACGATATCTGAAAGTTTTTCTGCATCATCAACTGAAGACACGGTAGTTAGCACTTCCAGAGGAATTTTTTTATTTAATTTAATGTAGTTTTCAAACATCGCTTTTGCAGAGCGAACAATGATAGTTTGCTCTTTATTATTAGTCTGTATTGATGAACGTATAGTAGCGGTGGCAACTAGGAAAGATTGATTTAATGACTTTAGTTTGTTTATTTTGGCTCTCTCAACCCCTTCCACCAATACCTTAAGATTACCGTCAGGGAGTTTTAAAAGTTGTAAAATATTGGCCACGCATCCTGTTGAATAAATATCTTTTTTAGCAGGGTTATCGTTGTTCGCATCTTTTTGTGCGACCAATAGGATCTGATTACCATGGTTGGTAGCATATTGGAGAGCTTCGATGGATTTTTCCCTGCCAACAAATAACGGAATGACCATATGAGGAAAAATCACCACATCTCTTAGTGGCAATATAGGATACTCATTTTCGCTTAATTCGGTGGGGATTAATTCATTCATATTTAATTCCTGCTCCTTACTGCTAATATCCGATGAGCTGAATTATTTCAGTACAATGATATTGGGATTGAGGGTTGAGAGCTTAATTCCTGTTTGTATCGTACCGCTAATATGGGTTCAAAAGCTTCAAAAATCAACGGCTATTTCTTCCGGGAAAACAAAAAACTGCGTCGAAACGCAGTTTTATTAATTGATTTAACCGTTAATGATCCCTATTCTGAGGCAACCTTTTTTTCTTGGCTTTCATAGATCAATAATGGCTCCGATTCACCGTCAACCACAGCAGCATCAATGGCGACTTTGGTAACGCCATTCATCGAAGGCAAATCGTACATAGTATCAAGCAACACTTTTTCCAAAATGGATCGAAGACCGCGGGCACCTGTTTTGCGTTCCATGCCTTTTTTGGCGATCGCCTTGAGTGCATCCTCTCTAAATTCCAATCGCACATCTTCCATATCAAACAACTTAGCATATTGCTTAGTTAAGGAATTTTTGGGTTCTGTCAGAATTTTAACCAGAGAATGTTCATCCAACTCTTCCAAAGTTGCCACGACAGGCAAACGTCCGACAAACTCTGGGATCAACCCGTATTTAACCAGATCATCCGGTTCTATTTCCTTAAAAATTTCACCTAGATCCTTACTGTCATCCTTACTTCTCACCTGTGCGGCAAAACCAATGCCCGATTTTTCTGAACGATCACGTATGATTTTTTCCAATCCGGAAAATGCACCACCGCAAATAAATAAAATACTACTGGTATCGACCTGCAGGAATTCTTGTTGGGGGTGTTTTCGTCCCCCTTGAGGCGGCACAGATGCCACAGTACCTTCAATTAACTTCAATAAAGCTTGTTGAACACCTTCTCCAGAAACATCCCGAGTGATCGACGGATTGTCGGCCTTACGAGAGATCTTATCGATTTCATCAATATAAACAATACCATGCTGAGCTTTATCAACGTCATAATCACATTTTTGTAATAATTTTTGAATAATATTTTCGACATCTTCGCCCACGTAACCAGCTTCAGTAAGCGTCGTTGCATCAGCAATGGTAAAGGGTACATCCAGCATTCTGGCGAGCGTTTCAGCGAGTAATGTTTTACCACTACCGGTTGGCCCAACTAACAGTATATTACTCTTTCCTAATTCAACCTCATCATTTTTGATATCGTTATCGCTACGCAAACGTTTATAATGGTTATAAACGGCAACGGACAGAACTCGTTTAGCTTTATCCTGACCGATAACATATTGATTGAGGTGATCGTCAATTTCTCGGGGAGTGGGTAATTTGTCAGATTGATCTTGCTGAGTAATTTCCTGGATCTCTTCGCGAATAATATCGTTACAAAGCTCTACACACTCATCACATATAAAAACAGAAGGACCAGCAATTAATTTACGTACTTCGTGCTGACTCTTGCCGCAAAATGAGCAATAGAGTAGTTTTCCACTGTCGTCTCGACCGCCTGATTTTTTCTTATCACTCATTTAAAATTCCCATCTTTACTACTAAAGATCTGCACAATGTCAATAGCCAATCAGTCAAAAATTAATTTTCGGTATTACACCGCTAAGCTTAGACCTTTTCAATACAATTTGTCGATAGATTATCCGATGTTTAAGCCATTTTTGTGAAATTCAGCATGAACCACTCTTCAAAGCCTTTCAATAACTTCTAGTAACCCGTTGTATCTCAGTTAATAATGTTGTTTACCCGCTCTAATCTCGAGTATTGATCACTTTATCAATTAATCCGTATTTAGCGGCTTCTTCCGCGCTCATAAAATTATCTCTATCTGTGTCTTTTTCAAGATCCTTTAGCTTTCTACCTGTGTGGTGAGAAAGTATCTGATTTAAATTGGCTCTCATCTTAAGGATCTCTTGTGCATGTATTTCAATATCCGACGCTTGCCCCTGATAACCACCAAGAGGTTGATGAATCATCATTCTGGAGTTTGGTAAGGCAAATCGCTTATCTTTAGCGCCACCGGCTAGCAAAAAAGCCCCCATACTCGCCGCTTGGCCTATACATAAGGTCGTTACATCAGGCTTAATAAACTGCATTGTATCGTAAATAGCCATACCCGCAGTTACCGATCCTCCCGGCGAATTAATATAGAGGGAAATATCCTTGTCAGGATTTTCTGATTCCAAAAATAATAACTGTGCCACGATTAAATTAGCCATATGATCTTCAACCTGACCAACCAAAAAGATAACTCGTTCTTTTAGTAAGCGGGAATAAATATCATAGGATCTTTCGCCCTTGGCGGTTTGCTCAACAACCATGGGCACCAGACCCAATGCAACTTCATCAGTTTTAGTATTTGTCATCTTTGATTTGTTATCCTATCTATAAGATTATTATATATTTTCATGGAGCTCAAAAGTAGGTATAGTAAACGCTTACTAATGGATAGTCATTGATTTGAGCGAACGATACATGAAATCGAGACAATTCCCGATTTTTACCCTAGAAAAATCAGCACTAAAATCATTATAGCTAATTTATGGGCAAACTATAATAATTTCAATACCGGGTTTAAAATAATCTTAGAGATCGCCCTCCTTTACTCTTTGGGACTTGACTCTTCCGGACTTTCTTCTGTTGACTTCGATTTATTGTCTTTTTTCGACTCTTCCGCAATATCCTGCTTTGGATTCATGACTTCATCAAACGTCATTGCTTTATCAGAAACAACGGCTGACATTTCAACCAGTTCGATCACAGTGTCTTCCAAAACTAATTGTTCCACTTCATTCAATTTATTTTGATCAGAAAGGTAATAATTAATAACTTCCTCGGGTTGTTCATAAACAGATGCCAACTCTTCTAACTTGGTACGAATTTTGTCTTTATCGACCGTAATTTTGTTTTGCTTGATGATTTCGCTGACAACCAAACCTAATTTAACCCGCTGACCAGCTTTATCGGAAAATAAATCATCGGGTAAATCAGGTAAATTAACAGAGTTTCCACCAAACTGTTGTAACGCCTGTTGTTTTTGCTGATTAATTTCCTGCTCTAAAAGTGCTTTAGGAATTTCAAATTCGTGAGCCGACACAAGTGCATCCATAATTTGTTGCTTCACTTTTGAGGAAACAACCTGAGAAAGCTCTCTTTCCATATTTTTGCGAATATCGGTTTTCATGGTGGCGATATTACCATCTTCGATACCTAGCTTTTCAGCTAATTCGGCAAGTTTTAAGGCTTCTTTTTTATTGACTTTATGAACTTTAGTGGCGAAAACAGCCTCTTTACCAGCAACATCCTTATTTTGATAGTCTTTAGGGAATGTAACCTTAATTTCAACCTCATCATCGGCTTTAGTACCTTCCAGCTGTTCTTCAAAGCCCGGGATCATTTGCCCCTGACCCAATACAATTTCAAAATTATCGGCTGTTCCGCCGCTAAATGCTTCACCGTCAATGGTTCCAACAAAATCGATCACTAACTGATCTTCAGATTTTGATTGACGTTTTACCTCTACCCAATTTGCTTGCTGCTCGCGCAATGTGTCTAACATTTTACTCAAATCATCATCGGAAACTTCTGCTGTTACTTTTTCAATTGAAATCTTTGAAAAATCCTGGATTTCAATTTCTGGATAAATATCAAAGGTGGCCACAAATTCTAAATCCTTGCCCTCTTCCATTGAAACAGGCTCTATCTTTGGTGGTCCAGCAGGTTGTAGTTTCTCCTGAACAACCGCTTCATAAAAAGAGCGCTGCATCACATCAGAGATCACGTCTTGACGCACATGTGCTCCAAAACGCTTTTTGATGACATTCAATGGTATTTTGCCGGGTCTGAAACCGTTCATACGCTGAGTTCTTGCCAATTCTTTCATTTTAGAAACGGCAACATCGTCAATTTTTTTTGCTTCAACCGCAATGTTAAGTTTGCGCTCAAGGCCTGTAGTTGTTTCAACAGAAACTTGCATAAGTATGCTCCAACTGGAATTCCAAATAGCATTTGTTTAATTAATGACTGAAGAAAGGGGTAATTGTTGAATAGAGAGCTTTAAGTCTTGTTCCATGGCTAGCACTCAGGCAATCACCCACTGGATCGGGCCAGAAATTATCAGGGTCTATCCCTTAAGTAAGGAGGATCCTCCTTTTAGTTACGTGGTGCGAGAGGAGAGACTCGAACTCTCACGCCGCAAGACACTGGAACCTAAATCCAGCGCGTCTACCAATTCCGCCACTCTCGCACTATTGTAACTAATTACTATTTTTATAAAAAACAGTAAAAAAGTGGTGTTTTTTAGTAAAAACAACCAAAAACTGGGGTGGGCGAAGGGGTTTGAACCCTCGACAACCGGAATCACAATCCGGGGCTCTACCAACTGAGCTACGTCCACCATCAACCTTTAAAAACTAAAAATAAGTAATCCATGAATAGATGTTTTTAGTTTCGGGCATATTCTACGCCATTTGATCTCGATTGGACACATGGCGCGCCCGGCAGGATTCGAACCTGCTACCCTCGGCTTAGAAGGCCGATGCTCTATCCAGATGAGCTACGGGCGCATTGTTTATCCTATGACCTTACTTTCTTTTGTATTGATTCATTCAAAATTGAACATTCCAATTTAAAGGAAAGAAAATTGGTCGGGGTGGAGAGATTCGAACTCCCGACATCCTGCACCCAAAGCAGGCGCGCTACCAGACTGCGCTACACCCCGATTGTCTCTACAAAAGACGATCAATCAGCCTTCGTTTGAGAGCGCGGAATAATACTGATTTAAGCGTTTAAGGTCAACAAAGAAAATCGAATAATACAAAATAAATGGGTAACCAAGGTTCCAACTTGTTTTTCCTTCACAAACGTTACCAAATATCGTGATATTTTGTTTATTTTCGGTGTCTATTAAGGGAAAATAGCCATCACTAACGCTAACCTTACTTATCTGGCCAAATTTCCTATGACGGCACAATTAATTGATGGCATTGAAATTTCTGCTTTATTGCGCGATAAAATAAAAAGCAAAGTAAGTGCCAGATTACGAAATAATCTGAGAGCACCCAGTTTAACGGTTATATTGATTGGCGAAGATCCTGCTTCAAATATTTATGTCAGCAAAAAGGTGAAGGCTTGTGAGGAAGTCGGATTTACCTCCCACAAAATAATCTTTGATAACAGTATTACCGAAATAGAGTTGTTTGCTGAAATCGATAAACTGAATACTGATGCCAATGTCGATGGTATCCTCGTTCAATTACCTCTACCGCGGCATTTGGATTCAGGCGCTATTTTGGAGAAAATATCACCTGCCAAAGATGTAGATTGTTTTCATCCATACAATATTGGTCGTTTGATACAAAGGATCCCCGAGCTCCGCCCATGCACCCCTTATGGCATTATGTTGATGCTAAAACATATCGGGCTGGATGTAAAAGGTCTCAATTGCTGCATCGTTGGAGCCAGTAATATTGTTGGTAGACCGATGGCGATGGAGTTATTACTGGCTGGCGCTACTGTGACTATTTGCCATAAATTCACCAAAAACCTTGCTGCACAAGTTGCCGAAGCCGATCTAGTCGTTGTAGGCGTTGGTCGCCCAAATTTAGTTAAAGGAGATTGGATCAAGCGGGGCGCTACAGTAATTGATGTAGGTATCAACCGACTGGAAAACGGCAAATTAGTTGGTGATGTTGAATTTGAAATCGCCAAACAGCGAGCCGCGTGGATTACTCCGGTTCCTGGAGGAGTGGGGCCAATGACTGTCGCCACTTTATTACAAAATACTCTCTACGCCGCAGAAAAAGCTGAATCACTGGCTCTATGACATGAGCATATCGCCATAGACACCCAATTGGGGTAGCGATTCTGGAGGACCAGCCTGTGCATGGGATAATCTTCCCTAAATACCTAAAAGATCGAAAAAATTTAGCCTTTGTCTGTTTTTTAGCTTTAGACTATCCTTGCCAGAAAAGGTCACCACCGTGATCTTCGATGGTTTCTAATACCTTACCACCCCCTCTGGCAACACAGGTCAAAGGATCTTGTGCCACAATGACTGGCAGGCCCGTTTCTTCCATAAACAATCGATCTAAATCCTTTATTAATGCACCGCCACCAGTCAATACCATACCACGCTCAGAAATATCGGCGGCCAGTTCAGGTGGCGCTTGCTCTAGTACCGAGCGAACCGCTCTAATCATACCGGCAAGTGGGTCTTGCAATGCTTCAAGGATTTCATTGCTGTTGATCGTAAATTTACGAGGAATACCTTCAGCAAGATTTCGACCCCTCACGTCTATTTCCATCACGTCAGCACCGGGGAATGCTGTCCCTATCTCGTGTTTGATCCTTTCCGCCGTTGACTCGCCTATCACTGTACCGTAATTTCGTCTGACATAATCGATAATGGCATCATCAAAACGGTCACCGCCGATACGTACAGAATCGGAAGTCACTACACCATTAAGAGATAAAATAGCAATTTCGGTGGTACCACCACCAATATCGACAACCATGGACCCTCTTGCTTCACCAACCGGTAAACCCGCGCCAACCGCGGCGGCTACTGGTTCTTCAATCAAATAAACATCACGCGCACCAGCACCATAGGCTGATTCTTTAATAGCACGTCTTTCTACCTGAGTTGAACCACAAGGCACACAAATCAACACCCTAGGACTTGGTCTCATAAAAAAACTGGAATCATGGACTTTTCGTATAAATTCCTGCAACATTTTTTCGGTGACTTCAAAATCGGCAATCACACCATCTTTTAAGGGACGGATCGCCGTTATATTACCTGGAGTTCGGCCCAACATAGCTTTTGCATCCGCTCCAACCGCTGCAATAGATTTATTACCGCCACGCTCATGTCTGATCGCGACCACAGAGGGTTCATTTAAAACGATACCTTGCTCTCGCATATAAATTAAGGTATTGGCGGTTCCGAGATCGATCGAAAGATCCGCTGAGAATAACCCTCTAATTTTATTAAACATATTGAGTTTCTTATATCCTAGATATTTTTATTGCGGTGATTATCGCCTACTTCGATTGTAAACAGAAGACTTTGAAATTAATTTATCTCATTTTAGAGAAGATGTTGCTCAAATAGTTCCAAATTTTGTTCCTTTCCCCGTATAATCCGAACAATAGTCAGCAGAGCAACGCCAATGATCCCAGCGATTACTTCTCTTAAAAACCAAAATATCGATTCAATTGTAGCTCTTGCAAAACCTATTTGGCAGGAACATTACACGCCAATCATCGGTGAACAACAAGTAGACTACATGTTAGAAAAATTTCAAAGTCGTGAAGCCATTGAGTCTCAGTTAAAACAAGGTTATCAATACTATCAAGTCAATGAACAATCTCGACTTTTGGGTTATTTTTCAATCCAGTTCAGAAAAAACGCTCGTTTATTTATCAGTAAATTTTATTTATCGAAACAAGCTCGTGGAAAAGGGCTCGGCAAACAAATGTTAAATTTTATTGAAAAATTGGCCAATTCAAACAAATGCTACACCATTGATTTAACGGTCAACAAGTACAATCCCGCATATCAAATTTACCTAAAGCTAGGATTTACCAATCAAGGCACCATCGAATTTGATATTGGTAATGGTTACATAATGGATGATTTCCTAATGAGCAAAAATATTTTTAGCCCGTAACCAACCTTTCAGTAATGAAGCTTAACCCTTTCACAGCCTTCAATATTCTTAAGACTATGCAATAACTCATCAGTCGGTTTTACTGACCATTCTCCTGCAGCAACTAATTCTGCCGATATGGCTTCTTTTTTACAGGAAAAACGAACCGGGCACATTCCGCCTTTGAATGGTTGCAGAGCATCAATAAGATCCTCGACCAATGTTAAACCAAAAACTAAGTCAATTTTGATTTCTAAATGCTTTACTCGTTTTTCTCGGACCTCAATCAGCGGGTTGATTTCAACCCCGCTCATTTTTAATCCACCCGAAAACTCATCGTTTGAAATATCCCCTTTGGCAATGACGACTTGGTCTTTTATTAAAATATCTTTGCTGGCTTCATATAACTCACTATAAATCATTACATCCACACGCGCACTTTGGTCATCTAATGTAACTATCGCCCAGTTAAGTCCTTTTTTAGTTTTCATTACTCGAATATTGATGATCAAACCAGCAACAGTGACATGATCTCCACGACGTGTCGGTTGCAATCCGTTTAATCTCAAGCTACACAATTTTTTGATCTCAAGCAAATAACGGTTGATCGGATGACCCGTTAAATAAAGCCCTAAGGTTTCTTTTTCGCCTTCTAAAACCCGGCCTTCCGGCCAAGGTCTAACTTTGGCAAACTCTAAATGTTGCTCAGCATTTTTTTCTGATGGCGCTCCAAATAAATCGTTTTGTCCCAAAGCTAAATCGCGTTTAAATTGTTCAGCACTTTTTATGGCCTGTTCCAATGACGCCATCATCACCGCTCGATTAGGGCCTAAATGATCAAGTGCACCAGCTCTTATCAAAGCTTCCAACACTCTGCGGTTGGATTTTTTCAGGTCAATTCGATTGCAAAAATCAAACAGATCTTTGTATTCACCAGATTCAATTCGTTCATCCACAATTGACTGAATGGCAGCCTCGCCAACACCTTTGACGGCGCCGATCCCGTAAATAATGGTTTGGGTTCCATCAATGGTAAATTTATAAGCACCCCGGTTAACATCTGGCGGAACAATGTTCAGTCCCATCTCTTTTACATCATCAACATAGGTGACAACCTTTTCAGTATTATCCATATCTGCCGACATAACAGCCGCCATAAATGCCGCGGGATAATGGGTTTTCAACCAGGCTGTTTGATAAGAAACTAGGGCATAAGCCGCTGAATGAGATTTGTTAAAACCATAACCGGCAAATTTTTCCATCAAATCAAAAATATGCCCTGCTAGTTCACCCTCCACATCTCTGGCTACCGCACCTTTCATAAAAATCTCGCGTTGCTCAGCCATTACCGATGCTTTTTTCTTACCCATTGCCCGCCGTAATAGATCTGCCCCACCTAAAGTGAAGTTTGCCAAAACCTGAGCGATTTGCATGACCTGTTCTTGGTACAAAATAATGCCATAGGTTGGTTCTAAAACCGGTTTAAGATCTTCATGTTGGTAGTCAGCATGAGGATAAGCCACTTCCTGTCTGCCATGTTTGCGAT
Organism: uncultured Kangiella sp.; assembly: GCA_964454125.1. GTDB lineage: Bacteria > Pseudomonadota > Gammaproteobacteria > Enterobacterales > Kangiellaceae. The sequence continues at coordinate 23,994 of CAYVSL010000016.1, forward strand.
TAATAAAATCATCGACCATTCCTGAGCCTAAAGGCCCGGGTCTAAAAAGTGCTACCAAGGCAATAATATCTTCAAAACTACTTGGTAACAATTTCTTAATCAACTCTTTCATTCCGCGAGATTCAAGTTGAAAAACCGCCGTAGTTCTTGCTGCCTGAAGTAAATTAAATACCGCCGAATCGTCTAAGGGAATTGATTCAATTTGGATTTTTTGCTCATCTTTTAAAGCCGTATTATTAATTGTATCAATCGCCCAATCGATGATGGTTAAAGTCCTCAAACCTAAAAAATCAAATTTCACCAAACCAGCCGTTTCAACATCATCTTTATCAAATTGAGTCACCAAGCCAGCACCGCTTTCATCACAAGAAAGTGCTGAAAATTCAGTGAGTTCTCCCGGAGAAATAACCACTCCTCCCGCATGTTTACCAGCATTTCTGGTGATACCTTCGAGTTTTCTGGCCATATCCCACAGTGCTTGAAATTCTTCTTCCAGTTCATATCGTGAACGAATTTCTGACTCTTGCTCCCATGCTTTTTCCAGAGATATACCGATTTCAAATGGGATGAGTTTAGATATTTTATCAACAAATCCATAGGGTTGGCTGAGTACTCGTCCGACATCTTTTATCACCGCCTTAGCGGCCAGTCGGCCAAAGGTGATAATCTGAGAAACGCTGTTTCGACCATATTTTTGCGCGACATAATCGATGACTCGGTCACGGCCATCCATACAAAAATCGATATCAAAATCCGGCATTGAAACCCGTTCTGGATTTAAGAACCGTTCAAAAAGAAGTTCGTATTCCAATGGATCAAGATCAGTAATATCCAACGCATAAGCAACCAATGATCCCGCTCCTGAACCTCGCCCCGGTCCCACAGGAACACCATTATTTTTACTCCAATGAATAAAGTCGGCAACAATTAAAAAATAACCGGGGAAACCCATTTGGTTAATAACATCTAATTCAACTTTTAATCGTTGATCATAAGGAATTCTCTGCTCGGTAAATTGCGCTGCTTCGACATCAAAAAGAAATTTGAGTCGCTTCTCCAATCCTTGTTCACTTAACTGGCAAAAATACTGCTCAATGGTTAAGCCTTCCGGGATCGGATAATTCGGTAAAAAATACTCTCCTAAATGCAAAGTTAGATTGCAACGTTTGGCGATTTCAACAGTATTTTCTAGTGCTTCCGGAATATCTGAAAATAACGCCTGCATTTCTGCGGATGATTTTAGATACTGCTGATCGGAATATTTTTTAGGTCTTCTCGGATCATCAAGCACTCGACTTTGATTGATGCAAACCCGAATTTCATGTGCATCAAAATCGGATTCTTCCAGAAAACAAACATCATTAGTCGCTACCACAGGTGTTCCAGAAGCTTGCGCAAAAGACGCAACGGAATGAATGTAATCCCCTTCACCCACCCGACTGGTTCGTTGCAATTCAATATAGTAACGATCTGGAAAATAGAGCTGCCAAAAACCCAAATTTTCCGCGGCTCGTTCATGATTTCCCGCTAATAAGGCTCTACCAATATCACCCTCTTTTGCACCTGATAAAACGATTAATCCTTGATTTAATGTTTTAAACCAGTGTTTATCGACAATTGGAATACCGCGTTTCTGGTTTTCCTGATACGCTTTGGAGATTAGAATTTTAGCGTTCAAATAACCTTGATTATTCATACACAAAAGAGTCATTCGAAATGGTTCATTTTCATCGCTACCATCATCAACCAATAGATCTACACCGGTTATGGGTTTAATACCATTGGCTCTACACTTTTTATAAAATTTGATTAAACCGCAAAAATTAATATGATCGGTAAATGCGGCGGCGGGCATCTCTAATTCGGCAATACGGTCGAGGGTTGGATTAATACGACAGATCCCATCCACCATCGAATATTCCGAATGAATTCTTAAATGGACGAAATTCGATTTAGCGATCTCACCCGCGCGGGTAATTTCATTAGATTTTTGTGCTTGCTGTGAATTGTTCTGATCCATCAATATTTTCTAACTCTCTAACAATCTTTTAACTGGAGCAAAGCTTCTACGATGGACTGGAGTGACGCCAAGCTCTAGCAGTGCTTGCAGATGAAATTTGGTTGGATAACCTTTATGTTTAGCCAATCCATAACCTGGATAAATAGTATCTAACTCAACCATTTCATTATCTCTTGCAACTTTGGCAATTATAGAAGCAGCACCAATGGATTGTACTTTAAGATCGCCTTTCACGATCGCCTCACTAGTACAATTTAAGTCCGGGCAGCGATTTCCATCAATCAAGCAATGTTCTGGTTTGATTGAAAGCGATTCAATCGCACGTTTCATCGCTAACAAACTGGCATACAATATATTGAGTTCATCAATTTCTTCTCTTTCTGCTCTACCAAGCGCCCAACACAACGATTTTTGTTTTATTTCTTGAGATAAAAACTCTCTCTTTTTTTCACTTAATTTCTTAGAATCAGTTAATCCTTCAATCAGATTATCGGGGTCCAAGATAACCGCCGCGGCAACAACAGCACCCGCTAAAGGACCGCGGCCAACTTCATCAACACCAGCCACTAAATCAGATTTTTTCATATTACGGCTCTTAAATCCAATAATTCATAGATCGCTTTAGCGGCCTTTTTACTACCCCCTAGGCGTAGATTTTGGTGTAAGTGATTATACTCTCCAATGATTGATTCAAACGATTGACATTCAATCAACCGGCTTAATTCGGTCGTCAAATTATCCACGGTACAGTCATTTTGAATAAATTCATTCACAAGCTTCTTATTGGCTAACAAATTAGGCAGTGAAAAGTTCTTTATTTTTAAGAGTTTGGCGTACACCCAAAAACTAAAAGACGATACCTTATATGCAACCACCATCGGCTTTTTGAACAGCATTGCCTCCAGCGTTGCAGTACCGGATGCAAGTAATATGTAATCGGACGCTTGCATAATTTCACGCGACTGACCATTAAACAGTTTGATGTCGATATCAGTATTATTCTGCTGCAAGAAATTTTCTATTTGCGTTCGTCTACCAGTATTTGCACATGGAATAACAAAAATTAATTGTGGATATTTTTTAGCCAGCTTTTCAGCCGTTTGAATAAAAGGTTCAAGTAAGAAACGTGTTTCCGTTCCGCGGCTACCAGGAAGTATTGCCAATATTTTTTTAGCCAGAGGTAAATTTAGTTGCTCTCTCATAGCATTGATATTGGTTTTCATTGGAATTTCTTCCGCTAACGGATGACCAATACACACAGCAGGTAAATGATGTTGTTTGTAAATTTCCAGTTCAAAAGGAAATAGACAAATCATTAAAGAAACACTTTTAACAATTTTATATATTCGATCCTCTCGCCAGGCCCATACCGATGGACTAACGTAATGTACCGTTGTCATTCCTTTTTTTTTAAGTTTGAATTCAAGGTTGATATTAAAAACGGGGGCATCAATTCCGATAAAACAATCCGCTTGTTGGGCAACTATGGTTTTTGCCAAACGGCGGCGCATATTGAGCAACTCAGGTAAACGAGCTAAAATAGGCACAATTCCCATTACAGAAAGTCGTTCCATGGGATAAAAGCTTTTTAATCCAGCAGCCAGCATTAAAGAACCACCGATCCCACAAAATTCAGCTTCAGGATAGTGTATTTTTAGTGCAGCGATCAATCTCGCCCCGAGATTATCACCAGATGATTCTCCGGCTACCAAATAAAAAAGCTTTCTATCTTGGTTTTTAGTAACGTTGTTAGTTGGGTTCACTGTATGATCACTGAATTTTCTTATGTTTGTGTGAGCGTGATGGATGGTCTAAATCAAAGCAATGGGGATCAACGAGCAATACCTCTTACTGAAGACTGAATAAAATCGATCATCAATTTAAGAACAGGGGAACTTCCTGACAATTTCATAACCGCTTCAACCGCCTCTTCAATGCGCAATCCTTGGCGAAAAATGATTCGATAAGCTTTTCTTAGTAAAGCAATCTCTTCGGTTGAAAAACCACGACGTTTAATACCTTCCACATTAATAGAGCGAGGTGCGCCCTCAGCAAACAAGACAAAAGGAGGAATATCCTGAGTGATATGGCTTCTAATCCCTAGAAACGCGTGCGCTCCTATATGACAAAACTGATGAACACCTGAAAATCCACCCAAGATTGCCCAATCATCGATCACAACATGGCCTGCAATATTTGAACTATTAGCAATGATTATATGGTCGCCCAGCTGACAGTCATGTGCAATATGGGTATAAGCCATTAATAGATTATCGTTGCCAATACTAGTGAGCTGATGGTCTTGAGTCGTGCCGCGGTGAATAGTGCAAGATTCGCGGATAATATTATTATCGCCAATTAGCGTTCTGGTTGGCTCGCCTCGATACTTGGTGTCCTGATTCGCTTCACCGATTGAAGAAAATTGATAAAAATGATTATTTTTACCAATAGTTGTATGACCATTAATCACTACATGCGGCGCAACAACTGTGCCAGCACCGATTTCAACGTGTTCGTCTATAAAAGTAAAAGGTCCAATTTGGGCACTTTGCGAAATTTTAGCCTTTGGATGAACAACCGCAGATGGATGGATCATTAGACAATATCCTGCTTTGAACACATCAGCTCTGCGGCACACACTACTTGACCATCAACCAAAGCTTCTGCTTCAAATTTCCACATTAATCGTTTGCGTTTTAACAAACGCACTTTTAAAACGACTTGATCACCTGGTTCAACAGGTTTCTTAAAACGCGCCTTATCGATGCCGACAAAATAATACAGTGACGTTTCATCCGGTATTTCATTTAAAGTCTTAAATGCCAAAATACCCGTTGCTTGCGCAAGAGCTTCCAAAATCAGTACCCCTGGCATTACTGGCCGATGAGGAAAATGCCCGGTAAAACAAGGTTCATTGATGGTAATGTTTTTTACCGCATTCAGATACTCACCCACTTTGTAATCAGTCACTCTATCAACTAATAAAAATGGATATCGATGAGGTAAGTGTTTCATTACTTCATGAATATCCAAACGGCCTATCTTTTTAGTTTCGTCATTCATCAAAATTGATCACCTTACAAATCTTTTAATTTTTTCTCTAATTGGCGGATCTTCTTCGCCATATCATCCAACTGTTTAAAGCGAGCCACATTTTTTCGCCAAATTTTATTTTCCTGAGCACCAGTGCCCGACGAAAATACTCCGGCAATCTCATTTGATTTATTAACCAAGGTGCCAGCAGTAAGATGAGTTCCTTCTGCAATACTTAAATGACCAATAATAGAAGAGCGACCACTAAAAGTACATGATTTGCCAATTTTTGCGCTACCCGCAATACCTGTAAATGCTGCCATTGCGGTGTTTTCACCGACAACAACATTGTGAGCAATATGACAAAGGTTATCAATTTTAACACCTCTGTGGATAATTGTATCGTTAAGCGCGCCACGATCGATACAGGCATTAGCCCCTATCTCAACATCATCGTAGATCACCACGTTACCTGTTTGAGGTATTTTAACCCAGTTTCCAGCATCATTGGCGTACCCAAAACCGTCACACCCAATCACAGCACCAGAATGCAAAATACAGTGTGAACCGATGGTCACTCGGTGATAGATTGAAACATTGGCATAAACGATGGTATTGTCACCTAGCACAACACCTTCTCCAAGATACACATTGGCGCCAATGGATACGTTATTACCAATACGGCAATCTTTATCAAGTACCGCCCCAGGAGCAATTTTTACATTATCCTGCAAAATCACAGATGGATGAATACTGGCAGTAGAACAAAGTTCTGTCGCTGGCAGTGGAGTACTATCTAGCACCTGCGCCACTCGCGCAAAAGCAAGATACGGATCTTTGCACAATACACAAGTCAAGGGCTTCATATTGCTCGATGCCATTGCGTAGCTATCAGATAGCAAAACACAACCCGCTTGAGTTGTGTTTAATTGTTGTTCAAATTTTAGATGACTTAAAAATGAAACATCATGTTGAGTTGCTTGATCCAGCGATGCTATTCGATCAATCTGAATATCGGCGTCGCCTACAATCTGACCACCAACGATATTTGCTATTTCGGCAACCGTTAATGTTTTTTGCTGCAATTTTTAGCCTGCTGGATTACTTAAAACAGTGATCACTTTGTTGGAGATATCAATGGCTTCTTTTCTAAACACGACTGATTCAATACGTAACACAATATCAAATTTTTCTTCACTGGCAATTTTTGAAACAATTTGCTGGATTTTAACTCTGATCTTAGTCACTTCTGCCTGTTTGGCTCGTTGAAAATCTTCTTGAAGATTTTTGTTTTTTGTTTGCAACGTAGCACCAATTTCTTTCAATTCTCTCTCTAGTTGAATGCCTTGCGCCTCAGTCATCGTGACAGCATCACGTTGCCCTTGTTCTTGTTTAGCTTTGCCGGATTCCTGCAAAGCCTTAATTTCGTCGAGACGATCGGCAAATTGCTTTTGCAATTTTGCTTCAATTAACTCTAATTGAGGCGCTTTGCTCAATACGAGTCTTTCATCAAAAATACCAATTTTTAAATCGGCGGCAAATGCACTTGAAACAAATGACAGTATGATTGTTACCGTAAAAATTACTTTCTTAAACATTATATTACCCTTATTTACCTTTAGTTTTTGGTAACGATTCAGCTCACTGAATAGTTACAGTTTTTATTTAACACGACTTTATTTAAATAATTGTTTTTACTTAAATAATTGTTTTTACTTAAATAATTGTTTTTACTTAAATAATTGTTTTAATCTAACAATCGACCATTTCTTAAAATGATTGCCCGACATTAAACGAAAAATTCTCTTTTCGATCGCCCTGTTCACTTTTATATATCTTAGAAAGACTAATAACAAGTGGCCCCATAGGAGATAACCATTGTAACGATATTCCAGCCGATGCGCGATAAGAATCTACTTTCGAAAAATCGGGGATAATTGCCGCTTGCTCAGCGGTAAAGTTATCGTAACTAAACTCAGTATCCCACAAATTCCCCACATCAACAAAAAAACTGCTTCTTAGTGAGTTATTAGCTTCAACAAAAGGGATTGGAAATATTAGTTCAGTACTCAAAAGCGCCCTAGCGTTGCCCCCAATCGATCGAGAGCTTAGCCGAATAGAATCGAATTCGGGAGGAAGTATGGCAACCAGCGAACGATCAGAACCATCAATGGGTGTACCGCCCGGTAAACTTTGTGGTGAACGAAATATCTCCCTTGGTCCAACCGTATTGCGTTCAAATCCACGTACCGTTTGAGAACCTGATGAGTAAAAATTTTCAAAGTAGGGTAGTTTGGACGTTTTGCCATAACCGTTGCCATAAGATAATTTAAGGCGACTCAATAACGACCACCTAGGTGCAATCGGTATATAGTGATCAATCGAATAATCGAGCTTATAAAATTCCAAATCACTACCCGGTATTGCGCCGCTAAGCGATAAAACCTGCTTGGTTCCTCTGTCAGGAAATATTCCCCGATTAAGGCTGTTTCTTATAATCGACACCGAAAATTTAACCAGATCATAAGAAAAATCGGGATCAGTGCGAACATTCAGTCCATTGCTGTCAAAAAAGTCAACAATCTGTTGTGACAGCCGACCGTTCGCACTTAAATCATTGGTTTGATATCCGAGCCCAAAATTCAATCGAGTCATTTCATTGATTGGATAACCCATATTAAAATCAAGCGCCGCAGTATCTAACAGGGTAGCAGTATTGTTGAACCGACCAAAATCTTGGGTGCGATAACTCAACCCAGCCCCCAGACTGATTGCGTCAATGGTAAAATAAGGGTCAAAATAATTTAACGAATAGTTAGTCGAAAAGCTGTTCTTGTTAATCGCAAAACCAACGGTTTTACCGGAACCCATAAAGTTATTGTGACTAACATTACCATTGATTGACAAACCAAAGGTCGAACCGTAACCCAAACCGCCAGATATCGTTCCTGCGGATCGCTCTTTCACCGTATAATTGATATCAACTCGATCTTCCAAGTCTTCAATTTTGGGCGTTTCAACTTCTACTTCTTCTATATAAGTTAGTCTTTGCAATAAAATCTTGGTTCTTTCGACCTGTGATGTAGATAACGCACCACCTTCCATTATTCGCGCTTCGCGACGCAATACTCGATCATTAGTACTCTCATTGCCAGTAAAATTAATGCGGCTAACATAAACCTTTTTACCCGGATCAATATAGATATTGAGGTCAACTTTGTTAGTACCCGGTTTTACGTTGGGAACAGACGTGACCTTCGCAAATGCATAACCAAAATATCCCAAGTTCTTTTTTATTTGTTCCTCAGAAAATGAAATGGCTGCGGCTGAATAGGTTTCACCTTGAGTTAAAGGCATTAACTGCTTGAGTCGTTCTTCTGATAGGATCAAGTCGCCACTAAAAGATATTTTAGCCACCTCAAATTTTTCACCTTCATCCACATTGATAGTAATAAACATGCCTTTACGATCGGGCGAAATAGCCACCTGAGTAGAAACAGCATTGTATTTTAAATAACCACGATCCAAGTAGTAGGAACGCAATGTTTCCAGATCACCAGACAGTTTTTCGCGCGCATATTGATCATCGCTGGTAAAAACAGATAACCAACCACCAGTGCTTAGTTCAAACTGATCAAGCAATTCATCATCTGGGAATAACTGGTTACCAACAATATTGATCGATTCTATTCTGGCTGGCTCGCCCTCATTGACATCAAACTCAACTAATACCCGATTTCTCGAACGACGGATCACGTCGGTGGATATGTTAACCGAATATTTACCATGCGAGAAATACTGTTCTTGCATACCATCCACAATATTTTTGATTGCTGCCGGATTATAAACCTCACCTTTAGCAAATCCGGAATGTTTCATCACCTCCAGTATCTGCTCAGTTTTGATGTCTTTATTTCCATCAATTGTAATGTCTGAGATAGTAGGCCGTTCGACAACATCAATAAGAAGAATATTACCGTCTTTAAGCACTCGAATGTCATCGAAGTTTTCGGCTGAAAAAAGCGTTCGTATAATGGTTGGTACACGGCTTGGTTCCAGTCGTTCCCCTACCTGTAAGGGGAGCATGTTGAAAAAAGTCCCCAACTCCATTCTTTGCAGCCCGTCGACTTTTATTTCCTCGACGATAAAGCCCGTATTATTGACGCCTTCGCTTTGTTTGGCCTGTACGATTGGTGAAAGCCCACCCAAAATAGCCAACCCGGCAATCAAAATGGTCAAATTGCCTGTTCGAGTTTGAAACTTGGCGATTGTCGCTTGTAAGAGTTTACCCATAAATATTTTACTTCTTAATAATTACTTTTATATACAAAAAAAGCGTTTTCAAATGAACTTAAAAACGCGATATATCATTAAATATGGCAACAGCCATTAGTGCGAAGACCAGCATCATACCAACTTGTAGACCAAATTCCTGCACTTTTTCTGGTAAAGGCTTACCTTTTATCACCTCTATTACAAAATAGAGCAAATGACCACCATCAAGCATAGGGACCGGCAATAAATTAATAAAACCCAGATTGACACTGATCATCGCCACAAAGCTAATAAAATAAACCAATCCTATGCTAGCACTTGAGCCAGCCCCTTCGGCAATAGATATTGGTCCACTTAAACTTTTAGTCGATATTTCACCGCTTATTAATTTCACAAATAATCGAGTGCTGAGTGAAATCATATTAATCGTTTCATCAATCGCTAAACTAAAAGCTTCAAAAATGCCTGCCTGACGAGTGATCAAATATTTAGAATTATCAACCCTTACGCTACCTACTCCAATACGACCAGAATTTGCCTCATTTCCTTCAGCAGAACCTATGACCACAAAAATAGGTATCAGTTCACCATTTCTCTCAACTTCAAACAAAACCCGTTTATTAGGTTTAGAGGTGATGATCGATCCCATTTCCCACCAACTATTCACCTGAACTCCATCTACTGAAACAATTTCATCGCCGATCAAAATTCCAGCTTTATCGGCTGGATCGTCAGGGGTAACCGTCCCTATCAACGTGCTCAAGCTTTCTATTGGGTGATAAATCCCAAGAGAATGAAGTATCTCGGGTTTTTCGTCATCAACAATCCATTTAGAAATATCTAACACTATTTGCTTTTCAGATGCGCGACCGGCTCTTTTGACCGACAAAAAAATCTCGCTTTTTTCCCCCAATCGCTTGGCAATATTTTTAGTAAGATCATGCATGACGATTACAGTTCCTCCATCAACTGATAAAATTTTATCACCTTTTTGCAAACCCGCTTGCTGAGCAATGGAAGCTTCTGGAACAGTACCAATGTCTGTCGTTATTCCTTTGATCCCCATCAAAAACATGCACCAATAAAGAAATATTGCTAACAGAAAGTTAGCTATTGGACCCGCTAGTACAATTGCCATTCGAGCCCAAACAGATTTATTATTAAAGGCGTAAGGCTTATCTTCTTCCGGAATTTCCTGGTCCGGCTCTCGCTCGTCAAGCATTTTAACGTATCCGCCTAAAGGAATGGTTGCAAGAACATAACGAACCCCATCCTTGCCTACTTTTTGTAAAAGTGGTTTACCAAACCCAACTGAAAAAGTTAATACTTTAACACCTAACTTTCTCGCCACCCAAAAATGTCCATACTCATGAATAGTGACCAATATACCTAATGCAACAATAAATGAAGCCAAATTCCACAATGCGTCCATAAATTAATCTAGCTCCTCAATAACAAGCTCGGCAATTATTCTGGCATCTTTATCAGATTGAATAATTTGCTCAAAATTGGTTAATTCCTGATAGTTTGAACGGGACATTGTCTCTTTAATGATCAAAGCGATTTGGGTAAATTTGATTTTTTCAGTCAAAAAGGCCTCCACCGCAACTTCATTGGCAGCGTTTAAGATACAAGGCGCACTCTTGCCAATTTTTATCGCTTCAACCGCCAAAGCCAAACACGGAAAACGTTCAAAATCAGGTTGCTGAAATTCAAGTCCAGTAAGCTGACAAAAATCTAAAGGCTTAACCCCTGCCTCAATCCGTTCAGGCCAAGCTAAACAATGAGCAATTGGCGTTTTCATATCAGGATTACCCATTTGCGCAATCACCGAACCATCCTGATAAGCAACCATCGAATGAATAATACTTTGTGGGTGCACTACTATTTTTATTTGTTCAAGACTAACATCAAATAAATAACAGGCTTCAATTAATTCCAACCCTTTATTCATCATGGTGGCAGAATCAACCGAGATCTTTCTACCCATTTCCCAATTAGGATGTGCGCATGCCTGATCAGGCGTTTTATCCTCTAGCTCTTCGACGGGTAATTTGAGAAAAGGCCCACCAGAACCGGTTAATAAAATTTCTTTCACACCTGACAGATTAGCTTGTGCTTTATCGCTAGGTTGCGGCATCGATTGAAATATCGCGTTATGTTCACTATCTACGGGTAATAAAGTAGCTCCACTTTCCTTGACCTCTCGAATAAATAAATCGCCGGACATTACCAACGCTTCTTTGTTGGCTAGCAAGACTTTTAATGAACGTCTTACTGCAGAGAGGGTTGGAATCAATCCTGCGGCACCAACAATAGCGGCGATCACGATATTTAGCTGCGGATATTCTGCAGCTTGATTGACGGCATTGGTGCCGCTTCGAACTTCAGTATCTTGCTGAGCCAATCGCAACAATTTTGCCAATTTTTTTGCTGACTTTGGGCATGCCATAATAGCCAAACGTGGTGAAAAAATTTTACATTGTTCAAAAAGTTTTTGATAATTGCGATTAGCGGTTAATACAGACACACGGTAGCGGTCGCGATTTAAATAAATCACATCCAAACTGCTACAACCGATCGAACCGGTTGAGCCCAATATGCAAACCGACTCAACCATTGAACCACTCAAAATAGCTAAAGCTCAAATAAAAAACTGGCGCTACAGTAATCGTACTGTCAAGTCTATCAAGCAGGCCGCCGTGCCCAGGTAATAAATTACCAGAATCTTTGATGTTAGCCGCCCGCTTCAATGCGCTTTCAAATAAATCGCCAAACACTGAAATAGTGGCTAAAGATAACAAAACCAATAAATAAACCAACCTATTATCCACTTGTAATTTGAGTACAGAAATCCCTGTCAATCCAATCAACACACTTAACAATACGCCACCGATAACACCTTCCCATGTTTTATTAGGGCTGACTTTGGTTAATTTATGCCTGCCCAATAATTTACCTGTCACAAATGCGCCGATATCGGCAGCCCAGATGAGTAACAACATAAACAGTAATAATTTACCGCCATAAGTAAAATCACCAACACCGGGCAATGCAGGGTAACCGGTTTGCCTAATTGAAATAAAAGAAACAAAAAAAGCGGGCAATAATACCAAACCAAATAAGCTCTTGATGTTCCGATTTTGCCACCAGCGTTTATTGATAGAAAAAGATAAAACAATCACGATACACAAAAAAATAATAAATAACGCACCAAGGAGAACCAACAGCGGTAAATCCATTTGAATATGATGCGGCCAACTAAGCGACGGCCAAACGACTAATGATTCGCTAAAATACCAGATAGCCAAGTTTACAAAACTGATCAATAAAGCATAAAAAGACCAATGAGTCTGTTTTTTGAATTCCGATAATTTGGCCCATTCCAAAGCCATTAAATAAACAACAACCAAAATTAGACCGGCAAAAAAATCGAGTCTCACCAAAAAAAGCAAGAAAAAAACCGCCGGTAATAGGACCAGAGCAGTGGTAATTCTTTGTTTCAACATTTTTATTATTTACTCCGCTTCTGGGCTAATTTGTTCGCCAGTCTTACCATATCGTCTTTGTCGCTGATTGTAATCTGCAAGCGCTAATTCCAGTTCAGCTGAATCGAAATCTGGCCACAACTTGTTGCTAAAATACAACTCAGCATATGCCGCTTGCCAAATTAAGAAATTGCTAATTCTTTTTTCACCGCCGGTTCGGATCATTAAATCCAGTGGAGGCAGATCTTTAGTTGTTAACTCAGCAGCCAATAATTCTTCGGTTAACAACTCTCCCTCTATCAATGTTTTATTCGCCCGGTTAACGGCATTAACAATATCCCATCGGCCACCATAATTGGCCGCAATATTGAGCCTAAGTCCATCATTGTTGCTGGTCTGCGCCTCAGCATCGGTAATACTTTTTTGTAATTTACGATTAAATCCAGCAGTATTTCCGATAAATTTAAGCTGGGCATTATTCTTGTTGAGCATTTTAACTTCACGCTTTAGCGCCAGAATAAATAGCTCCATTAAATAACTAACTTCTTCTTCGGGCCGCGACCAATTTTCACTACTAAAGGCAAATAAAGTCAAAGATTGAATACCTGTTTTGGCACAAGCTTCAACGATTTCTCGAGTTTTCTCCACCCCAGCCTTATGGCCAAAGGTTCTTTTTTTATTTCTTAGCTGCGCCCAACGCCCGTTGCCATCCATAATGATCGCTACATGTTTGGGCGCTTCAAAACTCATCATTATTTAAAACCGTCATTATTCAAACACCCTGAGTATTTCTCATCGCTCGCAAAACAAATCTGTTCTTACAAAATGAACCGAGGCAAAACAAACACGCCGCGTCATCTCAATCAATAACACGGCGCGTAAATTAGGCAAAAACAACTCAAAAAATTAAATTTCCATTAATTCTTTTTCTTTTACTTCACTCATTTCGTCAATTTTTTTGACATGAATATCGGTAATTTTTTGCACGTCATCTTCTGCTTTATGAAGTTCATCTTCACTAATTTCTTTTTCACTTTCGAGTTCTTTTAAAGTTGAATTCGAATCTCTGCGGATATTTCTTATCGCAATTTTAGCTGATTCAGCTTCGCTACGTACAATCTTGGTCATATCCTTTCGACGTTCTTCGGTCAGTGGCGGAAGTGGTAAGCGAATAACGTTTCCGGCAGTATTTGGAGTAATACCTAAATCAGATTCCATCAGTGCTTTTTCGATTGGTTGTACCATAGTCGCCTCAAAAGGCTGAACAACAAGCGTTCTCGAATCCTGCACAGATACCGTTGCGGCCTGAGTCAAGGGCGTATTGACACCATAATAAGATACGCTTAAATGAGCTAACAAACTAGGATGTGCTCTCCCGGTACGAATTTTTTGCAAGCCTATTTTAAAAGATTCAATGGTTTTATCCATTCTTGTTTGCGCGTCATCTTTTATTTCATTTATCACAAAATTAACTCCGTCTTGTTTTTGTCTATTCAGCCAGTTGACAAGTTTAGTGTTCCACCAACAAACAGCTCGCGAACTTTACTTACAATGGATCAGGGTACCTTCCGCCTCATTAACCACCGCTTCGATCAAAGCGCCAGGTTTATTCAAATTAAACACACGGATCGACTTATGATGATCACGAGCAAGGCAAAAAGCGGTCAGATCCATTATACCTAATTCTTTCGAAAGAGCTTCGTCATAGGTCAATGAGTCATATTTCACCGCATCCGGGTCCTTATTAGGATCAGAAGAAAATACACCGTCTACTTTGGTGGCTTTCAATATCACGTCTGCATCAATCTCGATCCCCCGCAAACAAGCTGCAGTATCCGTTGTAAAGAAAGGGTTACCAGTACCTGCGGTAAAAATGACTACCTGAGAATCTTGCATAAAGCGGATTGCAAACCGACGATCATAATCTTCACAAACGCCAGTTAACGATATTGCAGACATCACCCGTGTTCCGACTTTTATTCTTTCCAAAGCATCCTGCATCGCTAAGGAATTCATAACCGTCGCCAGCATTCCCATATGATCGCCAGCAACACGATTCATTCCGGCGTTAGCCAGTTTTTCACCACGAAAAAGATTACCTCCACCAATAACCAGTCCCACCTGAATCCCTTTATCGATAATGACTTTAATTTCTTTGGCAATCCTGTCTAATATGCCAGGATCAATACCAAAAGACTCTGCACCCATCAGGGCCTCGCCACTTAATTTAAGGAGTATTCGCTTACTCTTTTTTGCAGGTGCAGAACTTGGCATCAACATTTTTCCTATTATTTTTAGTCAATCTCGACTTATTCGCCTTTTACTTGCGCCATCACTTCGGCGGCAAAGTCATCTTCAACTTTTTCGATCCCTTCACCAACTTCGAGTCGAACCAGATTGACGACTTCAGCTGAATGAGACTTTAGCAAATCACCAACCGTTGTTGAAGGATCTTTTACAAAAGATTGACCAACCAGACAAACTTCGGCAGCAAATTTACGCATACGCCCCACAACCATCTTTTCAGCGATGTCAGCCGGTTTGCCACTGGCGATAGCCTGAGCCGTAAAAATCTCTTTTTCCCGATTATACACATCTTCAGAAATTTCTTCAGGTGTAACGAATTGAGGATTAGTTGCAGCAGCGTGCATCGCAATATCTTTGGCCAAACCCGCATCCCCACCTTTAAGTGATACAACAACACCAATTCGTCCACCATGGATATAAGTACCTAATATCCCATCTGCCGCTTCAACAATCTGAACACGTCTTACAGTGATGTTTTCACCAATTTTTGCAATCAGATTAGTACGCGCTAGTTCGACAGTCTCACCGGAAGCAACCGTTGCGGCATTTAGCCCAACAATTGATTCAGTTTTATTGGCTAATGCAGCATCAACCACTGATGTGGTAAAGGCTTTAAAACTATCATCACGAGCAACAAAATCGGTTTCACTGTTAATTTCAACAATAACACCTAATTTTCCATCATCGCTAGTTTTAGTAACAATCACGCCTTCTGCAGCAATACGTCCAGCCTTTTTCTCAGCCTTAGCAGCACCCGATTTACGCATATTGTCGATTGCCGTTTCAATATTGCCATCGGTTTCCACCAAGGCTTTCTTACATTCCATCATGCCTGCGCCAGTTCTTTCACGCAATTCTTTTACTTGAGCAGCTGTAATCGCCATTTTAATCTCCACTAATAGATATTTTCTATCCACTCTTACTAAATTAGTATTCGATATTTGAATATGTTTTGGACGAGTAAATATTGGTTAAACCGAACCGCCATCCTTAGCTCTTTACGGCATACAATTCATCCATGAACATAAAAAAGGAGGCAAAGCCTCCTACAACAAAGCTTAATTCCGCAAATTACTCTGCAGCAACTTCACTACTTTCTTTCTTTTTAGCCACTTTTTTTGCTTCAGGCTTAGTTTCTTCCTTCGCTTCAGCTTTTGCTTTAGGCTTGGATTCTTCTTTCGCTTCAGCTTTTGCTTTAGGCTTGGATTCTTCTTTCACTTCAGCTTTTGCTTTAGGCTTGGATTCTTCTTTCACTTCAGCTTTTGCTTTAGGCTTGGATTCTTCTTTCACTTCAGCTTTTGCTTCAGGCTTGGATTCTTCCTTCACTTCAACTTTTACCTCTGGCTTGGATTCAGTCTTGACCTCTTGTTTAACTTCAACAGCTGTGTCATCTTTTTTGACAACTTTGGCTTTCTTAGCTTTTATCACTTTCACAGGCTTTTCTGCTTTTTCTTTCTGCTCTACAAACTCATCAGAAGCTGATACTTCAGCAGCAGGTTCAGTCGCCGTTGACGCGCGAGCTTCGATAATGATGTCAGCCGCACTTGATAAATAAAGTTGGATCGCCCGAATCGCATCATCGTTACCAGGAATGATATGGTCGATACCATCGGGATTAGAGTTACTATCAACGACTGCAATTACAGGAATACCTAGCTTACGGGCTTCGGCAATTGCAATATGCTCATGATCAGCATCGATAACAAACAGAACATCCGGCAATCCGCCAATATTCTTGATACCGCCGATACTGGCTTCTAATTTTGTCATTTCACGGCTAAGTAATAGACCTTCTTTTTTAGTAAGTCTTTCAAAAGTACCGTCTTCCGCTTGCTTTTCTAGTTCTTTTAATCGATTGATCGACTGACGAATCGTTTTGTAGTTAGTTAACATACCACCAAGCCAACGTTTATCAACAAAAAATTGCTCACAACGATTAGCTTCTTCTTTAACGATTTTGCTGGCCGATCGCTTAGTACCAACAAATAAGATCTTGCCTTTTCTAGCAGCGATTGAACTAAGGTAATTAAGGGCATCATTAAACATAGGCAATGATTGCTCTAAGTTAATAATATGAATTTTGTTACGCGCGCCGAAGATGTACGGCTTCATTTTGGGGTTCCAGTAACGGGTGCGATGTCCGAAATGCACGCCCGCCTGTAGCATATCACGCATAGTGACTTTAGCCATTGTAAGCTCCTAATATATAAGGGTTAGTCGTCCACCATTCCCAAATAACAAACCTGAAAAAGACAAGCTTATTCAAGCACCCTGAAATTTGTGTCGAACAGTGTGTGAATTAGGTTAATTTGGCGCGAAAACCTGTCCGATTTTCAATACTTCATTAACTCGGCGCGCTTTATATCATAAAGGGTATAATAAGGGCAATAAAAATCGTTAATTATTGATACTTTGATGGATAATTCTGGTTATTTGAGGTTAACGGAATTTACCTGGTTCCGTCCTTTTCGCCCATCTTGAGCTTTGCCATATAACACAGCTCTCTATAAAGCCGCTCGCCTAATGACTTACGAGTGAAAAACCATGCTTTTTGCTGTTCATCTTGAACAAATTTTAACAGGCAAAAATGCGGCGTGATCCAACTGGTTGGCAGCAGTTCCAGATAACTTGTTGTGTTTTGATTAGAGCCGGTATGCATTAGCCAATTTTCTCCACTCCAGCATAAATCGTCAGTGGAATTAGTAATGGTCCAGTATCGCTGAAAAGAAAAGTAAAAAGAAATTGCCGATAATATCAGCAGCAAAACAATCATCCATGGTTCATTTAATAACCAGAAGCTGCTGGCAAAAACACTAATATGAGATGCCAGTAAGAGTAATAATAATTCAGGACTAGATTTTATTGGAAATCGGGCGGCAATATTCATTTTAGCTTAAATTCAAGATCCTTCACGCGATCGACATTTTTTCACGTATCAGCTGAATGATCTCTGCCAATTCGGTCTGTTCACAGTGACCAAAACCCATGATCCAAGTATATAGATCGGGATCCGCTTCTTTTAACAATTTAACAAATGCATTTTGTAGATCCCTGTCTAGCCCCTCAAAATACTGCGCCAAGAAAGGGATAAGAATGACGTCAAGCTCCAGCATACCTCTCCGACATTGCCATTTTAGTTGATTAGCCAGTGTTGAATGGGTCATTTTTTATCTCAAGGGTAACAGCAAGCGATGAATATACTTTAGCTAATAAGAATTGCAAGTAAAAAGAGCTGCCATGACTCCTCTTTAGTATCCAAATTCCTTCTAAATCGATTTCAAGAAGCTTCAACCTAGAAAAATTATGATGTTATCGAACGACTCTAATTTAACTTTGTTTTTTTTGAATAGGTTTAGTTTAATCCCGTTATCAAACATTAAGTATTCAGTAACGGGATTAAAAGTCAATTAAAAATCAGGGACTAACATTACCGGCTTCTGGGGCATTAACACCGGCTTGTCCTAATTGAAATGTGACATCGTCAGCAATAGTCAGTGGAATAGTCGCGCTACTTTGATTAAAAATTCCGTAGTTCCATCCACCTTGGCCTGGATTACCACCGCTTCCATTACCGGAATCGCTAGTGATTATCCCTGAATTTATGACATTTAAGGTACTCACACCCAATAAGATAATGGCTGACGAAGGACCACCAGAGCCGCCGCCACCTGTTCCACCGTTGCCCCCTTTTCCGCCAGCACCACCATGACCACCATCATATCCCGAAGTACTCCTACGGCCTCCGACCCCACCGCTTCCTCCAATACCACCAATTCCTCCTGCGCCGCCTTCTCCGCCTTTATCTGCAATGATTGTACTTTTTCCTTTTATCTCTGTGAATTCAACATTATTCAGTAGCATACCGAAGGAACCACCACCTGCAGTACCGCCTATACCGCCAGTGCCACCGCCACCACCTTCACCGCCACCGCCGCCGCTGGCACCAAAACTTGCCGCACCACCACCACCGCCTCCACCACCGAACCCGTTATCTCCTTTTCGTAAATGTGGTGCAGGGGCAGTATCATCAGCAATAAAGTCGATATTTCCAACCGTATTCAATGAAAAATTGAAGGAGTTATTTTCGATTAACCCACCATCCGAAGTAGGTCGGGAGGTCCCGTTTCTGCCAAATCCAGCCCGTTGAGTTAATTTACATCTGAAAAAACCGTTAGCATCATCTAGGTCATCACCATCGGTATCTTCTAGTGAATTATCAGTACCGTAAAATTTTTCAAGTCGATCACTCAATCCATCAAAATCAGTGTCGATGATATAAGCTAAATGCAGAGTATCATTTTTACCTAACATAATATCTGCCGCTGAATAGCTTTCTTTAGCAATATTGCAATACTTAAATTCGAAACTGCCCTCGGGCGCTCCAGCCGGCTGGAATTGATGTAACAAAATCCAATAACGATTATTTTTAGAATTTGCCTCAACATTTCGAATAAAGGTGAGCCCTGTATGGACAGAGCCATCGTCTAAGGCAAAACTTCCCGAACTATAAGCAATATTCAAATGATTGGACATAATGGTATTCAAATCGAGCTTACTATTTCCGGTAGTATCAATAGCGACCCGATAACGCTCGTTTTCCAAGCCCGAAAAATCACCATAATCAATAATAATCTCGGCGGTTCTCAATCGAACATTTTGAGAGGCGAGATTAAGATCTACATCGGATCTTTGCCCGGTTAGTTGGAAATTTACTGGCCGTAATTCTAGCAAGTTAGAATTTTCCAAGATTCGACTGATTTCTTGAGGATTTTCCTTGGCTAAATAATTGAACTCAAATGGGGTAAGATCACTATCGGGAATATTACTTCGCCGGCCTAACTGAGTTGGTGTAAAAGTAAACGCACCTTTATGAGTCAAAGTGCCTACAGCTATAGAATTGCCTGGCTCATTAGGATCTTCCATCAACGCAGTAATTTCCATGTTTTGCATGGTCCACGCGACATCACCATCATTATAAAGTCCCATCACTACTTTTATTTCACCACCAGTTTTAGTCACCGTCTCACTTTTAAGTATGTCAAAGTATTCGCTACTTGAGTTGCGATTAGTTGCAACGGTGGTTGAATCCCAATAGCTAGTATCAGTAGTTGTATCATTGTGATTATAATCATAAGAAGCTTGCGCTCTTGCTCGACCGCCAACAGTCGTTTTTTCTACCTCAACATTAATATTAACGGTATGCTGCTCTTCAATCACATGAGTTTCGCTTTGTCCTCTTGATGTTGTTTTTTGCACTTCGGCACTATTAGAGTTAGTCATTCCCTTACTGATCGTACCGCTTTGCTCAGAGGTACCGTATAACTGAATAACTGGCGTACCTAATTGACGTACGTATATACGAGGAACATCCGCGACTAAAGGATTGAGTCTTAAATGCCCACCTCCTAAACGGTCCCATGAACGAGCTTCTTCGTCATCGCCAAATCCATCACCATCGGTATCTTTAATTGTTGGATTGGTTCCAAAGGCCAATTCCTCTGCGTCACTTAGTCCATCATTGTCTGAATCCACACGATCAGATGGGGGAGAGCCACACACAACTTCAATGTTAACAATATGTTGATCAATTGTTCCAGTTGAATTTTGGATATCACAAACTTGAGCTGGATTTACAGGTTGGTTACTAACTGTCACAGAATAAGAACTTCCATCTGGCAATAATTCAGTGAAAGAAAACGCACCATTACTAGTTAGCGAGGTTGGATCGGTCAAATTATTTTGTACCACCAAACCGCTGCCCAGTAGTCCAGAAACATTACCACTTAGCGAGTAATTTTGAATAGGTTGCAGCAGATCATCCGCCGAAAATGTTGCCGTGATCGTACAATCGGCTTCGATAGTCCCCGTTGTATAAGTATTATCAGATACTGCTCCCTCACACCCTGTCACGGTGTCAATACTAAAGTCAGCATCTGCGATAACCGTAAATGTGGTGCTTTGACCTTGGGTAATTGTCTTATTTGCTGGGCTAATAGAACCATTAGACTCTGCATTCGCCGTCACTTGGTAAGTAGTCGACGTATTTCCACCGTTTCCACTTTCGCCTGTATCTCCACCGCCCCCTCCGCCACAAGCGAACAGACTTAAAAAACAAATAACAATAACCAGTTGAAATAGATTGTTCGATAGCATTTTTATTTTCCTCCTATATATCAAATTAAAATTTCATCCAAGTTCCGTATGACCATTCAGTTCCATGACCTATTCAAATGAACAAAAATCTTGCTTATTGATATAAAGCGACAAAAAGGAAAGAAAACCATCAAAATAATAAATTAGCTGTATTCACCGACCTTTATTTTGACTGAAATACTTGTAATTCAATCATATATCACTTTATGATGCATTGAATAAACTATAAAAAAATACTAACAATGAATGACAATGGAAAAACCTCGAACCCAAACAATCAATTAGGGTCACATTTTAGTGGCTAACAAGACGTTGTTGCATATAGTAACAGTCGCTTCGAGCCTGTTACTATATGCAAAACTTGACGTCATTTGACATACTAAGGAGCTAAACTATTGTTTGATAATTTTTTTGAGGTTTATGCGGCGGCATTTCTTAGTTTTAATTCTGTCTATATTTCGGAAGTTTACGAATTTCCAATGGTTTTTTATACTGAAAACGGTGAATCAGTTTCATTTGAAATAGATGCGTTTACTACAAATACTAAAAAGTTAATTTCGTTGTATGAGAAAAATGGGGTTAAAAATGTGTCTTTTAAAATCGAGTCCATTACCGAGCTTTCGAAAACACTAAATCTAGTTTCTATAATCTGGAATTTTCAAGATGAAGAAAAAAAAACGATATACATTTCTACAACTCGTTATGTAATGAGAAGTACAGTTCAAGGGCTTAAAATTAAATCTGTGCTCGTGGTAAATGAAACCACGGAGCTAAATAAACTAGTAAAAAAATAACAAAACCATCCCATCGTACCCTTTCCATGACGAGCGGCACCATCAAATACCCGGTGATGTTTGGAGCTCACAATATGGCAAACTTCAATCTTGGTTGAGTCAATAAAGGAGATACCCATCGGTTTACCCAATCGAGCAATGAGATAATGGCAAAGCGGATAATAATCGTCATTATTTCACTGGGTGACATACGTTTATCTCGACGTCTTTTTCGAATGCCATTGTCGATTAACATTGGCTCCCATTGAGAGATAAATATTTTACAAAAGTCATCGACGTTACAGAATGTTTCAGTTAGTTTAGTCATAGCCTGTTTTTATTTTCTTATCCAGAACTGGGGTTAGTTAACACCCATGCCGGGTGTACACAAGCACAGCATGTTCGCCATGCTGTGGACGTTAATACACTAGAAAGCATTGAGGGTAATTCGTTTATACTTCTCTCAAGAAGAGCAAACAAAAAATTGACAGTATTGTTTTTTTTATTCAGAATCAACTTGAAATAATGAATCTAATTAACAGATCCATCAACAAAGGCTGTGATAGTTTGTCCGTAGTCTTAACTAGGCTAGGTTGTCGACAGCTTGCAACGTTAGGAGTTCAAATGAAGAAAATAATACCTGCATTATTAATCGTTCTTATATCATTGCCGCTGCTCGCTTCCGAAGATGATCTAACAAGTACAGATTTACTAATAGCTCAGAATTGGCTTTCAAAAAATGGTGGTAAGCAATGGAAGCTTTTATATGATGAGATTGATGGAAAAAAATATCAGTGGGTCATTACTAAAACAATTATCGGAGATGAAATCCATGTTTATTTTAAAGCAGGGAATGAAATTGATGAAAACGGGAAAAAAACGGGAGGATTGCTTATGGTAAGCGATCAATTTTTCGGTTTGGTTATTGATAAAAAGAGCTATAAACTCAAATATGTATCTGTTGGTGGTTGAACCTCCTAACAAAATAGGATAGATCAACAAGTTACTCAAGCATCGTCCGGCCCAAAAACGGTCTCCATTGGACTCGCTAACGCGCGCCGCTTAGCAAGGCGTCTGGATTCATTTAATGGATTGATGGAAACGGTACATTTATTAAAAAACTCAGCGAATGCCTCGCATTTAGCTAAGTCGATTGAGCAATACCATTCTTGTAAAGTCGAAAATCATGAGACAATCAATGATTGCCTAGTGGCACCTACTTTTGGCACCGTGACTCTGTATCAAACTCTATATTTAGCTGGATACAGAGGGGGAGCCATAGGCTAAAGTGCCATTATTTCGACATATTCTACTCAAGATTAGCCTTTGTTTTACCTCTATTAAGTCTTATATCATTGATTTAATTAGTCAATCACTTTGTACAAACAAATTGGTTTACGTCAATTGTTATCAAAAATAATAAACTCTTTGAGGAAATATCATGTTTGAAATTGTAGCCACTTTAATGGCATTCGGCTTATTACTACTGATCGGTTTGGGCGTGTTGCTTTTGGCCAAAAAAATGTTTGGCGTCACTTTCGGCAAATTGCTCCCTGATAACTCAAAACTCGAACATAGCCATGATCCGCATTTATCGACTAGCGAGATTTCATCCGAAATGAGTCACAAAAAAACTGTAAGTCTTCCGTTAGGAAAAAAAATGCCTATGCTAATCAAAGTGATCGGGATCGGGATATTAGGCATAGTTAGTTTAAGTGTTTTAGGGCTACTTGAAGGCATAACTGATGAGCGAGGAAAAATGTATCGTAAAGTGACTAATGAAGTGGGTAACACTTGGGGGAATAATCAGGTTATTTCCGGTCCAGTATTGGTCATTCCATTTAGTTATCAGGTTTTCGAAACCAAGACCTATACTCTGAATAACGGTGAAGAAAAGGTTAAAAATATCCATCGTACAGTGAATGATAAGATGGTGATTCTACCGGAGCAACTTAATATAAATATTGAACTTGACTATGATTTTCGTTATCGAGGTATTTATCAAGCAATGGTGTACAACGCAAAAATGATAGGTCAAGCAAGTTTCTCAAGCGTTGATTTGAAAAATAAGGCCATGACCGAAATAGATTTCAAGGAGAGTTATCTGAGTTTTGGTATCTCTGATAACAAAGCGATACAAAAAGTTATTCGATTCTCTTTAAACAATCATGCGCTTAAGCTCAATTCGGGAACTAACTTGCACAACAGGGGAATGACTTCGGGCTTTCATGCAGCCGTCTCATTAAATGAAACCGGTGAGATCGAGGGTGATAGTCACAATTTAGCCATCGAATTCGAGATCGATTTTAGGGGATCAAAAAGCATATCTGTTCTGCCATTAGCTGAAGATACATTTTTAAAGGTCTCTTCGAACTGGCAACATCCTAGTTTTCAGGGTATGTTGCCAAGCGTTCGTGAGGTCACGAATCAAGGTTTTTCTGCTCAGTGGGAGTTGAGCCATTTGGCGAGAAACTATCCTCAGAAATTTAGAGCAAGTAAAAATATATCATTATCGGAGGTGTCTGCTGACACAATGTTATTTGAACCGGTCACTCATTACAGTAAAGTCAAACGCTCAGTCAAATACGGAATACTGTTTGTTTGTCTAACATTTTTAGCACTCTTTGTCTTCGACCTAAAAAAACAGGTGGATTTTAGCATCATTCAATATTGTTTAGTGGGAGCATCACTCAGCCTATTTTATTTGTTATTACTTTCATTATCAGAGCATTTTGGTTTTTTTGCAGCTTTTTTAATCGCTGCAATAACCGCGATATTATCAATTACTGGCTATGTAGGTTTTGCCTCAAAGAGTCGAAAAAGCGCTTTATTGATGGCTGGATTATTAACTTCTTTGTATGGCGTTCTCTATTCGATATTGCAATTAGAACAATTTGCACTACTCACCGGGACACTTTTTTTAGTGTTGATTATGCTGAGTTTAATGTATATAACTCGACACTTAGCAAACCCTATTGAGAAAAAGAAGTGAGATGGCTAAACCAATGGAATTAAGGACGTTTGTCAAGGTTTCTCCTAAACAACTTCCTCAATTTTCTATATAGTTTTTAGGTCGTTGGGTAATGTAAAAGTTACAGGACTATAAATTGAGTAGACGGTGAACATCATTTTTAGAAAACATTGGTGCAACTCTCGCACTGATCAAAATTGCCTCTAATTTTATTAGGTAAATTTTGAATGGATGACGCTTTATGCAAATCGCAC
Organism: uncultured Kangiella sp.; assembly: GCA_964454125.1. Taxonomy (GTDB): domain Bacteria; phylum Pseudomonadota; class Gammaproteobacteria; order Enterobacterales; family Kangiellaceae. The sequence goes on from CAYVSL010000016.1 coordinate 49,268, forward strand.
CTTGCAAATAAATTTCTGACTATCCCATTAAAATCGCAAACAACCGCCCAACAACGGCGGTTGCAAACATTGCAAATGCTCCCCAAATAACCACTCTTAACGCTCCTCTCCGTTTACTCGCTCCACCCGCTTTGGCCGCTAAACTACCAAGCCCTATCAAAAAGAGAATACTTGAACCTGCTATGAAAAAAAGTAAATACTCAATAGGTGCAAAAAAAGCAACAAGCAAAGGAAAAGCTGCGCCAATGGTGAAGGATCCCGCTGAGGTCACCGCCGCAATCATGGGCTGAGCGGTTGTTCGCTCATGGATCCCCAGCTCGTCTCGTAAATGAGCCCCCAATGCATCATGCTCCATAAGCTGGTGAGCAACTTTAGCGGCCAATGTGTCATCCAATCCACGTTCGATGTAGATGTCGGTTAATTCCTTGAGTTCGTATTCTGCATGATTTTCCAAATGGTGTTTTTCAAGCTCTATATCTGCATTTTCAGTATCGGCTTGAGAACTAACCGATACATATTCTCCAGCCGCCATCGACATTGCCCCAGCCACTAACCCGGCCACTCCCGCCAGTAAAATATCATTGTGTGATGCCGCCGCCGCTGCTACACCAATTAATAAGCTGGCTGTTGATACAATCCCATCGTTGGCACCCATTACCGCCGCCCGTAACCAACCGACTCGATGAGATTTGTGCAAATGATTAGGCGTTTCTGATTGTTCGTTCAAACTGAGTACCTTGTTTATTTATTTATTTATTTATTTATTTATTTATTTATTTATTTAATAATAATAACTAACTTGGATCTTAAGTTGCTTTTTTTATCGAATAAGGGCCACTAAAAGTCTCATTCGCACTCTGGATGGTAAATTGATATGATGCTCGCTATTCAGCCTGTTTCTAATGCGTTTACCAATCAATAAAGGATCCGTCAATGAAAAAACTATTCCTAATTTTAACCCTAATTTCAATACCGCTAACGAGCGCATCTTCAAACCGAGACGATCTGCTGACGTTTGCAAGCAAACATTCCGTCAATGATACAGTCAGTCAATTCGTTCATCTATTAGAAAAAAAAGGATTCACTATATTTGATAAAATCGAACATAGTCTAGCTGCCAGCAAAGTTGGGATCAAATTAAGCGATACCACCGTTATTATTTTCGGCAACCCCAAAATAGGCAGTAAACTCATGCAATGTAGTCCAACCATCGCCATTGATCTTCCTCAAAAAGCGCTTATTTGGAAGGATGCAAAAAACCAAGTTTGGCTATCAGTCAATAATCCAGAATATCTTAAAAAGCGGCACAATGTTCAAGGTTGCGACTCATTTTTTAGCAAAATAAAAGCGGCATTAACAACCATATCGAACAAAGCAACCTCAAACCCGCTATCAAAATAAAGTACTCAAATGGAAAAGGTATGATCCTAAGATCCGGTTTTAACTAAAGTACCAAAATAAATCGTCTTTATTGATGAGCTACCAAAATCAATGATCGGTAAACTGTTGCGGCAGGAACTTCGAAATGAGTCAGTCGAACGATCCCTATAATCGGAGGTTAACGTTTCAACCACTCAAAAATCACTTGACCAATACGAGTATTTTCCCAATTACCCTGCAGTTGAATACTCGCAGGACCATAGGCAAAAAGATGAACATCTTCACCAGTATGTCCATGGGTTGTCCAACCGGTATAACTGCGATCAGAAATAATACTGCACAGCTCATCGTAGATTTTTTCCACTTTTAAGTAATCTTGCTCGGATAAATTGTGGTCATTTTTTGCGTAATGTTTAAAATTCAATGATTCAATATGAGCTCTTTCATTAGTGGTTAAATTAAACCCCGTGGCTTTGCTAAATTCACCAATCAAATCTTTGCTTACCAACGCCTGTTTGATGATTTTTTCCGGCGTATTTTGGATTTTTTGAATCACATCCGCCTTCCATTGGTAATACTTGGTACCGTTCACCTCACTGCCAATAGATAATCCACCTGTCGAATGATCTGCCGTTATTAATATCTGAGTATTTTGGACATTATGGGGAGCATCGGCAAATGCTTTGGCTACCAATACTGCCGCTTCAAGATCTTGCATTTCTGATATTACCCCAACAATATCCTGATCGTGTCCCGCCCAGTCAATTTGGCTCGCTTCTACCATTAGAAAAAAGCCTTTCTCATTCTTTGAAAGTTGTTTGATAGCCGCTTTAGTCATTTGCGCTAAAGACGGACTGGAAGGTTCACGATCAATCATTTTTGCCATTCCGTCATCACTAAAAAGCCCGAGCATTCTGGTTGCATGGTTTGCCTCTAAAGTCTTTCTATCATCAACCATGTGATAGCCTAAAGCTTCAAATTCTTTTATGATGTTCCGATCTTCACGCACAAAGTGATTTCGACCACCGCCAAGTAATATATCAACATAAGGCAGATCATTAAATCGATTACCAATATATTGGTTGACAATTGCTTTCTCATTTCCCCGGTTATTCTGGTGACTAGCAAAAGCGGCGGGAGTCGCATGGCTGATTGAAGAAGTAGCGATTAACCCAGTTGAAAGCCCCTTATGTTTGGCATCTTCTAACACCGTCAGCAACGGTTTATGATTTAGATCGACCGAAATTGCACCTTCATAGGTCTTGACTCCTGTCGCCATTGCCGTTGCCGAAGCTGCGGACTCTGTCACTGAGCCATAATCTCCGATGAGATCAGTACGCAATATGCCTACAAACATTTCATCGAAAAGAGTATTTTCGACCTTAGCCGTTTGCGGATCATCCTTAAATAACCGATAGGCTTTCATATAAGCCGGCCCCATACCATCACCAATAAATAAAATAATATTTTTAGGCTTTGAGGGCTGGTTTTCTGTTTGTTTGATAAGCAAGCAACTGGTCAACGGCAGTACCAGAATCAGTGATAGGCATTTTTTAAAAAACATTTAAAATATCCACAATAGTTCAATTTGATGTTGTGATTATCTCATACTATAGCTATTCTCTTACAGTCACCACAATATTATTTAAAATACCTTCGTAGATAGTATTTTAAATAGAGCCTAGCTTTTACTTTGTTGTATTTCATACACCTAATGATAAGCGATAAAAAAGAAAATAAATACAGTGCAAATACTTAACGATAGATTTTTTTATTGGGTAATTTTGGCGGTCTTAATCGCGACACCTATAGCGGGTCAATCCGCAAGTAAAAAGACGGTTCGAGAGAAAATCAAATATCAACTTCCGCATATTCAGACCATACCTGTTATTGATGGCAAGATCTCTGAATCGGTCTGGTCTAAAGCCCTAGTTATAAAACTTAATTACGAAACCTCGCCAGCAGAAAATTCAGCTCCCCCAGTAAAAACGACACTCTACCTATATGAAAATGGTAGAACCCTCTATGTAGCATTTGATGCCCAAGATAGCAGTCCAGAGCAAATCAGAGATTTTCTACTTGATAGAGACGATATCTGGAACAGTGATTTTGTTGGTATAAAGTTTGACACGTTTAACGAATCGCGAAAAGCATTTCAATTTTTTACTAATGCCAAAGGCGTTCAGGCTGATGCCATTCAAGAAGACTTTCGTGGAGATGAGCCTACCTGGGATGCTATTTGGGATAGTAATGCAACCATTAGCTCACAAGGTTATCAAGTTGAAATGGCAATTCCCTATAGCGCATTACGTTTTCCAGCGACCGGAGAGCTGCAAACCTGGGGAATTGAGGCGATCCGTTTTCTCCCAAGAAAAGTAGTCCACCGGCTGGCAAATGCTCCGGTAGACAGAAATATTGCCTGCAACATTTGTCAATATGATCAATTAGTTGGATTTTCTAAAGCGGTTAATTCCAGCAACTTGATTCTAGTACCCTCTTTAGTTGCCAGCCAGTCCGAAACAAGAGATCCTTTAGCGAACCAAAGCTGGCAGACCGATGGTCCAGACCAAAGTGTTGGTTTAGACATTCGTTGGGGTATAACCGCGGATACAGTTTTAAACGCAACGATTAATCCAGATTTTTCACAAGTAGAAGCCGATGCGGCGCAACTGGATATCAACAGTACTTTTTCCATTTTTTTACAGGAAAAACGCCCATTTTTTTTGGATGGCTCCGACTATTTTAATACACCTAATAGGCTGGTACATACTAGGGATATTGTTGAACCCGATTATGGTTTAAAAATATCAGGCCAATCAGAAAAACATAGTTATGGTGTTTTTGTCGCGGATGATCAACATACCAGTTTTTTACTACCAACCAGCCAGAGCTCGGAGCTATTAACAATACAAAATTTAAACAGCAATAATCAGGTACTACGATATGCTTATGACTTAGGTAACAAAAATATCATTGGTGCCTTGGCAACCCAACGTACCGCCGATGGCTACCATAATAGGATCACCGCCATCGATGGTAAATACTGGTTTAATCAAAACAACTCATTAACTTATCAAGTGATGCATTCGGCCAGTCAATACTCACAAGAAATGAGTTTACATTATGATCTGGAAGAGCTGAATATCTCGGATAATGCCGTTTCACTTAATTATAAATACGATACTCGCGACTGGTTCGGTTATTTGAATCATCGATATTTCGGGAAAAATTTTAGAGCTGATCTTGGTTTTATTGGTCGGGTAGATTTTTCTAGAAGCGAAGTGGGATTGGGACGAAACTGGTATTCTGATGATAAAAAAAGCCTCTGGAATGAGTTGCAAGTTTTACTTGATTGGGATAGAACCTTAGACTCAAGTGGTAAAGAACTCGAACAAGAGCTTGAAGTTGAATTTGATATCGAAGGCAATTATCAATCAAATACAAGCGGAAGTATTGGTATACGTGATACCGAGTGGAATGGTACTGTTTATAAAGAAAATTTTTATTCGATCCGCTTCTTTTTCGAACCCGTTGCCGGACTACGTGTTGGGGGATCAATTGCGGGAGGAGATAGTGTTGATTTTGTAAATAACCGTTTAGGTGAGAGTATACGTTTTTCACCAAGTGTTAGTTGGCAAATTAATCAGCATTGGCTAACCAGTATAGATTATTCAAAATTAATTTTTGATCATTCTGAAGGAGAGCTATTTAACGCATCGATAACAAACTTTCGACTGACCTATCAATTTAACGCAAAGAGTTTTTTAAGACTCACGTTACAATCAAGACGAGTGCAAAAGTTTGCAGAACTTTATAATGACTACGACCCCATTAATTCAGACAATAATGTCAATTCACTATTTAAGAATTTAAGCTCTCAAATTTTATATTCTTACAAGGTGAATCCACAGACATTATTTTTTGCGGGTTATTCCGATCAAGGTTTTCAGGATGACCGGTTAAGCAGTATTCAAAAAACAGACAAAACTCTTTTTATGAAATTTTCTTATGCCTGGCAGCTTTAGGTATTAGGAGCAACTTTTCGTTATTCAGGATAATCACTTTTTCCTTTGCTCGGATATTTGTCACACGGGGAGTGCATTACATGCACATCCGCCATCCTCAAATAAGTCAATTCTAGATCCGTTATTCAAAAAAAAGGCCCATCCTTTCGGATGGGCCTTTTTTTTAGAATAAGAGCCTGGCAA
>CAYVSL010000017.1:0-54327 GCA_964454125.1 uncultured Kangiella sp.
GATTTAACAGTTGATTCTAAGTAAGCGTTCCTTAGATACACTTTCCTTAGTTTTTTTTCGTTCGAATGTCCAATATACGTAAAAAGTGACTAAATATCTATCTCTTCAGTCGAATGTTTAGGTTTGTAAAAAATCAAACGAGTAATCATTCCTTTGTTTTCTGGAAATGGTTTAATCTGTAGATGTTTGACTTGTTATAAATACGTCTTAACTATCAACAAGTTAACAGTGTACAGTGTATGCAGTTTGATAAAAGAAGGAACGGTTCCTTTGTTTTCATAATTAATATATCGTCAAAAACTTGCATTTGATCTTTATAAGCACTACTTTAACAAGTAGTTTTATTGGCTAAAAAAATATGCAACAAAACCAACCGATGTATCTTGGATACTCCGTTATATTCGATATCACGATAAGAAACACCCTAAAGATATGGGGAAAAATGAAATAGAGGCATTTCTCAACATTTGCGTCAACTTTGCTAGAGTACAAGGTTTTACTGTTAATCGAATGGGTTGTGGATCAGAAACTCAAGGGGTTGTTTTATTAAGCGGTGTAATAATTTACTGTTTGCATTGTAAATTACCCTTTTGGACCTGCTGCTTTAATTTCATCAGAAACGTCAAATTTAGCGAAATTTTCAGCAAATAATTTGGCAAGCGCTTTAGCTTCCGTATCATAAGCATCCGCATTAGCCCAGGTCTTTTTAGGATGAAGTAAATGGCTATCCACACCTTCCACTACGACCGGTACATCAAGGTTTAACGGTTCGATATGAACTGTTTCACAATCGGCTAAAGCGCCAGATTGCACCGCAGTAATCACCGCGCGAGTGGTCGGAATACTAAAGCGTTTTCCACCATTAGAATAAGTGCCACCTGTCCAACCGGTATTGACCAAATAAACTTTTGAATTATTGGCAACAATCCGTTTCATTAATAGCTCAGCGTAAACGCCAGCAGGACGGGGAAAAAATGGTGCACCAAAACAAGTTGAAAAAGTTGACTCAATTGCCGATGTAGAGCCGATTTCAGTTGAACCCACTTTGGCGGTGTAACCGCTCAAAAAATGATAAGCTGCAGCTTCTTTGCTTAATATGGAAACGGGAGGCAGTACCCCGGTCAAATCACAAGTTAGAAAAATAACCGCACTGGGTTCGCCAGCTCGATTTTCTTCAACCATTAATTCAATATGCTCTCGTGGATAACCCGCGCGCCCATTTTGGCTATGAGATGTATCGCTGTAGTCTGCAACACCATTTTCATCAAGAACCACATTTTCAATAATGGTTCCTTTTTTGATCGCACTCCAAATGACAGGTTCATTTTTTTGTGATAAGTCGATAGTTTTGGCGTAACAGCCACCTTCGATATTAAATACGGTGCCAACGCCCCAACCATGTTCGTCGTCACCAATTAGATAGCGAGATGGATCGGCAGATAAAGTGGTTTTACCCGTTCCCGATAAACCGAAGAATAATGTGACATTACCTTTACCATCGGTATTGGATGCACAGTGCATCGGTAATACATCTTTGGCTGGCAATAGGAAATTTTGCACCGAAAACATTGCTTTTTTCATTTCACCGGCATAACGCATTCCAGCGAGCAACACTTTGCGTTGGCCAAAGTTGATGATCACCGTACTATCACTGTTAACCCCATCTCGTATCGGGTCGCAGATGAAATGAGCGGCATTTAGGATCTGCCATTGTTGTTTTCCTGATGGATTGTAGCTTCCTGGACGGATAAAAAGATTTTGTCCAAAAAGATTTTGCCAAGCGGTTTCAGTTTTAACATTTAATGGCAGGTAATGTTCAGGATCTGAGCCGACATGTAGCTCAGAAACGTAAAAAGCGTCTTTTTGATTTAGGTAGTTTTCTACTTTGTCCCACAAGGCATTAAATTTGTCTTCTGAAATGGGGCGATTGACATTTCCCCAGTCGATCTCAGCTTCAGTCGAGGCTTCTTTGACAATAAATCGGTCATTAGGAGAACGACCGGTGCGGGCTCCGGTAATAACACTTAGCGCGCCATTGGCAGTAAGAACGCCTTCTTTGCTTTCGATAGCGTGATCAATAAGCTGATGATTGGAAAGGTTTAAGTGTTGTACGGCCTGATTGTCCACCTGTGACTCCATTTTGTCGTATTTCGGTCATTTTTTGACTTGGATGAAATTTGAGCGGCATTCTAACAAAAAAAAATGCTGTGAACTAGAGTTTTTAGGGACTAAATGGAGATTATTCAGCCGACAAAATCGAGGCATTCATTTAAACCTAGAAAAATCAGTTGAAGCGCGAGAAATAGCGCCACCCCGCAACGCGCCTGACTATGCGAAAAATGGACTCATCACCGGTAAGGTGACCATGCCATTTTTCGCTAGGTCATGAACGCCGCGGGATAGCACTCTTTCCATGACTTCAACGGATTATTCTAGGATTATTTTAGTTAAACCGTTGATCCCAACGCTTAAAACGTTTTCGGCAATAGTCATCAAACTCTTTGTGATTGGTAAAATACAATTGGGCATTAGCGCTTGGCGGCGCATCGAAGTCGCAATTTTGATTGGGATGTTCTCGGCAAATAAATGGTCTTTGTTGATAGATATTGCATTGCCCTTGATCGCCAAGTTGTTCACATTGGCCAAAGCTTATTAAATACCAGCCAGAACGATCTTTAAAGCAATGAATATTTCTATGAGAAACTTGCCAAAGTATCATATCAAAATCGCGGATAGAACGCGGTGTATCCATTGGTTCTGTAATATATTGACAGCATTTTGAATCAAAGCATTGAGCACATTTACCCTCTAAGGTCGTAATTATTGAGATCTTTTCGAGTTGCTTAGACTTTGGCATTGATTTCCTTTAACGGTATTTGATTTAATCAATTTAGGCGCTTCTTTCAACGGCTAATTCGGCTAGATCGTATAGTGCCTTGGTAAACGGATTATCTGGCATATTCACCAAATATTGTTTGGCTATTTTAACCTCTTGTTGGGCTCGATCTAAGGTGTATTCGATCGATCGGGTGTCTTTTATGATGGTTTGAACGGCTTGTAAATGTTCTAGACCGCCATTTTCGATACAGGACCGAATTAAATGATTGCCAGCACTATCAGCTTTTTGCATGGCATAAATCAGCGGTAAAGTTGGCTTTCCTTCGGCAAGGTCATCACCCACATTTTTTCCCAGTTTTTCGCTATCTGCTGTGTAGTCCAGAGCATCATCCATCAATTGAAACGCCAAACCTAAATGCAGACCATATTGGTGCATATCAGCTGATAAATCACCTTTTCCAGCAATAATGGCTCCAAGTTGGCAGGCGGCTGCGAACAAAATAGCCGTTTTGTTTTCAATAACCTTAAAATAGCTTTCCTCGCTGGCATTTGGGTCGTTGCAATTCATTAATTGCAACACTTCACCTTCTGCGATTTGATTGGTGGTGTCCGATAAAATATTCATAATTTCCATTTTATCGATAGAGACCATCATTTGAAACGAACGGGAATAAAGGAAATCACCGACTAATACGCTGGCTGCGTTTCCAAAAAGGGCATTCGCGGTTTCTCGACCACGGCGTCTATCACTTTCATCCACCACATCGTCATGTAGCAATGTCGCCGTATGAATAAACTCGACGATAGCAGCGGTTTGATGGTGTTTTGAACCTTTATATCCTAGTGCATTTGCGACCATCAATACCAGTAAGGGCCTCAGCCGTTTGCCACCGGCAGCAACAATGTAATGTCCCAGTTGGTTAACCAATGCAACATCGGATTTAAGTTGGTTTACAATTACCTGATTAGTGGCGGTAAAATCATTTTCAACTAGTTTTGTAATGGTTTTTATATCAGACAAAAGTAAGAACTCGATAGTAAGAGAAAGATATCAGCCCAAAATGACTTTGGGGCGCTCTGAGCTGAGGTTTATACCTATGCTGGGATCTGTATTTTAAGGTATCACGGGTATAGGTTCAGAATGCTATTGTTTGCTATCATCTGGGTCAAGAAAAAACTTGGCTTTTTACCTTTAATATTCATTAGTTTAATAAAAACACCGGTTTTAGGCCATTTGTGCTTGCTAGCAGCCTGTTAATGTCTTAAAATGCGCGCCCTAATTTATGGGATTGCCTGATTAAAACAAGCAGTCACCAGTCGCTTAAAAAAACCAATTCGCACATACTTAATAACATGTAGCGATAATGATGGAGAGAGTGTCGCTATGTACGCGGTGATTCAAAGTGGTGGTAAACAACACCGAGTAAAAGAAGGCCAAGTTGTTCGCCTTGAAAAAATAGACCTTGAAAAAGGTGCTACTGTTGATTTTGATAAAATTTTGATGGTTGGTGAAGGCGAAGATTTAACTTTGGGCGCTCCTTACTTGGATAAAGCAAAGGTTTCTGGCGAAATCGTTGAGCAAGGTCGTGGTAAGAAAATCAAGATCATTAAATTTCAACGTCGTAAGCATAGCCGTAAGCAAATGGGGCATCGTCAATGGTTTACCGAAGTTAAAATTACGAGTATCAGTCAGTAACGGCTCAGCTTACCTCTAAAACTCACCATTTCTGCGTTTAGGAATGGTGGCTTACACGGATGTAGGTAAGACGCGGAAGCTTTACATAGAGTAGGTGAGTATACTCACATTCCTTGCCTTAAACTGACGAATTTTAGAGGCAACCCGAACCGTTATGATTTTTTTGAATCGTTGTTTGGTTAAAAATAGATTAATATAGATAGCCTATCAGTAATTTACTCTGATAAAGAAGCTAAAGAAATTGGAGAAAGTAAAATGGCACATAAAAAAGCGGGTGGTAGTACCAAGAACGGTCGCGATTCAGAAAGTAAACGCTTAGGCGTTAAACGATTCGGCGGCGAAAATGTTTCAGCAGGTAGCATTATAGTTCGTCAACGTGGAACTCGTTTTCACCCTGGAAGTAATGTAGGCATTGGTCGTGACCACACTTTGTTTGCAAAAGCGGACGGTGAAGTGAAATTTGAAGTAAAAGGTCAAACTAACCGCAAAACGGTGAGCATTCTAGTTCACTAAAGAATTTGAATTTTTCGGCATAGCAATAACTCGCTGATTTAAACCGGAAAAATCAATAATTTGATATCCTGAAAAAGCTCCGATCCTTATCGGGGCTTTTTTCGTTTCTCTGGATTGCTCAACTGACTAGTCTAGGTTCAAAGCAGGCGTAACATGAAATTTGTCGACGAAGTCAAAATTAAAGTCAAAGGTGGTAATGGCGGAAGTGGAATGTGTAGTTTTCGTCGGGAAAAGTATGTGCCTAAGGGGGGTCCCGATGGAGGTGACGGCGGTGATGGCGGATGCGTCTACCTAGTGGCTGATTCTGAATTAAATACCTTGGTCGATTTTCGATTTGTGCGTTTTTATGGTGCCGAAAACGGGACCAAAGGCCAACCACGCAATTGTACGGGAGCGAGAGGCAAAGATCTGGAACTACTGGTGCCTATTGGCACCAAAATTATTAATATCGAAACCGATGAGGTGATTGGTGATTTAGAGAAAGCGGGTGAAAAGGTATTAGTCGCAAAAGGCGGATTTCATGGTTTAGGTAATACGCGTTTTAAAAGCAGTGTTAATCGTGCGCCAAGGCAGACTTCTCATGGCAGTGATGGGGACTTTAGAGAACTTAAGCTTGAGTTAAACGTTTTGGCCGATGTGGGTCTCTTGGGATTACCCAACGCGGGTAAATCAACCTTCATCCGTAGTGTTTCTTCAGCGAAACCCAAAGTAGCGGATTATCCGTTTACTACTCTCATTCCTAATTTAGGGGTTGTGGCTCCTCTACCATACAAAAGCTTTGTCATCGCAGATATTCCCGGTGTGATTGAAGGGGCTGCTGAAGGGGCTGGACTTGGTGTACGTTTCTTAAAGCATCTTACAAGAACAAGATTATTGTTGCATTTGGTCGATTTGAATCCGTTTGACGGATCTGATCCGTTAGAAAATATTAAAACGATTGCTAATGAATTACAAAAATACTCGGTCGAATTTGAAAAGCCGCTTGCCGAAAAGGAGGTCTGGTTAGTTTTTAACAAATGTGATCTTTTATCTGAAGAAGAAATGCAAACCCAAAAACAAACGATCCTTAATGAACTGGGTTGGCAAGGGCCACATTACGTGATTTCTGGCATGAATGGCACTGGTACCAAGCAATTGTGTTTTGATATTTTGGAGAGTATTGAAAATTCAACAGAACTAGGTTCATCACCCATAGAAGATATTGAGAATTGATTCAATGCCCAATAAAAAACCCGCAAAAAGCGGGTTTTTTATTATTGATTATAGGGTAAACAATTGATTGTTTATGCCATCGCCTTAATCTGAGCGTTAAAACGACTCTTATGACGAGCAGCCTTATTTTTATGAATAAGACCACCTTGAGCAGCAACGTCCAATACCGGTACGGCTGCTGTCAATGCTGCTACGGCTGACTCTTTATTGCCAGACTCGATTGCGGCGACCACTTTTTTCATGTAGGTACGCATCATTGAACGGCGACTTGCATTGTGCTGGCGACGGCCTTCAGCCTGACGTGCACGCTTTTTTGCGGATTTAATATTAGCCAAGGCTTTGCTCCAAAAATATACATATTATAGGGTGTAAAATTAGGTGCGAGAATATACATTCTTTTACCGCTTATATCAAGGCCTTCGGGCTTTTTTATTGTGTTATTTTGCAACTTTGCTACAGAGCCGATAAATCAATTATCGCCCCTATCTAGATTTGAGGAATATGACGCATATTATTGAAACTCTAATTGACCCTATCACTCTAACTAGCTAATCTAGCAGCTCTTTCTCTGGTCAGAGCTTTCAACCATTTATCGAAGGTGTCGTTGCCTTGATTTGCTTATTATAAAAATAAAGAGGACTCAATGAGCAAACAGTTGCTTAAATCTGGCATTATTGTAAGTAGTATGACGTTTATTTCTCGGATATTGGGATTAACCCGAGATATTATTATGGCAGATTTGCTCGGGGCGACTTGGGTTTCTGCTGTTTTTATCGTTGCTCAGAAAATCCCCAACTTTCTTCGTCGACTTTTTGCTGAAGGTGCTTTTTCACAGGCTTTTGTTCCAGTATTGTCTGAATACCAAACCAATCGTCATTTAAACGAAGTTAAGAGGCTTGTTGCGGAAACCTCCGGAACGTTGGGTTTAATATTATTAGTCGTCGCCATCGTTGGAGTGATTGGCTCGCCAGTGTTAGTCTCGATTTTTGGCCCGGGTTTTATCGATAAGCCCAAAGAGTTTGAGCTCGCATCGTTATTGCTTAAAATAACATTCCCTTATATTTTATTTATATCGCTCACTGCTTTTAGTGGTTCCGTTCTTAATAGTGTCGGTAAATTTGCAGTACCGGCTTTTACACCTGTTTTTCTAAATCTTTCGATGATTTCAGCCGCCATTATGGTGTCTCCAGCACTGCCGGATAAAACAGCAATGGCTTTTGCTTGGGGGATCTTTATCGCAGGGATATTACAATTAATGTTTCAACTTCCATTTTTGTGGAAAGAAGGATTATTGATCCGCCCGCGATGGGGGTGGCAATCGGAAGGAGTCAAACGGATTTTAGCTTTAATGGGACCTGCAATATTTGGCGTATCGGTTGCACAAATCAATTTACTACTAGATACCATTATCGCTTCATTTTTAGAAGATGAAGGTAGCATTGCTTGGCTTTATTATTCCGATAGAATGCTTGAGTTTCCTTTAGGTATTTTTGCGATCGCAATCGCTACGGTCATTTTACCTTCGCTGTCTAGATATCATGCAAAAAATGAAACAGAAGATTTTAATCACACAATGAATTGGGGGTTGAGGTTGGTTTTCCTTATCGGTGTACCCGCAGCACTTGGTTTATTTGTGATGGCTGAACCCATTTTACTGACTGTATTTCAACGTGGCGTATTTGAAGTCTCTGATGCTTATTCAGCTTCGCTCAGTTTAAAGGCTTACATAGTTGGTTTAATCGGTTTTATGTTGATCAAGGTTTTGGCGACGGGTTTTTTTGCTCGCCAAGATACTAAGACACCCGTAAAAATAGGCATTATAGCGATGTCAGTTAATATGCTGTTTAATATTATTTTGTTTTTTCCTCTGGCTCATGTTGGTTTAGCGTTAGCCACTACAATATCGGCATTGTTGAATGCAACGTTGTTGTTTATCGCTTTGTATCGGACAAACACATTTATTCCCGATGGGCGTTGGAAATCATGGTTTTTGAAGCTGCTTATTGGAAATATTGCTTTATTTGGATATATCAAGTTTCAAATGGCTGATATATTGATGTGGCAAAATTGGCATACATGGGATCGAGTTCAAAACATGCTTCTTCTGGTTATAGGCTCAGTTTCCATTTACGTTATTGCTATGTTCTTGGTCGGTGTCCGAGCTCGTGATCTAAAACATGGCTAGATCTATCATCGAACCTCCCTCTAGGCTATAATTCGGCGCTTTCGAGCTATCTAACCAGATTTATAAGGGCATCTATGCAGCTGATCCGCGGGCTGATCAATTTAAATCATCAAGCTGATGCGTGCGTAGCGACCATTGGTAATTTTGATGGTGTGCATCGGGGGCATCGAGCGATAATAAACCGAGTGATTGAGCATGCCCGAAAATCGAGGCATCAATCTTGTGTCATTTTATTTGAACCTCATCCAAAAGAATTTTTTATGGGAGATAGTGCCCCTGCAAGAATAACGAATTTTGCCGAAAAGTATCTTCAATTAAAGGCGCTTGGGGTTGACAAAATTTTGTTGTTGAAATTTAATCAGACTTTGTGCCAAATGCAGGCAAGTGATTTTATCCAAAAGGTCTTGATTGAGCCACTTAGGATCCAGCATTTGGTTGTAGGAGATGATTTTCAGTTTGGTTATAAACGGCAAGGTAACTATGAGTTATTAAGCTCTAAAGGCAAAGGGTATTATACTGTTGAACCCACTCCTAGCGTTTTTGTGAAAGATCCCAAAAGTAGTAGTGATAGCCATCGTGCAAGTAGCACTTTGGTTCGAAAAGCTTTGGCTGACAACGACTTAGCCTTTGCTGAGATTTTACTTGAGCGAAAATATACTATGACAGGCAAAGTCGGTTACGGTCAGCAATTAGGGCGGCAAATTGGTTTTCCGACGGCGAATATTGTTTTGAATCGACGAAAACCCACCTTAGCTGGAGTGTATTTGGTTAAAGCTCATTGGCGGGATGAGGGGCCAAGTAGTGAAATGCAGCATTGTTGGGGGGTCGCCAATTGTGGGTCACGTCCTACAGTGGATGGGCAAAATTATCGATTAGAAGTCCACTTGCTTGGTGTCAGTCCCGACTTATATGGGATAGAATTAGAGGTTGAATTTCACGCATTTTTGCGTGATGAAAAGAAGTTTGATGATGTTGACAGGTTAAAAGTTCAAATTAAGCAAGATGTAAAACAAGCCGAAAAGTTAATTGGCAGAATATAAGTAAGAAATATGAGATTACAAAACAATGACTGATTACAAATCCACCTTAAATTTACCGGAAACCTCTTTTCCGATGCGTGGCAATCTGGCTCAAAATGAACCCAAGATGTTGGCTAGTTGGGCCAAAAAGAATTTGTATCAGCAAATTAGAGATAACTGCGCTGGCCGCCCCCCATTCATTTTGCACGATGGCCCTCCCTATGCCAATGGCGATATACATATCGGTCATGCGGTCAACAAAATATTAAAAGATGTGGTAGTCAAAAGCAAAACCTTGTCTGGTTTTGATGCACCTTATGTTCCGGGATGGGATTGTCACGGTTTGCCGATTGAGCATCGGGTAGAAAAGAAAATTGGAAAGGCCGGCGTCAAAGTTCCTTTTGATGAATTTAGGCAAAAATGTCGTGATTATGCCGCCAAACAGGTAGAAGGGCAAAAGAAAGATTTTATCAGACTCGGTGTTTTTGGCGAATGGGATAAACCTTATTTATCGATGGATTTTCAATTTGAAGCAGACATCATTCGTTCGTTGTCGAAGATTGTTGAAAATGGTCATCTTCACAAAGGATTCAAGCCGGTCTATTGGAGTGTGGTTGGCGGTTCAGCGTTGGCGGAAGCGGAAGTAGAATATCAGGATAAAATTTCCTTATCAATTGATGTTCGGTATTCAGTCGCTGATGAATCGACTTTACTGGAAAAATTTAAAGCGGTTGGTTCTGATTTAGGCACCGGACCGATATCGGCTGTTATTTGGACAACGACTCCTTGGACAATCCCCGCGTCACAAGCTATCTCAATGAGTTCGAATTTAGAATACGCACTAGTTGAGATTGATGCTCAAACAGAAAAAGATGCTCGATTTGGAATAGGCAAAGAGCGGGTTATATTAGCCAGTGAAATGGTTGAGCAAGTGATGACTCGTTACGAGATTGAATCTTACAAGGTGGTCGGCCACTGTATGGGGGGCGATATAGAAAATACGATTTGTCGCCATCCTTATCTGGACAGAGATGTTCCGATGATCTTAGGTGAACATGTGACGATTGAAGCAGGTACTGGCCTTGTTCATACCGCTCCAGATCATGGTGCGGACGATTTTATCGTGGCACGAAAATACGGCATTGAAACACTTAATTTGGTAATGGCTAACGGCGTATATTCTGATAAAACGGAGCACTTTGAAGGGCAACATGTTTATAAAGTGGATGAGCCTGTTTGTGAATTATTAGCTGAGAAAGGTCGTTTAATTCGTAAAGAAAAATTCAAGCACAGTTTCCCCCATTGTTGGCGAACTAAAACGCCGCTAATTTTTAGAGCAACACCTCAGTGGTTTATCTCGATGGATAAAAATGGTCTACGGGAAAAAGCTATGGAAACGATCAAAGAGGTTAAATGGATCCCCGATTGGGGGCAGGCACGAATTGAAGGTATGATCGATGGTCGACCGGACTGGTGTATTTCCCGCCAAAGAACTTGGGGCGTACCGTTGTGCTTGTTAGTGCATAAAGAAACTGATGAGTTGCATCCGAATACTATCGAGCTGATGCAAATAGTCGCCGAGCGAGTCGAAACCAAAGGCATGCAAGCTTGGTTTGATTTAGAGTTAAGTGATTTAATTGGTGAAGAGGCCGAAAATTATGTCAAAGTGAATGATACTCTTGATGTATGGTTTGATTCTGGTGTGACTCATCAATGTGTATTGAACCGTCGAGATGAATTGATTGAACCGGCAGATATGTATTTAGAAGGTTCCGATCAACACCGCGGTTGGTTTCAGTCATCCTTATTAACCGGTTTGGCGATTAATGGACATGCTCCGTATAAAGAAGTACTGACTCATGGTTTTGTGGTTGATGCTAAAGGGCAAAAGATGTCCAAGTCGCTTGGTAACGTTGTTGCACCAATGACAGTGATCAATAAGCTCGGCGCGGATATTTTAAGATTGTGGGTTGCTTCGACAGATTATCGATCTGAAATTACTGCATCCGATGAAATTTTAAATCGAACTGCTGACACTTACCGTCGTTTGAGAAATACCGCTCGTTTTTTCTTATCCAATTTAAATGGGTTTGATCCGGCAACTGATATTGTCAGCCTTGAAGAAATGTTACCGTTAGATCGTTGGGCCGTTGATTGTGCTTTTAAAACTCAAACGCAATTGCAAACAGCCTATAACGAATATAACTTTCTGGTTGCCACACAAACCATGCATCATTTTTGTGCCATGGATATGGGCAGTTTCTATTTGGACATCATCAAAGACCGTCAATACACTGCTAAGGCTGGCTCGTTGGCGCATAAATCTTGTCAAACGGCTCTTTACCATATTATGCAAGCCGTTGTTCGATGGTTTATGCCCGTGATGTCCTTTACCGCTCAGGAACTTTGGCCTCATATTCCGGGTAATGACAAAGACACCATTTTCTGGGAGACTTGGTATGAAGGGTTATTTACCAATGACGTTGATGCCAATATCAATGATGATGACTGGAAAATCATCGCCAAAGTGAAAGATGAAGTGAATCGTAAAATTGAAGGTATGCGTAAGACTTCCGGTATTGGGTCATCACTAGAAGCTGAAGTGATATTATACGTAAACGATCCACTCGCTGATTGTCTGGAAAAATTAGAGGATGAATTACGTTTTGTACTGATCACCTCACAAGCTAAAGTGGTGCGAGATCAAGGAGGCGACAGCTCTGAATTAGATGGTTTGGGCATTGAGGTGAATGCCTCTACGCATCAAAAATGTGAGCGTTGTTGGCATCGTTGTGAAGATTTAGGGGTGGATGATAAACATCCGGAACTTTGTGGTCGTTGTGTTGAAAATGTCGACGGTGAAGGCGAGGTTCGTCACTATGCATAAGGTGTCCATTTTTGATACGGGATTGAGATGGTTATGGATCGCACTGATTTTTTTTATTGTCGATCAAATGACCAAACAAATTGCGGTTGATTATTTTGTTACTGAAGGCAGCCGGTTTGAAGTGATGCCATTTTTTAACTTTACTCTGGCATATAATAGAGGCGCTGCATTTTCATTTTTAGCGGATCAGGATGGTTGGCAAGTTTTCTTTTTTGCAACGATTTCAACCCTTGTCAGTGTTGGTTTGCTTTATTGGTTATACACGTTAAGAGCCAGTAATCGATGGTTGAGCATTTCTCTTAGTCTGATTTTTAGCGGCGCTATGGGGAATTTGTATGATCGAGTCACTTTGGGCAAGGTTGTCGATTTTATCGATTGGTATTATGCCAGTTATCATTTCCCTGCGTTTAATGTGGCGGATGCCGTTATTTTTCTTGGTGCGGCGATGATGTTATGGGATAGTTTTTTTCACAGCGAAGAAGAAAATAAAAGCTTGTCAAAAAAAGAAACTTCTAGTAAATGACTCAATCAAATTTGGACAGTCAGTGCGTCGAGCAAGACGGTGTAAGAAAAGATAGCCGGGTGCTTGCCGATATAACCATTAAATTAAAAGATGGAAGTATTGCCGATAGTAGCAAAGTTGGCGGTAAACCCAGTTGGCTAGTGATGGGGGATGGTAGCTTTAGCGATGCTTTTGAAGAGTACCTATTTGACAAACAGGCTGGTGAAAATCTCGTTTTTGAATTGTGTGCTGAAGATGCGTTTGGTACTAGCAATCCCGATAATATTCATTTTATGGATATCAGCCAGTTTCCACAAGACATTGAATTGAAAGAAGGGGCTATTATTGCTTTTGATCAACCGAATGGTCAAAAACTTCCAGGAGTGATCTGCAATGTTGAAGGTGGTTCGGTAAAAGTTGATTTTAATCATCCGTTGGCGGGTGAAACGGTCATCTTTGAAATCGAGATAAAACAGATCAAAAACTAAAATTGAATATATCTTTTGAACTTTTGTTTTCCAATAAACGATCATTATGAAAATTGTCCTAGCTAATCCTCGAGGTTTTTGTGCCGGTGTTGACCGAGCCATTGAAATCGTCAATCGCGCTTTAGATATTTTTGGTGCGCCTATCTACGTCAAACATGAAGTGGTACACAATAAATTTGTGGTCGACGGCTTGAAAGAAAAAGGTGCTATTTTTATCGAAGATCTTTCTCAGGTGCCGTCAGGAAGCACTTTAATATACAGCGCTCACGGCGTGTCACAGATGGTAAAAGATGAAGCGGATCAAAGAGGATTTAAGGTTTTTGATGCCACCTGCCCATTGGTGACAAAAGTTCATATGGAAGTCAATCGTCGCAGTCGCCGAGATGAAGAATGCATTTTGATAGGACACAAAGGTCACCCGGAAGTTGAGGGAACCATGGGACAGTATTCGAGCGAAAGAGGTGGCATGTATTTGGTTGAGTCTGAAAGTGATATTGAGAAATTAAGTGTTAAAGAACCAAAGTTACTGCATTACATGACCCAAACGACACTTTCAGTGGATGATACTAAACGGCTTATTGCAGCGCTTGTTAGTAAGTTTCCTGAAATCCAAGGGCCTAAAAAAGATGACATTTGTTATGCTACACAAAATAGACAAGACGCGGTGAAACAACTAGCTAAATCATCTCCATTGATTTTGGTAGTCGGCAGCCAAAATAGTTCCAACTCAAATCGACTAAAGGAACTGGCTGAAAAACAAGGCAGCCGAGCTTTTCTGATTGATAATGCATGGGAAATTCAGTCAGAATGGTTAGAAAATGTTACAAGCGTTGGAGTAACCGCAGGTGCGTCTGCGCCTCAGATCTTAGTGGATGAAGTGCTTAATTGCCTAAAATCTCACGGTGGAAACATGACTGATTTTCCGACGGATAACAATGAGAATATGGTGTTTGCTGTACCGATTGAGTTGAGATAGTCAAACAACGGCTTATTGCATCTCTTTTTCTATTACCCTAAAATGTTGCCGAATTGCAGGCCAATTGTGATTGGGTTCCTTTATTTCAGAAGCGTTTCCATTTATCTTTAGAAAATATCCGGTTATCGGATGATGGTTGACTATTTTTGGCATTATATACATAGTTATAGCGTTGTTTAGTTATAGTGTCGTTAAGGTGTGAGCTTGGATTATTCAAGTTCAGACTATTGGTTCTATAAGATGTATTTTTTTAGCCTTTCTCGTTACCTTTATGTGAGGGTATGGTGGCTAAGTTTAAAGTTAAACAAAATTGAGTGGAATAAAAAAGTGTTGATGTCAAGAGAAAAAATATCAGGTTTTTCCTTAATCGAGCTTCTTGTGGCTATTGCTATTTTGGCTATATTGATGGCGATTGCATTGCCATCATTTAATTCATCGATGGCACGTTCAAGATTGACAAGCCATACTGAACTGATGATTGGAGCACTCAGTTATGCACGTGCCGAGGCCATAAAATTAAATGAGAATGTAAATGTCAGTTTTGATGATGGCGATGGATGGGTGGTAAAATCGGCGGCTGTTGTTCTTAAAAAATTTGCACCTTCAAGCAAAAACATTACAGTGGATCCTAGCGCCACTATTATCTATCGTTCGAATGGTTTCCGTGATTTTTCAAGTAGTGAAGAAAAAATAGGTTTTTGTGATGAAAATGCTAATTGTCGATGCGTCATTATTACCGGTGGCGGTAGTGTTTCGGTGACTAAATCGGCGTGCTAGCAGCATTTACATTAGGATGACGTTTTTTTATGATTAGCGATATAAGATTTTCGAGTTGGGGAAGATATGATTAACAAAAGTGTAAAAGGTATACTTTGATGTCGATTAGCCGTTTAAATATTCATAATCAAAAAGGGCTTTCATTGGTTGAAATTTTGGTTACAACGCTAGTGCTTGGAATAGGTTTGCTCGGCGTGGCTGTGCTTCAGGTATCTAGTATATCGGGTAATCAAGAGGGCTTTTTTACGTCGCAAGCGACCTCGATAGCAGAAGACCTTGCCTCAAGGATCCGTAGTGCACAGTTTATAACCGTTCAACCAGATGAAGATGCTAGGTTGGATTACGAGGCATATATTGCACTGTATGTTACTAAGGAGGCTTTGCTCTGTAATATAGATAAAAATTGCCAAGCAGAAGTCTGTTCGGTCGAGGAAATGGCTCTATTTGATAAAGCTCAAATTTGTAATATTGCTGACAATACTTTGCCGGGAGGTAAAGTAAGAATTAAAGGAGCAACAGACGGTAATAGGTTAACGATAGTGGTTGATTGGGATTCGGCGTCTGCACGAGGTGATATTGGTAACTTGGAGAATATTAATGTGCATTGTGAAGGTATTACAAGTAGTGATAGCAGAAATTGCGTTATTTTGGAGGTCCTCCCATGAATCAAAATGAGTTGATCAGAAATAAAATGCAATTATCTCGACTTGATAGCATGTCAAATCAATCCGGATTTACCCTTGTTGAACTGATGATCGCAGGTGTACTGAGTTTAATTTTGATGGCTGGTGTGATTCAATTATTTCTTGGTTCTAATCAAAATTACACGATGCAAAACAGCCTTGCAATCATTCAGGAAGATGGACGTTTCGCATTGATGTTTTTTAAGGATCAAATTCAAAAAGCAGGCTGGGTTGAAGATTTTTCTTTGGGTTCGATAGATCCTATCTTTCTTGATGCAGATAGTACTTTCGATGGTGATGACTTTGACTCTATAACAATCGCTTATAAGGTGGCTGTTGGTAGTGAGAAAAATAGAGATTGTAATGGCGAGCCCACTGCAACCGGTGCTGTTCGAAATCGCTTTTATGTGGACGACAGTAAAAATCTAATGTGCGCAGGTAACGGCGGTAGAACAGCACAACCATTATTGTCTAATGTGGATCAATTTCAGGTGCTATATGGTATTGATACGGACAATTTAGCTTGTGCTGATGGAGCGGTTAATCGTTTTGTCAATGCAAGCTCGCTTCCGGTAGGGGCAACGATTTTATCGGTTCGTGTTGCGCTGCTATTAAAAAGTGAAAGTAATGTATTTCCTTCGGCAGAATCAAGAACATTTGAAGTACTTGATAAGACTCATACTCCAAAACCGGCGGATCGTTTGGTGAGGCGGTTATTTCAACAAACTGTTTATATGCCTAACGCGGTATACTCATCGGCTGGTTCTCCAGAAGCCTCTATCAAATGTATGATAAGCAAGGTGAAAGCATCATGAAAAATTTACCTCTTAAGCATTTACCTTCCAATCAACAAGGAGCAGCGTTATACGTTAGTTTAATTATGTTGATTATATTAACCATTATAGGCTTATCGGCGGCACAACGGAGCAATCTTCAAGAGCGGATGGCGGCTAACCTACACATACAAAATATTGCCTTTAATGCAGCTGAAAGTGCAATTGGTGGTTTTATGCGTGAAGCCAATACGGGTAATAAATCGGCTGATGGTCATATCTTGAAAGTGCTTTATACCAGTGATGTGCAAAATCAATGTTATGACCAATCCGGTGTTAGGGGTGATTGTACCGATACAAATTATCTTGATGCAGACAAGGCATCAATGGTAAAGGCTCAATTAGAGGTAACACAAACCCATCTATGCAATCAAATTGCCTGTAGTGGCTATAGCATAGGTAGGTCTGGTAGTACCGGTTGTCGTATTTTTCGAGTGAATGCCACTGGAACTGTAGGAACAACGGTCTCAGAACATACGCTTTGGGCGTATGAGCTAAATCCCTGCGACTAAATTGTCAGTAATAAGCTGTTAAATAAACAATTAATGTGAATATTGAAGTATTGGAGGTAAGTGTGATGCGTATGTTAGTTTCTTGGTTTAAATTTGGGGTTGGAGCCTGTTTGTATAGTTTTTTTTGTTTGCAAACGGCTTTAGCGGACGACACAGAAATATTTGTGAGCACTAACACAACGAGTATCAATAAACCGAATGTGCTTTTTTTGCTAGATACTTCTAGCAGTATGAATAAGGTCGATCGAGGCCAAACACAGACTCGCCTAGAGATCTTGCGAGAGGTTATGACCGATATTGTTACTAGGCAAAAAGGCGTTAATATGGGAATTGCTCGATTTACTACTCCGGGCGGAGCCATTATTTATCCGATTACTGATCCGGATATAGTGATTAGTGAGCCTGAAAGTCCTACGACTTTAGTGAGGATCTCGTCCGCAAATGATGATGCTGATCAAACGGGGCGTGCTGTGATATTTGATGGTCGTTCATTTATTGGTAAAGATTATATTGGACTGCGTTTTCAAAATGTCAGGATCCCTCAGGGGGTAACAATAAAGAGTGCGGTCTTATCATTAGCGACAAGAGTCGCATTTGCTGACAGCGGTTATGAAATATTTGCTCAGCAGGTTGCGAATGCACCAGCTTTTGAAGCGCTTGATAATGACTTGTCGGATCGAATTAATGAAGATGCAAGTGCTACTGGATATGTCGCGCCTGTTACATGGGAACTTCCTGCTGATGTGACTCCTGCGACGGGGGTCCCTGATATTCAACAAAGCCCTGATATTAAAACAATACTGCAACCTATTGTTGACCTTAATGGAAGAAATCTGGCGGATCCTGCTGGTTGGTGTGGTGGTAATGATATCGTTATACTCCTTAAAAAAACGACCGTAGGGACCGGTGTACCCTTTATTGCTAATGATGCAGAGCCTGCATTTTCAGCAGCATTGGCGCTAAGCTATGCAAATGAAGCATCTTCTGGGACAGGCTGTTTTACGAACACTGTATTTAATACGATTTCGAATGGAGCACACGATAGTGAAAAATTGATTAATGGCAGAATTAGTAATACTAGTTCTGATTTGGAGTTTTGGCGTGAAGATAGTGGTTCGCGAAAGGTTGAGAAAATAGCTCTCGGATTTGAGAATCTTGGCATACCTCAAGGGGCTGTTATTAGCCGGGCGGTGTTAAATCTAACCTCAGATGGAAACTCTGGCTCTGTTAAGGCTAAAATCAATATTCATGCTATTAACTCTGTTAATCCGCCTCTAGATAGAGATGCGTTGAATGTGCGAAATCGTGATTTGACCTCAGGAGTCACTTGGACAATAACCGAATCAAGAGATGATGCTTGGGCCGATAATGTACAATATAGCTCTCCTAATTTTAAATCAATTGTTCAAAATCTTGTCAATTTAAACGCATGGGACACGACTGGTTCTATGACGTTGATATTAAAAAATGGAAGTGGGTTTCGATCAGCAGACAGTTATAACGGAAGCCGCTCACAGGCCCCTCAAGTTGAAATTGACTTTCGTGGAAGATTTCAGCCCAGTACTACGATCACCAAGCGCAGTGAAATGTTATCAATTATTGAAGCATTAAATGGTGCAATAGGAACACCTATCGCAGACGCTTATGCGGAAAGCGCTCGCTATTTTAAAGGACTGCCAGTTAAATACGGTACTACACGAGGTTCGAATTATTATGGTGATATAGCCAATTTACGGATAAGTCATTTGGGATCTTTGAGTTCTGGTAAGCGTAGTCAACCTAACGGATGTAGTGATGCTAATTTAAATGATCCAGATTGTGCTAACGAAATGCTTTATGATAACCCTATCTATCAATCACCGATAATAAAGGACAGTTGTCAGGCAAATAATATTGTATTGTTATCCGACGGGGAGCCGACTGAGTTTGAAATAGGGGCTGGTCACACCAATGATCTCTATTCAAGGTGGGCTATTGAAGAGGGGCTCTCAGGGTCCGATGCAAGCTGTAGTCGTAGTTGGTCTGATAGGGGAAGGGACTGTACTAAAAAAATGTCAAAATTATTGTGGAGGGCCGATAGGGATGGGCTTTCCGTTGAACAGAAAATAAAGACTCACACCATTGGTTTTTTTACCAACCAGTCGTTTTTGGAAGATGTAGCAACAGAAGGTGGTGGAAAATACTATACGGCCTTTAATAAAGAGGCGCTATCATCCGCATTTTACTCAATCACAAAGGGTATATTGGATGTCAACAGTACCTTTGTGACATCCGGTGTATCGATTAACCAATTCAACCGGGCGAGCCATAGCAATGATATCTATTTCTCTTTATTTCACCCTTCGGAAGAGGCTGTTTGGCCGGGTAACTTAAAAAAATATCAATTAAAAAAGGGTGTTTTAGTTGATAGCTCAGAACCTCAGATCCCTGCGATCACTGCTGGAGGTTTTGTTGATAATGCTAAGAGTTATTGGTCAAGTAAAGCTGATGGTAAAGACGTGACAAAAGGAGGGGCTGCTGAGCAATTAACGAATGCACGAACACTTTATACCAATATATCCGCAGGAGGCTTAGATATAGTCTCCGATAGTAATGTTGCCATAACGGCGGAAATGGTCGGTGCAACGGGAGACGAAGATAGGTCTAAGGTGATTGGCTGGGCGCTTGGAAAAGATGTGAATAGTGCAACCCCAACGGCAGCCAGAAAAACCATGGGTGATCCCTTACATTCTCGTCCTGTTGTTGTGACCTACAGTGCTGGAGATGGGAATACTTCGGTTTATGTTGCAACCAATGAAGGTTTTTTACATTCAATCGACGCTGCAGCAGGCACTGAAAATTGGTCATTTATTCCCCAAGAGCTTATATCAGGATTGTCGGCTTTACAAAAAGGAGGCACCGGTTCACGTACTTATGGCCTAGACGGAGGAATTTCCTTGCATATTGATGAGGTGTTTGGGGTCGGTACTCCAGGTGTTATTGATAGTGGTGAAAAAGCCTATCTTTATGTCGGCATGCGCCGTGGTGGTGAAAGTTATTATGTTTTTGATATTAGCTCAAGAAATAATCCAAGTTTAAAATTTTTTATTACCCAAACTGATGGGGGGGACTTTGATGAATTAGGTCAGAGTTGGTCTAAGCCTATTATTAAGAAAGTCAAAACGATTAAACGTGCTGACGGTACAGTTTTCAGTAACAAAACAGTGATGATATTTGGTGGGGGGTATAGCACGATTCAGGATACTGCAGGTGGTGGTTTTAGTGATGGTAGTTCAGGCGTGGGCAGAGATATTTACATGGTTGATGCGTACGATGGAACCTTGTACTGGAAAGCATCTGTGGATGCTGTGCAATCTGCTGCTGAGGGTCAATCAGCCGGATTATTAAGTACCATGCAGGCGATACCGAATACCATCACAGCATTTGATTTAGACGGTGATGCACAGATGGATCATTTTTATGCCAGTGATGTTAAAGCTCAAGTTTTTCGATTTGATATTGATAGTGAAGGTTTAATCACTGGTGGGCGTGTGGCTCATATGCAAGATGATAATGCTGCGAGTAATAATCGCCGTTTTTATAATTCACCAGATATCGCTATGATACGATTAAAAACAGGTAGTTTTATTTCTATTTCCATTGGATCAGGTTATCGGGCTCATCCGTTAGATACTATGGTTAATGATCATTTTTATATGATTAAAGATGAAGGAGTGTTGAAGGGGATTTTTGATATGGATGCAAACTTATCGACACTTGTTAATATCACAAACCAAGCTGGTTATGACGATGATGGGAATTCTATAGCAGGTAAGTTAATTTATAACGAAGATGAACCCAAAAATGGTTGGTATATTGATTTTACTAATAGCGGCGAGAAAGTGTTAAGTGATTCCCTCACTTTCAATAATTCAATTCTTTTTACAACTTATGCGCCCGTTGGAGCAGACGCATGTCGCGTGTCAAAAGGAGAGTCTCGTTTGTATGTTATGAACATAGCGGATGGCAATCCTTTTATTGATAGAAATAAGGACCATTTACTTGATGGAGATGATCGAACGATCTCATTAGACACTTCTAGTATTGCACCAGAACCACAAGTATTACTCAATGAATATGGTGATGATATTGTGACAATATTATGTGTGGGGCTAGAGTGCATGGATGGGTTAGAACCACCGGATTCAGTGTTGGGAATTCGCTGGATAGATGAAAAAAATATAGATGGTGAAGATGAAGATGAATAACAGAATGAAACGATCAGGATTTACCTTAATCGAATTAATGATTGTGGTAGCTATAATTGGTATTATTGCCACTATTGCTTACCCTTCCTACACACAGTACGTTATTCGTGCCAAGCGAACTGATGGGATGGCGGCACTAATGAATGCTGCGCAGGCCATGGAACGTTTTCGGGTGGCTAATTATAGTTACGAGCTGCCAAGTGATGGAACGGGCTTAAGCACGATATTTGCGACTCAAGTTCCTGTAGAAGGTGGTACAGCCTATTATAATTTGAGAGTAGTCTCGACAGATAATACTTTTACTTTATCGGCGGAAGCTACGGGTTCTTTGACTAGCGATCAAAATTTAAGTCTTACCAATACAGGCGTAAGAACATGGGGGAGTGGCGGTGATCAGAAGAACTGTTGGCCTGAAAGTGGCAATAGTTGCTAATTATGTGACTCTTTATTGTTCCATTCGGCAGTTAAAATTATGTACTTGGGTGCAATAACAAAAGAATGGTTATGTTATTTTATAGACCGTCAGGCTGGAAGTGCGCATTTGAAAAATGGTCAAATCTATTACAATATATGGATCAGAGCAATTACCTTGAATCAATGATTAGCCTATCCACCCAAATTTCTAAATAGGGATTTGGGTATTCCCGACATACTCCTACAGGCTAAAACCTGTTAAACTCCCTGCCTCTTTTTTTTGTCAGTTTCGTTCCACTTATTTGAAACAATTTTTATGTTTAAACAAGACTTTCATTTCGACTTACCCGAGGCTTTGATCGCTAGCCAGCCTTGCGAAGATCGAGTTAAAAGTCGACTTTTGGCTTTAAATCCTGACACAGGCATTATCGAAGATAGACGGTTTTACGATATTGTTGATTTAATTGAATCGAAGGATTGCTTAATTTTTAACAATACTAAGGTGATCCCAGCCCGGCTGTTAGGTCAAAGGGAAACCGGTGGAAAAGTCGAAGTATTATTGGAAAGAGTGATCCCGGGCAAAGGGGGTGATAAAGATCAATGTATTGCGCAGGTTCGAGCTAGCAATACGCCTAAAGCTGGTGCTAATATTATTATTTCAGACAATTTTATTTTAACCATCATTGGTCGAGATGGCGCTTTTTTTAAGCTTGAATGTCTGAATGAGTTGCCACTACTTGAGCTAGTAGAGCAGTATGGTTCAATGCCTTTACCACCCTACATTCAAAGAAAAGCAGATGAACTTGATAAGCGTCGTTATCAGACGGTTTATGCTAAAAAGCAGGGCGCGGTTGCTGCGCCAACGGCCGGGCTTCATTTTGATGAAAACTTGATTAGTCAATTGAAACAAAAAGAGGTGGCAATGGATTTTGTGACTTTGCATGTTGGAGCGGGCACTTTTTCTCCTATAAGAGTCGATAATATTCTGCAACATAAAATGCATTCAGAGTGGTATGATGTGCCTCAGTCCGTCGTTGATCTGGTCGCTAAAACAAGGGCAAACGAAGGCCGTGTGATATGTGTCGGTACCACTTCTGTGAGATGTCTTGAATCCGCTTCAAGATCAGGGAAATTGCGTCCGTCTAGCGGTGAAACGAATATTTTTATTTATCCCGGCCATCCGTTTAAATCGGCTGACGCACTGATTACTAATTTTCACCTATCTGAGTCAACCTTAATAATGTTAGTAAGTGCTTTCGCAGGTCAGGCACTGATCTTAAAAGCTTATAAGCATGCCGTTGATCAAGAGTATCGCTTCTTTAGTTATGGTGATTCGATGTTTATTGAAAATCGAATTGAGTGACCGTGTGCTAGCAAAGAGATTGATCAATGAAATTTAACTTATTAATAACAGATGGTAAAGCGCGCCGAGGTCAAATTATTTTTGAACGCGGCACTATAGAAACCCCTGCTTTTATGCCAGTAGGTACTTATGGTTCAGTCAAAGGTATGTCGCCCGAGCGAGTGAGCCAGACCGGCGCTGAGATTATTCTGGGTAATACTTTTCATTTAATGCTGCGTCCTAGCACGGAAGTGATTAAACTACACGGCGACCTGCACGATTTCATGAATTGGCAGGGACCAATATTAACGGATTCTGGAGGCTTTCAAGTATTTAGCTTGGGAGAACTAAGAAAAATCACCGAAAAAGGGGTGACCTTTCGTTCACCCATTAATGGCGACAAGGTTTTCTTAGGGCCAGAAGAATCTATGCAAGTGCAGCGGGATCTTGGTTCTGATATTGTGATGATTTTTGATGAATGTACGCCTTATCCTGCTACCCATCAGCAGGCTGAAACTTCGATGCAATTAAGTTTGCGTTGGGCTAAACGTTCTAAAGTCGCTCATGGAGATAATCCTTCGGCATTATTTGGTATTGTTCAAGGGGGTATGTATTCTGAACTTAGAGATATTTCATTAAAAGGATTAACCGAGATTGGTTTTGATGGCTATGCCATTGGCGGGCTGTCTGTCGGTGAGTCAAAGCAAGAAATGAAAATGATTCTGGACAACCTGACGGGTAAAATGCCCGAAGATAAACCGCGTTATTTAATGGGAGTCGGTAAACCAGAAGATTTGGTTGAGTCTGTCCGCCGTGGTATCGATATGTTTGATTGTGTTATGCCTACCCGAAATGCGCGAAATGGCCATCTTTTTACCCGTACAGGCATTGTAAGATTACGAAATAGTCCCAATAAAAAGGATTCTGGACCAATCGATGAGGCTTGTGGTTGTTATACTTGTCGAAATTACAGTCGGGCCTATTTACATCATTTAGACAAATGTGGAGAAATGTTTGGTGCAGAGTTGGCCACCATCCACAATTTACATTATTACCAAGATTTGATGCAAGGATTGCGAAATGCGATAGAAACAGGTACATTCGACGACTTTGTTGAGGACTTCTATCAATTACGGGGTATGGAAGTACCGTCGGTAAACGAGATTGAATCAACATTCTGCATAAGCGAATGATCGCATTATAAAGCTCAATAGCAACCAAAACATAGCCATTGATGGGTTTCACCCATCCTACAGAAAATGAGGATAAAAGATGTTTATTAGTACAGTACAAGCGGCGGAAGCAGGCGGCGGTCAAGCCGATGGAACTAGCACTATTATCATGATGGTTTTATTTGCCGTGGTATTTTATTTTTTGTTGATCCGTCCACAAAGCAAGCGAGCCAAAGAACACAAAAGCATGATTGAAACTATTCAAAAAGGTGATGAAGTCGTCACCAATGGCGGTATTATTGGTAAAGTAAGCAAGATCACTGATGGCTTTATCATTTTAAATGTTGCTCAAGGCGTTGAAATTAAGTTTCAAAAACATGCGGTAACAGCATCGTTGCCAAAAGGAACCATAAAAGAAATTAATGGCTAGTGATTTGCTCATCTCTTATCGGTAGGAGCGCCCCTCTTACCTAACTCTCTTTGGTAAGAGGGGAGAGTAAAAATACCCAAAAGCCAAGCTAAATAAAATATAATTAGAGAAAAATATATGTTCACAAGCCAAGCTCATTTACGCCCCATGAATACTTTCCCTACATGGAAATATTTTATGTTGGCTGTTTTATTAATTGTCGGTACTTTGTTTGCTTTACCCAATATCTACCCGCCAGATCCTGCGATCCAGATCACTCAGGAAAATGGTGCACTGATCAAAGAATCTTTGTTTAAAGAAATACAACAAGCTTTAGAGGCTAAAGGCATATCTCTTAAATCTTCACAAGTTGAAGATGGAAAGTCACTGATCCGTTTCAATAATAAAGATGATCAGTTTAAAGCCAGTGCAGAAGTGCCTAAATTTTTGTCCAGTAAAGATCTTAATCAGCATGTAGTGGCAATCAACCTAGCCCCAACGACACCAGAATGGCTTAAATCGATGGGTGGTGCACCTCTTAATTTAGGGCTCGACTTACGTGGTGGTGTTCAATTTTTGATGCAGGTCGATATGGATTCGGTCATGGATCAAAAAATGAAGCGTTATGTCACTGAGTTAAAAACGTTGTATAGAGAAAACAATCTTCATTATTCTTCCGTGGCGAAACAAAGTAATAGCCAACTCATCGCTCGATTTAGAGAGGCTGAGTCACGAGATAAAGCGGATATACAGGTTAGAAAAACTTACCAGGATTTCCGAACAAGGGTTCGTGATACGGATAATTTTTTTGAACTAGTGCTTGATATTAGTGATGCAAAAATCAAAGAAGCGCAGGACTACGCGGTTGATCAAAATATTGCCACCTTTAGAAATCGAATTAATGAATTAGGGGTGGCTGAACCTTTAATTCAAAAACAGGGTAGAGACAGAATATTGATCCAATTACCTGGTGTTCAGGATTCGGCGCAAGCAAAACGAATTTTAGGTACAACAGCGACTCTAGAATTTAGAATGGTAAAAGAAGGTGCAAATCCTAATGCCAAAAGAGCACCAGCAGGCTCCGAAATTATTGAAGATCAAAACGATCCTATAAAATGGGTGGTTAAAAAGAAAGTCATTGTTAGCGGTACTCAAATTATTGATGCAAGACCTGGCTTCGATCCACAAACCGGTCAATCGCAAATAAATGTGACATTGGACGGTGAAGGTGGAGCAAAAATGCTGGCCAATACCACTAAAAACACTCAAAAATTAATGGCAATCGTAATGATAGAAACTAAGGCCATTTACGAACGAAATATCAATGGCGAGTTAAAAGTTGTCGACAACATTACCATCAAGGAAGTTGTTAGTGCACCAAAAATAAATGGTGTTTTCGGTTCAAGTTTTGTTGTAACGGGTCGCTACACATCGTCAGAGGCAAATGATTTCGCGTTAATACTAAGAGCCGGCTCCTTGAGTGCGCCTACCTTTATTATTGAAGAGCGAACCATCGGTCCAAGCCTCGGTGAAGAAAATATTAAAATGGGAATGAATTCAATTGTGGTTGGTTTTATCGCCGTTTTGATATTTATGTTGGTTTATTATCGTTTGTTTGGATTGGTCGCTAATATCGCACTCTTTACCAATCTAATTTTTATCGTGGCAGTTATGTCATTAGTTCCTGGGGCGACTCTTACACTTCCCGGTATTGCCGGTATCGTCTTAACCGTTGGTATGGCGGTCGATGCCAATGTTTTGATTTTTGAGCGAATAAGAGAAGAGCTGGCTGATGGTGTCAATCCAGCGCAAGCGATCCATAATGGTTATGACAAAGCTTTTTCAACGATCGCCGATGCTAATATTACGACCTTAATTGCCGCTTTTGTTTTATTTGGTATTGGTACTGGTCCGGTTGCGGGATTTGCGGTGACTTTACTGATCGGAATTCTCACCTCGATGTTTACTGCGATTGTAGGTACCAGAGCTATCGTTAATTTGATTTACGGCGGTAAATCAATCAAAAGTTTATCAATATAAGGGCCTTACACAATGCATATATTAAAATCAAACTTGAATATTGATTTCAATCAATACCGAGTATCCGCCACCATTTTTTCCGCGGTTTTATTGATTGCTTCAGCGATTTCAATTGGTGTGAATGGTTTAGCGCTAGGCTTGGATTTTACTGGTGGAACACTGATTGAAGTGCGTTTTGAAGAAGATGCAAGCCGCGATCAAATTCAAGCTCAACTTGAAAAAGCGGGATTCGATAAAACGGTGGTACAATATTTTGGTACATCAAAAGATATTACGATTCGACTCGCACCGCAAGCAGGTAAGAAAAACGCAGAAATAGGTGATGCTGTTTTAAAAGCGATAAGAGAAGATTCCGATACCAATGTCGTTATGCGTCGAATCGAATTTGTGGGGCCTGCCGTAGGCGATGAATTAGCCGAGCAAGGTGGATTAGCCATGCTAGTCGCATTAATTTTTATCATGTTGTACGTATCGGTTAGATTCGAATGGAAATTTGCTGTAGGTTCAGTTGCAGCGCTTGCTCATGATGTGTTGATCACTATGGGGTTGTTTTCGATCATTCAAATGGAATTTAACTTAACCGTATTGGCGGCGATCCTCGCGGTGATTGGTTACTCGCTTAACGATACCATTGTTGTATTTGATCGTATTCGTGAAAATTTCTTAAAACTCAGAAAATCAGATCCCGAAAAAGTTGTTAATTCCTCGTTAAATCAAACCTTGTCCCGGACTTTAATGACCTCGATCACCACCTTGTTAGTTTTAGTTGCATTATTTTTTCTGGGTGGTGAACTCATTCACGGATTTGCTACCGCATTGATTGCGGGTGTTTTTGTTGGTACTTATTCCTCTATTTACGTAGCGAGCAATGTGGCATTAGCTCTGGGTATTACAAAAGAAGACTTGATGCCGATTGAAGTTGAAAAAGAAGGTGAGGATCAAGACGCGTTAATGTAAAAAAGAGGAGATAGAGGAGCGGGGTACTAGAAAATAGTCTTTTGCATCGTTTTTATTTCTTATTATTTGGATATGGCTCTCATAGGCAATGTGAGGGCTTTTTAGTTTTGTACTATTTTTAAATGGTCGAGACCATTATAAATGGTATTTGTAGGTTCATTATTAGACTATAATTAACCACAATTTTACCCCCCTTTGGAAATTCCATGTCACAATCAAACGATAATCAATCTGAGAAAGATGTTACTTTCAGTGATTTAGCACTACCAGAAGAATTACTTAAAGTTCTTAATGAGATTGGTTATGAAAAACCTTCACCGATCCAATCGGCAAGTATTCCTGTTTTGCAAAGTGGTGTGGATATTATTGGTCAGGCGCAAACGGGTACTGGTAAAACCGCTGCTTTTGCACTACCGCTATTAGCTAAAATTGATGTTAATCTTAGAAAGCCTCAAGCGCTAGTATTAGCACCCACCCGAGAATTAGCCATTCAGGTAGCCGAAGCAATCAATACCTATTCAAAATATATGAAAGGGTTTCAAGTCGTTCCTATTTATGGCGGTCAGTCTTTTCCTGTGCAATTAAAGCAACTGGCCCGTGGGCCTCAGGTGATTGTTGGAACACCCGGTCGAGTCATGGACCATATGCGAAAAGGTAAAATCAATTGGGATCATATGCACACATTGGTGCTTGATGAAGCCGATGAAATGTTGCGTATGGGATTTCTTGAGGACGTTGAGTGGGTGTTGGAACAAACACCAGAAGATAGGCAAATTGCATTGTTTTCTGCCACAATGCCCAAAGAAATCAAACGAGTGGCTGACCGGTTTTTAGATAAACCCCAAGAAATAAAAATCAAAACTAAAACAGCTACTGCCACAACGATCGAACAGTTCTATTTAACCGTTTCTCACCATAATAAATTAGATGCTTTAACGCGAATTTTGGAAGTGGAGGAGACTGACGCCATTATCATTTTTGCACGAACAAAAACCGCTACAGTCGAATTAGCGGACCGTTTAAGTGCGCGCGGTTATGCGGCAGCAGCAATTAACGGTGATATGCAACAATCGGCCAGAGAAAAAACCATTGCTCAATTAAAAAATGGTCGATTGGATATTCTAGTCGCTACTGATGTGGCTGCACGAGGATTGGATGTTCCTAGGATCTCACATGTCATTAATTACGATATTACCCAGGATGTTGAATCTTATATTCATCGGATCGGACGAACGGGTCGAGCTGGCAAAGAAGGGAAAGCGATTTTATTTGTGACGCCCCGCGAAAAACGTATGTTATATACCATTGAAAAACATTCAGGCAAAAAAATTCAAAGGATTGGTTTGCCAACCACAGACGAAATAAACGATCAAAGAGTTGATCGTTTTAAAGCAAAAATAACTGAAAAAATTAATTCCGGTGATTTAGCACCTTATTTGGAAATTTTGGAAAACTATCAACTAGAAACGGATCAAACTGGAATTCAAATTGCAGCTGCTCTGGCCAGTTTAGCACATGATAAATCACCATTATTAGTTGAAGATTTACCCTCACCAAAACAGCAACAGCGTGATAGACGAGAGCGTTCAGAATTTGATTATGGTAGAGAACGAGGTGGTAGAGATCGAAAACCACACCGAAAGGGACAAAGCCGTTCTGGAAAAGACTTTCCTAAAGACGCAGAAACATTGGCTGAATTTCCCAACATAGAAATGCGCCGCTACGCCATTATGGTTGGATTTCAAGCAGGAATTAAACCAGGTAATGTGGTGGGAGCTATCGCCAATGAAATTGATATTGAAAGTAAATATATTGGTCACATAAAAATTTATGATGATTTTTCTACGGTTGATCTTCCCGGTAAATTACCAAAGGATGCGATATCTCATCTGAAAAAAGTCAGAGTTTGCGGTAAGCCAATGAACATAACCCAAGCAGCCGATTTTAGTTTTGATAAATTAAAAAGTGGCGGAAAAATTTCTCATGGTGGTAAAGGGCGTCGTAGTGAAGGATCTGAGAGCAGTAAAAAAGATGGTAAAAAGCCGCGACGTTCTAAAAAATAATTCGGCTACAAGACTCAATAAAGAGACCAAAAAGGGAAATAATTGCTTCCCTTTTTATTTGAGTCTAAGACCAAACTACCAGATCTTAACTCTATCTTCTGGTGATCTATACATGCCGTCCCCTTCTTTAACATGATAAGCCTTCATAAACTCAGGCATATTCATTAAAGTACCGTTACCACGGAAAGGTGCTGGCGAATGTGGGTCGGTTGCAATTCGGTTTCTTAATGCTTCTTCTCTAAATTTGTAAGCCCAAACCTGAGCCCACCCCATAAAAAATCGCTGTTCGCCACTAAGGCCATCAATTTCAGGTGAGGCTTTGTCTTTTTGAGACATAGTGAAGGCTCTGTGGGCGATGGTTAAACCACCTAAATCACCGATATTTTCACCTAAAGTCATTTCACCGTTAATATGTTCGCCCGGCAAAGGTTCAAATTGAGAGTATTGATCAGCCAGCTTTTTAGTACGAACTTTAAATTCTTCCAGATCTTTTGCTGTCCACCAATCTCTTAGTACTCCGTCACCATCTGATTTAGCGCCCTGATCGTCAAAACCATGGCCCATTTCATGGCCTATGACGCCGCCAATACCGCCATAATTTACCGCATCATCTGCTTCCATATTAAAGAAAGGAGGTTGTAGTATGGCCGCCGGGAAGACGATTTCATTCATGCCTGGGTTGTAATAAGCATTCACCGTTTGAGGAGACATATGCCATTCAGTTTTATCAATCGGCTTACCGAGTTTGTCGATTTCTCGATGATAAGCAAACAATGAAGCGCGCTTATAATTACCTGCTAGATCACCCGCATCGATTTCCAGAGCACTATAATCACGCCATTTATCAGGATAGCCGATTTTTGGAGTGAATTTAGCCAATTTTTCTAACGCTTGTTTTTTGGTTTCTTCACTCATCCAATCTAACCCGATGATGGCCTCTTTGTAGGCTGCTCTAAGATTTTCAACCAGTTTAATCATTCGTTCCTTGGCTTCAGGTTTAAAATGTTTTTCAACATAAATCTTACCGACGACTTCTCCGAGCAAGCCATTAACGGAATTGACGCCACGTTTCCAACGAGCTTCTTGTTCCGGAGTGCCGCTTAATTTAGTGGAATAAAAATCAAAATTTTGTTTGTCAATATCTTCACTTAAAATTCCAGCGGCGGAGTTGATCAAAGTCCACTTGAAATAAGTTTTCCAATCTTTGACGGATGTATCAGTAAATAATTTCGAGAATTT
Organism: uncultured Kangiella sp.; assembly: GCA_964454125.1. GTDB lineage: Bacteria > Pseudomonadota > Gammaproteobacteria > Enterobacterales > Kangiellaceae. Next base: position 31,005 of record CAYVSL010000017.1, read on the forward strand.
TTCAAAATAACTTTTTTCGCGAATGATGACACTGGCTTCTTTGGAAAGACCAGCATGTTTCATGTAAGCATCCCAATTAAAATTGGAAGTCATTTCCGACAGTTTGCTAAGTTCTACTTTGTTGTAAGTCTTAGAGCGATCTCGTCGTTCTTCACGTGTCCAATGGAGATTGGCAATGGCTGTTTCCAAGGCCATGATTTTTTGAGCTTTATCGGCGCTATCTTTCAATCCTGTAAGTGCGAGCATTTTTTCTAGATGGATGACATAATCAGCGCGTAGCGCCACCGATTTTTCATCGTCTTTAAAATAGTACTTCTTATCGGGTAGACCTAATCCTGATTGGGTGAAGAAAGTAATGTAACTGGTCGGATTTTTTGAATCATTATCCACCCAAAAAGCAAAGGGCGCTGTGGTTCCAATGATTTGGGTTTCAGCGAAATAAACGGATACATCATCGTGGCTAGCGATAGCATCAATTTTTTCAAATTCAGGCATTAATGGGGATGCACCTAACAGATTAAGCTTTTCAACATTCATAAAGCTGCGGTATAGATCGCCTACTTTTTGTGCGTCAGAGCCTTTTTCAACATTTTTCAATTTCGATGTTTCTTCGATGATGGCCTTAACATCACGGCGAGATTTATCTCTTAGAGCCGTGAAAGAGCCATAGGTTGATTTATCGGATGGAATTTCTGTTGTATCCAACCACGTACCATTCACGTAACGATAAAAATCATCTTGTGGGCGAACGGCTTTGTCCATATGCGCCAGTTCAATACCTGATGTTAACGGAGCAACTTCAGTTTTTTCGGCTTTTTGGTTTTGAACGGATGTCTCATTGGAGGGATCTTGTTGCCCACATGAGGCAACAAAGGCGAGGCATATCGCACTCGTAATCAGTTTTTTTTTGTTGAGCTTGGTTTTCACAAGGATCTCCCTTATAGCTAGTAATTATTATGATTTTGAACCTAAATTGAATTAAATTGCGCTACTACAATATTGAATTAGGATCGTAATGTATCCAAAATCAAGTGAGATATCGCATTAGCCTAGCATGAGAGCATATTTACTGTTGCAAATGCAAGTTATTGGCGCTATAAATAGTTACTGAATGTTAAACAGTGCCGTATTCAAGGTCATTGTAAGCGAAACGTTCAACAATCAGTGCAGGTGTTTAAGATGTCAGGCATAAATAAGTCAAATTTAATATAGAGTATAGAGAATGAGCAATAAAATAAAAACTTACGAAACCATTGATGTTGGATTATTGGTTTCACTGCCAAATCCATCTTCTGCAGCTTATGAGATTAAGGTGAAAATTCCGGAATTTACCTTTTTAGGGGTTGGTGAACAACCTGACTTTGCACAAATTTATCTGACTTTTTATCCTAGAAACAAAATCATTGAATTAAAAGCGCTTAAATTTTATGTTTATCAGTTGCGCGATATCGTTGTTTCTTATGAGCGATTGATTAATATCATCTACGACCAACTGATGGAAACTTATGAACCTGATCGATTAAGACTAGTAATGCATTGTAACCCCAGAGGGGGAATTAGTTCTCATTTGACCATTGATTCTGATTGGAAGAGCCGAGGTGGTAAAGAGAAATATAAAGACTGGATTGGTACATCGGATGAGTGGATGCGATTGGATTGATATTTACCTTTGTCCCGAGACTAACTGAATGTATGTAATCCTATCTCCATCACTAGCTGAGAAGGCTGTCTAGAATACAGGCAGCGCTTTCACCGCATCATTGGCAAAGAATATTGTTACCGGGTGTTTAATATTTTAACGACTGGGCTTGATCGGGATCACTTCTGCCATGCTATCTTTACGCTTAAATATAGTGCGAACTGAGGGATTTGAAGAGATATTGATTTCAATGCCGTAATAATAAAGCTCTGAATTTTCGAATAGAGACTGCATACGGCCAGATTTATTGAGCGAAATGATAATAAATTTTATCAATTGTTGATCGTTTAACTCGGCTAATAATTGATCTTGATGTTGTTGGCTAATGGGCTCTAATTGCTTGAAATGAGGGGTTATTTTTTGCTCGGCGCCAAATTCTACGTCCAATTGCTCCATTCGATAACCGGCTCTTGTAAACAGGGGTTCGGCTTCGTTAAGGCTAGAGATTATCGCTTTTAGCTTGTTGGACGATAGATTGGACAAAAGGCTGTCTGACTCAGGTTTGGATGATAGATCATCCGTGTGAGGAGCTTTCTTAGTATCTTTGTTAAAAAATCGACTAAACATGAGGGTAAACCACCTGCATAAATGTTCGTACTTCAACTATCACTCTATCACGATGAGAATTTTTTAGTCAAATTCTTAGTAAGAAAAGTAGACCTAGTTCACCTAGTCCCTTCACCGGGACTTTAACTAGTCAAATCCCTGTGAAGGGGGCTAGCGGCAAGAATGTTAAGTTCTTTGTTAGTGAATTCTAGTTAACCTTAACTCTTATCCTGAGTTGAGGTTAGTTAGCCATTACCAAAAGTTATTCCCTAATAGCGATTAATTAGTAGTTAATCAAACTCAATAAAGCCAATATTCTAATCAAGTATTAATCTTCGAATAGAATATCGTGAACAAGAAAGCCAACTTTCCAGTAAATGTCCAGCCCGTTTCAGTTGAATGGTTAAATACTGTGAACGCTTTTGATAGTCAAGAGCTTTTGTGGTTAAGCGGTTACTGCAAGGGTTTGGTAAAAGGTCGAAGTGACCAGTCATTTGAACCGTTAGATAGTTCGGTTATCAACCAGTCAAAAGCAAGTCAGTCTAACAATGTACCCTTGAAAACTCTTGTTCTTTATGGTTCGCAGACTGGCAATTCGCGGAGGATTGCTGAATTACTTTTTGATAATTTAGACAAAATTAGTGTACCAGTAGATCTAGTCAACGTAAGTGATTTTAATCTCAAGAATTTGGCTCTTTACCCAATTATATTATTAATTATTTCCACTCATGGGGAAGGTGAGCCACCGGATGACGCAATTGATTTTTATGATTTGATTAACAGTCAACGAGTACCAAAACTAGATAATACTCAACATGCGGTCTTTGGGCTTGGTGATTCTAGCTATGAATTTTTTTGCCAAACAGGAAAAAAATTTGATAAGGCTCTGATTAAGCTTGGCTCTAAATCGTTAATTGAGCGTGTAGATTGCGATCTTGACTATGAAGTAAAGGTCAAACAATGGATCAACCGGTTAGTCGAAAAAATGACAGCGCTTGCATCGCTAGATGAGCTAAGTTTTAGCGATGGAAACGACTTAGATAAGATTGATACTCCGCTAGACGGCGCTCAATATACAAAAGAAAATCCGTTGACGGCAACGATCTTGTCGAATCAAAAAATAACTGGCAAGGGATCGAGTAAGTGTATTCATCATATTGAAATGTCTTTGGAAAATTCAGGTATACAATATTTGCCAGGTGATTCGATCGGTGTTTGGGCAAAAAATAATCTACAGCTAGTTGATGGAATTTTGAATTTGACCAGTTTGGATGGCGAAGAGTTTGTATCAATTAAAAATGATTCAAAATCGTTAAGGTTGGCGTTGCTCGAAAACTTTGAAATTACCTTAATCAATAAGGATTTTATTGGCTCCTATAGTGAACTTGTTGCGCTCACAAATAAACAGGATGCGGAGAAATTACTTGAAACAATACTACCGGATTATTCATCCTATATTAAAAACCATCAGATCATTGATGTAATTGCATTGGCTCCGATCCCATTAAAAGCGCAGAAGTTAGCGGATTTATTAAAACCCATAAAACCACGAATTTATTCGTTATCATCGAGTCTTGAGTCGAATGAAAAGGAAGCCCATATTACTGTCGGACTTAAAGAGACTTTTAATGATAATGCTATTCGTCGTGGTGTTGCCAGTGAATTTTTAATTGAAAGACTTGAAGAAAATGAAGAAGTTTTGGTTTTTGTTGAGCACAATAAACGATTCAAATTACCTGCTGATGATCAGCCTATCATTATGATTGGGCCGGGTACCGGCATTGCGCCTTTTCGTGCTTTTTTACAACAGCGTAATCATCGTTTGGCAAGTGGAGAGAATTGGTTGTTTTTTGGTAACCCCCATTTTAATACTGATTTTCTCTATCAATTAGAATTGCAAAAATATTATCAGCAAGGATTGCTGACTCATCTTGATTTGGCTTTTTCCCGCGATCAGAAAGAAAAAATCTATGTACAAGAACGGTTATTAGATAATGCGACGAATATTTGGCAATGGATAGAGAATAAAAAAGCCACTTTATATGTTTGTGGCGACATGAATCGAATGGCCAAAGACGTTGAACATGTTTTATTAAAAATTATTTCAGAACAAGGTGATAAGTCTACTAAGCAAGCAAAAGACTATTTAAAAATACTTAGAAAAGAAAACCGCTACCAAAGAGATGTGTATTAATATGCCTGTAATAGAAAAGTCTAAAAAAAAACCAATTAATCAAACACGTTATGACGCAGCGACACATTCTGATGTTGAAAAAATTAAAATCGAAAGTCATTATCTGCGAGGGACTATTACTCCAAGTCTCAATAACCCAATCACTGGAGCGGTGGCTGATGATGATTTAATGCTGATTAAATTTCATGGAATTTATCAACAGGATGATCGTGATATTCGTCATGAAAGGCGTAAACAAAAACTGGAGCCTCTCTATTCATTTATGATCCGAGCGCGAGTGCCGGGCGGCGTAGCCACTTCAAAGCAATATATTCAAATGGCTGATTTAGCAACTCATTATTCTAACGAAAGTTTGCGTTTAACAACTAGACAAGCTTATCAATGGCATGGGGTTTTTAAAAGAAACTTAAAGACCACTATCGCGGGGATCAATCAGTCGATGTTAGATACGATTGCGGCTTGTGGGGATGTTAATCGCAATGTAATGAGTAATCCTTTGCCAGAAACATCTCAAATTCACACAGAAGTTTATGATTGGTCTAGGAAAATAAGTGAATACTTATTACCAAAGACGAAGGCATACCATGAAATCTGGTTGGATGGAAAAATGGTTGAGTCAACTCAAGAGCCGCTATACGGCGAAACTTATTTGCCGAGAAAATTTAAGATCGCTATTGCGATCCCTCCTTTTAATGATGTTGACGTGTATGCCAATGATCTAGGTTTTATTGCGATTATAGAACAGGATCAATTAGTAGGGTTTAATGTTCTAGTTGGTGGTGGTATGGGAAGTTCTCATGGTGATAATTCGACCTATCCAAGGATCGCTAATCTGATAGGTTTTTGCTCACTTGAACAAATGTTGGCGGTGGCCGAAAATGTGGTTAAAGTCCAACGTGATTTTGGCAATCGAGAAGTACGCAAACATGCACGTCTTAAATATACCATTGATCGATTAGGGATTGATGAGTTTAAAAATAAATTATTTGCTTATCAGGGTTTTGAATTGTCACAAGCGAAACGCTTTGAGTTTGTTCACAATGCTGATCGTTATGGCTGGATGCAAGATGAGAATGGTTTATGGCATCTAACTTTATATATCCATAGTGGCAGAATTATCGACTCTGTAGGAAGTAAGCTATTCAGTGGTTTGTTAAAAATCGCAAAAATACATGATGGTGAATTTCGGATTTCGCCCAATCAAAATATGGTTATTAGTTATATTCAACCGGAAATCAAGCCAAAAATTGAAGCGTTATTACAAGAGAATAACATTAGTATTGGTGAAAAGGAAAGCCCAACTCGATTAAATTCTCTTGCTTGCGTTGCCTTTCCAACTTGCTCTTTAGCAATGGCGGAGGCGGAACGTTATTTACCAAGTTTTATTACTAAACTTGAAATATTGCTCGATAAATACGGTTTAAAGGAACAACCTATTAACGTACGGATGACCGGTTGCCCTAATGGTTGCGCTCGCCCTTTTCTCGGTGAGATTGGTCTGGTTGGTAAAGGTCCTGGAAAATATAACCTTTATTTAGGCGCAAGCCATAATGGTGATCGATTAAATAAAGTCTACCGTGAAAATATTAATGAGCGGTCTATATTGCAAGAACTTGAACCGATTATTAAAGACTATTCAGAAGGTCGTAAATTAGGCGAATCATTCGGTGATTTTGTAATCCGTAATCAGACGGTTAAAGCGGTTAACAATGGTCTTGATTTTTATTTTTAGGAATTGATAATGTTAGAAAATTTATCTTCATTATTCTCAGAACCAGAACTTACAGAGCCAGAATTTGCAGAATCTGACCCTACAACCTCAGGAGCTATAACAGTGTTTGAGCAATCGTCTCAATTGGAATTAGACGAAGTAAAAATGGTAAAAGTGAACCGAAATCTTGAAAAGATGACAGCCATTCAGAGAATTGAATGGTCGCTTAAATACCTACCATCCCAATTTGCATTGTCTTCCAGTTTTGGCGTTCAGTCTGCGGTAAGTCTGCATATGTTGACTCAAATCATACCGGATATTCCGGTTATTTTAATTGATACTAATTACCTTTTTCCTGAAACCTATCAGTTTATAGAAATGTTAACTGGCAAGCTTGATTTAAACTTGAAAGTATATCGCGCCGACTTGAGTAGTGCATGGCAGGAAGCACGGTTCGGCCGATTATGGGAAAACGGGATAGACGGATTAGACCAATACAACCAAATAAACAAAGTGAGGCCAATGGACGACGGTTTAGATGAACTTAATATTCAGACTTTGTTTGCCGGAATTATGCGCAGCCAGTCTGAAAGCCGTTCACAGGTTGCTACTTTGCAACGGGTGCGAGGTCGCTTGAAAGTTCATCCACTTATTGATTGGAATAAACGAGAAATTCATCAGTATTTAACTAAGCATAAACTACCCTACCATCCGTTATGGGAAAAAGGATATGTATCGATAGGCGATGTGCACAGCACTAAACCGTTAACACTGGGTATGACTGAAGAACAAACTCGCTTTGGCGGTTTAAAAAGAGAGTGTGGTTTGCATGATGACCACCTGTCTGGATTATAAAAAATAGGGAAAAGGCCAAAAAATAATTTCACCACAGAGAAAATCAAAAAAACGACAGGTCCTATTGAAAATCAATGGCTTTTGCCAAAGGAATGTTTTCGACATTTTACTTTCTAGTCTCTGTACTCTCCTTGCCTCAGTAGTCATAACCGTTTTGATTCTGATTTTGCGCTTAATCTAAATATGCCACATTTGATGCATTGGCAGGCTAGTTTTTTTCTTATTTTCTCTATTATTTTGAGCAGAGTCATTTTGTTTAAACAGATACTGGTTGACTTTTTCTCTGCTCAGATGAGGAGCAAATAATTCGATAAAACAGAACATGTAATTGCGCATCAATAAATTTTTATTAAAAGCCAGCCAAGTGGTGCAGCGAGGTAAAAGGGTTTTGGTCGAATAACCAATTAAGTCATGATCAAGCTTTGGATCAAACGCCATTTCTGCCACAATACCAATACCAATATTTTTTCTGACATAGGTTTTGATTACATCAGCGTCTCGGGCAGTGAATACTATATTAACTTTAAGTTTTTCAGTCTGCATGGCTTTCACCAATCCAGAGTTTCCGCTACTCGGTTCTTTGTAGGTGACAATGGGATATTTTGCGATATCTTGTAGCGTCAGTTTTGTCAGATTACCCAGTTCATGGTCCTGTGGAAATAACACCACCCGGTCCCATTCATAACAGGGAATTTTGATAATATCAGGATGCAATGTTTGATTATCGGAAGCAATCGCAAAATCAATCTTTTGCTCCAGTATTAGTTGCATAATATGATCGACGGAAGAATGTTGGATATCGATGGCTAAATTAGGGTAGCGTTGATGAAAGCGAGTTAAAACCGTCGGCAATACATATTTGGCTTGAGTCTGTGTGGTTGCCAAGTGAAAAGCGCCGTGTTCTACCTGATTCTTATTATCAGAAAGTCGTTTAATATTTTCGACTTCTTGTAGTGCTTTGCGGGCATGTTGAACCACTCGTTCTCCGGTTGTGGTTAGTCCCACCAATTGTTTGCCACTTCGCTCAAATATACGTAAATCGAGTTCTTCTTCCAGTAATTTTAACTGTTTGCTGATCCCAGGTTGTGAGGTATAAATGCGCTCTGCAGCAGTGGTAATGTTGAAACTGTTTTCAACGATTGCCAGTAAATATTTTAGCTGTTGTAATTTCATTGGTGTTTGTCATAATCCTGACACTTTGAGAGATTTTAAATTCAAATGTTTTGGTCATATTATCTAAAGACCATTGTAATGTAGCACTAGCATTCAACAATAGCTATTCCAATTGGTTATTATGCAAGAAGCAACGTGTATTTCTAATTGAAAGAGTAAAATGTTCTGATAGCCATTACTTGAATCCAGCGGGTTATTTTAAAGAGACATAAAAGGAGGTTGTAGGTATTTAATAATGAACCAAACTGATATTAATCCAGAGACAACACAGTCAATACTGACAAGCCGGTTTCAGTTAGTCGGGCAAAGTCGGAGTAATGATTTTAACCGTCAGGTTATCGCAAATGCAGGCAGGGTCTTTTTAGTCGGAGCTGGACCGGGAGATCCGGAGTTATTAACTCTAAAGGCGTACCAATTACTTCAGTCAGCGGATGTTATCTTTTATGATTCATTGATCAGTGATGAAATATTAGCCATGATCGGTCCAAATGTGAAGCGAATCCATGTTGGAAAACGAGCCAGCTGTCATATTGCCAGTCAGGCTCAAATAAATAGCTGGTTGATTGAATATGCACAAAAAGGATTGATGGTAGTTCGATTAAAGGGTGGAGACCCTTTTATTTTTGGCCGCGGCGGTGAAGAATTACAAGCACTTAACAAGCATCAAATCCGTTTTGAAGTGGTACCTGGTATTACAGCCGCGTCCGGATGTGCTAGTTACGCAGGGATACCACTAACTCATCGGAATTTTGCCCAGACAGTACGATTGATTACGGCGCATCAAAAAGAAGATGAAACGATTGATTGGCAGAGTTTAGCCACTGAAAAACAAACACTGGTTTTTTATATGGGTTTATTACGAAATAAAGTCATTTCAGATTCACTGGTTGCAAATGGTTTAAGTCCGAAAACACCAGTGGCTGTCATCGAAAATGGTACCCGTAGAGAGCAGCGAGTTTTTATTGGACAGCTCGATCAACTTTCAGAACTGGTAGAAAAAAATGAAATACAAATGCCTGCATTAATTTTGGTCGGTGAAGTCGTTACCCTGTCAAAACAGTTGGCGTGGTTTAATATCGATGAAACGGCTAAGAATATCAGTGAGAAGAGGGCGCAAGCGCTAACAACCTAATATTAAGTTATTATTTTTTAGAACCTAGAACCTAGAACCTAGAACCTAGAACCTAGAACCTAGAACCTATTCATACAAAGAGGAATCATTATGATCCATCATTCAATCTTGGACACGATTGGCAAAACGCCTATCATCAAAATAAATCGTTTGGCACCCGGCCATGTTAATATGTTTGTTAAAGCGGAATTTTTTAATCCACTCTCTTCGGTAAAAGATCGACTGGCGTTTGCTATAATTAATGATGCTGAACAAAAGGGACAATTGGAAAAAGGTCAAACGGTGGTAGAAGCGACCTCTGGTAATACCGGTATTGCACTGGCCATGGTTTGTGCAGCAAAGGGCTACCCTTTTGTGGCGGTAATGACAGAAACCTTTTCAGTCGAGCGACGTAAAATTATGCGTGCTTTAGGGGCCAAAGTAGTGTTAACACCTGCAGCGGAAAGAGGTACTGGTATGGTAAAATTCGCTGAAGAATTAGCTGAAAAAAATGGTTGGTTTCTTGCCAGTCAATTCAATAATCCGGCTAATCCAGAATACCATCGCAATACAACCGCACCAGAAATATTAATCGATTTTGCGGGCTTGCCGCTGGACTATTTTGTTAGTGGTTATGGAACGGGTGGAACGATTACTGGTGTGGGTGAAGTTCTTAAGATCGCACGTCCAGACATCAAAGTCATCGCCACCGAGCCAGAAGGCGCTGCGCTACTAAAAGGTAAAGAATGGCAGCCCCATAAAATTCAAGGCTGGACCCCTGATTTTGTTGCGTCGGTCTTAAATCGAGAAGTGATCGATGAAATTTTACCGGTGACTGATTTAGAAGCTAGAGATACGGCTTTAGAGTTGGCAGCCAAAGAAGGTCTCTTTTGCGGTATCTCTGCTGGTGGCACCTTTGCAGCTGCATTGAAAGTCGCTAAAAATGCGCCAAAAGGCTCTTCGATCCTAGCCATGTTACCGGATACCGGAGAGAGATATTTGAGTACTTTTTTGTTTGATGATATTGCGGAAGGCTCCGATGAGCTGTAGATTGTTTGTTATTGATTTTAAGGTAATGATCAGGCCGTTAAAAGCGTTGAATTTGATTCATTCTCATATGGAAAAAATGTTGGAAAAGCTGAGCGAAGGATGAGATTTTTTAACGCAATGTGTGTAATATAGCGCTCCACTCACTTGCAATCAATCAAATATCTTTATGTCTTTAATCCGAGGCGACAACCTCAGCTTGGCCTATGGCCCCCAGATTTTATTAGACAATACCTCTTTTGTGGTCGAAGAGGGGCAAAAAATCTGTCTGATTGGTCGGAATGGTACCGGTAAATCAACCTTACTAAAACTCATTTGTGGTGAAGTGATGCCCGATGACGGTTTGATTAACCGCTCTCGTCACCATCGAGTTGGATTTTTACCCCAGGCACTACCCGAAAAAACAGAACAATCCATTCGAGCCTTCGTTGAATCTGGTTTGGCAGAGGTCAAAAAGGCGGTGGATGAATATCAGGAATTGATTGTTAAGGACCATCTATCAGCAAAGCTAGAGTCTTTGGAAGAAATTATTAATGCCAATGATGGTTGGACAATCGATCAGCGTGTTGAACAAACGCTTTCTCGATTGTCGCTTGGTGGCGATATTAAAATGGCAAACTTATCCGGTGGTTGGCGTCGTCGAGCTGCGCTAGCCAAAGCTTTGGTCCAGGAACCTGATTTGTTGATTTTGGATGAACCCACCAACCATCTTGATTTGACCAGCATTCACTGGCTTGAAGAGCAATTGCTCAAGTTTAAAGGGGCATTGTTATTTGTTTCACATGACCGTCACTTTGTTAATAAAATCGCTGATACCATTATGGAATTAGATCGTGGTCATCTACGTCTTTACCCCGGCAATTACCAAGCTTACCTTGAATTAAAAGCGCAACAACTAAAAGATGAAGAAAAAACCAACATGGAGTTTGACAAGCGCCTTGCTAACGAAGAAAAATGGATCAGACAAGGAATAAAAGCAAGACGAACGAGAAATGAAGGTCGAGTGCGCGCATTAAAGAAAATGCGCCAGGAACATTCAGAACGTCGCAATGTGATTGGAAACGTCAATTTAAAAGCGAGTGTTGCCAAACAAGGCAGTAAAATCATTGCAACCATGGAAAACCTACAGGTTGGATTTGATAAGCCACTGATAGCACCTTTGTCATACATTATTCAAAAAGGTGACAAAATTGGCATTTTGGGTGATAACGGTTGCGGTAAGACGACTTTCATTAAGACGTTCTTAGGGCAAATCCCCGTCTTTAGTGGATCATTTACCGCCAGCGAGAATATAGAGGTTGCTTACTTTGATCAGTTAAGAGATGGCATCGAACTGCAAAAAACAGTGTCTGATAACATTGCCGATGGTAAAGATTTTGTTCTTGTCGACGGGCAAGAAAAACATGTTATCAGCTATATGGCTGATTTTAATTTCACTCCCGATCGAGTCAGAGCGCCAGCTCACTCATTGTCTGGTGGAGAAATTAATAGACTACTATTGGCGAAGCTTTTTACCAGGCCAGCTAACCTTTTTATACTAGACGAACCAACCAATGATCTTGACGTCGAAACGTTAGAAATTTTAGAAACGATGTTGGTTGAAATTAGCGCGACGGTCATTATCATAAGCCATGATAGAGCCTTTTTAGATAATTGCTGTAGTGAATTGTTGGTGTTTGATAACCAGTTGCCATCATTGGGCAAAAGCTGCAACGATTCATTCAAAGATCTCTATCAAGTCATTGAAATCACTGGTGGTTATCAAGACTGGAAAGATTATTTTGAGCAAATGATGCCAAAAGAAAGCAAGGCGGAGCGTAAGGCCGCTAACAAAGCATCTTTATTGCTCAATAAAACCACAAAAGAGAAAAAATTGTCTTATAAAGATCAAAAAATGTTGGATGAGTTACCGGTTGTGATCGAAAAACTTGAACAACAGATAAGTGATTTCGAACAGCAGATGTCGCGGTCTGATTTTTATAACGATGCTGTTAAATCTGCTGAAGTGTTGGCTCAATTTGAATCTGTTAAGAATGAGCTGGATAACGCGTATGCTAGCTGGGATGATTTGGAAGCTAAAAAGAGCTGATCCAACTCCCATCTTTGTAAAGGAGAGGGGGAAACTGAGATAAGGTACTAATAGAAGGTACTAATTTCAGTTTGGTTTTTTCTCCCATAGAGGCGATAATGGCCGTCCATTTAGAAAAAATACCCTAAATGCTATTTTTGAGGATTTTGATAGCTTTGAGGATTTTGATAGTTTTGAGGGCAATGAATGATTAAATTGTATGGTTACTGGCGTTCGACTGCGGCATATCGAGTGCGATTAGCGCTGAATTTAAAACAAGTGTCATACTCTCAACAATCGGTTCATCTGGTGAAGGATGGCGGTGAGCAGTATAAGAAGGAATATCAATCAATTAATCCACAAGGGTTGGTACCAAGCTTAGTGGATGATGGTATTACCATTGGGCAATCATTGGCTATTTTGGAATATCTGGAAGAGAAATACCCGCAACGGTCGCTTTTGCCCACTACCCTAGCGGAAAGAGCTGTTACGCGACAATTATGCCAAATTATCGCTTGCGATCTTCATCCATTAAACAACTTACGAATTTTGAAATATTTGTCCAACGAGTTAAAAATCAGCGATGCAGATAAATCAAAATGGTATCATCATTGGTTAGCGCAAGGGTTTAATGCTTTTGAAAAATTACTTGCCAAAAATGATTTTACGGGTCCTTATTGCCTCGGTGGGGAACTATCTATGGCTGACGTTTGTCTTATACCGCAAATATATAATGCTGATCGTTTTGATTTTTCGATGGATGCTTATCCTATATTGCAGGAAATTAATCATAACTGTCTCAAGTTAGAGCGTTTTCAGGATGCTATTCCAGAAAATCAGCCGGATGCTGTTTAGTTAGCATTGCCCAAATTCATCTACAATATTAAATTAAGAAGTAAATAAAATATGTCCATTTTTATATGTAAACGAAAAAGCGCAACTATTGTATTGACAATCATTATGAGTTGTTTTTCTGGGATTAGCCTAGCAGCTGACCTTTACCAAGTGATAGATCTCGGTAAGCTCGGGGAGGTTTTGAATGATGAGACTATGCGATCCGCTGAAGCTTTTTCGATTAATGATTCAGGCTATATTGTGGGTAACGCTAGTGATGAAAATCCTGGGACCCACGCTTTTATTTATCAAAATAATAGTATGACGGAACTCGGCTATTTGGAACACTTCGTCTTAAGTACTACAAAACCGAAAGTTCCAATAGAAGAGCCTAGTAGTTTTGCTTTTGGACTGAACGATCTATATGCAGTGGGCTATTCGTTAGAATCAGAAGTAACAGAAATCACAGCGGCAGACCAAAGTATTTCTTATACAATTTCTAATACTGAATGGGCATTATTTTATGATATTAGTAATTTAGCCATTAATAGAATTCCACAATTTGTACCCGATGCACCTCAAAATGCAAGGGCTGTTGCTATTAACAATAATAATTTGGTTGTAGGAACCGGTTTATTTGATCCGGCTGATGGCAACGATACTGATGGCAACGAGTTAACCGGTTTATATCGACGTGGATTTTTTTATAATATCGATACTGATTCGTTGCTGATGGTCGCTCCTCTCGAAGGGGTAAATTCCAAAAGGAACATCCGATTGAGGGCGGTGAATGATACGGGTCTCGCTGTTGGTTTATCTGGGCTAATTGTCGATGAGGTTGGTTCAGTAGAAGTCGTTTTGGTTGATGTTAATGATCCCGAAACAGTTGAAAAAATTGAAATTTTTGGTAAAGGTAGTCAAACGCCGTGGGCCATTAACAATGCTGGCAAAATTGTTGGTTTCGCCATAAACAATTCAAAAGTATTGGAAGCGTTTGTTTATGATACTGAAATTGATACCGTAACAGGGCTTGGTTTTTTAAATGATAAATTTAAAGATTCTGAAGCTTTTGATATTAATGAATCCGATCAAATCGTTGGACTTTCTCAAGTACAGAATTCTCCAAGTGTTTATCATGCATTTTTATATGAAAATAATACTCTTAAAGATATCAATAAACTCATTTCGTGTGAGGATTCTTCCGCCTGGCAACTAAATGAAGCTCGCTCGATCAATGATTCTGGTGTTATAACCGGAACTGGCGTATTTGAGGGGGAAATACGTGCTTATATGCTGATGCCTATCGCTGGTAGCGCGCCAAACTGTGGGGATGATAGTTCAGGAGATAGTGGTTCTGTGCCCGTTATAAGCGTACTGTTGTTAACGATACTAGCTTGGGGGCGACGCAAAAATCAATCATCGTTAATTTGAATCTAGACATCTCTACATATTGGGATAATTCGGTCCACCAGCCCCTTCTGGAGTTACCCAAGTTATATTCTGGCTCGGATCTTTGATGTCACACGTTTTACAATGTACACAATTTTGTGCATTGATTTGAAAACGTGGTTTATTGCCTTTATCATCCAAAATCACTTCATAAACACCCGCAGGACAATATCGCTGTGCAGGCTCATCAAAGTCTTTGAGATTAACTTCTATCGGAATATTATTATCCTTAAGTTGTAAATGAACCGGTTGATCTTCTTCGTGATTAGTGTTGGAAATAAAAACCGAACTTAATTTATCAAAGGACAAAATGCCATCCGGTTTTGGGTAGTTTATCGGCGAGCAATCGGAGGCCTTTTTCATTTGAGAGTGATCGGGATTTTTATCGGTTAGCGTCCAAGGAAGTCGTCCATTACAGATATTGATATCGATAAAACAATAAGCGGAACCTAATATATTGCCCCAACGGTGTTGAGCTGGGCCAAAATTTCGTTGCATGTGTAGCTCCTTGTAAGCCCAAGAGTTTTTGTAGTGAGTGGTAAAGCTATCGAGCTGTTTAACCGGTTCTTGCTGACTGAGCGCTTCAGCAATTGATTCTGCGGCAATGATACCGGATTTCATGGCGGTGTGAGAGCCTTTGATTTTGGCAAAATTTAATGTACCAGCCTCATCGCCAATTAATAAGCCACCGGGAAATACCATTTTCGGTTGGGATTGTAATCCACCTTTGACGAGTGCTCGTGCACCGTAAGAAATTCGCTCTCCACCTTTTAAGTATTGGCTAATTTTAGGATGATGTTTGTAGCGTTGAAATTCATCGAAAGGGCTCAGATGCGGATTTGTATACGATAAATCAACAATAAACCCAACCGCGACCTGACTATCTTCAATGTGATATAAAAATCCACCGCCATGACTTTTGGATTCAGACATGGGCCAGCCAGCACTATGAACCACTTTACCTAAATGGTGTTGTTTCGCTGGTATTTTCCAGATTTCCTTAATACCAATTCCATAATGTTGAGGTTGTTTTCCCTCATCGAGTTTGAATTGGCTAATTAGCCGTTTACCAATGTGGCCACGGCAACCTTCGGCAAAGACTGTGTATTTTGCATGTAATTCCATCCCCGGCATGTAACCATCTTTTTGTGAACCATCTTCGGCGACACCCATATCGCCGGTCAAGATGCCTTTGACGCTACCATCTTCGTGGAAAATGGCTTCACTGGCAGCGAACCCAGGAAAAATTTCGACTCCAAGCGCCTCGGCTTGCTCGGCTAGCCAGCGGCATAAGTTGCCTAAACTGATAATGTAGTTGTCATGATTATGCATGGTCTTTGGAACCAATAAAGGGGGTATTTTTTGTGCTTTTGTTGCTGACTTCATTAGATAAACATCATCACCGCTGACTTCGATTTTGACTGGCGCGCCTTGTTCTTTCCAGTTGGGGAAAAGCTCAGCTAAAGCCCGAACTTCAAATACCGCACCAGAAAGTATATGAGCACCAACTTCTGAGCCTTTTTCAACCACGCAGATAGTGGTTTCTTTCTCCTGCTGTTTGGCTATTTGAGCGAGCTTGATTGCGGTGGACAGACCGGCAGGGCCTGCTCCGACGATGACGACGTCAAATTCCATCGATTCTCTTTCAATGGGGGGGTTATCCATTGCGGTTACTCCAATTGATTGTTGATTACAAACATTAATTGAGATTACAAGATTTAAAATTAATCCAGATTATTTTAGGTTAGGCGATTATACTGATCCAATGCCTTACATATCAATGATTCGCATCCCCATATAGTCTATGCTTATTGCGTTGCAGCTATTAGTCGTCATCAAATATTTTTATAGATGATATCGTTTTAAGTTGCGGCATTATACTCGATTTTTGTTGACGTTATAGGCATAAAGTAGCAAGATCTTGCTACTTTTATTCGCCATCATAGGTAGATACATGAAATTACTGGTAACCGTTAAGCGTGTGGTTGACTTTAATGTCAAAGTTCGCGTGAAAGATGATCATTCTGGAATTGAAACCGCGAATGTTAAAATGTCGATGAATCCTTTTTGTGAGATCGCTGTTGAAGAAGCGGTTCGTTTAAAAGAAAAAGGCATTGCGACTGAAATTGTAGTGGTGTCTATTGGTCCTGCCCAATGCCAAGAAACGTTAAGAACCGCCCTAGCGCTTGGCGCCGATCGCGCGATTTTGGTGAAAACAGATGAGGAAATTCAACCTCTGGCCGTGGCTAAAATTCTTAAAGAAGTGATAATCAAAGAAGCACCTGAGATGGTGATTATGGGTAAACAGTCTATCGATGGTGACAATAATCAATCTGGCCAAATGCTTGGTGCTTTGCTCGATTGGCCACAAGGAACTTTTGCCTCAGAAGTGAATATCGCTGACAATAAGGTGGCGGTTACTCGCGAAGTTGATGGGGGGTTGGAAACAGTTTTGCTCGATATGCCTGCAATTGTCACTACCGATCTTCGCTTAAATGAGCCACGATTTGCATCATTGCCCAATATCATGAAGGCAAAACGCAAACCATTAGAAGAAACCAGTCCAGCCGATTTAGGGGTTGATATTGCGCCGCGTGTAACCACTTTAAAAGTTGAGCCGCCAGCAGCAAGAAAGCCGGGAATTAAAGTAGAGTCAGTTGAAGAATTAGTTGAAAAACTTAAAAATGAAGCGAAGGTGATCTAATGTCTATTTTAGTGATTGCAGAACATAATAATCAAGATTTGAGCGCTACTACATTAGCGACGTTATCAGCCGCGGAAAAAATAAGTCGCGTAAACAATGCAGAAATCCACATTCTGATAATGGGAAAAGATTGTCAAAGTGTGGCGGAGCAATCGGCGGCTTGCGCTTCGGTCAAAAAAGTACTTAAAGCTGACGATGCAGCGCTAGAACATGCAACAGCGGAAAGTCTGGCCGCGATTGTGGTAGCAAATGCGGAAGGCTATACCCATATTCTTGCTAGCGCGACCACTTCCGGTAAGAATTTTATGCCAAGAGTTGGTGCAAAGTTAGATGTGCAACCTATCTCTGAAATAATCGAAGTCGAAAGTGCGGATACTTTTAAGCGTCCTATATATGCCGGTAATGCAATAGCGACGGTTCAATCTTCTGACTCAGTGAAAGTGATTACTGTTCGTGGAACAGGGTTTGACGCTGCCGATGCCACCAGTGGAAACGCTACCATTGAAGAGGTTGATTCTGCGGCTCATATATCCAGCCATTCAGTCTTTGTTTCACAGGAGTTAACGGTTTCTGAACGTCCTGAATTAACGGCTGCCAGCATCATTATTTCAGGTGGTCGAGGCATGCAAAGTGGCGATAACTTCCATTTATTAGAATCCATTGCCGACAAATTAGGCGCTGGGATCGGCGCATCACGAGCAGCGGTTGATGCGGGATTTGTACCCAATGATTATCAAGTGGGTCAAACGGGTAAAATTGTTGCTCCGGATCTTTATATTGCGGTTGGTATTTCTGGTGCTATTCAACATCTAGCTGGCATGAAAGACAGCAAAGTTATTGTTGCTATCAATAAAGATGAAGAAGCGCCGATTTTTCAGGTAGCGGATTATGGTTTAGTGGCTGATTTATTTAAAGTGTTGCCGGAGTTAAATGACGCGCTTTGAGCTAGCAATTTAGAAACTAAAGGCGCATTGGTGCATTTTTTCTAGGATTAACCATCAGTATTGTTTTCCTTTAAACAAAAAAAAGCCTGATAAAAAAACATCAGGCCTGGTAAAAGCTAAACTCGGCAGAGATTAGCAATTTTATTTCTTAGTTCTGCTCAATTGTCTTAGCCATCATTTTTTTCATCCACACTTAGAATCACCACAGCTAAGACAGGTCATGCAGCCATCCATCAAAATAGCTGCTTTAGTCATACATTTCATACACATTTGCGCTCCGTCAGGATAATCTGATGGAGCTTCTGAATCACCATTTTGCATAGCATCATATTCAGCCCGTTTTTCATCAACCAATTTTTGTTGATGTTCATCTAGGCCATCGTCAACTAGCAGGCCGATCATTGTTAAATGTGATTCGATGGCATCGCCGATTTCAGCCACCAATGAAGGCATGTATTTTCCACCAGGTTTAAAATATCCTCCTTTAGGATCAAAAACGGCTTTCAGTTCTTCAACTAAAAAAGTGCAGTCGCCGCCTTTTCTAAATACAGCAGAGATAACCCGAGTTAACGCCACAACCCACATAAAGTGATCCATGTTTTTCGAGTTTATAAAAATCTCAAATGGTCGGCGCAATTCATGTTCAGTACCTTGATTTAAAACGATATCATTAATCGTCATATAAAGTGCGTGTTCAGAAAGTGGGGTTTTGACTTTATAGGTCGAACCTAAAAGCATTTCTGGCCGCTTAACACTTTCATGCATTTGTACAATTTCGGCAGATAGCCTTTCTTTTGGTTTTGCCTCTGTAGTATTTTTGGTTTCAGCTTCGTCAGTCTTTTTGACCTTATAACCAACAATTGCTTGTTTAATTTGTTTTGCCATTTGTTTATCCATTCATTTTTTGCGATAGTTCTATTTTTATATAACACTCCTCCCTTCGAAAGAGGGTGATTTCATTTTACAGCTTGCCGTAATAACCTTCTTTTAAAGCATCAAAAAGATTAGCGGCTGTATGAGTTTCACCATCATATTCAACTTCTTCATCACCTTGTAAATCAATGGTTGAACCATCTTCAAGGGTAAACTGATAAGTCGTATTTTTTAGATCGTCTTCTTTCACCAATACACCCTGAAATACTTCAGGGTTAAAGCGGAAAGTCGTACAACCTTTTAGTCCCTGTTTGTAGGCGTAAAGGTAAATATCTTTAAATTCGTCAAACGGAAAATCTGTTGGTACATTGGCCGTTTTCGAAATGGAAGAATCAATCCATTTTTGAGATGCCGCTTGAATATCAACATGTTGAGTGGGTGTAATGGTTTCAGCAGTAATAAAATAATCCGGAAGTTGCTCGTCTTTTTTGTTAGAAAAAGGCATTGCTTTTTGATTAACCAACGCACGATAAGCTAGCAATTCAAATGAGAAAACATCAACTTTTTCCTTGCTCTTTTTACCTTGACGGATCACGTTTCGGGCATAGTGATGAGCAAAACTTGGTTCAATGCCGTTGCTGGCATTATTGGCTAAGGATAAGGAAATCGTTCCGGTCGGTGCAATGGATGAGTGATGAGTAAATCGCGCTCCTTGTTTGGCTAATGCTTCGACTAGCTCGGGTTCAACTTTAGCAATTTGCTGCATATAGCGGCTATATCTTGCATGTAATATTTTACCTTTTACCTTGTCGCCGACTTTAAAACCATCTTTTAACATTTCGGGTCTTTTATGTAGCATTTCACCGGTAACTTTAAATTCTTCTTCCATAATTGGCGCGCTGCCTTTTTCTTTACTGAGTTCCAACCCGGCTTTCCAACCTTCAATTGCCAGTACTCGAGTGACCCGATCGGTAAATTCGACAGACTCTTTTGATCCATATTTTTTGCACAACATCGTCATGGTGGAACCTAAGCCTAAGTAACCCATACCATGACGGCGTTTATCATTAATAGCTTCTCTTTGGCCGATTAGTGGTAAGCCGTTAATTTCTACCACGTTGTCTAACATGCGAGTGAAAATTTTGACAACCTTTTTGAATTTATCCCAGTCAAATTCTGCTTGCTCAGTAAAAGGGTTGTTGACAAATCGTGTCAGATTGATGGATCCTAATAAACAAGAACCATAGGGCGGCAATGGTTGTTCACCACAGGGGTTAGTTGCTCGAATATTTTCACAAAACCAGTTATTGTTTTTGTCATTGACTTGATCGATCAAAATAAAACCCGGTTCAGCAAAATCATAAGTGGAAGACATGATCAAGTTCCACAACTTGGAGGCCTTAATTGTTTTATGAATTCGGCAAGCAACCTGACCCACGCCATTAGTAATATAAGTTTCCGATACCGGCCATTCGCGCCAAACGACCTGAGTTTCATCGTTAGTATTAATATTATCTAATTCGATTTCTTTTTCGGTGAGAGGAAAGATTAACTTCCAGTCTTCATCTTTGATCACCGCTTGCATAAATTCATCGGTTATTAACAACGACAGATTAAACTGTCGAAGTCGGCCATCTTCTCTTTTTGCACGAATAAAGTCCAAAACATCAGGATGGCTAATATCAAAGGTGGCCATTTGAGCGCCACGCCGTCCGCCAGCTGATGAGACGGTAAAACACATTTTGTCATAGATATCCATAAAGGATAATGGACCGGAAGTGTAAGCACCTGCGCCAGACACATAGGCATCTTTTGGTCTTAGAGTCGAAAATTCGTAACCAATACCACAGCCTGCTTTTAGAGTCAGTCCTGCTTCGTGGACTTTTTCTAAAATATCATCCATGGAGTCGGTGATAGTGCCAGAAACGGTACAGTTAATGGTTGAGGTCGCGGGTTTGTGGGCTAATGCCCCGGCGTTAGACATAATTCGACCAGCAGGAATAGCGCCGTGCCTTAATGCCCAAAGAAAATCTTTGTGTACAGCATCTTGTTTATCTTCGTTTTCTACTTCGGCGATTGCTCTTGCTACTCGCTGGTAGGTTTCATCAATTGAACGATCGACTGCCTCACCATTTTTGCTTTTTAACTGATATTTTGTTTGCCAAATATCGACAGAGGTATTTTGAAAATTGATTTGGAAATTTTCGGGTAATTTTGCTTGCTTTAATGATGCTGTCATTAACAGTTTCCCTCTGAACATTGATATCCCCAATCATCAATCATTTCAATCGATCTCACTTGGAAATTATTTTAGTTATTGTGATGGTTAGTTATTGTATTTATAAAATATGGTTGACCTATAAAAAGGTATCATTTTACCTGTTATATTTAATTGGTAGTCTATCTAAAAAACAAACATTTTTTGTTTTATCTATGCGTAACTTTGTTAATAACCAGTGAATAAAGAGTATAAAAAGGGTGGATAACTAAATTTCTTTAGAAATCAACAATATACTATATCTGGTGGTTGCCTTGCCAATGAATACACAATATATAGGTGAAGCGGATTAATGTAAAGCACAATATGGGATATTTACTGCAAAAATAATCTGTATATAGGGGGTAGGTTTTGAAGGTGAAACATTGTTAACATTCTTAGCAATATCTTTGCAAAACATTACCAGAGAATTAATAAAATGATAAAGTGTACCAATCTTGTTGATTAATAAAATAGCGTGAGGTACTCAATGCAGGCAGTTCAGGTGGTACTCAAATTTGGTGGAAGTAGCGTAGCGGAGGTCGCTCACTGGCAAACTATCGCTAATCAAGTTCAATATCATCTATCTAATGGACGGCGCCCACTACTCGTATTATCAGCATTAAAAAACGTGTCTAATTTACTGGAGGCTTTGCTTCATCAAGCGCAAGCTGGAGTTCATCCCATTGCTATCACTCATTTAAAAGAGCTCCATTTTGGCTTTGCAAGCCAGTTGGGACTCAATCTTAATCAGGAGCTCAATCACTGGTTTGAGCAATTGGAATTGGATTGTTTGATCATTTACCAAGCGAAAATGATTCGCCCTAAATTACATGCAAGAATCTTGGCGATGGGGGAGTTATTGTCAACGACGATTGGAGCGGAATTTCTCAGAGGGCAGGGATTTAATGTGGTCTGGCAAGATGCTCGGGAGATCTTAAAGTCGACCAATCATTTTGATGAATGGCACCATTATACTAGTGCTGTTTGTCAATATCGTCATGACCCGGATATTTCAATCAAGTTAAATGACAAAATGGATAATAATGAAACAACTATCGTTACTCAGGGTTTTATAGCATCTGATTCAGCGAATGATACCGTGTTGTTAGGTCGGGAAGGATCGGATACTTCGGCGGCTTATCTGGCCGCCATATTAAGAGCTGATCACCTTGAAATCTGGACTGATGTAACGGGTGTTTTCAGCGCCAACCCTAGAGAAATTTCTGGCGCTCGTCAGTTAGCCCAGCTCAGTTACCAACAAGCACTATTGATGGCAAAATTTGGCGCAAAAATTTTGCATCCGAGAGTGATGCGACCGATGGAAGAAAATCAAATTCCGGTGACGGTTCGTTGTACGGGTCAACCGGATCATCCGGGAACGCTTATAAGCAATCTAAGTATGCCAGAAGTATCGGCTAAGGCTGTCGTTTACGAGTCAAACGTTACCCAGCTTGTGGTCAATAAATCTTTGTCACAGGAGCGAGTAAAGTCGATTTCCGAGCAACTAACTTCGCAAGGTTTTGATTCACTATTGGAGTGCAAGATTGCAGACCAGTATCATTGGGTCTTAAGCTATTCGAACAGTGACAAGGTGCAGCCGACGGATAGGGAATTGCTTAATATATTCGCTGATAAACGATTACTAGTAGCGACTCATTGCATTTTGATTACTTTGCTTGGAGAAGCATCCGATCAGGCATGGATAAATAATGCCATCGATTTAATCGATGGGCAATTACAGGAGAATATACTCGAAACCTATCTTAGTGAAAATCATGACAGATTGAGTTTATTGTTAAAGTCAGAAAATACTCTAATGCTCTGTCAGCGGCTTCACCATGAATTGATTGAATGA
>CAYVSL010000018.1:0-52805 GCA_964454125.1 uncultured Kangiella sp.
GTATGCTCATCATAGTTTTCTTTAGATATCCCTTCTCGTTCAACCTTGTGCCACCAAGCCTCTAGCTCCGCTTGCATACCGGAATGATTGCCTTTCAAAGCGAGAATGAAAATTAGTGGGGTCAAAATTAGTGGGGTCACGTCTTTCTATGCTCTTCAAAACTTTTTAACCAACGACTAGCGGTACTATAATGATGTCCCAAGTAATCACCAATCTCCCGCTGACTATATCCCCCAGAATAATACGCATCATAAATCGCGGCTGATCTATCTTTGTTTCTAAAGTAGGTACTTAAAGCATAAATTTTTCGACGCTGTTTCTTAGGGATTTCTGAGAGATCTTTTTGACTCTCTTTCGGTAGTTTTGCCAATACCTTAGTTACAAATTTGTCACGGCCGAGTGCCAACGGCCCTTGCAGCTCTTTAAGTGGCGGATCATTGTAAGTCCCCTCTTCAACAAATTCACAATATTTTTCAATCGCTCTTTTTTTCTGGCGACTAAACTGACTCAAAGTCCAATCAACATTGAGCCACTCCCCTGTTTTGTAATAACCAACCGTCGCTCGATAACGGCTCCATGGGTAATCAATGAATTGCTTGACCATTTTCGCTCGAATAGGGTTAAGAACCACATACCGACATAGTTCAAGTAAATAACCGTCTTTGTCCACTAATATCCCTTTAAAACGGCCTTGAAATAAATGACCATATCGCTTTTCTTTGCGTGTGTTGTTAAACCATTGGGTATATACACCATTAAGATGTCTCATCCCTTTCGATAGGCTGCTTTCTCTTGTTTCGATTAAAAGGTGATAGTGATGATCCATCAAACAATAGGCGTAAACGCTCCATTGATAGCGCTTGCAGGCTTGCTCTAGAACAGACAGAGTAAAGAAAGACGCGTCCCCATTGACTTGTTTTCATTATTCTTCGCTGATTCTTGTGTATTATAACGCTGTCAGCAAAATAGGCTTGCCGTTAGTGATCACCATGCTATGCTCAAACTGAGCAGATAAATTCCCCGTTTTAACAATCACTGTCCAACCTGTTTAACCTGAATCCGTTAGAGTCGTGGAAAGAGTGCTAGACCAAGGAATGCATGGAGTCGCTAAAAATGGCGTTATTACCTTGCCGGTGAGGAGTCAATTTTTTGCATCACCAAGCGCGCTGGCGCTATTTATCGTGCTTCAACTGATTATACTAGGTTTAAGAACATAGCAGGGATCAGAATAGCATAAATAATAGACCTCAAGTAGGTTTTACAATGTTCTACTTTCTCCAACCAAAATGCTTACAGATCACCAGATACCTCTATGTCAATATCTTTGTTTGAGTTATTTTTCATAAAATATGAATCATCTCGACAAGCCACTCCCATCTATCGATGTAAGATCACCATTTAACTTATCCACAGATGAATTCATTTTCAATATTGCTTAATTTCCACCTCACGGACCCCATTAATAGGAGTTTCACCATTATAATTCACTGAATTTGACCAACAATAATTGGCACTATTTAAAAAATTAGGCTACATTGAATAGTGGCATTTAAAAATATGGCTATATTTCCAATAGTTTTGTTTTTTATTAAGTTGGTTGAATGTCATCCAAAGGTCGAACAAACCTATCAACTTGCATCTGTCGCTCAACGATATTGTAGGTTTAGCTAAATTATACATCAGGTAAATTGGCATAAAAAAGGGATCGTCATGAATAAAACAAAGGTTATAAAAAAAACTAAGAGCAATCAAAAAATCACACCTAAAATCAAGAATGCCCCCAAAGACTCAAAAAAATCAAAGGCCGACGATCAACTTGCCGCAATTCGAAACATACTATTTGGCGAGCAAATTTTAAAACTCGAACAAAATATTCAAAATAAATTTGAAATGTTAAATGGGAGAATAGACAACCTTGAGAAACTCATTTCTAATAATAGCGATGAATTTGACAAGAAGTTAACCGCTTCATATCACGACCTTGTAGAACACCTTAAGACCAATGACTTAAAGCATGTTAGCCACAAGAGTTTGCTAGATAAAAAACTCTGTACGCTAGATAAAAACCTTGATGAATTCCGGCATGCTACCGAAAAAGACTTTGTTCATACTCAAGATACGCTAACCCACACTGCAAATAAAATTAATCATTCTCTCAATCAAGAGGTAAAGCGTTTAACAGAAAAAATTGAATCAACTTCCAAGGAGCTTAGCGCTAAAAAAGCCGATCGCAAAGCCATCGCAAACTTACTTGAAAGCATGGCGAGTAATCTTACGCAAAGCCAGGCCTAACTATGCTAAATGGGCAAACTGAAAAAGAGGTAGATGACCAATGCACCTCTTCACCAGGTGATTATGAACGCCTTCGCTCACTGTTACTTGGCGATGATTATGAAAAAATCATTCAACAAAGATTAGCACAAAACAATATTGACCGTTTCGCCGAAGTGATCAGCGAAGCCTTTAGGCTCAGAAATCAACAAGACAGTTCATTATCAGAAGAAATGTCTCCTGTCATTGAAGCTTCAATCGATACATCCATCAAAAATAATCCTGAACGAATTACCAACATTATTTTCCCAATAATAGGGCCAGCGGTCAGAAAAGCGGTTTCCAGCGCGCTGTCGGATTTAATGCATTCACTAAACTATTTTCTACAACAGAGTTTAACCGTCCGAGCTCTAGCTTGGCGATTTAAAGCTTGGCAATTAGGCATCTCTTATGGGCAATATGTCTTAATGCATTCGATACAATATCAGGTGGAGCAGGTCTTTCTTATTCACCGTAAAAGCGGAGTTTTAATCCAATCGGCTGTTGCAGAAGGTATAAAATATCAGGATCCTGATCTCGTCTCTTCAATGCTAACTGCAATAACTGATTTCGCCAATGACTCTTTTAACCAAGACTCTGAGAGTTTAAATGTTCTTCAGTTTGGTAGCCTAAACCTTCTAATAGAGTCTGGGCCTCACGCGGTGATAGCCTTTGCCGTTCGTGGTATATTGAGCAATGATATTAGGCAATATAGTTCCGAATTACTGGAAAAAATTCATATATGTTACGCAAAACAACTGCATTCCTTTGATGGTGATACAACACCTTTTGACTCTTGCATTGGTTGGTTACAAAAAGCCCTGTTAAAGAAAAACAAATCTCCCGAAAGATCTCGACCCTGGTTAGCAATAATAGTACTCCTATTGCTTAGCTCACTCAGTTCACTTTATATCTATCAAAAATGGCAGCTTAACAATTCCGTACAACACGTTGTGGATCAAATAAATAATCAAATGGGCTACCAAGTATTACAACAGAATTACAAAAATGATGAATTGCATCTCCTGATCCTTCATTCCCCTTTAACTCCATCTATAGAAGATCTACTGAAAAAAATTAGGAATAACCACTTTAAAATCATTGTCGAGGAGAAACTAAGTTCTCTTGATTCACCTGAATTATATGTTCCCTATTTGGCTCAAAAGTACCAATCAACATTATCAACCAAACGCGAAGGTCAATTGATTCAATTATTAGTCAGTGGCAAGATTTCACCGAACAATCTTTCCGATTTAAAACAAGATAGACTGGTAAAAAATTATTTCAACTTAGTCATATCAAAAACTTTAATTTTGACCACTAACATTTCAGTTGAAGCCAAAAATAGGCTTGAGGTCGAAGCTTTGGTTAACCAAATCAACAGTCAGCACTTCTATTTCAACCTTTCTTCAACTCAACTGGCCAGCGATAGCTATGAAAATCTAAATACAACGATTGCTCAGATAAAGAGGGTCATTTTGCTAGAAAAATTGGCCAATATTAGCATTAAACAAATAAGCATTTCTGGATATTCCGACAATAAGGGAAGAAAAAATTCCAATCTAGATCTAAGTTCCGAACGTGCGAAGCTTATTGAAAGCATATTAAAGGCCAATGGGATAACAGAGAGTTTAATAATCAGTTGGGGCTATGGCGCACAAGATTTACCATCCGTACCAAGTGATCGTCAAAGGAGAGCAAGAGTCGAAGTACTTTATATTCCTAACAGGGTGCCCCATGATTAACAAAAAAATATGTATGGTAGGCGCATTTGCCGTTGGTAAAACAAGTTTGGTTAAACAATTTGTCGAAAGTATTTTTAGCGAAAAATACCACACAACTATCGGCGTAAAAATTGACAAAAAAACAGTCCTACACGGCGATCAAACTATACAGTTATTAGTTTGGGATATTGAAGGAGTGGATGTTTTTACGGATTTAAAACCATCTTATCTGCGAGGTGCTAGCGGCATTATATTAGTCGTTGATGGGACAAGAAGTCAATCACTAAAGACTGCCAAACATATAAAAAAACTGGTTAATAACACCTTGGGTGAAATACCTATTATTCTTGTAATTAACAAAGCGGATCTGAGTGAGAGCTGGCAATTTTCCTCATTAGAGACTGCATTTCTAGGAATAAGTGAGCAAAATACTTTTGTAACCAGTGCTAAATGCGATCGAAATGTAGAGAATGCTTTCGAAAAACTTACCGATTTAATGATTTGTCAAGCAAACATCTAGCGATAAAGAGGCTCAAAAATGGAATTACAGAAAGAGAACGAGCTGCAACAAATATCTATGTTTAAAGAAATTTTTTCTCAAATGAATTTCGCGGCATTCAAGTTTACCAAGGATGAAAACTTCGCACCAATTTATCCTCCTCCAGAATGGTTTCTTTCTCTTTACAGTCACAAGAGCGATATCATACTTGATAATAACCAATATTCTTTGGTCATGGCATTTCCTTTTGTAGAAAATTTTTTGTTTGACGCAAAATCCATCTGGGATAAATCCACGAACTGCCAGCTCCGATCTGGTTTATGGACAGAAATCCCGAAAAACGGAACTGAATTATATCTTGAGGTAATTGCTATAAATGCAAACAAAATTCCTATTTTATTGTTTGCCAACGAGACAATTAATTTTGATATCCGCCATAAAATTTTTCAAACAGCACGTAATCTTGCACTGCAAAATGAACAATTAGAAAATACTGTCAGGATCCATCAACAGCAGCTACAACAACAACTTGAATCTTACTACAAAAAACAACAGTCTATTACACAACTAAACAAAGATATAGAAAAAGAATCATCAGCCGTTCTCATTTGTCGTCAAGATGGTACCATTGAAACCTATAATAAAGCATTGATTGACATTTACTCTTTTTCTGACAATGCTGAATTTAAAAGTCGGTTAATTTTAGAAAAATGGGTAAAAGAAGCAGAAAAACTCTACCCAGAAATTCACCGAATATTAAAAGTCGGAAAACATTGGGAAGGAGAATTTGAAACTAAAGGAAGCAATGAAAAAAAATTATGGATTAGGTTAATGATAACGCCTGTTATTAATGACCAAGACGAAATCCTACACTATATTTGCATCGCAAATGATATTAGCAACACCAAAATTTCTCTATCAGAAATAGAAAAGCTGACCAAAATTGACCACACAACAGGATTACCCAATAGAAAAAGTTTCTGGCATTGCTTATCCGAAGAAATAGACCAACACAAACTCCATGGCAACAACTTAGCTTTATTTTATATCGACCTAGATCAATTCAAACAAATCAATGATGAACTGGGCCCAGAGCAAGCAGATTTTGTTTTGAAGACCGTGGCATCTCGTTTAAAACGATGCCTTAAAAATCAAGACTATGTAGCGCATTTAGGTGCGGATGAGTTTGCAGTCATTGTAACTAAATATTCTAACACTGGCTCTCTAGAAGACATTGCCCAAAGAGTCATTGAAAGCATTTACAGAGAAATTTCGTTTAACGAATTTGTCCTCAATGTATCTGCTTGTATAGGAATTTCTATTTTTCCTCTGCATGGGAATAATGCACGTCAAATTGTCAAAAATGCAGATTACGCAATGTACCATGCAAAAGAAATGGGCCGGAATCAATATCAATTATATGACCCTGAGACAGCCAGAAGTGGTATTTCAAGACTGCACATTGAGCAAGGATTAAAAAATGCTATCGAAAATAATGAATTTGAATTGCTCTACCAACCACAAATCAGTATCGGTCCACAAAGTATTCATCGTGCCGAGGCACTTCTTCGTTGGAACAACCCTACTTACGGGGTAATTTCACCAGCTAGTTTTATTTCTATGGCGGAAGAATCCAGCCTCATTATTGACATCGGTCGGTGGGTGATAATGACCGCTTGCAAGGAAATACAGCATCTCACCAACAAAAATCTGAATGCCAGAATTAGCATCAATGTATCTCCAAAGCAATTTGAATTTTCAGATTTAGCTGAAGATATCATTGAAAACCTAAAAAAGTATTCTATAGCACCTCAACAACTTGAAATCGAGGTCACCGAGAGTGCATTTGCTGAAAATATAGAAAATCTTATCTCCCAGCTCATTGAGATTCGCTCACTAGGTGTATCGATTTCGTTGGATGATTTTGGTACGGGTTACTCATCATTAAGCTACCTAAAAAGCTTACCTGCTGATCAACTAAAAATCGATCGTAGTTTTATCAGCGAATTACCGGAAAGTGTTCACTGCAAGAGCATTGTTAAATCTTTGATTGGCTTAGCTCACGAATTATCAATAGAGGTTATCGCGGAAGGTGTTGAAAATCAGCAACAACTTGACTACTTGAAAAACCTAAAATGTGACTATTTCCAAGGCTATTTATTTTACCCCCCACTGACTGCTGATGAATTGCTAGCCATGTATGAGAACTTGAAATTAAGTGCCTAAATTAGTTTATGAAGCGATACAAGATAGTTGGATCACGACTATCGATCTTCTAGCATAATATGACTATTCGTAGACAAATACCATTATTAAAGATTAGATGCCGCGCCAGCAAACCGAGTATAACCCGCTCTTATGATAGGACTTGCAAACATTTTTTCACGAGAACAATCACTACTTTCGTTATTCGGTAAACGCATTTCACCACAATGACTACAGGCCTTTATTTTTAGACGACCTTTTTGAAATGTTGTCCAATCATGATTAGAATTTGTCATAACACTTTCCTTTTATGTCAATCAATGCCAATAAAAAAGACTCTTTAATTACGCCGTATTATCGCAACGCAGAGTAAAATAATTTGTTTGACAGAACTGTGACATAGGTCACAATTAATTATCCAGTAAACCGGTTTCGTCTATTGAGTCTCATTTTTATTTGGAATATATTTCAAATTGAAATATGTGCAGCTGTTACAATAATTCAGTACCATTTCTCTGATTCTATTTAGCGGCTGATAACATCTATAACCCAACCCACGATCACCGACAGATATTTTCGTATGTTCGATCTTTGGAACAATAATCCCTATCCTCTCCTTTCATAGATATAAAAATAAAGCGTTTATGAAACAGTTCTACTCATTGGATAAAAGGATATTATGATGGCGACAAAATTTGTCTAGGACATTGTTCAACTTAATCTAGGTTCAATAAAATTGTCCGACATACTCCGAAATTAAGGTACGTTTTTGAGGATCTTCGTCCATAAAAAACACTTTTACTTGGATTAATTCACTGTCTGGCCTCGCTTCGTTACTTTTGAGTGTCTGGACAAAACCATTAATTCGCATGACCTTTTTTTCTTCACCGCGATTAAATTCCATATCAATCGAGACTTGCTCCAGCAAAGTGGGCATATAATCAGCATATTTGAATACACCAAGCATGCTTTTAAGGTCGAGTTTTTTCAAAGCACAGCGAACCTCTCCGTTAGCGGTTCTAAGCAATGCTACCCCTTTAGTAAGCTCTCTTTTGACTTTTACCTTCGGCTCCAGTTTAGTCTGTTGCCCGGTGAGAATGGAGACAGAATCCCCACCACCTAGTTCGGTTCTAAAAGTCGAGCTTACTGGTATTTCAACCCCATGGCGCATTAATGCCTTTGCCACTTTATCCAAGAATTGTTTGTTATTAAAAGGCTTTACTAGATAATCACTAACACCAGACTGAATGGCTTTCATCACAAATTCTTTATCGCCGCGACTGGTAACCATGATAAAAGGTGTATCTTTCAGTTTTTCTTGCTCTCGTACCCATCGTAACAACTCTTCACCATTCATTTCTGGCATTTCCCAATCACACAAAATCAAATCCACCGGTTGTCTTTTTAACAGGCTCATTCCAACTTGACCGTTATTGGCATCAAAAACGATCGCATCAGAAAAATTTTGATGAATAAATTTTTTGATCAGATCACGGATCATCGTTGCGTCATCAATTACGGCTATCTTCAATTGGCTCATATTGTCTCCAGAGATGCTCACTATAATTAATCTATACCCCTTCACAGGGATACTAGTGTAAAGTTAAGTGTAGTTGAGATTCTGGAGCAATCTGAATAAAAATTGACTGGCATAAAATA
This sequence comes from uncultured Kangiella sp., assembly GCA_964454125.1. Lineage (GTDB taxonomy): Bacteria > Pseudomonadota > Gammaproteobacteria > Enterobacterales > Kangiellaceae. The sequence continues at coordinate 8,398 of CAYVSL010000018.1, forward strand.
CCATAATATTGTCAAATTTTGATCGAAGTTACATTAATAATAATGTGCAACATCTACAATTGGTTATTGAGCATGAGCTGGATGGTATTGTTGATGACCCTGTTGTTGTCTCCTATCGCTCGGCGATAAATATTACTGGAAATGCGCTCAGTTCATGTCCAATTGTTGTTTCTTCTTCACCGGTATCTTTGATTTTTAGTAAAAAAACAGTTCCTCTAGAACTGGTCAAGAAAATTGACTTGGTCATTTGGGAAATCAAACAAAACAAAGACTATCAAAAGACTTGGGTATGGTGATTATTCTAAGTTTAACCTAGAATAATCAACAACCTATCGGGTATTCGGAATGGCAAGATACGAAGAGAGGTTTAACTTAAGAGAAACGGACTGCACCTTATTTGCATAAAATTGTTCAAATACCTCATTTTGTGATATATTGAAGCATATGCATCATAAAGAATCACTTCCAAATGAATACCAATCATAAAATTAAACCTGATCCTGCTTGTGTCCTTGGAAAAGCGGTTCTGGAAACGGCTAGCTTTTTGGGTCTATCTGCAGAAATTTTAGGCAAAATACTGGGGAGAGATCGAACATCCATCACTCGTCTTAAAAAAAATCCGAGTATCGATCCTTACAGTAAAACTGGTGAACTAGCACTATTACTTATTCGTGTATATCGTGGTTTGTATGCCATTTTAGGAGGCAATCAACTGGCCATCAAAGAATGGCTTAGACAAAATAATCGGGCACTTCATGGTCAACCGATCTTTCAACTCCAATCAGTCACCGGACTGACATCAACCGTTCAATATGTTGATGCGATGCGGGGCAAAATTTAGTGTCATTATGGCACTCGCTAGGTGGCAAAAACCACATTACCTCTCTCAATATGAAATTATATCGAATGGTCGAAAATCAAGAAGAAATAGCGACTACATTAATTACTGCCAATAGTGACGAACAAACTATCCTAGAAGATTTATTGGAACAAAACAAACCCGTTCAATCCGAACCAGTCAGTCAACGCCACTATTTAATCAAAACCCCATTTCGATACCCACCGCTTCGCCAGGGTTCACGTTTCGGAGCTCATTGGGAGCCCAGTTTATTTTATGGTGCGACTAAAAAACAAACGGTACTGGCCGAAGCTGCCTTTTATCGTTTCCTGTTTTTGGCTGATATCGAAAATCCAGATGCTTTGACCAAACATAACTTGCAATCAAGTCATTCAGTGTTCTATATTTCTGCTCATTCAGAAAAATCCATCCAACTAACTCAACCACCATTTTTAGCTCATAAAAATGAGATAAGCGCAGCTGATAGTTTCATTGTTTCGCAACAGTTAGGTAAGGATATGAGAGAAGCAGGAGTTGAACTATTTAGCTTTTATTCTGCAAGATTGCCCGGTGCCATTAATGGAGCAGCCTTTGTTCATTCTGCAATCAAATCAAACCATCCAAAAGAGATAGAGCACTGGCAATGTCTAACTCAATCTCAAAGAGTCGTTTTTCACAATGCTGAATCAAAAAACATGCAAGAATTTACCTTTGATCAGTTTTGCCAAGATGGCAAACTTCAAACGGTTGATGAACAACTTATGCCAATCAATCTAAACCGAGGCTGAAACGATTGATAGTATTTTTAGTTACCTTCAGGAACGATCAATTGCACAGTCGTTCGATATTGTCTTCCCTTTCGTTCTACAATAATTTCGACTGTATCTCCCCCCTTATGCTGCTCCAAAATAGTCAGTAGATCATCGTTATTTTTTATTTTTGTTTGAGCGATGCTAATAATAATATCCCCCAATACTATTTCGCCGCGCCGATTACGACTCATACCCTCTATTCCCGCTTTGTCAGCGGGCATATCGGGAGTTGTACTGACGATCACCACACCTTCAACACCATAACGCTTTGCCCAATAATCTGGCGCGGTTTCAATTCCTAGGCTCGGTCGGATAATATGACCAAACTCAATTAACTGCGGAACAATTTTCTTGACCGTATTCACCGGGATCGCAAAACCAATTCCGGCACTGGCCCCTGAAGGACTATAAATAGCCGTGTTTACACCCACTAACTGTCCAAGAGAGTTCAGCAAAGGCCCACCTGAATTGCCCGGATTAATCGACGCATCCGTTTGAATCACACCGCGTATTTTACGTTCGGTAACAGCATCGATTTCACGCTCCAAAGCACTGACCACACCCACGGTCAAAGTAGTATCGAGCCCAAAGGGATTTCCGATAGCAATGACTTTACGGCCAACCTCTAACAATGCCGAATCACCAAGCGGTAACGCGAAGAGCTTTTTTGAAGTTGTCACTTTGAGCACTGCCAGATCTTTGTCCGGTGCAACCCCTATGACCTTGGCATCTAATTCAGAACTATCCTGTAAAGTGATGGTGACCTTACTGGCTCCCTGAATGACATGATAATTAGTCACAATAATACCTGATTCGTGCCAAACAAAACCTGTTCCGGTCCCCTGTGGGATCTCATGGACGTTAAATGAAAAAAAGTCTTGTCGAATAGCTTTGTTAGTCACATAAACGACCGATGGACTGGCCTTTTTAAAGATTTCAATATTATTGGCTTCATCTTCAGTTTTGAAACTCAGGTAATTTTGGTCGAATGCGTTAACGCTAGCTGAGATAAAATAAAGTGTAGTGATTAATAGACAGTGTATTAGCTTGATACCCATCAAAGACTCCCAATTGAAATAATGATATTCATTATTGATACTGAATCAAGGAAATGGACATTTTAAATAATTTAACTTCGACAAACAAGCTGCAATCAAATTCTGTAAAAAACTATTCCACCAGCAACATCCCTTTATACATTTGCATCTGACAATGAAAAGGATATTCCCCTTTTTCCATCGGTGTCAGAATAATCGCCATTAGTTTATCCTTTACTAGTTCTTCAGTAATTTCAAAATCAGATCTTATCATCAGGATTAAGTTGTGATACGGACTAATTGATATTTTTTCCCCCTCTTTTGATTCAAACTATTTGTTTGTTTTTTCAATGATCATTTTTCGCCACAAAAAATAAACCGCCGGAACAACCACTAAAGTTAACAGAACAGAACTCACCATACCACCCACCATAGGTGCGGCGATTCGACTCATTACCTCTGATCCAGTTCCAGTTCCAAGTAAAATAGGCAACAAACCTGCAACGATCGCAGCAGCGGTCATCATTACTGGCCTCACCCGCATTCCAGCGCCATGTAATACCGCATTTGCGAGCGCCGCAACCGTTGGTTTTGTATCTGTTTTATCACAATCAGCGAGCATCGCTTGATAGGCTTGATTAAGGTATACCAACATGATCACCCCGATTTCCACCGATACACCAGCAAGCGCGATAAAACCAACTCCTACCGCCACCGAAAAATTAAACCCCTGTAAATACATCAACCAGATACTACCGACCATTGCTAAAGGCAGCGTTCCCATAATAATGGCCACTTCTACAAAATTACGGAAATTGATATATAATAATATAATGATAATAAATAGAGTTAACGGTACAACATAAGTTAGTTTCTCTTTTGCACGAACCATATATTCATATTGTCCCGACCAGCCAATCGAATAACCGGCTGGTAATTTAAGTTCCTTAGCGACAACTTTTTGTGCTTCCACTACATAACTGCCCACATCCACACCTTCGATATCAATAAACGACCAACCGTTTAAACGGGCATTCTCACTTTTGATCCCTGGTGGACCATCTTCGATAAATACATTGGCAACATCGGCCAGTGCAATGCGTTGCCCGGAGGGCGTTACGATCGGCAGCAATTTCATTTGCTCCGGTGAATTTCGATAATCCTGAGGGTAGCGAATATTAACGGGATATCGTTCTAGTCCTTCCACTGTCTGAGTGACATTCATGCCACCAATCGCTGCCACAACCACCTGTTGAACATCGGCGATGTTTAGACCATAACGAGCGGCTTTTTCGCGTTGGATATCCACCTTAATATAACGACCTCCGGCTACTCTTTCGGAGTAAACTGATGCGGTACCGGGAACATTTTTTAAGATTTTTTCTATCTGTTTACCAATGTCCTGGATAACCGTTAATTGCGGGCCGGATATTTTGATCCCCACTGGAGTTTTAATTCCGGTGGCCAGCATATCAATTCGTGTTTTTATGGGCATGACCCATGCGTTAGTTAAACCAGGAAATTTGATCAGATCATCCAGTTCTTTTTTGATCGACTCGGCCGTCACACCTTTACGCCACTCACTTTCTGGTTTAAGTTGGATAAAAGTTTCGATCATGGTGAGTGGCGCGGGATCGGTTGCCGTTTCTGCGCGACCCACTTTACCAAAAACGGTTTTCACTTCCGGCACACTTTTGATCAGTTTGTCGGTTTGTTGCAATAACTCTCTAGCTTTACCAATAGAAATTCCCGGATAAGTGGTCGGCATATACATAATATCGCCTTCATCCAAAGGTGGAATAAATTCACTGCCAATTTTATCCAGTGGCCATAAGCCAATCATTAAAATTCCTAGAGCCGCTAGCAAAGTCATTCTGGGATACTGCAAAACATTTTTGAGTATTGGCATATAGACGGCAGTTAAAATCTGATTAATCGGATTTTTATGTTCTGGCAAAACTTTTCCACGAATAAAATATCCCATTAAAACCGGCACCAAAGTAATTGCCAGAGCGGCAGATGCTGCCATCGCATAGGTTTTAGTAAACGCTAACGGCGCGAACATTCGTCCTTCTTGGGCTTCTAATGTAAACACCGGTACAAAACTGACTGTGATGATGAGCAAACTAAAAAACAGTGCGGGTCCCACTTCACAGGCAGACTCGACAACAATCTGCCAACGCTGTTTGCTTGTAAAATCAGTCCCTTCTGCCAAAGGAGTACGCTCCATATGTTTGTGCATATTTTCGATCATCACAATCGCGCCATCGATCATCGCACCAATAGCGATCGCAATTCCGCCGAGTGACATGATATTGGCGTTCAGTCCTTGCCAATACATGATAATAAATGCGGTCAAAATCCCAACGGGTAAACTGACAATTGCCACCAATGAAGAACGCACATGAAACAAAAATAAAATACAAACCAGTGCCACAACACCAAATTCTTCCAACAGCTTAAACCATAAATTTTCTACCGCTCGTTCAATTAAGGCACTCCGATCATAAACCGTAACTATTTCTACACCGTCCGGTAAACCTTTTTTTAGTTCTTCTAATTTGGCCTTAGTGGCATCAATGACTTTTTGCGCGTTTTCGCCAAAGCGCATAATGACAATTCCGCCGACGACTTCGCCTTCACCATTTAATTCTGCAATACCACGACGCATTTGTGGACCAATACCTATATCGGCGACGTCTTTTAATAGTAATGGCGTACCATTTTGATTCACTCCTAGGGGAATATTTCCAAGGTCTGTTTCATTTTTAATATATCCGGTTGCCCTCACCATATATTCCGCTTCGGCCATCTCCACTACTGACGCACCAATTTCCTGATTACCTCGTTTGATCGCCATTTGAATATGGGATAGTGGAATGCTAAAAGCTCTGAGCTTATCCGGATCAACCCGTATTTGATATTGCTTAACCATACCGCCCAATGCACTCACCTCAGAAACACCTGGTAGAGTTTGCAGTTCATATTTTAAGAACCAATCCTGAACACTACGTAGCTGACTAATATCGTTTTGTCCGGTTTTGTCCACCAATGCATATAAGTAAACCCAACCGACACCGGTGGCATCCGGACCAAGTTGCGGCCTAGCATTCGTAGGAAGTGATGGAGCCACCTGACTTAAATATTCCAGCACTCGGGTTCTTGCCCAATAAAGATCGGTTTTCTCGTCGAAAATAATATATACGTAGGAGTCCCCAAAAAATGAATAACCTCGAACGGTTACCGCGCCAGGCACGGAAAGCATCGCTGTAGTAAGCGGATAAGTCACCTGATCTTGCACTACCTGCGGCGCTTGTCCGGGATAAGATGTTTTTATGATCACTTGTACATCGGAGAGATCCGGTAATGCATCCACCGGAGTGTTTTTTAAAGAATACAAACCAACGCCAATTAGCATGATGGTTGCCAGTACCACAAAAAAGCGATTGCCAACTGACCAATGAATAATTGATTTAATCATTTCAATAACTCCTATTGATCATTAGTTTCTACGGTTTCAGGCATACTCTCAGAAGCAAGATCTTGTGGATACATTTGTGTAATCACAAAATTATCGCCACTCATATGAAAAGTAAACTGGATAACCATATCTTTTTCTAACTCTGTCATATCAACATCTTCACTCACCAGAAAATCCAGAGTAGCCGCTGGACGCCCCCATTTTTCGACAGGACCTCGACTGATATTTAGCATTCTGTGTCCAAGCATAATACTATTAATGACACCTTCTACATCTACAGAACTTACTTGGCTAGTAGAAAAAGTGCTATCTGAAAAAATAGTCGCTTCGAGCGGATGGTTCATTCGCTTAAAATCAGAGGATTTACTCGATTCAGAATCAAGCAAAAACTGTGCAGATGAAACAACCATTTCACCCGCATCAAGACCGGCCAAAATTTCGACTGCAGTATCATCAAATCGACCAACCTTTACTTCAATTGATTTAAAACGCCCCTCGCCAAGCGCCAAAACCACCCGATCAGAACGACCACTGCGGATCAATGCTTCTCTTGGGATCAACAGGGATTTTTTTGACACTCGAGGATGAATAATCACTTGGGCGAACATATTAGGTTTTAGTTGATTGTCTTTATTGTTAAAGCGTAATCGTACTTTTATCGTTCGCGTTTTAGGATCAAGAGTGGGGTAAACGTAATCCACTTCGCCTTGCCAATCGATACCGGGCAGATAGGCTAGCGACATACTGACCGCTAGTCCTTTACTGACCTGTGATGATTGACGCTCAAAGATTTCAGCTTCGACCCAAACCTGATCCAGTTTGCCAATCGACATAATTGTTGTACCCGGTTTAACGAAAAATCCTTCTCGAATATTTAAGTTGTCGATCACGCCACTTTGTGGAGTATAAAAGGTAATAGTTTGTTTAACTCGCCGAGTCTTTTTGAGATTTTTAATCGCGCTTTTTGGTAGTTGCAATGCACTCAACCGGTCTTCTGCGGCACTGATTAGACGTTGGTTTTTTCGTTCAAGAGCCAGTAGATATTCTTCTTGCGCATTCACTAAGGCGGGCGAATAAATTTCGTACAAAGGTTCATTTTTTCCGATCGGATCGCCCGCAGCTTTAACGTAAAGTTTTTCAATCCAGCCTTCTACCCGTGGATGAATGTGGACCAATTGATCCTCGTCGTACTTAACATAACCCACTGTTTTAATTTGAGAATGCAATGATTTATATTCAGCCATGGCCGTTCTAACACCTAAGTTATTGATTACTTCTGGCGATATTTTGATGGTACCGGGTCCTGAGTCGGAACCTGTATTTGTCCCCCCCCCATCATCGGCATACACTGCCACTAAATCCATACCCATGGGCGATTGACCGGGTTTATCCCTTCGATAATTGGCATCCATCGGTGCCACCCAGTAGAGTGGTTTTTTCTCCTCAGGTGCGGATACCATAGATCTAGGATCCGCTGAAAAATCGACTAATGTTGAATATAAAACAATGGTGACTAAGGCGCCGATAACAGCCCCTGTTAACATCGATTTTACCGAATTGGATTTTGGGGGGCCCATTTTTTCTATGTTTGATTGATGATTCATTTCATTTCACCTATATTTTTATTTTCTTCTAATGTAGTAAATTCGCCAATATTCCCGATAAAAAAATAATTTAACTGCACAATATTTTTTTGCCTTTCCACATCTATATCTAGCGCATCAATACTCGTATTAAGTTCCGCTATTTTCGATCGAATTACTTCGGCGAAATCGCCATCGTCATTGGTATAAGCGCTTAATGAGGCTTCTACCTGATCACGCATTTGGGGGATCAATTTATTTCGATAGAGTAATTGTCGCTGTTCTAGTCGCAACAATTGAGTTCGAGTTGCCTGAACCGAAGCAATCATTTTTCTTAACAATTGCCATTTTTGAGTTTTGATTGCAGATGAGGTTGACACAGCCGATTGCACTTGCTTGTCTTGACGATTACCGGTAAACAGGGGAATATCAAAAGATACACCAATGGAAAATAGATCAGCACGCTCTTGCCCTAATGGGTTATCATTTCGATAACCATAACTGGCATTAATTCCCCACTCAGGTTTATATTTTTGCTTAGCCAGTACGATGCTACTTTTACTAGCTTTGATCCTTTGTTCGAGCGCAACCACCGATGGATGCTCTGCCAAAGACTCAAATAACTGTTGGCTGCCAATTTCTGTTTTGGAAAAAAATAATTCTGAGAATTGTGCTTTAATATCAGGCATTTTTTTTGTGACCATCAAAGAAGAGGTTTGAAATAAAAAATGCTCCGATGATAGAGCAAGCACTTTTGAAGATCGCTCTACATCCTTCTGTAAAAAGCCATCACCCTCTAACAAGTCATCACTTAACCACTCTGATAGCCTTTGCAAACCAACCTCTTTTTTCTGACTAAGTATGGTGAGACGATCGTCCAAACGAGTTAGCTCAAGTTGCGCTCTCACAATATCCTGCTGTCTGGTTTTACCGATGGTTGAAGCATAATTCGCCTGAGCGACATCCGCTAATTGCTCGAACAAGCCTCGATCTTTTTCAATTAGAACAATACTTTGCTGGGCTTTATAAACATCCAACCAAATTTTACTGATCTTCACTTTTAGCTTCGCTTTACGATCTTCTCGCTGAAAAGGATATTCGCTGGCAAGCCATTTGAGTTGCTGCCGTTTTATTGCCAAACTATCCCCTCGAGGCAGCATTTGAGTAACACCAATCTTAAACTGAGTCATTGCTTCTTGGCCGAAATCAAAACTATCAGTGGCGATATTCGCCAGTCCAATTGATATTTTGGGATCAGGTAATGTACCGGCAGCAATACTCATTAATTCAATCGAGTTTTGCCGGTGCCGATTACCTTGGAGCCAAGGATCATTTTGGATGGCGGAGTTGATTGCCGCATCAAGCGTTAGCATTGGTTGCTCTGCATTACTGAATGTTGATTGAACTAATAAAAATAGTCCGCACAAAAAACGACCTCTAGTCGATGCTCGCCTAGCAGAATGATGAATATTCATATTGTTAGCCTAAATTAAAGAATATGTTTGAAAGCTTTGATTAGTAGACACCCCTTTTATCGAATGTGGCTGAGAAAGCCCCCTCAACAACCATCTCAAAATTAAACACTGATGTGGGTAGCCACCAGCTCAGAGGTAACCGATAAAAAAGTTAGTCTAATGATACAGATCCTGAACGGATCTATTTTGTGTTAGTGAACAATAGGAGGACGATAGGGAGAAGATAAAAATTGGCGTGGCGCCATTGTATGATCGGAACTAATGTTGTTTTGAATAAACGATTCAGACTGTAGAGGGATTTCATTCGCAACTGCAACCGTAACGATCAAACAGCCATTCATGGAGCAGTTACCATCATCGGAACAACAATCTTGCATCATTGTCATTGATTGTGCATTGGCTTGATTCACTTCTATTGTCGAAGGATCAACCGGGTGCACCATATCACTCATCATTTGCATATCAGAATGAGACATTGGTTGCGACATCATAGAGCAAGAAACAACAGGCGATGCACTCGCATGACCCCAAAAAATCAGTAACACAATAGTCATTAAAATGTTATTTTTGCCTTTTGTCACAATCAAACTCGTTTACAATATCCTGTCTATAAGATACATCGAAAGCAGAAAGGTTTCAAATATTTAACAAAAAAAGCCCAGCCACTCTAAAAAATGACCATCATCTTACCTTTTAGCCCACCTTTTTAACGCAATCTTAGCCAATCTGGATAGCCCTAACGGACTAAGATCGAATATATTTCCTTCTATTTTACCTACCTTCAATTTTCGATTTCGAAAAAACTGCAAACAATACCGGTAAAACAAACAGTGTCAATATGGTGGAAGAAACCAATCCTCCAATGACAACTGTCGCTAGAGGCTTTTGTATTTCTGAACCAACGCCCGACGATAATAATAATGGAATTAAACCTAACGCCGCAATTGTTGCTGTCATTAATACGGGCCTTAACCTCGATGTCGCACCACCAAAAATTGCTTTATTGACCTCTAAACCATCTTGCAATCTTCGATTAATCGCATTCACCATCACTACACCATTTAAAACCGCGACACCGAAAAGAGTAATAAATCCAATTGAGCTTGGAACCGATAAATACTGACCGGATATTGCCAAAGCAACAATTCCACCGATTAGCGCTAGCGGTACGTTCATCATAATCAACAAACCTTGAGAAACCGAACCAAAAGCAAAATATAAAATTAAGAAAATCAATCCGAGCGACGCCGGAACAACGATCATTAACCTTGCATTCGCACGCCTTTGGTTTTCGAATTGCCCGCCAAATACAACGGAATAACCAGCCGGTAGTTCGATGTTCGAAGCAATTTTTTGTTCAAGTTCAGTCACCAACCCGCCTAAATCTCGTCCTTCAACATTGGTTTGAATAACCACTCGCCGTTGCACATCATCCCGCCTTATTTGTGGTGGACCACTTTCAATTTGTACCGAAGCAATATCGCCTAGTCGTACCCAAGCACCCGTTGCCGATTGCAATCGTAAGTCTCGTATGGAGTCCATATTATTGCGGCTCTTTTGATTAAGTCGAACATAAATATCATAGCGTTCGTTACCTTGAATAACCTTGCCCGCTTCACGACCGCCGATGGCATCTTCCACTAAGTCCATCACCTTTGAAACGGGGATTCCAAAATTGGCAATCAAATCTCGATTCGGACGGATCACTAGCTGCGCTTCCCCAACTATCTGCTCTAACGCGACACCGCGAGTTCCTTCAATGGTTTTAGTTAACGCTTCAATTTCTGCACCTTTTTTGGCCAAGGTTTCCAGATCTGAACCAAACAACTTAATGGCTAGCTGCGCTTTAACGCCGGATAACAGTTCGTCGACACGAGTCGCTATTGGTTGTGAAAAAGAAAAAAGTAGGCCGGGGTGGGCCGACAATTTTTCTTCCATTAATTTTTGCAAGTCCAGTCGATTTTCTGCACTGATCCATTCATCCACTGGTTTCAATCCAATAAAAATTTCAATATTAGAAACAGGTTCCGGATCGCCTCCCAATTCAGCACGGCCAATTCGACTTGATGCATAAGTTGCTTCTGGAAATTGTAAGATCGATTTCTCCAGTTTTGGCGCAAGAGCCAATGCCGTTTTCATACTGGTTGATGGCGCTAACGTTACTCGAACATTGATAGTTCCTTCTTCCAGTTCTGGCACAAACTCGGTCCCTAAAAATGGTACAATCGCCATTGACGAAAGAAATATTGCGATGGCTCCAAACACTACCTGTTTTTTATTTGCTAGGGCTTGCGGTAATAATTTTTGATAGAACCGATCGAGAGGCTTCATAATCGGACTTTCTTTTTCCACTACCGGTTTGGTAAATACATAACTCGCCATCGCCGGAACCATCACTAACGCAACTAACATCGACGCAAGTAATGCCAACACAACACTAATAGCCATCGGCTGAAAAAGCTTTCCTTCTACCCCTTGTAGAGAAAATAACGGAGAGAAAACAACCGTAATAATCAACACAGCATAAAAAACAGGGCTAGCGACTTCTTTGGCGGCTTCTTGAATTCGTAGCGCCATACCCGAACGACTTTGTTCAATCTTAAGCTGCTCAGCTTTGATACTTTTATCATCGGTATGATGCTCATCGTGTCTAGGATCGGGATGGCCCAAATGTTTAAATATATTCTCCATCATCACCACCGAACCATCCACCATAATTCCGATAGCAATTGCCAGTCCGCCAAGCGACATTAAGTTTGCTGAAACGCCCCAATAAACCATCGCCATTAACGCCATACCAATAGATAAAGGAATTGAAATTAATACCAATAAAGTCGCACGAATATTCACCAAAAATAACATCAATACTACGATGATAAAAATAAAAGCTTCCAGTAACGCGCTAGTCACTGTATCCACCGCTTTTTCGACGAGATCCGCCTGATCATAAAAAGGCGTAATGGTGACACCACTTGGCAACGCCTGCCGCACAATTTCCATTCGTTCTTTAACACCGTCAATGGTATTTTTAGTATTTGCGCCTAAGCGCTTTATAACGATACCGGTGACAACTTCCCCCAAAGATTTTATCTTTCCTTGTTCATCTCTAACAGAAATCGTCACCGCCCCTTGACGAATTTCTCCACCGTATTCCACCACCGCCAAATCACTTATTTTAACAAGCCGTCCATCCTCTGACTTAACTGGAATATTAGCAATATCTCGCAGTCCATCATCTCCTGCACGAACCCAACCAACGCCGCGTATCACTAATTGCTCTGCACCTCGATCTAAATACCAGCCACCAGCGTTTCGATTATTGTTTTCAATCACTTCAGATAAATCATCAATGGTCACACCATAGGCTAATAATTGTTGCGGTTCAACATTGACTTGATACTGACGAACTTCCCCCCCAAAAGAAAGAATGCCAGTAATGCCGTCGACCGGCATCAACAGTAATTTAACCACCCAATCATTCAAACTACGTAATGCCAACGCGTCATATTCTTGCGGATTATCAGTGGTCAACATATACTGGTAAACCTGTCCTAGACCCGAAGTATTAGGTCCCATTTCCGGTGTTCCTACACCATCGGGGATCTGCTCTTTGGCATCTTGCAAACGTTCAAAAACCAGTTGGCGAGCAAAATAAATATCTGTCCCTTCGGTAAAAACAACCGTCACTACCGACAAACCCGTTTTCGAAATAGAACGAACTTCTTCCACATCGGGCAATGCGTACATCACCGCTTCGATAGGATAAGTGATCAGTTGTTCGACTTCTTCTGAGGCCAAACCTTGCGCCTCAGTATTGATAGTCACCTGAATGTTAGAGACGTCAGGAAAAGCATCAAGATTCAGTTTGGGTAACACCAATAATGTAGCAACCATCAACAGTACAATCGACAATATCACTAACAGTCGGTTTTTTACCGACCAATCTATTATTGAATTTAACATGTCTGATGCCCCTAGTGACTATGTGGATCAAAGCCAGCTTTAGCAAGCTCCGCTGATAAATAAAAAGCACCTTCAATCACTACCGGCGAACCGACGTCAATTCCTGAAATAATCATCAGATCACCCTGCCTTCGGATCAATTCAATTTCATATTGTTTGTAATGAAGTGGTTTTTCTTCGATAAAAACGCCCCAATCACCATCAGCGGTTCTTACCAAAGCATTTGCAGGAATAGCCAGTAATTTTTCAGTGACCGATTGACTTAACTTGGCAGAGACAAACTGTCCAGGGTGTAAATGATCTCTCGAATTATCGATTTCTATTCTCACCCTTTGTGTCCTTGTCGATTCGGAAATCATGTGACCAATTTGAATAATTATACCAGAATGAAATTCTCCATCGTGCTCAATCCGAGCATGATCACCAGCAGAAAAAAGAGCCGCTTGTGATGGCGAAACAGATGCTTCTACCCATATTTTTTCTTCATTACTAACAATAAAAAGTTGGCCTCCTGCTTCAATATATTGTCCTTCAATAAAATCGTCACTAAAAACCACCCCGCTAATTGGTGAAGTGGCCTTAAATAAACCATCAGGCGTTTGATTTTTTTCAAGTTCTTTCAGTTGTTCAACATCTAGTCCAAGCGCCATTAATCGGGCGGAAGATGATTGCCATTTCGACCGCGCTTCGATATGGCGTTTTCCGGAAACCACTTTTCTTCCTAGTTGCTTGACTCTTAACCATTCTTTCGAATCAACAATATAGGCTTGTTGCGCTTCAGCCATTTGAATGCTTGATATTTCTGCTAGCGGCTGCCCTTTGCTAACGGTATCTCCCATTTTGACTAAACGTTTGACTACCTGACCGTCGATTCTCAGTGCGACAATACCTGTTTTGTAGGCGTTAAGAACCACTTCACCGGGAGCGGTAATCTCCTTAGAAACATCCCTCAATTGTAGTTTTTCGATTTTAATTTTAAACAGGGATCCACTGTTGGCAGACAATTCGACTAAGCTGGGGTCATGTTCACCTTCTTGCCCTTTTTCTTCGTGCCCCTTTTCAGACCTACCATGTTCTTCAGCCAAAATACTAGTAGGCAACATCACATTGCAAGCGATCAAGAATAGACCACCAAGCCAAATATTTTTTACCGATTTTGGATTTACTTTCACTTGATCGTTTTGTATTCTTTTTCGTTCTATTAATTTATTCATCTCTTTCTCTCTATTCAATATTTTTACAATCAAGTCTCGATTGTCTATAAACGGATTTACTAGTGACTTGCCAGAACTCTATTTTTTCCCTAAGTTCAACCAATCATCGATTTGACCAGAAGCAACAAGAAAATCAATCCATGCATTAATAACATCCGCTTTAAGTTGAGTGGCGGCAATACGAGTATCTAAAGTTTGTTGGATCTGCACTAGGTAATCGGTAGTTTCTAAATCACCGCTTTTCCAAAGTTTTTGTAATAATTTTCCACGCTGCTGCAACCCCGACTGACTCAATTTCATCCACTGCCGATAAGCCTCTAAAGTTAGACTTAAACTCTTTTTAGTTGTTTTTACGGAAACCAAAATTTCACGATAGGCATTGAGATAATATTGTTCCACCACAACCGAATTGGCAATAGCGGCATCGACTTCGGCAGAAAAACGATTGCGTATAAATAGCGGCATCGAAAAACCTAAATTTATGACACTTTCATCACCTTCTTTTCCAGCATTAATCGAAATAGTTGGATCGGCACTTTTTTGTCGCTCTGCAAGTTTTATTTCACTTTTAGCAACATTACTGGCGATTTTAAGTTGTTTCAATAAAGGATGTTGACCTAATAATTGTTCAATGCTACTGGAGTCAAAACCGATAATGTCGACCTCCAAAGTAGGGATTGCCATTTTTTCAAAATTAAAAAAAGCTTCCAATTCTAACTGAGCTGAATAATAATCAGACTGAATTTTGGCCGAATTCATGCGAATTTCACCAGCGGCTAGCAATGCCAAATCAAGTTCGACTTGGCTAATGTCTCCTACTTTAAAACGCCGCTCAGCAATATCAACAAATGCCTGTAGTGTTTCCATTTGCTGGCTATTAAGTTCTGCGGCCGTTTTGCCTGCCTGAGAGCGGTTTATTTTTTTAAGAAAATCGGCGGCGATTGATTGCCTGATAGCAATAAATTCAGCCTGTGCAGATAACAGATTATTCTCTCCGATTTGCTGGTATGCACCTTGCTTATCAGACCAATCGATAGTTTGAGAGATCCCAATAATGGAGCTATTTTCAACATTCGATTCATAATCGATAGCAAGTTCTGGATTATAAAGCGGTTGCATTTTAGCGTCAGATTCCGCCGCAATTTTCTCCAACCTTGCTTGTGCCCACTGTATTTGTGGATGCACTGCCAAAACGGTATCAACAATATCTAAAAGGGGTTTTGATTTCACGGTTTCCACAGCAACCGCCGATCCGCAGCAACCACCTAGCAGACCGATACATAGAGCGAAACGCTCTATACGATGGGATAAAAACATTTTCATTCTTCCTAAATTAACTTAGTTGATTAGCTGAAATGGCAACGAACAGACTAATGCTCAACGCAATTTACAACTGATTAATAGAACTGGTTAACTAAGAAAAAATGTCTGGCGGTGGTGTGGGGGGAGGCAATAAAACGGAATCCTGAGAATAATCCGCGATTTCGGGCTTGTTTTTTTGAATAACCACTTCACTCAGCGCAAAGGCTGTATTTATCAATAAAACATTGAGACCCATGTGTCCGCAATGACCACATAAATCAACGGCAGGATCATGTTGATTTTGAGAATTAGAAATAAGTTGAGATTCATTATTAGGCAGATCACTACACCAATCGGTCACAACATGAATATTGCCGACTAAAAAAAGACCTATTAAAATAATGAGAAAAGTGGATTTCATAACAGATTAATAATCACCCAAAAGATCATTCTTGTCAATCAATCGATCGTTATTATCTCAATCCTCATATTAGCATCCACGGATAGTTGACAAGCCAAGCGATAGCCTTGTTTTAATTCATCATCATCCAGAGTATCATGATCGGCAAGATGATCTAGGAGTACACTTTCATCAGCATTTAACAGTTTGACTCGACAACAACCACAAATTCCACCACCACCACAAACAGAATCCAACGCAATATTTTGCTCAGCCAAAGCGTCCATTAATCGTTCATCTCTGTTAACTTTGATTTTTTGACTAACCCCTTTTTCGTCGATCAAAGTCACCGTAAATTTTGTGTGTTGATAAAAACGATTAACAAGACCGATAAAATCCTTGCTGGAAAAACTAGAATAAATCAGTAATATTCCAGATAATGAAAACAACAACAATACAATGGCGGCTATGATGATCAGCCCATGATTAAAATCACCTCTTTGACCATAGTCCATAAAATGTAACATCATAAAAAAATCGAACGTACACCAACTACTGGTTCTAATTCCTTGGATCTCACCCGTTATTTCAGAAAAATAGAGATGGGTCTCAAATTCATCATCATAAATAACTTGCCAAACTGGAAGTGAAAAGCCTCTGTTTTCATCGGATAATTCATTAACCAGATTAACTTGAACCCGCTCACCACTACCGTAATAATTTCTATCGGCAATCTGTTTAACCAGATGTTCAGTAATCTCAATGGGCTTTTTTGTCCGAGTATCGAGTAATAAAACCTTGTTATCGACGGTCAATTTAAATGCCGACTGACCGAGTAATATTATTTGAGAAACTTCGGTAGCGGCTGGATAATCGCTAAGTATTTCGACAAAATTGGCGACTTGATTGATTCGACTGTTTTGATCTTTTTTGTAAATAAATTCGCCGCTGACTTTTTCATGATCGATAAAACTAAAAACGATCCCACTAACAATCCACAATATCAGTTGTATACCGACCAAGAGAGCAAGCCATTTATGCCATTTTTTGAAACTATTAATAATTGACATTATTGATGATCCCCTTTTAAACGATAAAAGAGTAACCAGGAACCAAACAATGCCATAAACAAACTGGTAATACTAAACACTCGAAAAAGGATGCCGGTCATGCCACCAAGACCTTTGTATTCCATAATATGCAATGACCATAAAAAATCGAAAGTCCGCCATAAATCGGTTCGTTTAGAAATCAAACGACCGCTTTGAGAGTGAAAATAAAGGGTCGGCTGTGACCAATCATCATACTGAACCTGCCACACCGGCTGTTTTTTTCCGCCGATTTCTCCCGGGTAAACGGCTAAAAGCTCTATCGAAGAAATGGTTGCATCGCCAGCATAAATCTCATTAGCCTGCTTCTCGATAACATTACTTGTCAGTTTTTCCTTTATTTCACCAGTTAGCGCATCAACAATAATTACTTTTTTATGAGAACGAATTTCGTAAACCGATTGCCCAAAATAGGCTTTCAGTCTAATTGACTGGATTGGAGCGAGTTGTTCGATGATATGTTTTGAAATGGATGTTATCTTACTTGAATCTAAAATTTCAAATTTCTGCTCTTTAACCAAGTGGTCACCATGAATGATATCAAGATCGACCACCGTCATGTATAAACCACTGATGGACCAGATCAATACCTGAATACCAGCGAACAATGCTAACCATCTGTGCGTTTTTCGTAACCAGAAAATTCGTTTCATCAGCAACTATCGTTGTAAACCTCGAAGATACCGATAATAACCGATTTTTTGTTGTCTAGATAATGAACTATAACTTGCCCCCACCAACAACCAACCATTCAACTTGTTGCAATGCTAAAAAAGTCTAGAACTTTAATCGCTAATTTAGCGATATTGGCGTTGTTTATGGTAAAATTCCATCCGTTGACTGATCTACTTTTATTATCCTAAAATAATCAATGTGATCCGTGGGAAAAGTGCTATCCCGCAGCGTGCATGACCTAGTGAAAATGGCATGGTCACCTTACCAGTGATGAGCCCCTTTTTCGCATAGTCAGATGCATTGCGGCGTGGCGCTCTTTCTCGTGATTCAACTGATTCATTTGGGATGATGACATCTATTTAAGAGGACTATTAAAATGAAACAACCTGTTCGCGTCACAGTGACCGGTGCTGCTGGCCAAATCTGCTACTCATTACTTTTCCGTATCGCATCCGGCGAAATGCTAGGCAACGACCAACCCGTTATCTTGCAATTGTTAGAAATCACCCCCGCACTTAAAGTGTTAGAAGCAGTAAAAATGGAATTAAACGATTGCGCCTTTCCGCTTTTAGAAGGTGTGATCTGTACTGACGATGCAAAAGTTGCTTTCACTGGCTCTGACTATGGTTTAATGGTTGGCGCTAAGCCTCGTGGTCCAGGAATGGAGCGTGCCGATTTACTAAAAGATAACGGTAAAATATTCAGCACACTGGGTAAAGTGATTAATGAAGTGGCTAATCCAGAAATGAAAATTGTGGTAGTGGGTAATCCAGCGAATACCAACGCTTACATTTTGATGAAAAATGCACCCAACCTTAATCCTCGTAATATCACCGCTTTGATGCGTCTTGACCATAACAGGGCAATTTATCAATTGGCCGAAAGAGCCGACAAGCCAATGAATAGCGTTAAAAAGATGACTATCTGGGGCAACCATTCAACCACTCAGGTGCCAGATATTTCTCATACCTCAATTGGAGGGGAAGCCGCCTCTGGCATAGTTGACGCGTCTTGGGCCAATAACGAATTTATTCCCAAAGTCGCTAAGCGTGGCGCAGAAGTGATTGCGGCTCGCGGCTCTTCTTCAGCGGCATCAGCAGCAAATGGTGTAATCGACCATATGAGAACTTGGGTATTAGGAACTGAAGAAGGCGATTGGGCGTCAATGGCTGTTTGCTCTGATGGCTCTTACGGTATTCAGGAAGATTTGATCTACTCTTATCCGGTCACTTGTAAAAACGGCGATTGGAAGATTGTAACCGGTTTAGATAACAGCGATTTTATTGCTGGCAAAATGAAAGAGTCGGAAAAAGAACTTCAAGAAGAAGCTGAAACTTGTTCTGATCTTTATTAACCTAGAATAATCTTACGGGGCCAATAGCCCCGTTTTTTATTATTGAATGGACCGCAATTCACGACTCTTTGTTCTCAATTATTTTTCCATGACCTAACTCATACTCGGGTTTTTCAGTACTTTTTCTAGCGCCTTTCAAATAAAACTCCATCCATCGCATCAGACGCATCGAATAGTCTAACTGCGCCGCACTCTTTTTATTGCCATGCCCTTCATCTGGATATAACACCAATCTTACCGGAGTATCAGTTCGAGTTTTAATATAACGATATAGTTCCATGGATTGACTAGGATGCACCCGAGTATCGTCTTCACCATGCATAATTAACAACGGTGTTTTTGCTTGATCGGTATGGAAAATAGGACTCCTTTCTAACATCCATTGCCACTTTTCCCAAGGATAACTACGGGCATGAGCATTATACATTTCTTTCGGAATATCGGTGGTACCAAATTTTGACAATTGATCGGAAATACCAACAAACATAACACTGGCAGCAAAATGCTCACTTAGTGCGGTAGCCGCCCATGCTGATGCGTAACCGCCGTATGAACCGCCAGTAATACCAACACGTTTTTTATCAATAATTCCCATTTCAGATAAATGAGCAATTGCGTCCACCAAATCGTTAAACTCGCCGCCTGCATAATCAGCCTGTCCCATTTTTGAAAATTCAACACCTCGTCCGGTACTCCCTCTATAATTTGGCAAAAATATTGCAAAACCATTAGCTGCCGCATATTTTATTGGGTAGGTATATTTATCTAACCAACCATCACTAATGTGACTTTCTGGACCACCATGGATCATCATTATCAGTGGATATCGTTTCCTCTTTCTGTAATCAATTGGGTAAATTAAAATACCTTCAAGCTGAACTCCGTCTCTTGCGGTATAGCGAATGGTTTGTTGTTTTGGTATCGTAACTTCTTCAAGCCAAGAATTAGATTCAGTTAACCGACTGACATTTCCATTCGATAATTTCATTAACTCTCTAGGATGACTATCACTGCTACCAATCGCAACAAGAACTTTGCCCGAAAGATCCGCATGCAAGTAACTCAACAACTCATTGCCGGGTGGAATGGCTTGAATGACTGACTGGTTATCCAGATTCAATATTGATACTTCACTTTTTGTGCCTACATGGCCGATAAATGCAAGTTGGTAGTCGGACAGCCATTGCAAGCCTTTAATATGCCCTTGATAATTCTTTACCGACTCGGTAATTTTTCCAGTATGTACTTCTGTGATAAATAATCGACCGGTAGCTGGATCATGTTTATCCTCTGAACCTATAAAAGCAATATATTTTCCATCATTAGACCAACGAGCCATACCCAGTTTCCCGGTTGTATCAAATGCTTTGATCAATTTTCCATCTTGCTGATATATATGATATTTCGACGCTACATATCGATCATCTATCAGAGGAGTTTGAGCCACCCGAGCAAGTAGATGATTATTTTTTGGATGATACTGAATGGATATAATATGCTGTTCTATCGGTAATCGAACATGGAGTGATTTTTTATGATTTATATTGACTCGGTAAGCTGATGTTTTTCTCACAGATTCTTCGTAAACTTTTACTTTAAAGCCTTTTTTTTCCAATTTTTCTTTGTTAGCAACTTGTTCAGGTTTGGCAATATAAGTCATCGCACTTGCGTCAAAATTAATCGTAAAGGCCAAAATATCAGATTTAGAAGTGACTATTTTTTCAGCTTCACCACCATCCACCGCGATCCTATAAATGTTGACATGTAGATCTTTATCACGTTGCGCAAGAAAATAAATAAAATGACTTTTTGGCCCCCATGCAATACCACCTAATCGTTGCTTGCCACTAATAAACCGCCTAGACTGACCATCAGTATCATTCACATAAAGCTCAATAAATGGCTTTCCATCATTATCTTTATATACGGTTCTGGGAACAATTTTGGTGTAGGCAATATACCTGCCATCAGGAGAAACTTTACTGGAACCCACTCGATTAATTTCAATCGTTTGTTTAAGCGTGATCGGTTGTTTTTTCTTTGCTTTAAGATTGGTTGAATTCGCAGCAACTATCACCGAAACCATTATGATAATTAATAAATTTTTCATCGCACAATATCCTTATTTGTTAATAACTACTTTAATTCTGGGATCACCAACTCTGCTTTCCAATTGAATTCAGGATCACCTAATACTAAAAAAAAGGGATTAAGTAAGGATTCCTTTTGATTGTAAGTCATATCAGAAAAATCTAACTGAACTATTTTTCCACCGGCCTGTTCAACAATTGCTTGAGCGGCGGCTGTATCCCATTCGGAAGTTAAAGCCAACCGAGGATATAAATCTGCTGAACCTTCTGCAACCATACACATTTTTAGTGAACTCCCTCTGCTGATGAGATCAAAGCTGGCAAAATTCTGGCAAAGGATTTCAACTTTATCAAGCCCATGACGCCTACTAGCGACTACAGTAAAATGATTCTTGCCCGCTTTTTGTTGCAGAGCTCTAACCTGTATTTTTTTCGCTTGATTATCTTGTTCCTGTTTATAAGCACCAATGCCTTCGGCAGCATAATAAATAATATCAACAACTGGTACATAGATAACGCCAAGTTTAGTTTTTCCATTTTCCTGAAGCGCAATATTGACGGTAAACTCTCCATTTCTGGCGATAAATTCCTTGGTGCCATCTAAAGGATCAATCACAAAACATTTCGTCCATTGCTTGCGATCGGCAAATTTAATTTCAGTGCTTTCTTCAGATAGGCAAGGGATATGAGGGTATTTTTGTTCGAGAAAATTTACAATGATATTGTGTGCGGCTAAATCTGCTTTGGTTAAAGGTGAATCATCTCCTTTAATTTGAATATCAAAATCATCCGTGTTATAAATTTCTAATATTTTTTCACCTGCCTGCCTAGCAATTTTAATGACATCGTTTAATAATTCTTGCATGATTTTTCCTTTTATTTAAAATTGACCGCTAGATATTTTTATTAACATGCTCTGTCATTGAAATTCTATTCAACAATGATGTGTATTTATCTTTTATCCAAAATTTGCTTTGCTAAAAATAAAGCGGCTATCGAGCGAGCCTCTGTAAAATCAGGTTGTTCTATTATTGATTCAATATCATCAATAGGCCATTCTACGACTTCAAGTGGTTCCGGTTCATCACCTTCCAATGATTCTGGATACAGCTCTTCGGCCATCACTAGATTCATTTTATGAGTCAGATACCCAGGAGCCAAACTCATTTGCTTCATCGCAGTAAATTTTCGCGCACCAAATCCGATTTCTTCCTTCAGTTCACGATTGGCAGATTGTTCAACTGTTTCACCTTTTTCCATGAGACCTTTAGGAAAGGCAAGTTGGTAGTTGTCCGTTCCTGCTGAATATTCTCGAATTAAGAGGAATATTTTATGGTTTAAGATCGGAACAATCATTACGGCACCGTTAGGCCCTGCGACCAATCGTTCATAGGTTCTCGTTTGACCATTAGAAAACGCCAAATCCAGTTCTTCAACTTTAAAAAGGCGCGTTCTGGCAATTTGCTGGCTTCTGATAATCTGAGGTTTTTGCATGATTATTGATTTTTATTTCGAATAAATAATGAACCCAGCTTAGAATAACTGAGTAAAATCTCGAATACTAGTATAAGGTGAACAATCTACATCCTCCTTTTGTAAATCAGGTTGGCTAATACCGAGTAAATAACGAATTCCAAAATGATTTGCAGCCCGTAATATCGGCAAACTATCATCGATAAAGAGACAACGGCTAGCATCTATATCATATTTTTTAGTCAGAATTTTCCAATAAATATTTTCTTCTTTAGGATGACCAAGCTCATGTGAGCTAGATAATTCGTTAAAATAAGCACTAAAATCAGCCCTCATTAGTTTCAATTCGAGCGTTTTGGGATGAGCATTTGTTGCCAGTATAATTCGTTTATTCTGAACCTTAAGGAAATGAAGAAACTCTATAACATTTGGCCTAAATGAGATTTTATGATCGATATTTTTTTTTAACGCTTCGAGATCAAGAGATAATTTTTCGCTCCAATAGTCTAGGCAGTACCATTCTAATTGTCCTTTGACTCGATCGAAAAAGGCTACTAGCTTTTGTTTACTTTCTTTTAAAGACAATTGATGTTTTTCAGCATAGCATACCGGAATATACTCCGCCCAAAAATAGTTATCGAAATGAAGGTCCAATAAGGTACCATCCATATCAAGCAATACGGTGTCAATAGCCTCCCAAGGTAATGAGATAGCCGAATTCACCTTGGACATAATTAAAGTCGAATCCTAAAGGATTTTCTTTTTGAATTTAATTGGCAAACGACCGTTACTTGGACGGCCATTAGCAAACAATGAAAGTGCGGTATAAATAGTTTTGTCAATTGACTGTGAAATACTACCCTTAAATTCAAGCGTACCATTTTGTGTTAAAGTGATTTTTCCATCGATATCAATTTTATTTTTTTTGTTTTTACTTATAGTACCGGTTATAATTTTTGTATCAACATCAGTGTTCCAATAAATATCGAAATCACCTAAGGACCACTTTTGCCCATTTAGATCAACATTGGCATTATCCCAACGGGTCACCCCGGAAAGATAGACCGGTTTATTGTCATTAATATGAGCATTAAAATCTCTAGTGGATATTTTTCCTGTTAATTCTATTCCCGGAAATGGGATATATTTTTCAAGATTTATTGCAGAGGTTTCAATATTAACATCGCTGATTTCGATATTTTTTGAATCTTCAATTTCAAAGAAAAAATCACCTTTAAGATCTCCCTGATGCACTTCGCCGGTACCGCCAAATTTGCCGGTCACTAATGATATAAAACTGATTTCATAGTCTATATCTTGTAGTTGCCAATCTTTAATCTCAATCGAGTCAATTTCACCAGACCAGACACTTCCGCGCATGCCACTAATGACTAGCGGGCTATTTTCCGGCATTAAATTTTCAGCTAG
The DNA here is from genome assembly GCA_964454125.1 of uncultured Kangiella sp. Classification (GTDB taxonomy): domain Bacteria; phylum Pseudomonadota; class Gammaproteobacteria; order Enterobacterales; family Kangiellaceae. The sequence goes on from CAYVSL010000018.1 coordinate 32,632, forward strand.
TTTCACTGGTGCAAAAATGATGACCAGAATAATAAAAAAACTTATTAGGATGACAATTTTCTTTTTCATATTGTTTCTCAACTTATGTTTTCTTCCATCATCCCCTTTTCTCGTCTAAGGACAGGAGAACAGACAAAAACTACTTCAGTAGTTTTACGTTAATGCTAGTAATACCATCTCTATCACGGCTACGAACATTAACACTAGTAATGGTAACGCCGTGTTTTGATTTAACTTCAGCCGCCCAACTTAAAAATGAGTCAAAAGAAACATTGTCAAACCAGATTTGAATTTCATTAGGGCTTTTGTTGTCACGTCTGGATACAGGCAAGGCATATTTTCTGGCGCTATTATTGACCAATGTAGAAAGAGGTAGCGAACTCTTACGTTGTCCTGATCCACCTTTATTGGAAAGGATTATCGGGATCTGTTTTTTCATCCAGTCAACGGTTTTTTGCTTGGCAGCCACTTCCCTTGTTAACTTGCTCGCCGACTCATTAACGGGCTCAATCAAAATAAAATATAGTATAAAGATCGAAACCACGACGGCCCCTATAACAACCATTTTTTGATCTTTATCATCCAATGATTCAAACCATGTTTTTATTTGTTCCATAATCATTCCTATTAAAACGCTACCACTTGATCTATCTATTTAATCACTATTTTCTGATAATTAACCGACTGGAATACCCATCGCCACGCTTGGTTTCAGAAGACTTTTCAACCTTGTGACCACTGGCTGTTAGTGCTTGTGCATATTGGTCTAACACCACCAAATCAGAAGCAATCACGTCAATTCTTAGTTCACTTCGGGTATTATCATAATTAATATTAGTTGGATATATTTTACTTAAGTCTGTTAATAAATGACTACTCGATGTTAGCAAACTCAAAAAATCACCTTCACCCGAGGATGAGCCAAGATTTTTGATATAAGTTCTCATGCTTTTTTCTGGATTTCTGATCCGTTTGGTAGCCGGAAATGCTTGCTTATATAAGGTGATTTTTTGCACATCCAGTTGCTGTTTTTTCTCCGATAATGTGTATATATTGAAGCCTTGGTAAATCAAATGAGTCATCAATACAAACCCGACAATGGATGCTACTTTTAGCAAGAAACCTGTAAGCTTAGAGTTTTCTTTTTTTCGTTCATATTCAGCTTGTAGTAAATTGATACCTTTTTGCTCTTGCTCTAACATAAATTCAAAAATATCGGCTAACGGATGATGAACAGGTGCAAATCGCCCCACTGGTAATTGATGGATCAATTCATCGGTTGCTTGTTCAGAATAAATATCCATTGGAATAGCCACAGGAAGCTCTTCATCAATATCATCAAGATTGATCTGTTTTTGAATCAACCAAGAAAAATCCTCAGGATGGCAATGCCAACGTTTATTTTTGTCATCAACGGTTAAACATTGTGATCCATTTATAATCAATTTGATCCCTTCTTCCGGAGGGGAGAGTAAATCAATATCAATCAAAATTTCTGACAAATGAATTTCAGCCGAGTGGAATAATTCCAATAATGATTCTAGGTAATTTCGTTCAATAGCCCTGACGGGCAATATATTATTGGTGTCGCGCTCAGAAAAAGCAAAGAAAAAATCATCCACCGAGGTAGCGATTTCATCTTCTAACATGTAAGGAATGGCTTTTCGCAATAAGCGCTGTGCCTTATTAGGAACCTCCACCTGAGCCGTTACAACATCCGTTGATGAAAGTACCAAAATCACACTATTATATTGTGCCATATCGGCCATACAAGCTAAGTCAGCTTTGAGTATCTCCTTACTTTCAAGCTGATAATTTTCCAGCAAGTGATCAGATGATTTTGACGGATCATTTTTTTGATTACCAGAGAGCCGCCAGCTAAATAGTTGCTGGTTTTTTTCACCCCAAAAAATTACTAATTTTGCCATTATTCTTTTCCAAAATATCGGGACACAACTTTAAACTGGTTATCGTCCTCTTTTACAAAAAGGGTTTTCATATGAACTTTTGTACGACCTATCTCTGCTTTGGCGTCCATTTGAAAATAGATGCTAGTAATATCCAATCGTTCCTTCAATTTTTTTTTCACCTTTGTAGCCGAGCCGACCTTATCCCAAAATTCTTGTAGATCATACCCGTCTTTGGGTCGCTCAGAAATAATCTCATTAACTATTTCTTGTGAAATTTTTCCGCCCATAGCCGCGTAGAGTAATTCTGATCGTTCTGTCGGAATGGTGTTTACATTGAGCTTATTATCGTTGCCCTCAGGTAAGACGCAAATATAATCAAGCATTTTAGCATAACTACTATTGTCAAAAGATTTGATCGTTCTCAATTCACTAACATGTGCGATCGGCCCATTAGGTGGCAAGTAGGGTACGTCCAAACCTTGGTAATAAATATCTTCTACCCCATCGGGTCCCGTCGGAGTGGCATCTTCATCAATCCAGTCTTTCACTGCTGCAGCCAGTGCTGAAGGTTGTATTTCAGTATTATCTAAAACTTTTTCCAACAGTATGGTAAAAATCTCCTCACTAGCCGTAACCAGAGGTTCTCCAGTAGCAGACGTCGAGGGCAGTGGTAATTCCCTGCCCGCCGGACTACGATTTATTGACGGATCGTCCTCCTCACTATTGGCGTTTGAGTTATCGGGCATTCCTATTGAATTTAAATTAAAGCAACTTTGCATATCTGTAATTGAGGCTCTCATACTGCCCCCATCAATGGGGAAAACAATGTCCTCTTGAGCCCATGACTGCCCTAAATGAACCGTTTCTTCTTTTTCCGAATCAAATGCTTTTTTAAGATAAATTTTTGCCAGTTCTTCCATCCCTTTTAAATAGGAATAAGCCTGATCTCGATTCATTAAATTTCTATTGAGGTTAGCCTGATAACTAACCGTTTTATTCACTTCAACAACCAGAATAGCGACAAAAGCCACCACCAGCAATACGGTAACAAGCACCGTCCCTTGTTGTTTTTTAATCTGTCTATTTTTTGTCGATTTAAAGCGTAGCATCTGGATTACTTCTTTTATCAGAAACAACAAAAAGTCGTTCAACGATCCCGAGGTCTTTAAGTTGAAGTGATATCTTTATCGCAACCGGTAAATCATTCTCACTAGAACTCACTGAGTTTGAAAGATTGGTATCGACAGGCCAAAAACCATTCCACTCTTCGCCGTCAAAAAAATTGACTTCAAGACTTTCCACATCATCCAATAATAGGCGTTTAAGCCCTTGCTCTAAATTCATTCCGTCAGGATAAGCGTAACTAATTCGCTTAAGTTTTTCCTCCTCAACCAAATAAGACAATTTTTCTAAATTCGAACGTGCTAATCCTGCTGGATTTCTTCTACCTAGACGAGTAAAACTTAAGTGAGTCGTACCATCTTGCTGATCACTGAACAAATTATTTTTTTTATCGCCAAATTCATCTCTAAATTGACGTGGAGCCAACTGTTGAATATCATTTGAAATAAACAGCCAAGCTCGCTCTATCTGATTATAACGATCTCCTTGTTCCTGCATGTTTTTGTGTGCAATAGTAGCGTCATCCAATAGCGTCATCGCACCCACACCAATTAAAGCAGAAATAGCCATCGCAATAATAATTTCCAACAAGGTAAACGCCTGTTGTTTATTATGATTGAATGTTACCCTCATTTTTTGATTGCCTTATTCGCGATAAAACCGACAAAGCTGGTGACCTTTAGCTCATCCTTTTCTTCCAACCTTACTTCTACTTCAACCTTCCTTAGGTTTTTCTCCGTTGTTTTACTCACCGTTTGGATCCAATACCAAGTTTTATTGGCCATTTCAGCAGTGCCGCGGGTGACCCCGACATTGGGCCATTTTTTCTCAATGCGCATTTCAGCCATTTGATTCATGGCCACCCAATGAGCCACCGTTCGCTGACTAGATGTCACTTGTGCAGACTGATATTTAGTAATATTAGACATCAAGCCAATTGCCGCATAACTAAAAATCACCATAGCAATCAACACTTCCAATAAAGTGAATGCTTTTTCCTTTGGCTGTTTTAAATGATGTTTCAATGGTTTTCTCTGATATTTACTTTATCGAGTCAAAATTCTTCATCATAATCTCGATCAACATCTTGAAATAAATTACCTTCTAACGGCCCTTCGTATTGCAGGTTTCCAGTTAGAAAACCTCTGACTCTAAAAAAGGTTTTTTCGTCTCTATTTCTTTGCTGTTCTTCAACAATGGCTATCGCAATAGAAAACTGATTTTGTTCGCCACTGGATAAAAAATAAATCTGCGGAGGTTTCACCTTTTTTTTCTTATCTTCATCATCAAAAATATCGATATCTTGTTCGAATATTTCTATTTCATCTTTTGAGCTGGAAAACACATTTTCACCATCAATTGAAAGACTGATATCTACCCCCTCTGGAAACTCATGTTCGCCTAGTCCAGGGATATCTTCAATGGCTTCCCATCTTATGCCTTTCAACCTATCGCTTGATTTGGCCGAATGATCCTTATCGATGCTACGACGGGTATCACCTTCATGACTATTGGCTGAACGATCAGATTTAGCCGACTGTTTTGAGCGGGATGATTTATTTTCCTCTTCTTCTCTTAAAACTAGAAATTGGTAACCCTCTTCATCAATATTGAGCCCGTATTCCTGATTCATAATAATTGATTGATCACGAACCAATTCAATCGCGGCTACCAGTCTCAAAATTTCGTTTTTAGCCAGCTTGTCAGAGGTTTGTCCAATATTTGGAAAAGCCACTGCCACCATGATCGCCATGATCGCCATCGCGATTAGAATTTCTAACAGACTAAAAGCTTGTTGCTTAACTTGCATGCTCCTACCTTAAACTCTACACCCGTAGCTCGTAGTCGCTAGACTATTGTTGCTCACCGGTTTTAAATGTCCTTAACACTTCATCCGCGTTCCAGTTTCCAATATCAACCGCCATACCTTCACCACCTTCTTCACCATCCATGCCCAACGAATAAACGTCGTACTCTCCAAACTCTCCAGGATAAGCATATTGATAGGCATTACCCCAAGGATCCAGACCCAATTTAATATAGCCTTGATGAGAGTAATTTTTAGGCTCTGGCCGGCTGGTTGGTTTTTGCTCTAAAGCCTCAAGACCTTGCTCGGTGGTTGGATACATAAAATTATCGGCACTGTATTGAATTAATGCAGACTCGATCGCTTTAATATCCGTTTTAATTTTGATCAAATTGGCTTCTTGAGTTTTGCCAGCAAACTTAATCACCATCACACCTCCAAGGATCGCCATAATAGCCATTGCTACTAAGATTTCTAGTAGGGAAAAACCGGATTGTCGTTTCATCATAAATACCTCATATTTCTTAAAAACTTTAAAAACATTTATCTACCACGGAGAAACGGAGAAGGAAAAAGTAAGGTAATACCGCTTCTCCATGCCTCCGTGGTAAAAATTTTTTTTTCTCGTAGCTCGTAGCTATTTTTAAGTTAACGTATTGCTCAACTCAAATACCGGCAACATAATTGCCAATACAATAGCAAAAACGAATCCGCCCATGATCAAAATCATGATTGGTCCAATCATATCCATCATCACACTAACCAGATTATTAAATTGAGTTTCCTGATTATCTGCGGCTCGTTCTAGCATTTGTTCGAGTTCGCCGGAACTTTCACCGCTAGCGATCATATGTAACATCATGGGTGGAAAATAACCGCATTGTTGCAAGGAAACTTTTAACCCAGCACCTTCACTCACACGTACCGCGGCTTCTTTTACCGCCCTTCTTAATTCGACGTTAGACATAACATCCGCTGCAATATTTAATCCCTCTAACAAAGGCACACTACTAGCGTTTAAAATAGCTAAGGTTCTGGCGAATCGGGCTGCATTGAGTCCTCGTATCACCTTGCCGATAATCCAAGCATTTAGTTTCCATCGATCCCAAATTAATCGAAGACTAGGTTTTGTGAGTAATTTTTTAAACCCCATAATCAATAAAATAATGATACCTGCGGTCAAAAAACCCCATGCTTGAACAAACTCGCTCATGGTAAGCAATGCCTGGGTCAGCCATGGTAATTCTTGTCCTGATTTTACAAAACTTTCGGTTATTTGTGGAACAACATAACCCAATAGAAAAGACACTATAGCAACACTGACGATTGACAAGATAACAGGATAAACCAATGCACCCGTTATTTTTTGAGAAATCGCCTGACGTGATTCAGTATAATCAGCCAACCGCTCCAAAACCAGTTCCAAATGACCGGATTTCTCACCAGCCGCCACCATCGAACGATAGAGCTCTGAAAATACTTTAGGATATTCGCTAAGCGCATCAGCCATCGTATGACCTTCAACGACTCGCGCTCGAATCCCCAATAACATGGTTTGCTGTTTTTTCTTTTCACACTGCTCAGCAACCGCTTTAATTGATTCTTCTACCGGGATAGCGGCTTTAACCAAGGTTGCCGTTTGCCGGGTAATTAGGGCTAAGTCTGCTGCGCTTAGTTTTATTCTATAACTAGCCGCTTGCTGGCCCGTTTTTCCACTCTTACCTGCTTTGTTAATTCCTTCCACTTCAATCGGAATTAATTTTTTATCTCGTAATAAGGAGCGAATTTGACGAGGGGTATCACCTTCCATCACACCTTTTATTTGCTTGCCCGCACCGTCAAGAGCAATATATTCAAACGCCGCCATTAGTCTTCTCTGGTCACTCTAAGTACTTCTTCTATCGTAGTTATACCTTCAAGCACTCGACGTTTACCATCTTCACGGATACTAAAACCTTTTTGTCTAGCATGTTTTTCGATTTTTAATTCACCAGCACCATTGTGGATCATGCTGCGCGTTTCTTCATCAATCACCACCAGTTCAAAAATACCTTGCCGTCCCCGATACCCCGAATGATTACAATCCGCACAGCCGACTCCGTGAAAAATTTGTGGCGGGTTTTCAACATCAAATCCCATGATCTCACATTCTTTCTCATTAGCAGGCTGATCTTGTTTGCAATTGGGGCATAAAGTTCTAACCAATCGTTGAGCTAACACACCCAATAAACTGGAAGATAATAAGAAAGGTTCAATTCCCATATCGTGTAATCGAGTGACCGCGCCGGAAGCCGTATTAGTGTGTAGTGTTGACAATACCAAATGCCCAGTCAAACTGGCTTGCACAGCGATTTCAGCGGTTTCCAGATCACGAATTTCACCAACCATGACGACATCAGGATCTTGACGTAATATTGCTCTTAAGCCTCTAGCAAAAGTCATATCCACCTTAGTATTCACTTGAGTTTGCCCTATTCCATTTAACAAATACTCGATGGGATCTTCAATCGTGAGAATATTTCTGGTGGCGTTATTAAGTAAGGTTAGTCCGGCATACAAGGTCGTTGTTTTACCGGAACCTGTTGGTCCCGTTACCAGAATAATGCCATGAGGTTTATGCAGCAGCTTGTCCATCTCTTTCATCAAATGTTCAGGCATGCCAAGATGAGAAAAATCTAAGCGTCCCGCTTGCTTATCTAACAGTCGCATTACGACCCGTTCACCATGGCTCGAAGGAATGGTTGATACACGAACATCCACACCACGATTGGCAATTTTTAATGCGATCCGGCCGTCTTGAGGGATCCGTTTTTCGGCAATATCCAACTTAGCCATGACTTTGATACGAGAAACTAACAATGGTGCCAGTTTTTTGCCAGGACTTAAAACTTCACGCAAGACGCCATCCACACGAAATCGAACTTTCAAATCATTTTCAAATGTTTCAACATGAATATCCGAGGCATTTTCTTTGATGGCCTCAGTGAGTAATGCATTGATCAATTTAATAATGGGAGCATCATCATTAGCTTCCAGCAAATCTTCAGTTTCCGGCAACTCTTCTGCAAGTTTAAATAAATCTAAATCGTCACCAATATCTTCCATCGCTGCCATGGCCTCGCCAGCGTTGTCCTGATAAACCTGCCCTAAAGTGAATTCAAAATCTTCATCACTAACTTCTTCAAATTTGATTTTTTGACTGGCAAAACGGCGCGCCTCAGATAATGCTTGAATACTGGTATTATTTCGGATCACTGCATTAATTGTTTCATCTTTCTCTTGTCTTATTTTAAAAACGATACCCTGTCGTTTGGCAAAAGAAAATGGCAAGCGCACATTTGAAGGCATCTCTTCAACAAGCCCTCCTTGTGCAATCACTGGCGAAGAATTCAGGTCATCTTTGCTGTTTCTAACAAAATTACTGACTGCCATGTTAGTTGCTCTCTTTTACCTGTTGTGACAAATCAGCTGCATCATTTTGCTTAAGCGTATCTTCAAAGGAAGGAGGTAATGCCAAGGATTCATCCCAATCGGGTAAGACGGCTGGATCGGTCAGTGGCATCAAAGAAATGCCGCGTATTTTTCTATCTAGTTGTAGCGCTCGCATATAATTATATTTTTGGGAACTAACAGAATTGATTTCTGAGGTATCGGTAATAATGGTCGGGCGGATAAAAACCATTAAATTAGTTTTACGTTTTGATGTTGAGGTGGAAGAAAACAATCGACCTAACCAAGGGATATCACCCAGCAAAGGTATTTTTTGTTCACTTTCCTGAACATCATTATCAATCAGTCCGCCGAGAACAATCGTTTGACCACTGTTGACCAATACCGTGGTATTGATCTGGCGTTTATTGGTAATGATATCAACGGCGGTATTGCCAGCAATTCCAGAGACTTCCTGCTCGATTTTAAGTACGACCGCATTGCCTTCATTAATTTGTGGGGTGATTTTTAGCTTTATGCCAACATCCAGTCGATCCACTGATTGAAATGGATTGGCATTGCCGGTACCCAATTGAGAGCCGGTAATCACCGGAATTTCCTGACCGATACTAATGGTAGCTTCTTCGTTATCCAAGGTAGTTAAACTTGGTGTTGACAAAACATTTGATTCTGAATCTGTTGCTAATATTTTAAGTAATCCAGCCCAAGATTCTCCATCAGTAAAACCAAATAATGCGCCGGTAAGCCCTGCAATAGCTGTAGCAATTCCCTGTCCGCTGTCACCTTGATTGATGGGTTGTGTGATAGCATCATCGCCAGTACCAATAGTTTGTTCTCCACCTCGCCCACGATTAGATAAAACACCCGCCGCCAAACTGGTAATACTCGGTGAAGTATTGGAATAATTAATAATGCCTTTATCCGAAATCCACTGTACGCCAAGCTCTTTATTTAACGCTTCTGACACTTCAACAATAATCGCTTCAACATGAACCTGTTGACGGCGAATATCCAACTGGTTAATCACTGAATCAAAAGCATTCATAATATCTAGTGGCGCGGTAATCACTAGTGAATTCGTTTCAGCGTGGGCTTTGATTGAATAGAGTTTAGTCGAACCTCTTCTGGAACTTTTTGCTTTGGTTTTACTGTCTTCGGTTTCTAGCGAATCGGCAACGCCTTCAAGCAAGGTCGCTAAATCTTCCGCTTTGGCATACCGTAAATGACGCACTTTAGTATTACCGGAATTATTGGCCGGTGAATCAAGTTGCGCGATAAGGGCGCGAAGTCGCAGTGAGCTTTTTTTGTCGGCACTTAATAAAATACTATTGGTTCTTTCATCTGCAACAAATTTAGGTTTATTGGCATCAATTTTTTTTGCGCCACTGCTTTGTTTTTCTAAGCTTTCTAAAATGCGGACGATTTCAGTGGCAGAAGCATATTTCACTTCAATAATTTCGATTTCTTGATTACTTTCTTTGTCTATTTTTTGAATAATTTTGACAATACGTTCAAGATTAGCCGCCGCATCATGAATAACAATCACGTTGGTTGGCTTGTAAGCAGCCATATGTCCTTGTTGGGGAATTAGCGTTCTAAGTAAAGGCACTAACTGTGAAACATCAACATTATCAACCTTGATGACACGAGTGACCAACTGATCACCTGAATATTTTTTCCCTTCGGTGTAGACTTCCGCAGAATCTTGTTTGGCCGTTTGTAACTGCTCAATTTTATAAATTCCATTAGTTTCAACCGCCGAAAACTGATGGACTTTAAGCACGCTCAAAAATAGTGCAAAGATCTCATCTTCATCCATTTCGTGTTGCGAAATAACAGTAATTTTTTTATTCCTGACTCGAGGATCAATGATAAAGGTTTTACCCGTAAGCCTGCTGACCATTTCAATAAAAACACCAATGTCCGTTTCTTTTTGATTGATAGTCGCCTTGTCTGCTTGCACACTACCGGCAATTAATATCAGACTTAAAGCCGCAACCGCCAATTTTTTTATACTTCTCTTTAACACAGAATTTTTTCCTTTATTCTTACCAAAATGATAACTCTTAAACATCTCCGTCCCAAGAGAACGGAATATATCCAACCTATACTTTTCCCAACAAATTGCTTGAGAATTAAATTCCTATTTTATCATTTAAATCTAATAATAAATTGATGGTTTCATTACCACGATTTATTTCGACTTCTAACTCTTGCATGTCTTGAATGTCTGACATTAGCTGCAACGCATTTTGTGGATTAGACAATGAAACACCATTGATCGAAGTAATCACGTCTCTTGATCTTAATCCTAGCTGGGTAAATAAGCGTTTATCTTTTCCGGGAGAAATAATAATGCCAATCATTTCACCATTAACCATTTTCGGTTGATAATTAACTAATCCGACTAGGCTCAATGGGTCATCTAATAATTGCTTCCTGTATTTGTTTAAAGACTGACTAATTTGTCGATTCTTGCGTTTATCTTCGATCCGGTTACGATTTTCCTTCCTATTAGTTAGATTTTTGCCTTTGGCTTTGTTCATCTGTGGCAATTCATCTTTTAAGCGAAGCACTTCCTTACGACCATTAGTCTCTAATATCACTCGATCTAAATAAACTTGACGCAAGAAAACCCGGCCCGAAACCTTCAATTTATCATCAATAAAATAGACCGCTTGCTTCCCTCTATTGTCTTCAATTATTGAGTTGGAATGGGACTGATTCTCCGCGGCATAAGTTCCTTTGAGTTTCAAGTTTAACCGTGTTTCCACTTCAACTTCATCCACCACTACAGCCACTGGTGCCGTATCGGTATTGCCAAATAGGTGGCGACTCACCAATGCAGATACATCGGTGGATTTTCTTGATTGAGATTGGGAAGACCTAGAATTCACTTGAACGATTTGTTCGGAGACATCCGTACTGGTGATATGTAATGTCACCACCCAAAACAACTTGGCTAAAATCACAGTGCTCAGCAACCAACCACTCCACTGGATCACCGGTAACCAGTTTGAGTAATTTTGACTCCATGAGAAGATATTGTCTGTCGATAGTTTCATTTATGCCCAAATTTTAAATACGGTTATTGTTTTTATAACCATTGTCGTTATGACCGTTCCAAACTAGTTTAACTGAAAATAACAATATTATTAACTATTGATTATCGGTAAAATGCACCTAACACTGGGCACTTGGACAATTAGTACGATTTTTAACCATCACAATCGTTTTTGTCAGTTGCAGGGTTTACAAACGCTAAAATATCGTAAAAGGGTTAATTATCTGTAACTTACAATCAGATAAACATCATTCTGGAGGAACTATTCAGCTTACCTCTAAAAATGCAGACTAAACAGGATGACATCGGAAGCCCCAAAATATGTTAACGTGGTGACTATGGCAAAACATCCAAATTCTCACTCTCCCAATACCAAATCACAAGTACAGGCAAATACCAACCAAAATATTCGTTTGGACAAATGGCTATGGGCCTGTCGTTTTTACAAAACCCGTGCAATAGCAAAAGCCGCGATTGACGGAGGCAAAGTTCAATATGAAGGCCATAAAACCAAACCGGGCCGATCTGTCCAATTGGGCGATATCGTTAAACTCCGCCAAGGATTTGACGAAAAACGGGTCACCATCCTTGCTCTTTCTGAGAGGCGCCAATCTGCCACCATCGCACAAACATTCTATCAGGAAACCGATGAAAGTATCCAAAAACGGCTGGAAATCGCCAATTTGCGTAAGATAGCCGCTCCAGCCACTCAGGGGAAACCCGATAAGAAACAGCGCAGGCAGATCCATCGGTTTAAGAGACAAAAAGAAGATAATGAGTAACCCGCTGCGAGCCACGAGCAAAAGACTAAAAACATACCCGTAACACACTCTAATTTATTGTTTTTAAATGGTTTATCACTTATCAACTTTCTTTCCCTCGTAGCTCGTATCCCGCCGCCCAAAGCTGTTTTTCAATTGTTTATTTTTTATGCAAAATGCTGCTATTCCTCATCTGGTATCTAGTGTATAATGCGCGCCTTTCGCGATTGCGACCAGAATTCCGTTCAAAACATTACGAATTTTAACTAAAAGATAGAGTATCAAGATGACTGATTTAAGCAAATACAGAAATATAGGTATATTTGCTCACGTAGACGCTGGTAAAACCACGACCACTGAGCGAATTTTGAAGCTTACCGGTAAGATCCATAAAACGGGTGAAGTTCATGATGGTGAATCAACCACTGACTTTATGGAGCAGGAAGCTGAGCGTGGCATTACTATCCAGTCAGCGGCTACGACTTGTTTCTGGAAAGATCACCGATTGAACATCATCGATACTCCCGGGCACGTTGACTTTACTGTTGAAGTTTACCGTTCTTTGAAAGTGCTGGATGGCGGTGTTGGTGTTTTCTGTGGAAGTGGTGGTGTTGAGCCACAATCAGAAACTAATTGGCGTTATGCGAACGATTCAGAAGTTGCACGTATTATCTTCGTCAACAAATTAGACCGGATGGGTGCTGATTTTTACCGAGTGGTTAAGCAAGTTGAAGATGTATTAGGGGCTAACCCACTGGTTATGACGCTTCCTATTGGGATCGAAGACGACTTTGTGGGTGTGGTTGATATTTTAAGTGAAAAATCATACATTTGGGGTGATACTGGCGCACCAGAAGACTTTGTAATTGGTGATGTTCCTGCTGATATGGTTGAAAAGACGGCTGAATATAGAGAAATGTTAATTGAAACAGCATTAGAGCAAGACGATGATCTAATGGAAGCTTATCTTGAAGGTGAAGAGCCTTCAATCGAAGACATTAAACATTGTGTTCGTGAAGGGACTCGAAAACTAGATTTCTTCCCAACTTACTGTGGAAGTGCCTTTAAAGACAAAGGCGTTCAAAATATTCTTGATGCCGTTGTCGATTATCTACCGTCTCCAACAGAAGTGGATCCACAGCCATTAACCGACGAAGAAGGCGTCCCAACGGGAAAATTCGCCATCGTTTCTCCAGATGAACCTGTAAGGGCGTTAGCATTCAAAATTATGGATGACCGTTTTGGAGCCTTAACCTTTATCCGCGTTTACTCTGGCGTTATAAACAAAGGCGATACGCTGATTAATTCTTTCACCGGAAAGTCAGAACGTATTGGTCGAATGGTTGAAATGCACGCTGATGAGCGAACTGAATTAAGCCGCGCTCAAGCAGGTGACATTATTGCTGTGGTAGGTATGAAAAACGTGCAAACCGGGCACACCTTATGTGATCCAAAGAATATATGTACCTTAGAGCCAATGGTTTTCCCTGAACCAGTCATTTCGATTGCAGTCACTCCTAAAGATAAAGGAGGTTCTGAGAAAATGGGCATTGCGATCGGAAAAATGGTCGCTGAAGATCCTACTTTCATTGTTGAATCTGATCAGGAAACAGGCGACACCATCCTCAAAGGAATGGGTGAACTTCATTTGGATATTAAAGTTGACATCTTAAAACGTACTTATGGTGTTGAACTTGAAGTTGGCGAGCCACAGGTTGCCTATCGCGAAACGATCACCAAAGAAATCGAAGATTCTTACACGCATAAAAAGCAATCTGGTGGTTCTGGTCAGTTCGGTAAAATTGATTACCGTATCAAACCTGGTGATCCTGGAACAGGTTACGTTTTCACATCAAAAGTGGTGGGTGGTAACGTGCCTAAAGAATTTTGGCCTGCGATTGAAAAAGGCTTCAAATTTATGATGAACGAAGGTGTTTTGGCGGGATTTCCCGTATTAGACGTGGAAATTGAATTATATGATGGCTCATTCCATGCGGTTGATTCCTCTGCAGTAGCATTCGAAATTGCAGCTAAAGGCGCTTTCCGTCAGTCAATTCCTAAAGCTGGTCCTCAATTAATTGAGCCAATCATGAAGGTTGATGTGTTTACTCCTGACGATCATGTGGGTGATGTTATTGGTGATTTGAATCGTCGTCGTGGCATGATCAAGGACCAGGAAGCTGGCGTCAGCGGCGTTAGGATCAAAGCTGATGTACCGTTATCTGAAATGTTTGGTTATATCGGAAGCTTGCGTACAATGACTTCGGGTCGTGGTCAGTTCTCTATGGAATTCTCTCACTACCTTCCTTGCCCTAACAGCGTTGCTGAAAAGGTTATTGAAGAAGTTAAAGAGCGTAATGCTAAGAAGAAATAAGTTCTAAAAAGATAAACCCCGCTAATAAAAATAGGTGGGGTTATTTTGAGCCTGCAAATTAATTTGTGTGTTGATTAACTCTCGAATAATCCTAGAATAATCACTATCCACAAACTGTTGATTTTTGTAATGGGTATTAACTGGTTTGAATAAACGCACATTGGCAGATTGACCTAACTCTGCAATCCTCGCGCTAACAAACCTACCTGAGTCGCCGTTAATACCCAATGCTGGTGATCTCTGTTGATGTATCGATCACAATAAATCCATCAAAACTAAGTGATAGTATCTTTGTTTCATGATCAACCGCTTCCACATTGGTTTCAATCAACTGGTGCAACCAATCGTCCGTTGTGGTTGTCTGGTTTGCCGAAATAGGCATAAACAATGCTGCCTGTCTTAGTTGATAGGCTATTGCTTCGAGAGAGTTGCTATTGTGTGGCACTACCGACAGACTACCAATATGGTTTCTATTGGAAATCTTCCCTCGGATCATGAAAAATCCAATGGTATAGAGTTGTTCTCCCCACTCCTGTTTTAAATGATACCCCATAGAATGATCATTTCCTTCTCTTGCCAAATCATCGCTATAATCCATTTCTATGTGACCGTTGTGCGCCCAAAGAATAATCTTATCATCGGGATATATTTCGTTGGCTATTTTACTAACGTTAGCAGCCATACCAACATCTCTAAAACCATATTGGTGAAAAATGGGACTAGTGTAATAATCATTTAGACCCAAAATTTGTTGCTTTAAAGAGCTAGCTAAAATATTAACGAGTTTAGTATCCAGCTCCAACGCCGGGTTACCATTATTGTAATTTTTCCATGTTTGGAAATAATCAGTCAGTAGATCGGCTTGTTGCAATGTATCAGAAAGGGTTGTCAGCCATTGGCTACAGATCGCTTGGTCATATTGTGCAAAACATTCGTCAGATTGGTTATAAAAATCAAAAATAGCGTTTGTCCAGGATTTAACCATCATCCCATCGGTCGGATTGATAGAATCGACAACAGGTTGTATAAAATCCCAATAAGTCTCGATATAGTTGGTATTTCGGTAGTCATAATAACCACTTAGTTGAGTATCAAATCCAATCAATTTTAGCGGCCTATCAGTGGCTTGAGTTTGTTTCATATAGTCAAACAATTCGACCACTTCTTCGGTGTGCCAAACGCCGAAAATACAGCTTTGAGTTAATGTCGAGGCAGGAACATCACTGATCTCCTTGTTTAATTGATAACATCCCATCAAACTACTCTCAAAAGCGATTACGTTAAAACCAAGTTCTTGATGAAGGTATTTTATCATTCGGACTTTCATATGATTAAACACTGATGAAGTATGCGAACTCTCTCCAAGCTGAACAATCCGTTTGCCCGCTATCAAGGGTTCCAAAAACTGCAGATCGGAAAAGTCTTTATCATAAACAATAGAACGGATCGGAAAGTAGTTGTCTTTCATCCATTGAGTAGCATCTTCATCAGCAATTAATTGGTAGGGCAATTCCGGGGTAATAAGCTCTTCATCCGATAACAGCTTTAGTTGAGTTAAATCGGGCGATATATCTTTTTGAGAGGGCTCGGTTTGTTCAACTGGGGACGGGACGGCAGGGGAACCACCACCACATGCCAAGGTGTTTAACAGAATAAAACAAATAAAAACCAGTAAATTGATAACTTTCACTTTATAAACCCTTTTTAGATTTTGTGATTGAATGTCTCTCCTCTAAATGGCCTGCACGCCGGTAGGAATAACTTGAGGAGGAGACGAGATCATCAGATTATCGATATCCTATGAAAATAACAATAGTAAATAAGTAATGAAAATATGATGATCAAAACGTAGCGGGCTGAATAACAGAAAATGGCATTCCAAATTTGTGTGAGAGTTAGCTCTACCTATTGGATAGCAAATATGATTGGAGCCATGCTGCGAGAGCCTTCCTTTTTGCACTCATATCGATGCTGGCAACTAAGCTTAAACCTAAATTAATCAGAGTTATGCCACACGTATATTTAGTCTGAGTGTTATAATGACATTTTTTACCCTTACCAATACCGCCTATGTCAGACAAAATTCATCGATTCATCTTTGATAGCTTCGGCATCCGGGGCGAACTAGTTCAATTAGAAACATCGGTTCAATCGATGTTAAACAAACATCATTACCCAGTACTAATCGCTGATCTCCTTCAGCAAGTTGCTGCGGTTAGTATATTGCTGATCACGACTCTCAAATTTGAGGGCAAAATATCAGTACAGCTGCAAACGGAGGACAAGCTAAAAATGCTAGTTGTTCAAGCCAATCATAACTTAGGTTTTCGCGGAATTGCCCGATATGATCAACAAGCCGATTATAGCAATATGACATTTACAGATTTAACCAAGAATGGTCATCTATCGATTACTATCGAACCAAAACAAGGGAAACGTTATCAAGGATATGTGGATCTTAAACAAGATTCATTGGCTGGTTGTATTGAAGATTATTTTAACCAATCAGAACAACTTAAAACTCGGATCTGGCTATTCAATGACGACAATAGAGTTACGGGGTTAATGCTTCAAGCATTGCCGGATATGTTGAGTCAAGATTCCTTTGATCATTTGGTTTATTTGTCAAAAACGCTGACCAAGGAAGAATGTTTATCCGTTACTGGTGATGCATTACTGAATCGACTTTTTCACCAAGAAAGTGTACGTGATTTGCTCACTCAAGATGTCCACTTTCAATGTGGCTGCAATAAGAAAAAAATGCTTGATTCAGTTGCCTTATTTCCAAAAGATGAATTACAGAATATTATTAACCAAAAAGGGAAAATAACGGTTAAATGTGAATTTTGTCTGGACCAATTTGATTTTAGTGAAGTTGAAATTAAGTCTCATCAAGCAATGACCGGCAATAAGACTAAACATTAGACTCCATTACTTGTATGCCATATAAAACGAAGATCAGGCTTTTTGAAACCTGATCCCCGCAAAAATCCACTTTACCATTACGGCAAGGCATCTACTGCACTCGCTGGATAAATTAATAATTTTTGATGGAATATATTATTTTTTTCTACCGCAACAGAAAAACTAATGGTTGCATCATCATTAAATCCATCAGTGAATTTAATGTTGCGCATAACACCTCCATCAATACTAGTTCCCGGTACTGCAACATATTGCCTAATTGATGGCGCAGCTGGATTATAATAAATTAACCCCATCCCTTGAGCACCTTCACTAATAGTATAACTGTCACTTTCAATATGGCGAGAAGTGGCAACCGCAACCTGTCCACTATTATTAATAGCACCGTATCGGAAGTTGGCTGGGTTAAAACCATCGTTGTAGCGAGAATGCCTATCCATAAATCGGTTGGGAGCTTGTCCTTGTTCAAAAATAGTAAATCCAGTCACTTCAGCAGAAAACGTACGAGAAACAAATTGGCTATTAGAGGTTCCTGCACGAACAAAATCAATCCGTCCGACACCACCACCCACTTGCTCTGTTGAACCATTGTTCCAACGGTAAATATTACCGTTTAGTAAATAAAGCACTTGTCCATTAGGCGTAATGTCATAATGATCATCACTAGAACGATTAAAAAGAACACCGCCTGCAAATGAAGTGCCACCAACATAAAAGCCCTGCTCTTTGACGACTTCTGTTGCATTACTGCCAACCGATTTCAGCAATAAAACGCTTAAGCTGGAGGCCTTTTCACGCGCCATAAATAAAACCTTATTGTTATTATCAATGTCTGTATGTCGAAAACTGGTATAGGTGTTAGCGGTCGATTGAACAACCTGTACAGCGGATCCATTCCAAAATAAGATATCTTGGGCTCCGTTAGGTTTACCCGCAAAAAAGGAAATATTACCACTATCATTTATGCTCGGTCGTCCAAACGAAGTATAACCACTATCGGCACTATTAATGACCACTACAGCGCGTTCTCCTGCCGTTTTATGCAAAATGACTTCATTGCGTGAGTCCGTTGTTGCCCAAAGTGCAACATCACCATTATTATTGAGTACCGGCTCACCCAAATGGCGCAAACCTGTACTGACTCCCGTTTCTAAAACAGAAATACCTTGGCCAATAGGTAATGACATCGTTTTATGAGGCTCAGACATCGTATTGGTCATAGCAACACTTTCAGGCGTACTAATATCAAAAATATCAATACCTTGCTCGCCACTCCCTAAAAATAAAGTATCCCGGCTTTCTATTGTCGCAATATCAAACTGATAGGTTTCATAGGGCAATGGATATTTAACCAACGCATCCAAACTAGTATCACCATTGGCGGATATTACGGCATTCAAATCATAAACATGTAATCCTTGAGACGAAGCGATAATTCTATTTTCGTAGATTTTAATATCTGTAATACCATGAGAAAAAGGGATTCGAGCAATCGGCCGTTCAAGTTTATAAACGCTACCCAAAGCCCCTAAGTCAAAAACATAAAGTCCATAGGCGTGCTTGCTAGGCACCGCTAAATCACGACGACTAGTATTACCGGCAATAATTAAAAACAGGTGATTACCATCATCAGCAAACACGCCGCCTTGTGGATTCTGTAAACGATATTGATCGCCTGATTTTCCTGTTAAAACCAGATTACCTTGTTGGTGTGTATTTGAAAGAGTCGCTAAAGAGCTATCACCTGATGGCGTATATTGCCAAAAGGTCAGTCGATTACTTTGTGTTTCCCAATAGTTGGAATATCCAGTGACACCTACACCATAACTTGAATCGATTGCAGCAAAAGAAGGTGTTTCAGAAAAAACCATGCCATTGCGCATGACACTTTTACGATTGATTAACTTCTTTTGTGCCACATTAAGCTCGTAAATTTGCATAAACTCACCACTGTTGGTTTGGTTCGCTTTTTCTAACGGCACAAACAGTAATTGGTTTTGTTGGTCATAGGCCAATGCGCTTAATGATGAGGTTTGTCCCGGCTCTCCATGTGCATCCACTGGATCATGATTAGTAGCAACAGTAAAAGATTCGACCAACGCTTTTGAGCCAGGCGTGGTTTCTAAAGGCTGTTTTAGAAAAACGGCGCCATCTCGATCAAACTCACCATTACTGGGATCCAGCTCAGTCCAGCCAGATGCTGTCCACATAAAGAACGAAGATTCTGCATTAGCTCCTTTATGAGCAAACATACGATACCGCTCATCGTCCTCGTTACCATTGTATTGTTCTGATTGTGAAAAGATCCCGCCCTTAGTTCCTTCATGCGGTGAGTTATACGCAACATGAGTCAAATTACCATTTTCGGGGTGATATTTCATTAATGTTGCACCAGAATAAATATCTAAAGGGGCGACGAGTCCATCATCATAAGCAACTACCCCATAATATCCTGTATATCGAGCCGGTCCATCTGATCCTGGAAATCCAATGACAGGTTTAGTTCCCACACGATTTAAACCAAAGCCATATTGTCCTCTAGCAATACTAATTCGTATTTCAAATGCCTTATTATTGGTTAAAGAAGTATCTGCACTGTCTTGCACTCTCACAGTAAAACTAAAATCTCCTTCGGTAGTAGGGGTGCCAGCCAAACTGCCTGATGCACTATTTAAGGTAATGCCATTGGGTAAACTGCCTTGAGTGATTGACCAATTATAATTACCGCTTCCGCCACTTGCCGCTAAGTTTGCTTGATAAG
>CAYVSL010000019.1:0-51713 GCA_964454125.1 uncultured Kangiella sp.
ATCGTTCGACGCTTAAATCGGCAAAAAGTATGATGGAAGCGGCGACGGCTACATCTACCGGCAATCAAACAGGTGCTCAAAGCCTGCGCATTGACTTATGTTGCGGCGGCGTTAGCGGATATATTAAGAATGTGGCGCTGGTTGGCTATTTTAAAAGCACTCAAATAGTTATTCTTTGAGTAAGGTAAAAAATTATCAGTTGATGATGATACCTTACCTTTCTAGCAATAGTCCTCGCTTGATCCACAGACGAATTTCTCGCTGAACTCTAAAGACTTGCGATAAATCTAACACAGCCGTATCAAACTCAATCCCTTCATGTGCACCTTTAAACAAGTTTTGTAAAACTCCAATCAATACCGAACCTTTGGTCGCTGCTAAAAGCTGCCAACCAAGGTGATGTTTTCTGAGTTGTTGTGGGGTTTAGCAATTACACTACTCTATTAATTTTTTTATATTCTTTGCGATCAGTACATTTTGTATCGTTATGCCACTTCGAAAAGTCAACTCTCCTTATCCTCTTTAATTTCATCAAGAGGTACTACCTCAAAATCTTGGCTATAAAGCTGGTTTTGGTCCAGATCGTAAACCTCTAATTGCCAAGTACCAGCTTCTTCTATATCCTTATATTTGGCAAATATATTCCATTTATTTTTGGGCGATCCATAAAAGAGCCAGCTATCAAAAATTTTCCTCTCCCCTTTGGTATTGGTTTGTACCCACCGAGCTACAACGGCAACTTGATCGATGCGATTGTTGATCCCTGGAACATCAACTTCAAATTTTATTCCAAAACGCCCTTTGACATTATCTTTTGCTTTAACCTTAAAGCTTTGGTCAATCAGTTCGTATTCGCCACTTTTACCAAATTTTGTACTTTCCTTGAATGTAAATTCACCTTCCTCATCAACATCCAAGGTTGCTTCTATTTCGTTTAATTCAAAAGTTTTTTTCGCGAGTTTTTTTATACGTTTTTTTTCTTCAAAACTAAATATGCCGTCGGCAATTATCCAAGCAAGTGCTTTTTGACTTTCTTTTTTGGCCTTTTTAGCAATAGACTTAGAACGATCTTTATATTGGTCTATATCCATCAACTCAATACAGCGATTAACGTTCTTAAATTTCTTAGGTGCGGTACAAAAAAAGCGTGCTAGCATTATATTGTTAGCCGAAATATCATCAAGCTGCTGCGCCTTGGTTAAATATTCATAGGCTTTTTGCCAGTTCTGTTTTATATGTTCGCCCTCCATATGCATCCGCCCCAGTTGGCCGTAGGCGAGGGCGAAATCTTGAGTGGCACTTTTTCGATAAAAGGCCACTGCTTTATCTAAATCTTTGACAACTTCTTCTCCTGTATGATATTTAGAAGCAAGATTATAATTGGCTCGACCATGGCCATAAGCAGCCGCTTTTTCATAGTAAACGAAAGCTTTTTTCTTATCATTTTTGAGTTCAATACCAAATTCATAACCATCGGCAATAGCGGCATAATCATCTGCGATTGCTTTTTTAGCAAGCTCGTCCAATTCTTTTACGTTTGGCATTGTTAACTTTAAAGTACGCATCAAAAAGTCATAGATCAACGCAGCCTCATGATGATCACCACTCCAATTTTTATGGCCATGCGCTTCATTTTTATAAAACATTTTTTCGACCGGATGTTTGTTGCGCTCTAAAACATAGTGAAAACGGTTGCTATGTTCAAAATCAGCGGTGTCATCTTTGCGCCCTGCGATCAGTAATATTGGCGCTTTTAATTTTTCACTTAAATAAACCGGTGAATAGTCCACCATATTTTTATTAAGCTCTCCAACGGTTTTGGCTATATATTCACGGTATTCTTCTGTAGAGCGATAATTACTTGCGTTAAATAATAAAGGCAGATCATAGACACCAAAGGCTCCTATAACACATTCATATCGCTCGGGTTGTTTAATTGCCAACATTACTGCGGAATAGCCGCCATAGCTTGCGCCCATAGAACACATGTGTTTGAACTTATGTATTTGACTAACACGATCGACAGCAGCGGTAATATCTTCTTCTATAAGACGACCAAATTCACCAACACCTTTGTCCATAAAAGCCTTACCAAACCCCGCTGAACCACGAAAATTTATCCGCAACACAGCAAAACCACGACTGGCATAAAATTGAACCTCTTTATTAAAGCGGTCACTTTCTTGGACATCAATCGGACCACCGTGTGGCATTACTAGTAGAGTTGAATGGTCGATGTCTTTAGGAAGCGTCAGAAAAGCTTCTATTTTGGTACCGTCTTTCGTAGTGACTTCTATTAGTTGCGAAGGTGCAAATTTGTTTCCTACTAATTCGGGGTAAGAGAGCAGTAACTTGTGGGCCAAATCTTTTGTACTGTCATATACAAAATATTCTCCAGGCTGATCAGAACCATTGACGTAAAACAACAACCGTTCCTTCTTTGAGTCTTTATCTACAAAGTAGACTTCTTGATTAGTAAAAGTCTTTGTCAAACGTTTAACAAATTTTTCTGTGCCTTTATCGAAATAGCGAGTTTTGGTTAATCCATGTTGCTTAAATTTAACATAGTTAAGCTTACCACTGGGCAAAAAACCAGCTGAAATTAAATCATATTTTGGATGCTGATAAATGATCTTGCCGATTTTTTGTTGCTTAATATCAAATTCTCTCAATACGATTTTATCACTATCTTTATTAGTCATTACCGCTAGTTTATCTTCGCTAATAAAATTCAACGCTTTGAAACTGTAATCAATCTCTTTTAACTCAAGTAAAACATGCCATTTACCACCATTAATTGATTTATACCTGACAATAAATGCATCATTTTTCTCATGATATTCATTCGTTATTATGCGTTGAAAATTTTTGTTATAAAAATAGTTAGTCGCAACGACAGTATTATCACTTAACTCTTGAGCGTTACTAAAATCATCATTGATTAATGACTCTATATCAACAATATATAGTTTGTAATATAATTTAAATCTTCCATGGATTCTTGCAAACATAACTTTGTCGTGTTTTTCCGGTAGTGTATGCACAAGATATCCTTTTGTTTTAATTAACCGTACCTCAATTTTTCCGTCCTTGATATCTCCAATAAAATTCACATTGACATCAGCATTTTCAACATTGGCAAATAATTGAGAATTATTTAACCAATAGTAAGCATTCAGCCAATTGTCATTTCCGATCCGTAAATTCGACACATTGATATTATTTTCGAGTTTCACTAAGCTGATATAATGATCTTTCTGATTGCGGTAATAGTTAGCAACATATTTCCCATTCGGCGAAAGAGAAACCATTGCATTTTTAGGGTTGTCAAAAAGTTTGCTGGCTTCTATTGGCTCCGCAGTTAAAAATGTTGGCAACAAGCAGATAGCAACAAAAATAGAGTTTAATATCTTCATGGTTTTATTCCTTTTTGCTTGCAGCTAAATACTGAAAGAAATTATCATTGCCTGGGCCACCATAGGTGAGATTACGACTTGCCAATAACTTTGGATATTTTTCTTCGAGAAACTGCAACGCTTCCGAGGAACGATTCACCAACTCTGTATTAGTTATTAAACTCCAATACCCCCTTCTAACAATTTCAAGATGACCAACATAACTAATTTGGTCAGACATTACTTCAAATGTCCAATACTCCTCGTCATCCAAATCGACTCGCCAGTAATTGTCGAGACGAACCTTGTGTACAGTGTAAATGCCAGCCTCTAAATCAACTAACAGGTAGTTAGTACCCTGTTTTATGTCGGCAGATGATAATTCGATATTTTGCGGACCATCGATCAAAATAGATTTCAAATTACGATTGGTCTGTATGCCAAGTAACACAAAACCCCGGCCACTTTCCAACACTCGGTTGTTATCAAGTTTGATGGAAGTTACCTGCGTTGCACAAGAAGCAAGCCATAACAGATTGATTAAGATGAATGATATTCGCATTTT
This sequence comes from uncultured Kangiella sp., assembly GCA_964454125.1. Classification (GTDB taxonomy): domain Bacteria; phylum Pseudomonadota; class Gammaproteobacteria; order Enterobacterales; family Kangiellaceae. The sequence continues at coordinate 3,961 of CAYVSL010000019.1, forward strand.
TTGTCCTTATATTGCATTTTACTTACCGTCTAGATTACTGCATCGAGAATATTAATGACTCGGCTCCGCCAACAGATCCTCTGCCATCATATTATCCCTTAACGCTCTGAACTCAGTTCCTTGATACCAATTAGGCCATTGCTTACTGGTCGCCAAGATATAACCGGTGGCTAAATACAATTGTAGATCTTCTTTAGCGCCATACCAGCCCCAATCTTCTGAATATTCATCACACAATTGGTGATAACATTTAGCCACTCGTTCTCCGATCCGCTGGTCGATCTCAGCTTCAATGTCGTTAAGAGGAACAGTACCGCCACCGGCACTTAATCCCGGTACACCCTTTTTGGCCAAACTAAAATGATCGGATCGGTAGTAATAACCTCTTTCAGGATGAGCCTCAGGGATAAGTATTCTGTTTTGAAATGCCGCAGCGATTTTTAGCACATCTTCAAGCTCAGATTTTCCAAATCCTTTAACACTCACATCCTTTTTCCTGCCTTTAATATTGATACTATCCATGTTGATCAAACCAACTATTTTTGACAACGACATAGTTGGATTATCAGCAAAATATTTTGAACCAAGCGTACCTTGCTCTTCAGCGGCTGCGCCAATAAAAGTAATCGACCGTTCTGGCCTGTTTTTAAGGTGGCTATAAGCTCTAGCGATTTCCAGTATACCCGCGCTGCCACTAGCATTATCATGGGCACCATTATAAATCTGATCTTCTTCCAATGAAGTATCCTGACCCAAATGATCAACATGGGCCATGTAAATAATATGCTCATCAGCCGCTTCGCTGCCCGGAAAAGTTGCAATAATATTATTTGAACCGGATTGCTTAAAAGTGGAGCTTACTTGCACTGACGCTGTTAGCCCCAATTTCACCGCTTTAAATCCTTTTACCTGTGCTTTTGTTTTTTCTGCGGCAAAATCTAATCCCGCTTTGCTAAATAGCTCCTTGGTTTTTTCAATATTAATCCACATTTCTACATCAACCACGGGGCCGCTATTTTCGTTTCTTGGTAGATGATACTGGGTGCCGGTCCAGCCATTTTTTATCACACTCCAACCATAACTTGCAGGAGCCGTTTCATGAATGATAATTGCTGCCTTAGCGCCTTGTCTGGCCGCTTCTTCATACTTATAAGTCCAACGCCCGTAATAGGTTAACGTATTTCCAGCAAACAAATCAGAGTGGCCCGTGGCATAACCCGGATCGTTCACTAATATCACCACCGTTTTACCCGTTACATCCAGTCCTTGATAATCATTCCAGCCATATTCCGGTGCATTGATCCCATAACCAACAAAGACTAATTCTGAATCGGTCAGCGTTCTCAATGGTTGCTTTTGTCTGGTGCTAGCCACGTAGTTTTCTGAGGCATTAAATTCAATATCGGCTATTTTAAGATTTTGACTAACTTTTGAATTAATAGCCAACAGCTCAACTTTTTGTAAGTAACTGTCACCATTGCCAGGCTTGAGGCCTAGTTTCTTAAAAGCTTCAATTAGATATTCCGCAGTCATTCGATCACCTTTGGAGGCGGGTTCTCTACCAGCCATTTCGTCAGATGATAAATATTGGATATGTTTTTTAAGGTTTGGGATAGATATATCTTCATATACCGTTTGAAAATCCTTACTCTGTAATCTTTCGGTTACCGATTTTTCAGTTTTAATTGAGATTGTTTTTTCACTAACAGGCTTTGTCTGTTCGATAGCATCACTTTGAGTAGATTGCTCCGAACAGCCGCTAAAAATAAACGTCAGCAACACAAACCCCAAAATTAATCCACTTCGCATTTGAGGGTATTCAGATAGGTTGAGCGCTTTTTTGATATTTAAATTGTGAGAGGTCATATTGAAACACCTATATTTTGTTTTGTAGGATGACATATGGGAAGCAGTATTTTGCCCTAAGCGTCATAAAATAACTAGTATGGCGTCGTTTTACTTGTCGACACCATCGCTTATTTGAAAATACTCCCTATCAATTTTTTTCATCCCCTTCACCACCAAGTTAAATGAATTATCTATCATTCGTTCAATCTCACCATCAGGGATCGTACCATCCAAAATAACCGTATTCCAAAGCCGTTTATTCATATGATATCCCGGTATCACTGCTGCAAATATCTCTCTCAACGCGGCTGCTTCATCCGGATCACATTTTAAGTTCATCCACCAATCCTGACTATTTTTGCCCTGATTAACGTGTTTAACATCCTTTTTACCTATTTTTCCTAGGGCTAAAGTGGCAAACATTTTACCTTTAACCTTAAACACCTTTACATCCAGACCGAAAGGATAGTCAAGAATAGATTCAGGTTTAGACAACAGATATTTTTCTGCTCTTTTGTCATTCATAATTTTTCGTTCCTGGCGGCCACTAAATTGGGGGCTTATTAATTCTAACATCTCCATATAGAAATTGTAGATCACTACCTATACAAGTAGCATAGTTTTCTAAATTGGGCTAAAATCACTTTACCCCTATTTAATAGACTTAAAATCAATGCTTTTATCCATCGATATTCGCAATTTCGCCATTATTAAATCTCTTCAATTGGATTGGCGGGCCGGTATGACCGTAATTACAGGTGAAACGGGAGCCGGTAAATCAATTGTTATTGATGCATTAGGACTTACTCTTGGAGAGCGTGCCGATCACAGCATGATTAGGGCTGGTGCAAAACAGGCCGAAATTAGTGCTCTATTTGAGGTTTGCCCTAGTTCTGCTACCCACCATTGGCTCGAAGAAAACGCACTAAACGATAGTGAAGAATGTGACAACAATGGATCTGACTCCGTTGAATGTATTTTACGTAGGGTGATCGTCAGGCAAGGACGATCTAAATGTTATATCAATGGACGCAGTGCCACCCAATCACAATTAAAACAACTTGGCAGTTTGCTAGTAGATATTCATGGGCAACATGCTCATCAATCATTATTAAAAACTAAAGAGCAACTCAATCTACTTGACCGTTACGCCAACCATCCAGACTTAGTTGATAACGTCAGACTTGCCTACCAGCAGCTAAAAACGATTGAAGCCCGTAAGGCCGGTTTGGACGAACAAAAACAGGCGCGAGATGCTAAAAGAGAATTGTTGACTTATCAGGTAGAGGAACTCATTACCGCCAATCCAGAGCAGTCAATTTTGGATAATTTAGAAAACGAGCATAAACAGGCTGCTACTTCTCAAGATCGACTCAATTTGGCCCAACAAGCATTAATCAGTTTATCTGAAGATGAATCAAATTCTGCGATAACGTTACTCAATTTGAGTATTGCTCAACTTAGCAAACTAACCTCACTAGATCCTGAGCTTAATCATCTTTTGGAAACATTGAGCGACGCTGAGTCTTTACTTCAAGAAGCTGGCGCTGAGCTCAATGATTATCGTCAGCAACTCAATTGTGACCCACAAAAACTGGAAGCGCTGGATCAACAGCTTTCTCAATTTCATGATCTAGCAAGAAAACATCATATCAGCCTGCCCGAGTTGCCCGAGCATTTTGTCACTTTACAAAATGAACTTCAACAACTTAACGCCGATGATAGTGAACTCAATCAAATCCAACAGGAATACGATCAGTCAATAAAAGACTATTTGCAACAAGCCAAATTACTCACCGCCAGTCGCCAAAAAACGGCTAGACTGCTAGAAAAATTGGTGACTAAAAAAATTCAACCATTAGCGATGGAAGGCGGCCAGTTTTCCATTCAGCTTAAAAATAAGGTAGAACAAACATCGGCCAGTGGTATGGAAGATATCGAATTTATGGTTTCTGCGAATCCCGGCCAACCCTTGCAACCACTGAATAAAGTTGCCTCAGGCGGTGAGCTTTCCCGGATCAGTTTAGCGATTTCGGTAATTACTTCTGAACAACAGTTAGTACCTTGTATTATTTTTGATGAAGTGGATGTCGGAATTGGTGGTGCAACTGCGGAAACCGTTGGTCGATTATTAAAATTACTCGCACAAGGTAGACAAGTTCTTTGTGTTACTCATCAGCCTCAAGTCGCTTCTTGTGGCAACCAACATTTGGTTGCCAATAAAACAAAACGATCTGATTCAACTTCGACAGAAGTTAATCAACTAAACGAGAAACAACGAATTGAGGAAATTGCGCGAATGTTGGGTGGCAAAGTAATTTCAGAAAAAACTTTGTCTCATGCGACCGAGATGTTCAATTTATCCTAACTAGCCTGATCCTAAATTAATCTGCAAAGAATTACAGGTTCGCCGTAAATGCGGCTTCAATCCTTTGCACAAAAATTTTGGCCTCTTCCAAGCCTACCGCCCGAAGACGTTTATCCTCAAAACCATTTTTGTCAAAAAACAAAATACTGGGTAGCCCGAGCACTTCAAAATGCTTCATAAGCGCTTTATCTTCGGCATCGTTAGCGGTAACATCAGCTTGGATCAGAATCGTATTGACCAGAGCTTTAATCACCTCTGGATCAGGAAATACCAATTCTTCAAATTCATAACAGGCAGTACAGCTCACCGCAAAAAAATCGAACATCACTGACTTGCCTTGGGCGTTTGCTTCGGCGACATGCCGCTCTACATCAGCGATCGTCTTAACCCGAATAAAACGATGTGCTTGTTCAGTGGTTTGCTGGATTGAGGAGGTGGACGTTGATACAGATAGTCCTTTCAAAGGTTTTAATAACTGCCCATTGCCCATTGCTGCACCGACTAATAATAATAAGCCATAACCGAAAATAACCAGACCAATACCTTTCCATAATTTTGCCGCATTAGACTCAACGCTTGAAAGTGCTCCCATGTAAGTGGCGGTAACAATAAACAATATAGACCATAAAATCATGTTCAAGGTTTCGGGGATCAGGTGTTTTGTAATATAGAGTGCCATCGCAATCATGCCGACACCAAAAGCAGCCTTCACCGCATTCATCCAGCCTCCGGCTTTGGGGAGCAATTTACCGCCACCAACGCCAACCAATAAAAGAGGAAGCCCCATACCAACCGCAAGAGAATATAAGGCAACGCCACCCACTACCGCATCGTTGGTTTGAGCAATGTAGACTAACACGCCTGCCACCGGAACAGTGACACATGGTGAGACAACCAACGCAGACAAAAAGCCCATCATACCCGCACCTAATAATGTACCACTTTGCTGATTATTAGAGACATTAGATAATTTATTTCGCATTCCAGAGGGAAGTTGTAATTCATAAAAACCGAACATGGATAAAGATAAAAGAAAAAATATCATCGCAGCCGGTACCACAAACCAAGGTGATTGAAGCGAATTAGGGGTGATTTCAACACCCAATATATCTCCAAATCCAGCAACAAATAATCCGATGGCTGCAAAGGGAATAGCCATTGCTTGGGTATAGGTTAGTGAAATTAAGAATGATTTACGGGTCGTGATATTTTCTCCCTGTCCCACAATAATACTTGAAAGAATAGGTACCATCGGCAAAACACAAGGTGTAAATGCCAGCGCTATACCGAGCACAATCATATAAAGCATGACTTCGACTAGACTCTTATCCGTTAGGAAATTAGAAACTTTTTCCTGTTCGGGAACAAACTTAGTGGCATTTTTATTAGTTTGCTCTGGCTTTTCATCGATTTTTTCCGGGGTTTGAGATTTAATACCTAGTTCGCTTTCAAGCTCTGAATGACTACTAGGATCTGAAATAGAACTTGCAATCAATAAGATTTTTTTCTCTTCAGGCGCATAACAAAGACCCGCCTCTGCACAACCTTGATATTCAATGATAAAGGTAAATTCTTTTTGATAGGCTTTAAAAGGAACGCTGATTTCCAAATTATGGTGATAGACCTCAACTTCACCCAAATACTCATCAATTTTCTTTTTACCATTAGGAATGTAAGCCTTACCTAACTTAGCGTCTTTAGCATCAAAATAAAAACGACTACGATACATATAATAATCATCGGCAATTTCAAATTTTGCAATAATCTCCTCATCGACAATTTCCGTCGTTAATTTAAATGCCTCATCGACATCCAAAAACTCTGATCCGCCACCAAATAGCTTAGACAAATCGACTTCTTCCTCAGCAAGTGTCGGCAGGTTTACTAAGGCCAAACCTACAAAGAGGCTGATTATAAAGGTTGTTATCTTTTTCATTAATATTCTCTTAAGTACTTCCGAGTTAGCTAGTAAGAACTAATCTATCAACCGGAATTTAATAAAATTAATCAAAACTGTGCATAAAATACTGCGCTACAGTCTACGACTAAGCAAAACAGAGGGGTATCATAACGAAGTTATATTAAGCTAAAATTATCCGTTTAAAGATCAATTTTTTAATTGCCGCCTCATCATATGCCCTTTTGACGAAATTTTATGATAATTGTTGCACCGTTTATCCCAGCCAATATTGTTTTTATCGATAATGAGGTTATTTTTTATCCGATTGATACCATTGTAAGCTCGAAGGACCTTGCTCTATCGCTATCGAAAGTGCCTTATTACTTCGCTCAAGCCACTGATGAGCGTCATAATTTGAATCAAGTGACGACAAACCGATACTAACAGTCATTGATTTATCTTGGTGCTGTAGATGAAAAGGCAAATCAGAAAACTGTTGCTGTACATCCAGCATCACATCACTCCAATCTTTCTGTTTGCCTGAAATAAATATCACTCCCAGACAATCATCATCCAAATGCCCAATAATATCCGTTTTGCGCAGTCTTTTTCTTAATAGTTGTGCCAATTGCTGGATGGTGCTGTTGATAAAGGAAAAATTGCTATTGGGTTCGAGGTTGGCCAATTCATCCAGATGAATAATCGCTAACGCTAAAGAAGATGGACTACGCGACATTCTGGCCGTTTCAATGGCAATCATTTGTTTGAATTGAGGGCTGTAAAGTATACCCGTATCGGGGTTGACATCGATTTGCGGATTTAAATCCCGATATCGCTGTGTATATAAATTTGCCATAAACATCAGCTGTTCTTTTTGCACTGGCTTAACAATAAAAGAAGTTCCGCCAGACATTAATGCTTGATTTTGTTTGCGAATGTTTTCTTCCGCAGACAAGAATATGATCGGTAAATGGGTGTAGCGGGGCATCTGACGGATAATTTGGGTGAGTTCTACTCCAGAAGAGCCGGGCATCTGCATATCCATCAATACCGTTTCCGGGTCAAAACTACGCAATGCTTCTAAAAAAACAGCGGGATCAGTGACGACTCGAATATTAAAGTGTCCTTTTCCCAACACTTTCTCATAATAACGAGCCTGAGCTTTTGAATCTTCCATGACTAAAACACGTTTGGGAGTGTCTGCATGTAAATCATGTAAACGTTCGATTTGTTCACACAGTGAAGAAACTGACACCGGTTCGATAATAAACCCCGTTCCACCATTTCGAACAGCAGCGGCTCTATTCTCCTGATTATCTTCATCCGCGGTAAAAATCAGCGGTAAATCAGGTGTTTCCACACTCTCATCAGGCAAAACTTTGACCAATTCAACCCAATCCAACCCGGCAACCACTATGCTTCCTGTATTTTTTTGAGCCAGTTCTTTTGCGGTTACAAGATCATCAACCAGACAACTTTCCACTCCTAAGGATTCAAATTGGTGGCAAAGCGGCTCATTCTGCCCGGCTTTGTCTATCACAAAAATAAGTTTACCTTTGTCAATATAAATGCCGAATTGGTCGTAAACGAGTTCATTTTCTTGAGATTCTGCAACCTCATCTGTAGGTTCTTCCGTTTCACTGGTCTCGGTTAACGGCTCGATTGTTTCAATAGACTGTTCTTTTTGCGGTTTGACCCCCAATTCCAGTTTTTCCGAGTGTTGTAGTAATTTTTTTGACAATCGATTCAACAAGGGGCGTTGTGATTCGATTGATTCACCACTCATCGAAAGTTGTTTAATCAACTGATTTAACAACCGTGCGGTCGACTCAAAATCTTGAGTCAGACAAGCCTCTCTGGTTTTAGTCACCTGAGAAAGTAGCGCTTTTACCCGTAAGGGATCAACAACCTGCTCCACCATGTCATTTAATAGGCGAGCAAACTGTTTCAATTTGATCGGTGTACGACGCAAAAATTGGCGTTGTACTTCATGGGTTACCTGACTATTTGACTGCTTATCAACCATTGTTTATTTTTTTTTGCCTCTGACTCTTAAATAGCTCAACGATTATCAACCAATTGACGATGAAATCAAATAGGTGTTGCGCAATTTGCGATTTCTTACTCAGAAATACAAGCAAATATGTTTCGGATCATTGGTTTTTGGCGATTAACCTAGAATAATCCGTTAAAGTCGTGGAAAGAGTGCTATCCCACGGCGTGCATGACATCGTGAAAAATGGTATGGTCACCTTACTGGTGATGAGCCCATTTTTTGCATCGTCAGGCGCGTTGCGGAGTGGCGCTATTTCTCGCACTTCAGCTGATTATTCTAGGTTTAACCACAATAATATAGAATAGTTCAAATAGGCCGAACTGACAGCCCATTTAGAAAATATTCTTTAATTCGAACTTCGAGAGAGCCAATGTTTCGTTTTGTACTCATCCTTTTTATTTTAGTCCCGATTATCGAAATAGCGGTATTTATTCAAGTGGGCGAAATCTTAGGACTAGGTACAACGCTATTTATCGTCGTGATTACGGCTGTACTTGGGGTTAATTTACTCAAGCAACAAGGCTTTAAAGTATGGCGTGATATCCAGCTTAGTATGGTTCGAGGCAAAATACCTGCCATTGAAATGGCCGCGGGTGCTCAATTATTATTAGCTGGCGGCCTATTACTAACACCAGGTTTTTTCACTGATATCATCGGTTTCAGTTTAATGGTTCCTCAAGTACGCTTATATCTGGCAAAACAATTGATAAAAAGGAGCATAATGTCTGCCAATACCAGTGACAACGTCAATTACACCAGTCAAACCGATTTTCAATCTAGCTCTGCTTTTGACAGCACTCAAAATAAGAATCAAGGTAGAACAATAGAAGGGGAGTTTGAGGAAAAAAAGTGAAAGATTGACATACCATAATACGCACCAATAATTCTGATTATTTTATCGAATTAAATCTATATTAATATATTATAACCAGATTTAATCCGGTCATAAGACAATCATCAATATTAAACGCGGCATATTTTAGTATTGCTGTATTTAAATAACTCGAAATCATGAATTCCTATTCTCATTTCTATTTTAGATCGGTATAATTCGTTCAATTCTTAATCTTAAAATAATCAGTCAACTCTGATCCCGCTTTCATAGGAAATAATCTGATGGGCCTGCATACACCTTTTTATCAGAATCATCTTGATTCAAATGCGAGAATAGTTGATTTTGGTGGTTGGGATATGCCTCTTCATTATGGTTCGCAAGTAGAAGAACACCTTTTTGTGCGCCAAGATGCCGGTATGTTTGACGTTTCTCATATGACCGTAGTCGAAGTTCAAGGCCAGCGAGCCAAAGCCTATCTACAATATTTATTGGCCAATAATGTCGATAAATTACAAGAAAGTGGCAAAGCGCTCTATAGTGGTATGTTAAATGAAAAAGGCGGCGTGATTGATGATTTGATCGTCTATTATCTAAATGAGACTCATTATCGGGTGGTCGTAAATGCATCGACTCGGGAAAAAGACCTCGCTTGGATGATCCAGCAAGCACAGAGCTATGCGGTCGCTATTACAGAAAATACTGACTTTGCTATGCTGGCGATTCAGGGCCCCAATGCTGTTGAAAAAACCAATCAGGTGCTATCGACCAATCAACAAAAAGCGATTGATGGGATTGGAGTATTTTTTGCTGCGGATTGCGAAGGTTATTTTATTGCGCGTACCGGATACACTGGCGAAGATGGATACGAAATTCTGCTACCCGCTGATCAAGCCGCTTCTTTTTGGAACAAACTTCTAGCGGTAGGCGTTAGGCCATGCGGTCTCGGAGCAAGAGATACTTTACGCCTAGAAGCCGGTATGAATTTGTACGGTAATGATATGGACGAAAATATTTCTCCGTTGGAAGCCAATATGGGCTGGACCATTGCATGGCAACCAGAAGAGCGAGATTTTATTGGTAAATCGGCGCTATTAGCCGAAAAAGAAAGCGGTGTAAAAAATAAACTAGTGGGGCTAGTCCTTGAAGGACGCGGCGTGATCCGCTCCCACATGAAAGTGATTGTTGAGGGAATTGGCGAAGGTGAGACGACCAGTGGCACCATGTCTCCGACCTTAAAGAAAAGCATTGGCATGGCTAGAGTGCCTAAAGCAACTGGTGATTCGGTGATGCTAGAAATTCGCGGTAAACTCATCCCGGCTAAAGTGGTTAAAGCTTCTTTTGTTCGCAAGGGTAAAGCTTTAGTATAAAATATGGATCATGCGCCGCTAGTAGAAAATTTTGATTTTAAGAGGAAATATACAATGAGCAATATACCAAGCGATTTAAAATATATCCGTTCTCATGAGTGGATCCGAGTAGAAGACGATGGCACTGTAACCATCGGTATAACCGACCACGCACAAAAATTATTAGGTGATGTGGTTTATGTTGAGCTTCCCGAAACAGACAGTGAAGTAGCGCTTGAAGACGAGATTGCCGTCGTTGAATCGGTTAAAGCGGCATCAGATATCTATGCGCCTCTTTCTGGCACTATCATTGCCGTTAACGAAGCGCTTGAAGATGCTCCTGAAACCGTTAACTCATCACCCTATGATGATGGTTGGATGTTCAAAATGAAACCTTCTGAGCCTTCCGAAATTGAGGGTTTGATCGATGCCGAATCTTATCAGAATGAGATTGAAGACTAGTTTTTCTTCAATAGAAAAGAAATAAAACGTATGCCGTTGCAGTAAGCCTCAACCAAGCCTTGAGGCTTTTCGTTTTTTATGAACCCGGTTAATCGCATTTTTGTATGACTTTGGGCCATATCAGTAGAGAAATATGATGAAACCTAGCTTGACTCAATTACAAAACCAATATGAATTTTCTGAACGCCATATAGGCCCAGATGAGCAAGAAACTCAAATAATGTTAAAAGAATTGGGACTGGCTTCTCTGGATGAACTATTGATCCAAACAGTGCCCAATAAAATTCGCCTCAACGAAAAACTCAACATCCCATCTGCCCGCACTGAACAGCAAGCTCTCGATGATATCGCCGCGATGGCTGCGGAAAATCAAGTCTGCCCCACTTATATTGGGATGGGTTATTACCCGACCATCACGCCAAAAGTCATCTTACGTAATGTTTTGGAAAATCCTGGCTGGTACACCGCCTATACTCCTTACCAACCAGAAATTGCGCAGGGCCGTTTAGAAGCCATCATCACTTATCAGCAAATGACCATGGATTTAACCGGTATGGAATTGGCAAGCGCTTCATTGTTAGATGAGGCAACCGCAGCCGCAGAAGCGATGGCAATGGCCAAACGGGTTTCAAAAAACAAAAAATCGAACCAGTTTTTTGTCGACAAAAATGCCTTTGCCCAAACCATTGATGTTATCAAAACACGGGCCGATCATTATGGTTTCGAATTAGTTTTCGGTAACGCTAAAGAAGCAGCAACGCATGATGTATTTGGCGCTTTCATTCAATATACCGATAAAACAGGTGAAATCGTTGAGCTTGAACCGATCATCAAGGCGCTCCAGGAAAAGAAAGCAGTGGTTGCCGTAGCCGCTGATATTATGAGCCTGATAGTACTTAAATCACCGGGCGAATCAGGCGCTGATATTGTATTAGGATCTTCGCAACGCTTTGGCGTTCCAATGGGATTTGGTGGACCACATGCGGCCTTTTTTGCCACTCGTGAAAAATTTAAGCGTTCGATCCCCGGCCGTATCATCGGCGTCTCGGTTGATAGCAATCAAAGATCTGCTTTACGTATGGCGATGCAAACTCGTGAACAACATATCCGACGAGAAAAAGCCACTTCCAATATTTGTACCGCGCAAGTCTTGCTGGCGAATATAGCGGCATTTTATGCGGTTTATCATGGACCTACCGGATTGCAACGAATTGCCAATCGAATTAATCGTTACACAGCGATTTTAGCAAGTGCGTTAAGTGCAAAAGGAATAGCGATAAAAAATCAAAGCTTTTTCGACACGCTCACTTTCGATTGCGGTGATCAATCTGATGAGGTTATGGCTAGAAAAACAGAAGCTTCCATTAATCTCAGGATCGATGGCAATGGTCAATTAGGTGTGACTATTGATGAAACCGTTACTCCGCAAGCCATTCAACAATTAGTCACAGTGATCACTGGTGACAAAACAGCACTCGATTTTAAAACCATAGATACTAAGGTAGGTGAGAAAACAACCTTTGCACAAAATTTAAAACGTGATTCAAAAATTTTGCAACATGCGGTTTTTAATACCCATCATTCGGAAACAGAAATGTTACGTTATCTGAAGTCGCTGGAAAATAAAGATTTTTCATTGGTTCACGGTATGATTGCTTTAGGCAGTTGCACCATGAAACTCAATGCCACTTCAGAAATGCTGCCAATCACTTGGCCAGAATTTGCCAATATTCATCCTTTCGCACCAAGCTCGCAAACCAAAGGCTACCAAAAACTCACCAATCAACTGGAAACTTGGCTGGCCGAAATTACCGGCTACGATGCCATTTCTTTGCAGCCAAACTCTGGCGCTCAGGGAGAATATGCTGGCTTAGTCGCTATCCACCAATATCATGAATCACGTGGTGAAAGTCACCGAAATATTTGTTTGATCCCTAGCTCCGCGCACGGCACTAATCCTGCCAGCGCACAAATGGCCAATATGAAAGTAGTGATCGTTAACTGCGATGATAATGGCAACGTTGATTTTGATGATCTAAAAAACAAAGTCGAAGCGGTTTCTGAAAGCTTGTCTTGTTTGATGATTACCTACCCTTCAACCCACGGTGTATTTGAAGAAAGCATCAAAGATATTTGCGCGTTAATTCATGAACACGGCGGCCAAGTCTACATGGACGGCGCGAATATGAATGCACAGGTTGGCATTACTTCACCGGGACTTATGGGTTCCGATGTTTCCCATTTAAATTTGCACAAAACTTTTGCTATCCCTCATGGTGGTGGTGGACCCGGGGTGGGTCCGATTGGTGTTAAAAAACACCTGAAAGCTTTTTTACCCAACCATGCCGTAGCAAAAATTCCAAACATTAACGAGACCAATGGCGCCGTATCAGCGGCTCCTTTTGGTAGCGCTGGCGTACTGCCGATCACTTGGATGTATCTGGCAATGTTAGGTAAAGAAGGAGTCACTCACTCCACAATGATGGCACTACTCAATGCCAATTATTTAACCAGTAAATTGAGCGAACACTACTCGATTTTATATCGTGGTAGAAATGATAAAGTGGCGCATGAATGTATCATTGATCTTCGTCCGATCAAAGCGGAAACCGGCATCACCGAAGTGGACTTTGCCAAGCGCCTAATGGACTACGGCTTTCATGCACCCACCATGTCTTTCCCGGTCGCTGGCACTTTTATGATTGAGCCAACCGAAAGTGAGCCTTTGTGTGAAATTAATCGTTTTATTGAAGCGATGATTGCGATTAAAAAAGAAACCGACAAAGTCAAAAATGGCGAGTGGCAAGCGGATAATAACCCGTTAACTAATTCACCTCACACTCAGGTTGATTTGCTCGACTGGAATAAACCTTATTCGATTAAAGACGGAATATATCCAGTGGCAGGACAAGAAAATCATAAATTTTGGCCGACGGTAAATCGAATTGATGATGTTTATGGTGACCGAAATTTGATGTGTAGTTGTCCGTCACCGGATGAATATCGATAATTAGTTGAAGCGAACGCATTAAAAACATAGTTCCTAAAAGAGGGAAATGGAAAATGCCACTCTACAAAGTGTAAACATTTTCTCTCAAATCCTGATTAAAATTCTGTTGTCTCTAAAATCTAATTAAAGAGTGATGTTGGTGAGTTCTTTTAGTGCTTTTTCTATCATTTCGTTACTGCCTAACACGATGTTATTCAATTTAAAACGCTGATTGGCGACAAATGTAGGCGTTCCAGTGATACGGTATTTTCTGGCTAGCTGTTTTGCTTTTCGAACCCGCATATCTAACGCAACGGATTTAATTGCTCGGTCATATTTTGCAGAGTCAACACCCAATGTCATAAAAAAAGCTTTAAGGGCTTCATCACTGGTAATGTGTTTTTTCTCCACATTTATTTGATGGAATAATTTTTGATGACTTTGATCTAATACCTTTAACAACTCACCTAGGTAATAAGCTTTGACATAAATTTGCCATTGAGAGTGACCTAAATCATTTGGAATAGGAGTAACTTTTATGTTGCTATTTTCTTTCTTGAATCGATTGACAAATCCTTCCATAGTATAACAATGTCCACAGGCATAGCTAAAAAACTCCAACACTTCGGCCTTTTTGCTCCCTTTTGATCCCATCACCTCATAGTCATCACCTTCCACCAATGGTCTGGTGTCAGCTAAAACCGCTGTCGTTTGTGTCATCATAAAAATAAATAGAGCTGATATTAACTTCTTCATAATTTCCTCAAATGTATAAATATTAGTAATTTTTGGTAAATAGGGATACAAACTATTCAACGGTCACCGATTTCGCTAAATTTCTTGGCTGATCCACATCTGTTCCTTTAATTACAGCCACATGGTAGGAAAGTAGCTGTAACGGCAAAGTAAAAATGATCGGTGCAACATAACGGCCTTTGGCAGAACAATGAATAATTTTTAAACCGGTATTTTCAACAATTTCACTGGTATCGTCAGCAAAAACATAGAGTTGCCCCCCTCTGGCACGAACTTCTTCCATATTAGATTTCAATTTCTCAATAAGTTCATTATTGGGTGCAACAACGACCACCGGCATATCTTGATCGATTAATGCGAGTGGTCCGTGCTTAAGTTCTCCAGCAGCATAAGCTTCGGCGTGGATATAGGAGATTTCTTTCAATTTTAATGCGCCTTCCATTGCAATGGGGTATTGTTCACCACGGCCTAAAAACAAGCAGTGCTCTTTTTCGCTAAACTCCTCGGCTATCAGTTCAATGGTATTGTCCATTTCTAAAGCTTTGTTGATATCAGCGGGCAAATGCCGCAGCTGTGCCACAATATCGGCTATCTCCGCACTAGTTAATGATTGCTTAGTTTGCGCCAAAGCCGTTGAAAGCATCAGTAGGCCAGTCAATTGGGTCGTAAAAGCTTTGGTAGATGCGACCCCAATTTCGGCCCCTGCTCGGGTCATAAATGCCATATCGGATTCGCGAACTAAAGACGATCCCGGGACATTACAAATGGTTAAGCTGGCTAAAAAACCTTGCTCTTTGGCAATTCGTAGCGCCGCCAAAGTATCGGCCGTTTCACCAGACTGAGAAATACTGATAAACAGCGAATTGGGCATAACCACTGTCTTACGATAGCGATATTCACTGGCTATTTCGACCTGGCATGGAATTCCAACCATAGACTCTATCCAATATTTAGCAACCATCGCTGAGTGGTAACTGGTGCCACAAGCGATAATTTGTACAAACTCTACCTTTTTTAATAGTTCGGGTGCACGATTACCAAAGGATTCGATAATCACAGAATCTGTGTTCAATCGACCTTCCAAAGTGTTAGTAATTGAGGTGGGTTGTTCGAAGATTTCCTTCATCATAAAATGACGAAATTGACCTTTATCACCCGCATCATGCTGTACCGTGGTTTCTTCAAATGCTCTGTCAACAGGCTTGCCTTGGGGTGAGAGGATTTTGACTTCTCGACGGGTTACTTCTGCCACTTCACCTTCTTCCAAAAACATAAATTGGCGAGTCACTGGCAATAATGCCAGTTGATCCGAAGCAATAAACATTTCGCCAATACCTTTTCCTAAAACAAGAGGACTACCAGAGCGCGCGACGACCAAACGATCCGGATGATTGATATCCATCACGACTGTTCCGTAGGCGCCTTCTAATAACTTACTGGCTTTAAGTACGGCTTCAATCAGCGTTTCACAGGATTTACGCTCCCTCTCTATTAGATGTGCCATGACTTCCGTATCCGTTTCCGAATCAAAGACATAACCCTGCGATTTGAGCTCTTCACGCAGACTTTCGTAATTTTCAATAATTCCGTTATGTACCACAGCGATTGTATCGTTAGAAAAATGAGGATGGGCATTACTCTCGTTAGGCTCACCATGGGTGGCCCAACGGGTATGTGCCATTCCGATACAACCATCAATCGGAGTCTCATCCATGGCCTTTTGCAATTCGGCCACTTTACCAACTCGTCTTAAACGAGATATTTTGTTATCGGATATAACCGCTAAACCCGCGGAGTCATAACCTCGGTATTCCAATCGTCTCAAGCCTTCGATTAAGATTTCTGATATGTCCCTTTGCGCTACCGCACCAACTATTCCACACATGTTTTTCTAACTCCGTTGTCAATTCTTTTCGCCGATTTAATCTTGAGCCTTCAAATTATTTATTTTTAACCGGTCGTTTCCAATCTTCAATCTGTTTTTGTTTGACCCGACTAATACACAAGGTATCAGGGCTGACATCACTGGAAACAGTGGTACCTGCGCCAATAGTCGCGCCTTTTCCTATTCTCACTGGAGCCACCAATTGAGTATCGGAACCAATAAAAGCGTCGTCTTCAATGATTGTTTGATGCTTGTTTGCACCATCATAATTACAGGTTATAGTGCCAGCACCAATATTAACATTTTTACCGACTAGGCTATCACCGATATAAGACAAGTGTCCTGCTTTAGAACCTTCGCCCAAAGAAGACTTTTTAATTTCCACAAAATTTCCAACATGTGAATGACTTCCTAAATTGGTGCCTGGTCTGAGGCGAGCAAAAGGTCCAACACGACAATCACTGGCTATCTGTGCATCTTCAATCACACTATTGGGCTTGATAACGCTATTCACTCCGATCGTACAATTTTTAAGAATAACATTGGCACCAATCTGCACACCTTGTTTGAGAGTGACTCGACCTTCTATTATACAGTTAATATCAATAACAACACTTTCTTCGCAAGAAAGCGTACCACGTAAATCAAACCGATTAGGATCTCTAAAAGTCACTCCGGCATCCATCAGTTGATTAGCCAATTCTCGCTGCCAGACCCGCTCCAAGTCAGCGAGTTGTCTTAAAGTATTGATACCTTCAATTTCATACCGATTAATCGGTTGTGCCGTTTCGACTGTTTGGCCATCTTCAACCGCCATAGCAATAATGTCAGTTAAATAATACTCTCCCTGAGCATTTTCATTATTGAGCCGACCAATCCAATCTTTTAGTTGATTAGAATTACAGCAAAGAATACCGGTATTCACCTCGGTAATTTTTTTTTGGATGTCCGACGCATCTTTATGTTCTACAATGCCCGTCACTCGATTAGCCTCATCACGAACAATTCTACCGTAGCCTGTCGGATCATCAAAATGACAGGTCATCAAAGCGATCCCTTTAGGGTTCTCCCAATATAATTCCACTAATTGACGTAAAGTTTCGTGGTGAGTCAACGGCACATCACCATAAAGGATCAAGGTTGGAGAATCATCTAGCAATTCCGCCAAGGCCATTTTTACTGCGTGACCCGTACCTAATTGTTGATTTTGCAAGGCAAAAGATAGGGCCATTCGGCCACCTTTAACAGAATTTTTAACAAGATTGGCACCATGCCCAACCACCAAATGACAATGACTGGCTCCGATAGACTGACAACTATCAATCACATGCTGTACTAAGGGTTTACCGGCAAGCTGGTGGAGGACTTTAGGTCGTTCAGATTTCATTCTACTGCCTTTGCCTGCAGCTAGAATAATTGTTTGGATATCCATTCTGTGTTTGATCCGTAAAAAATTGATGCAAGCCATTATTTTACTGGGTATAAATCAATAATTAAACCTAAATAGTTAAAATTCAGACATGGTTCTACCGACATCCATACCCCTTTGGAGTCTACCGTCCATTTCTACACATAAAAAAAGCGCCCGAAGACGCTTTTAAACTGGATCCAATCCTATTATTTTCCGGCTTTTTTACGCAAAGACCGCAAAGTTCTGAGCTGGGCGACCGCTTCGGCCAGTTCTGCTGCCGCGGTAGAATATTCTATTTCAGAATTTTGATCCGCCATCGCTCGTTCTGCCGCTTCTTTTGCTTCGATTGCCGCTGCTTCATCAACATCTGCGGCACGAGAAGCGGCATCAGCCAAAATGGTTGTGACATGCGGTTGTATTTCTAACATACCTCCGGAAACATAAAAATGCTCTTCATTTCCTTCACGATCAACCACTTTTACATCACCCGGCTTGATTGAAGTTAATAATGGTGCGTGTCCAGGAGAAACACCCAATTCACCCAGTGCTCCGGTAGCCACTAACGAGGCGACGGCGCCCGAGAAAATTGATTTCTCGGCACTTACAATTTCTAACTGAAATGTATACATGTTCAATTTCCTTTAGCTCTTAAACGATTAAAGAGTTTTGGCTTTTTCTACTGCTTCTTCGATTGTACCAACCATGTAAAACGCTTGTTCTGGCAGGTGATCGTACTCACCACTAAGAATTGCCTGGAAACCTGCGATGGTGTCTTTAAGGGAAACATATTTGCCTGGAGAGCCGGTGAAAACTTCTGCAACAAAGAAAGGCTGAGACAGGAATCGCTGGATTTTACGAGCACGGGTAACCGTTTGTTTGTCTTCTTCCGATAATTCATCCATACCCAAAATAGCAATGATATCTTTTAATTCTTTGTAACGCTGAAGAACAGACTGAACACCACGAGTCGTATCATAATGCTCTTGTCCGATAACCAACGGATCTAATTGACGAGAAGTAGAGTCCAACGGATCAACCGCTGGGTAGATACCTAATTCTGCAATTTGACGGGACAGTACAACGGTCGCATCCAAATGAGCAAAGGTCGTTGCAGGAGAAGGATCCGTCAAATCATCTGCAGGTACATAAACCGCTTGAATCGAAGTAATAGAACCCGTTTTGGTTGAAGTAATTCGCTCTTGAAGTGCACCCATTTCTTCCGCTAATGTTGGTTGATAACCAACCGCAGATGGCATACGACCCAGTAGGGCTGATACTTCGGTACCTGCAAGTGTGTATCGATAGATATTATCGATAAACAGTAATACGTCGCGACCTTCATCACGGAAATTTTCCGCCATTGTTAAACCCGTTAAAGCAACACGCAGTCTATTTCCCGGAGGCTCGTTCATCTGACCGTATACTAGTGATACTTTATCAAGTACATCTGAATCTTTCATTTCATGGTAGAAATCGTTTCCTTCACGAGTCCGCTCACCCACACCAGCAAATACAGAAAAACCACTATGCTCAGTCGCAATGTTTCGGATAAGTTCCATCATGTTAACGGTTTTACCAACACCCGCACCACCAAACAAGCCCACTTTACCACCCTTTGCAAAAGGACAGATTAAATCGATTACTTTGATACCGGTTTCAAGTAACTCATTAGCAGCTGATTGATCTTCATAAGAAGGTGCTTTACGATGAATAGACATCCGCTTTTGCTCGCCAATGGGACCCGCATCATCAATGGGATTGCCCAGTACATCCATAATGCGACCCAAAGTTTCCTGACCAACAGGCACTTGAATTGCTTTCCCTGTGTTGGTCACATTCATCCCTCGACTCATACCTTCCGATGAACCCATCGCGATACAACGAACGACACCGTCACCAAGTTGTTGTTGAACTTCTAAAACTATGATGCTGTTTTCAATATTTAATGCGTCATAAACTTTTGGTACATCGGTACGTGGGAATTCCACATCTACTACCGCGCCAATAATCTCAACAATGCTACCGTTACTCATTGTTCAATCCTCTATTTTATAAAATTATCAAATTTCGTTAACTAAAATTTCTGTTTGGTTTGTCAGCCGACTATACTGCCGCTGCTCCACTAATAATTTCAGAAATTTCCTGGGTAATGGCTGCTTGTCGAGCTTTATTAAAAATCAATTGAAGCTCATCAATAATATCGCCAGCATTATCAGTGGCCGCTTTCATCGCCACCATTCTTGACGCTTGCTCGCAAGCTATATTATCAACTACACCCTGATACACCTGTGATTCGATGTAGCGAACTAATAAAACGTCCAATATTTCTTTTGCATCAGGTTCATAAATATAATCCCAATGATGTTTTAGCTCATCTTCTTCTTGTTTTTCTACCGGTAATAATTGAAGAATTTTTGGCTCCTGAATCATGGTATTAATAAATTCGTTATGGACTAAATACAAGCGATCAATGCGACCTTCATCAAAAGAGTCCAACATCACCTTAACCGTACCAATTAAATCGGTTACTGAAGGTTTGTCACCTAGACCGGATGTTTTAGCAACCACGTTACCGCCAAAGCGGTTAAAAAAAGCAGCCGCTTTTGAACCGATCAAACACAAATCCAGTTCAACCTCCTGCTGCTGATATTCTTTCATGGCTTTTAGAGCATTTTTAAAAAGATTTGTATTTAAACCACCACATAAACCACGGTCACTTGAAACCATGATAAATCCAACACGCTTTATTTCACGTTCAATAATATAGGGGTGCTTATACTCAGTATGGCCCATTGCTAGGTGACCAATTACACCACGAATTTTTTCAGCGTAAGGTTTGGTGGCTTCCATACGATCTTGCGCTTTACGCATTTTGCTCGCAGCAACCATTTCCATCGCACTGGTAATTTTCTGAGTGTTTTTAATACTGCCAATCTTGGTGCGAATTTCTTTTCCGACCGCCATAGGTTATTCCCAGTAGTCAATTAATATTGTTCCCCCTTCACCAAAACAGAGGGGGACTTTAAGCTACCAAGTAGCTGATTCTTTAAATTTCTTAATCGCCGCTTCAAGCTCTGCTTCAATGTCTTTATTGTAGTCACCAGATGCATTAATTTTGTCGATCAAAACTTTTTCATTATTCGCCATATAATCAAGTAACGCGGCCTCAAAATCTTCGATTTTGTTTAATTCAACATCTTTTAGATGACCTTTTTCAGCAGAAAATAATGATATCGCCATAATCGCAACGGACATCGGCGCATACTGTTTTTGCTTCATCAATTCAGTAACACGCTGACCGTGTTCCAGCTGTGCGCGGGTTGCATCATCTAAATCTGACGCGAACTGGGCAAACGCGGCTAATTCACGATACTGAGCTAATGCTAAACGAATACCACCACCTAATTTTTTGATGATTTTTGTTTGAGCTGCGCCACCTACACGAGATACCGAAAGTCCCGCATTGACTGCTGGACGAATACCGGCATTAAATAAATCCGTTTCTAAGAAAATCTGACCATCTGTGATAGAGATAACGTTGGTTGGTACGAAAGCTGAAACGTCACCCGCTTGAGTTTCGATGATCGGTAGAGCCGTCAAAGAACCAGTCTTACCTTTCACTTTACCGTCAGTAATTTTTTCTACGTGATCAGCGTTGATCCTTGCCGCACGTTCTAACAAACGTGAATGCAAATAGAAAACGTCACCAGGATATGCTTCTCGCCCTGGTGGACGACGAAGTAATAGTGAAATCTGACGATATGCCCAAGCTTGCTTGGTTAAATCATCATATACGATAAGCGCATCTTCACCTTTATCACGAAAATATTCGCCCATGGTACAACCGGCAAATGGAGCGATAAATTGCAACGCCGCTGCATCAGAAGCCGTCGCAGCAACAACAACAGTATTTTCCATTGCACCATGTTCTTCTAATTTACGAACGATGTTAGCAATGGTGGAAGCTTTTTGACCGATCGCGACATATACACAACGAATGCCTGTGTCTTTTTGATTGATGATGGCGTCAATCGCTAAAGCCGTTTTACCGGTTTGTCTGTCACCAATGATTAATTCTCGTTGGCCACGACCAACCGGGATCATCGCATCAACTGATTTATAGCCAGTTTGTACGGGCTGATCAACCGATTGGCGTGAGATAACACCAGGGGCGACTTTTTCAACGGGTTCAAAAGCGGCGCCTTCAATGGGGCCTTTACCGTCAATCGGGGTTCCTAACGCATCAACCACTCGACCTAACATCATTTCGCCAGTTGGAACTTCAAGGATGCGGCCAGTACATTTAGCTTTTTGGCCTTCGACAATATCGGAGTAATCACCTAGCACTACCGCACCTACTGAGTCACGCTCAAGGTTCAGTGCCAAACCGTATTTACCGCCTGGTAATTCGATCATCTCACCTTGCATGACTTCAGCTAGGCCGTGAATTTTTAAAATACCGTCAGACACACTGACAATGGTACCTTCATTTCTTGCTTCAGAAACAACTTCAAAATCGTTAATTCTTTGTCTAATTAACTCGCTGATCTCTGATGGATTCAGTTGCATGCTCATGCTCTGCGTTCCCCTGTTTGTTCGATTTTATACGTTCAAAAATAAAAATACGTTAAGTAAATTACACGTTCAATGTGTCTGATAATTTAGTAAGTTGACCACGTACCGAACCATCAATTACTAAATCTTCTGCTTGAATAATCAAACCACCTAATAAATCGGCATCTAAATCGACACTGATTTCAACTTGCCGACCTAGTTTAGTCGCCAACTTTTCTTTTAGTTGGACAATTTGCTGCTCACTTAACTCTATTGCTGAAGTCACTTGCGCTTCAATCGTTTTTTCAAACTCACTACGCAAGAAGTTAAATAACACTTCAATTTCAGGTAAAGCCAAAAGACGTCCATTTTGTGCTAACAGCTTCATAAAATTGATACCCTTAGCATCAAATTTATCTTTGCAAACTTTTAACATCGCATCTTTTTGATCTTGTTTAGTAAAATGAGGGCTTGTTAATAACTGTTGCATCGACTCATCGCTAACGACAAGAGCCGCAAAACCAAGCATTTCAGACCATTCGGCTAACTGCTTTGCTTCAATCGCATGCTCAAACGCCGCTTTTGCGTAAGGTCTTGCTAGTGTTGTTAATTCAGCCATGGGCCACCTTCACTCTCATAATAGTTCTAAAGTTCAGCAACTAAGCCATCGAGAATATCTGCTTGAGCAGATGCATCAATGCTACGTTTTAGAATCTTTTCTGCGCCAGCAATGGCTAAAATAGAAACCTGCTTACGAAGCTCTTCACGAGCTCGATGAACTTCCTGCTCAATTTCAGCCTGCGCGCCAGCTTTAATTTTATTCGCTTCAGTACGGGCATCATCTTTAGCAGAATCAACAATTTCTGAATGACGTTTTTTAGCTTGATCGAGCAACTCAGCAGCTTTCTCTTTTGCTTCACGCATGGTATCAGCCGCATTTTCTTGCGCCAACTCTAAATCATGTTGACTTCTATCTGCGGCTGCTAAACCTTCAGCAATTTTTTCCTGACGTTCTGTAATGGCTGCGTCTAAAACCGGCCAAATGTATTTCATGGTAAACCAAACGAAGAATATAAACGCTATCGTCTGACCTATAATGGTTGCATTAAAATCCACGGCAATCTCCTCTAATGTCAGTTAATTAAGAGTGATTAGTGTGCTGCTACTGCGTTTAATTGCTCTAGGAAAGGATTAGCAAATACGAAGAATAACGCAATACCAACACCAATCATCGCAACCGCATCCAATAGACCAACAACGATAAACATTTTAACTTGAAGCATTGGTGCTAATTCTGGTTGACGAGCAGCACTCTCTAAAAATTTACCACCTAAAAGCCCCATACCGATACCAACACCCAATGCACCAAGACCGATAAGAAGTGCTACTGCGATTGCGGTAAAACCAAGTACTGTTTCCATTTTATTCTCCTAATAAGAATCGTTAAGTTTAATATTTAAAAGTAATTACAAAAATTTAGTGATCTTCATGAGCCAAACTGAGGTAAACCACGGTTAACATCATAAAGATAAATGCTTGCAGGAAAGTTACTAATACATGCAAGATTGACCATGCAAAATGTAGCGGCAACTGCCAGTAACCAATCATGACGGCAATAAGGATATAGATTAATTCACCTGCATACATATTACCGAACAAACGAAGGGAAAGTGATATTGGCTTTGCAATTAACGCAGCGCCTTCTAAAATAATGTTGGCAGGGATTGCAGCCCAGTGGTTAAAAGGGTTTAAGGTTAGCTCTTTGGTAAAACCTTTAATCCCTTTTATTTTAATGCTGTAATAAATAATAAGAATAAAAATCGAAATTGACATTGAGAAGGTGATATTAACATCGGTGCTAGGAACCACTTTTAAGAAGGGGACACCCATTAAACCGGCAACACCGGGGATCCAGTCAACTGGGATTAAATCCATCAGGTTCATCATATAAACCCACACAAAAATAGTTAATCCCAACGGTGCAATCATTCTATTTTTACCGTGAAAGGTGTCTTTTACATTGGTATCAACAAAATCAATTAACAATTCGATAAATGCCTGAAACTTACCGGGAACACCAGTAGTGGCTTTTTTTGCAGCCCGTCTAAATCCCCATAAAAAAACCAAACCTAAAACCAGAGAGAAAAACATACTATCAACGTTGAGAGTATTAAAGTTTCCTTTACAAATGGTCGGATTTTCCGCGGTATTAAACTGCATGCCTTCGGTGGTGGAACATACCTGAAGGTTTTGAAGATGATGCTTAATATAACCTGTCGTTGTATCTGCGCTCATAAACTCGATAGCTCTAATAATTAATGGGTTTTTACTATAACCGGCGTTAACCACTGACCAAATAACGCTGCCACATAGCCAACTAACACATAAATTTCAAATCCCGGCAAAAACACAAAACCAGCGATCAGCAAACTGGCTGACAAGATGATTTTAACCGTCTCTCCCCAATAAAACGCCCCAACAATTTTCTTTGTTTGTTGTGCACCCGATTTGGAGAATGCCTTATAAACGAAATAGCTGTTTGCTATAAATATTGCCATTCCGCCCGATAACAATGCGATTGCTACCTTAAATTCTTTAAACAAACCGAAACTCGCTATAACGATGATTAAAATCGTCTGGATAACCAGTAGTTTCCTAGCTTGTTGATATCCTCGCTTGATTAAGGCTTGGCTCATTCATTACTCGCTCTAATCAGGCTGATTGTATCAATGGATTTAGATTGGCCTCCTTTCATAGCATTTTTACAGCAAACACTAAGCAACCCTCTAAATGCGGCGGAAATTATAGTGATCAACGTACTCAGAAGCAACCCTGCAACACAGATAAATAGGGATTTTTTACGGTTATTACTAGCAACTTAGCGGTGTTTTATGGGAGTGGGTATTGAGTAATATATTTATCTTTCCAGGATCCGCATATAAGCCTATGTAATTAAAGGACTTGTTACAAGCTGTGTCTGGCAGAATCGAAATCAACAAATATTTTATGATAGTCGAATTGTCTGTAGATACTACGACTAAAGTATCAGTATTTTTTGTTAAAAATCAAAACCATTGAGCAATAATCTATAGATTCTGCGGAGCAACAGTGACAATTGACCAAAAATTACAAATCTAACTCAACGTCCGAACGCAATCGTGTGGTACAGGTTAGAATAAAACCTTGTTGCTTATTTTCATTATTAAGTCCCACAGCATTTTGAGTCACCACTTTACCGGAAATTTTTTTAACCTGACAATAGCCACAATTACCAGCACGACAACTAAACGGCATATCCATTCCTTCTGCTTCCAACGTTTCTAACAACCCCTCATCACTTTCCACCACAAAGGTTTTATTGGATTTCTTAAGAGTTAATGTGAAAGGGCCAACAGCCGCCTCATTAGTTGTCGTTGTCACTGAACCAATTGGTTTGGCTGTTTGTAATTTCGCTTTCTTTTTACCGCCGGGATCAAAGGTTTCATCATGATAGTTGGTCATATCAAAACCCAGATAGTCTAAACAACTTTTTACCTGTTTCATAAAACCATCTGGACCACAACAAAAGATTACCCGCTGATTGAGATCCGCCACCATATCACTCAAAATGGTTTGATTGATCCGACCTCGCCTACCTAACCAGTTCTCCGTTAAACCGGGCTGAGTACAGGAAATTTCTGGTAGAAAATTTTTACTTTTATGATCAAGCAAAGATAGCTCTCTTCGAAAGATGATATCTTCAACAGCCCGAACCCAATTTAGAAAAACAATATCCTTTGTTGGATCTGTGTCACTCCAAAAGCGCGCCATCGACATCATCGGCGTGATCCCCGATCCTGCCGAGATTAACAATACTTTATTTGACGCGGTATCAAAACAATTAAACCGCCCAGCCGGTCCGCGAAGCTCAATTTTGGAGCCGCTTTGAATATTATTGTGTAACCAGGGAGAAACTATGCCGCCTTTTTCTCGCTTAATAGTCAGCTCGATGGTATGAGGCCGACTAGGTGATGAAGCAATCGTATAAGAGCGATTATGTTTTTCACCCTTTATTTCAAGCTGCATGCCGACGAACTGACCGGGTTTAAAATGAAATAACTGAGCTTCTACAGCCTGAAAAACAAAAGTTTTAACATCGTGAGTTTCCTCCACCACACTAATACATTCCACCATGGTTTTTCGATTGGGCCAACTGGGAGTATTTTGTATTTGGGAGAGATCGTTAATTGACATAAGTGATGACCTATCTATAAGTAGTCGAACAGCCACAATAGTTAGTCTAAAGGCCATTAGCCTACCTTATAGACGCCAATAACTATATTTGAAAAGCGTGGAGTTATTCTGACTCAACACCCAGATGTTCGAGGACGCCGTCCAATTCATCTAGGCTACTATATTGAATAACAATTTTTCCTTTACCTTTGGGACCATGTTGAATTTTAATTGGAGCACCCACCTTGTCTGAAATCCGACGTTCCAACTGCTCGATATGAGGATCACTTTTTGCTTCGAATTTATCTTTGACTGGCGCGCTCACACCACGCACCAGTTTTTCAGTTTCTCTGACGGTTAACCCTTTGGCAACCACTATTCTTGCAATGGAAGTTTGATCATCACTGGTTAACGACAACAAAGCACGCGCATGCCCCATTTCCAGATCACCCCTTTCCAACATGGTTCGGCACGCATCGGTCAATGATAATAACCTCAACAAATTAGTTACAGTGGTCCGACTTTTACCCACAGCATCGGCAGTTTGTTGATGAGTAAGCTCAAATTCTTGCATTAATCTTTGCAATGCAACCGCTTCTTCCATGGCATTAAGATCTTCCCGTTGAATATTTTCAATCAATGCCATCGCAATTGCGGCTTCATCGGGAATGTCTTTTACCAAAGCAGGGATCACGTCCAGCCCGGCTAGTTGAGCTGCCCGCCAGCGACGTTCACCAGCAATGATCTCAAACTTATCTTTGCCAACCTCCCGGACCACAATCGGTTGAATGATGCCTTGTGCTTTTATCGAGCGGGCTAACTCTTCAAGCGTTTCATCAGTCATTATTTTGCGTGGTTGATATTGCCCCGGTTGCATAAATTCGATAGGTAATTTACGCAACTCGTTTGGAGGTACCACTGACTTGGCTTCGCTAGTTTCACCCGTCATTATTTTCTTAGGTTTACTTAGAAATGCATCGAGTGGTGAGCGACCTAATTTTTTCTTCATGTTTGTTTCTCTAAAATTTTGTTATTTTTAAACTTACAATGTCGCTTCGTTTATGGTTTCCTGACGCCTAATCATTTCTCCCGCCAGACCCAAGTATGCTTTGGCACCTCGCGATAGCCGATCATACATCAGCGCTGGCATACCATAGCTGGGTGCCTCCGCCAAACGTACATTTCTGGGAATAGCAGTGCGATAAACTTTATCACCAAAATGATCATGCAACTGATTAGATACTTCAACCGCTAAACGATTTCTAGGGTCGTACATGGTTCTCAGTAAACCTTCAATATGTAATGTTGGATTGACCTGTTCCGTTATTTGTTCAATGGTGCCTAACAATGCTTTTAATCCCTCAAGCGCATAATATTCGCATTGCATCGGGATCATCACGCTATTGGCTGCAACCAGAGCATTGACGGTCAAGATATTTAGAGAAGGGGGGCAATCAATGAAAATATAATCAAATTCGTCTTTTAGATCGACTAAAGCGTCTTTTAAGCGACCTTCTTTATTCTCTTCCGTTAAAAGATGAGCTTCAGCGGCAGCAAGATCAGAATTAGTCGGCAAGATATGGAACCCCGCTTGTTCGGCGTTAACCAAACACTCTCTAGCGGTCTTATCGCCGAGTAACACATCTAAAATATGATGTTCGATTTCTTCTTTATCTATTCCACATCCACTGGTAGCGTTACCTTGAGGATCGAGATCAACCAGCAAAACGTTGCGCTTAGTCGCCGCTAAAGATGCAGCGATATTAATACTGCTGGTGGTTTTACCGACCCCACCTTTTTGGTTTGTTACCGCTATGATTTTACCCACAAAGACCTCTTTTCGTTGTTTTCCACTTTTTATCCAATCGATTGACTCTCGAACAACCTTTGCAGAGTTTCTATCTGGTTGTTTTTATTATATTTATTCTATTCTAACGGACTAATTAACCGCCCATCTATTAACCGAGCGAACTGACCATTATAGATTGATCTTTAGGATGATCAATAACAACCGTGTGATCTTAACCAATTGTGTTAATCATTGAGCGAAATAAGGGTCATTAATTTAGACTTAAGTCCGTTGCAACTCAATCAAACATCGGTTTGCCGATAATCCCGGTATTTTTAATTGGTGGCAAGCGATTTCACGGACTTTACCGGAAAGAGCTAATATTTCCAGCTCCGAATATTGCCCTTTCATTAAAAGCCAACGACCATTTTGCTGCAAAAGATGCTCCGTCATTTTCAACATATCATTAATTGAAGCAAATGCTCTTGAAATGATCCCCGCAAAATGTCGTTCTCTGGGATGTTCAACTCTCGAATGAATCACTTCAACATTATCCAACTCTAACAGATGAATCTGTTGGCGGATAAAGCGAATTTTTTTGCTATTACTGTCTAACAAGCAGAATTGAACCTGCGGTAACATGATCGCCAAAGGCAAACCGGGGAAACCAGCACCAGTTCCTACATCCAAAATGGTTTGTTGTTGAATAAAAGGAACCACGGCCAAACTATCAAGTAGATGTAAAGTTAAACCTTCTATCGGATCTTTAATCGCAGTCAAATTATAACTTTTGTTCCATTTAACTAATTGTTCGAGCAAAGTTAGTAACTTCTTTTGTTGCTCCGATGAAGCTGTTAGCTGTAGATCTTCAATACCTTCAGCCAACGCCTTACGTAAGTCCATGGTTAACCACCGACCGTTTGGGTCGAAGAGAGATGTTTTTTATAGTTTTTCTTTTTGAGTGTGATCAGCAATAGCGAAATAGCGGCTGGCGTCACCCCGGAAATACGGCTGGCCTGGCCAATGGTTTCGGGTTTGTGAGTCTGCAATTTTTGTACAATTTCTGAGGATAGCCCGCCAATCACTGAATAATCAATATCTACAGGCAAAATAGTATTTTGTTGTTTTTTGTTTCTTTCTATCTCGCCTTTTTGACGATCGATATATCCGGAATATTTAGCCTGAATCTCCACCTGCTCTTTGACGTTGTCGGTTAACCCTTCTCCAAGCCCTTCAATATTATTCTGCATTTTAGAGTAATCCAGCTCCGGACGTTTTAACAAGTCTAGTTGACTATATTCTCTAGAAAGAGGCTTTTTTAACAGTCTTGACAACTTTTTAGCGGCCTCTGATTTTGGTTGGATCCAGTTTGTTTTAAGCCTTGCCAACTCCACTTCCACTGCATCGCGCTTGACGACCAACTGTTCCCATCTAGTATCATCAAGCAAACCCAACTGGTGAGCCTTTTCGGTTAATCTTAAATCTGCATTATCTTCACGCAACATTAATCGATATTCAGCCCTCGAAGTGAACATCCGATAAGGCTCCTGGGTGCCACGAGTAATCAAATCATCAATCATTACACCGATATAGGCCTCTTCTCTACCAGGCGACCAAGCCGGTTTTCCCTGAATTCGAAGTGCAGCATTTAACCCGGCGATTAAACCTTGCGCGGCAGCTTCTTCATAACCAGTGGTACCATTGATTTGACCGGCAAAAAACAAATTATCGATGGATTTAGTTTCCAGTGAGCTTTTCAACTCCCGAGGATCAAAATAATCATATTCAATCGCATAACCCGGTCGAGTAATATGTGCCTGCTCGAAGCCCTTGATCGACCTCACCAAATTAAGCTGCACATCAAAAGGTAAGCTGGTAGATATTCCATTAGGATAGACCTCATGAGTATTTAATCCTTCAGGCTCAATAAATATCTGGTGACTTTCTCTTTCGGCAAATCGTACTACCTTATCTTCAATGGAAGGACAATATCTAGGTCCTACTCCTTCTATTTCTCCGGTAAACAAAGGCGAACGATCCATACCTTGATGAATGATTTCGTGTGTTTTTAAATTGGTATTGGTAATAAAACACGGGATCTGGCGCGGATGTTGGGAGACTTTACCCAAAAAAGAAAAAACAGGGGTCGGAGTATCACCATGTTGTGGCTCTAATCCAGAAAAATCAATACTTCGCCCATCAATTCTTGGGGGAGTACCTGTTTTAAGCCGTTGAACATTGAAAGGCAAATCTCTCAACCGGCTAGCCAATCCAACCGATGGAGGATCTCCCGCCCGACCGCCGGAATAATGGGACTGACCAATATGTATTTTGCCAGACAAAAAAGTTCCGGCGGTCAAAATGACGGTTTTAGCCGAAAACCGTAATCCCATTTCAGTTACCACACCGCAAACGCCACCAGACTCTATCAATAGATCATCTACCGATTGCTGGAATAATTTAAGGTTGGGCTGGTTTTCAAGCGTTTCTCGAACAAAGTTTTTATACAAGACTCGATCCGCTTGAGCGCGAGTCGCCCTGACTGCCGGACCTTTACTAGCGTTTAGCTTTTTGAAATGAATACCCGAGTGGTCAATCGCCGTTGCCATAATACCGCCCATAGCATCCACCTCTTTGACCAAATGACCTTTACCGATCCCACCGATGGCAGGATTGCAACTCATTTGCCCCAAGGTTTCGATATTATGGGTGATCAATAAAGTACTTGCTTGCATGCGTGCTGCTGCCAAAGCTGCTTCTGTGCCCGCATGACCACCACCAATCACAATTACATCAAAATGTTCATCAAAAAACATGATTTTATTAAACAGGCTCAACAAAAAGGAGGAGGAGTTTACCTAAAACTGGCTAATAAATGAACAAAAATAGCAAATCATTTGGATTTCTTTTTGTTTCTGATCGTTTTATTCATTAGCCAAAAACCCATTGAACACCAACATATTTCGATTCAGTCGACATTTGTGTTAAATATCTTTGGTTAGAGCCTCATAACTCTTTGTAAAAGATGAAAATAATCTGTTTTTGCTCTATCCTAGCACAATAGAAACACTCATCCTTCAAGCAACATCAAAATGGTTAAGGATAAATCCTAGCAATGAAAAAATTTCTTACACACACACTGTTATACCTGCTTGTCATCTTATTGATCCCCTACTCGTATTTTATTTGGCAAGCAAAAAAGGGTTTGGATGCTTTTTTAGTACTTCATCCGGTCAATGGCGATTTTAAATACCAATGGTTGTGGATAGACTTAGAAGGCAAGATCTCATTGGAGAAAGTTTCTTTTTACCAAGATTCCAATGATCCCGTTTTTACAGCTGAAAAAATAGAAGTTTTACTACCAAGTCCATTCGATGTATTGGACGTAAAAGATCATATTGCCCATGGAGAATATCCCACCAATACTCTTGTGAATGTGATCAACGGACAAACCACCCAAGCAGCCACATTATTCTCTTTATTTGGCGTGGATTATCAACCTGAACTATTAGAGTATTTTTATCCTGAAGAGTGTATTAGTAATATTGACAAAAAACTGCCTTTTTTAAGTTTTGATCTAAATAGTTCATTTGAAATACACCGAACCTCCGATGAAAGTCTGGTTAAATTTAACTTTAAAAGCAAAGAGCTTACCCGTTTAGACGGGACGTTTAAAATAAACAATTTTTCTGCTGTTGAAGATAATACCGTTTTTATAAGCGACTTAAATCTGAATTTTTCAGAATTACTTTGGGTGCAACAAAATACTCAAAAATGCCTGCAAGCACTTAATCTCAAAGGTCTAGAATTCAATGATTTATTGGGTCAATTTATCGAACAATCTGCCAAACAAAATAATTTGTTACTAGCCGACAATATCGCTGATTCATATGTTAATTTTATGTTCGTCCCACAAAAAATTAGCCTTGAATTCAATTTGCAAGAAAGTAAAACATTTAGCCAGATATCATTACTGCCCATTTATGATTACCAAGAGAAAACAAGATTATCTATTCAGTTAAACGATAAGGTGTTGCCCAACATTTTCCAAGCCTTTGATTATATTTCTTCGGCACAAACAAAACCTCAGACTAAAAATG
Organism: uncultured Kangiella sp.; assembly: GCA_964454125.1. Classification (GTDB taxonomy): domain Bacteria; phylum Pseudomonadota; class Gammaproteobacteria; order Enterobacterales; family Kangiellaceae. The sequence continues at coordinate 36,472 of CAYVSL010000019.1, forward strand.
ATGTTGTAATTGAGGAAGAGAAAAAAGCTAAAAATATATATCTAAAATTAAACAGTCGCGCTTTGAGGCCGCATTTAGGTTCCAAGATCGAAGTTTTATTGTATAACAAGCAGATCATTATTGGTTACTTAGAAATGGCCAATAACCGCTCCATCAAAATCCGCCAGTTGAAATTTAAGGGTAAAAGCATTTTACCTTTTGCCTTTAAAGATATTAAATCAATCCTTTTATTAAAATCTAACCAATAAAACATATCACCTTCCACAAAACACCTAATAGCTAACGCTCACAAACCTAGCTTAGGTATTTCATTTATCCTCGGTGGATCTTATCTTGAAGCTAACAGCCAAAAAATTAAAATAAGGCTAAAAAAAACCAAATATCAATTGGCGGATTGGGAGTTTTAATAGAATCCATTTCCCTCCCTTTTTTAGGAGAGGGGATTTACTTAAGCTACTTACCAATACAAAAGCTGGTAAAAATCTTTCCTAACAAATCATCGGAAGTGAACTCTCCGGTAATTTCATTTAAATAATCTTGTGCCAGCTTTAACTCTTCTGCTAACAATTCACCCGCTGAAAAAGCTTTAAGTTGATAAAATCCTTCATTGATGTGTGTTTCTGCATTCTTCAGAGCATTAATATGACGACGTCTCGCCATAAAAGTTCCCGATTCTGATGCTTTAAACCCGACCACCGATTTTAGATGTTGTTTTAATAGTTCGATACCATCGCCTTTCGACGCTGATAAAAAAATGGTTGAAATATCAGCTTCTTCAATACGTGGTTTTTGATTAATTAAGTCCACTTTGTTTTTGATTAAAGTAATCGGCGGCAATTCTAATTTTGGATCAATAAACCGTCTAATTTCTTTTTCGATATCGAGTTTTTGATGATCGCTCACATCAACCATTAATAATATACGATCAGCACTTTCTATTTCTTTAGCCGCTCGCTCAACACCAATTTTTTCAACTTGATCTTTAGCATCTCTTAAACCAGCAGTATCAACAATATGTAACGGCAAACCATCAATGTTGATCTGCTCCGTTAATACGTCTCGGGTTGTACCTTCAACATCGGTAACAATTGCAGACTCTTTGCCAGCCAAAGCGTTTAATAAACTTGATTTACCAGCATTAGGTTTGCCAGCTATGACAACTTTCATGCCCTCTTTTAATAAACAACCTTGTTCAGCCATTTTTAATAACTTGTTTAAAAAATTGGTGATTTCATCGGTCTGTTTAGTCACCTTGCTATCATTTAAAAAATCAATTTCTTCTTCTGGAAAATCAATTGCCGCTTCCACATAAATACGAAGATAGATTAGTTTTTCAAGCAGTTCGTGGACTTTAATTGAAAAATCTCCACTCAAAGATCGAAGAGCACTTTTTGCAGCCTCGCGGGAACCACTATCGATTAAATCTGCAATCGCTTCAGCTTGAGCAAGATCGAGTTTGTCATTGTGAAAGGCTCGTTCGGAAAATTCGCCTGGCTTAGCTAAAACAGCTCCACAATTCAAAACCGCCTCAAGCAGCATATCCATAATGATGGGACCACCATGGCCTTGAAGTTCCAAGACATCTTCACCGGTAAAAGAATTGGGTGAATTAAAATAAATAGCGATACCTTGATCAATAATTTGAGTGCTGTTATCAAAAAAAGAAAGGTAGTGAGCGTAACGTGGTTTGATTTTCTTACAGAGAATTGTCTCTGCAATAAATTGGCACAACGGACCAGAAATTCGAATAATAGCTACACCACCTTTTCCTGGAGGAGTCGCTACTGCGGCGATTGTTGTTTGCTTTTCTGGAAATGTTGAGGGAATATCTATCATTACGAGTGTAACGTAGCAATCCTTATTTACTGGATCGAGATTAATATCAAAAAATTAATCAAAACCAGTTAGAGATTAGCGTGTCGATCCTCCTCTCAATTACAATGCGTTAAAATAAATAATCAATAAAATTATTTCTTCTTTTTGGCTTCCTGCTCAGCATTAAACTGTTTGGTGATATATAACTGTTGCGATATAGAGATCAAATTATTCATCAACCAGTAAAGCACCAACCCAGCGGGGAAGAACACAAAAAATACTGTCATAAACACAGGCATCATTTGCATCATTTTTTGTTGCATCGGATCCATCGCTGGTGAAACAGGCTGCATTTTTTGCATTAGATACATACTGGCACCCATTAGCAATGGCATTACGTAGTATGGGTCCATCACCGACATATCTTCAATCCATAATATAAATGGCGCATGGCGAAGTTCAACACTTTCCATCAACACCCAATAGAGAGAGATAAAAACGGGCATCTGTATTAAAAGGGGGAAACAACCGCCTAGAGGATTTACCTTTTCTTTCTTGTAGAGTTCCATCATTTTCATCGACATTTTTTGTTTGTCGTCGCCATATTGCTCTTTCATAGCGGTCATTTTCGGTTGCAACAAACGCATTTTAGCGAACGAGCGATATTGGGCTCTCGCCAGTGGATATAAAAGAGTTTTAATGGCAATGGTCACTAATATGATTGCCAACCCCCAGTTAACAGCAAAACCCTGAAAGAAGATTAACAGGAAGAAAATTGGCCGGCCAATCCACCAAAGAAAACCGTAATCAACGGTTAGCTCTAGCCCTTCAGCGACATTTTCCAGATCGGACTGAATTTTGGGGCCAACATAAAGTTTGGCTGCAAAAGTTTGGCTTTCACCCGGTTTTATCCATTGCCAATCCTGAGTGATTCTAATTTGAGTTAAACCCGCTTTACCAAGATTTTGGTTACTTGTATCAATAGTATGAATGGTGTCAGAAACAGGAACCCAAGCCGTCACGAAATAATGTTGAAGAATAGCAATCCAACCATTGATAGTAGATTCTTTTAAATCCGCTTCTTCTAAATCATCAAAATCATATTTTTGGTATTTTTCATCCGCTGTTGAATATGCGGGACCAACATAAGAACGCATACCTAATCCAGATTGTTCTTGACCTTCTACATCTCCCGTATCCCGTTTTAGCGAAGTAAACATTCGATTGGCTATTTTTTCATTGGTGGTATTGTTCACAATAAACGCTACATCAACTACATACTGATTATTATGGAAAGTGAATCGCTTAATGTATTCAACGCCATTTTTGTTGGTCCAAGTTAGATCAACCACTAAACTCTCTTGCCCGTCCTGTAATACATAATTAGATTGAGAACTTTGGTAAACGGCTTTATTTTTCTTATAGTCCGGCGCGTCTTCACCATATAAGCCCGATAAAGCCAAAAAGACACGGCCATTCCTGTTTTCTAAAATATTAATTGGTTGTGAATTTTCATCCAGAGTTTCTTTGAACTTAATCAACTCTGCTGAAACAAAATTCCCGCCAGATGGAGAAATAATAACCCTGAGTGAATCGGTTGTCACAACAATAGGATTTGCATTAATAGGGTTGTTTTCAGCAACTTTAGCATCGGAAACTTCTTGTGGCACTTTCGATGATAAATCATCGAAAGTTGAATCATCAGATTTTGGCGTTATTTCTATAATATCTTGTTTTGTTAAATCTGGCTGGTAACTTTCTATAGATGATTCAATAGGTGCCTTTTCAATTTTAACTGGGGCATGATCAGCCTGCCACTCCTGATACAAAAGAAAGGTTAAAAAGGCAAATAAAATGAATAAAAAGGTTCTGGCTGATTCCATAATAAACGAGATCTCTTAGATAGAATGCTTGTGGCTATGTGAATGGTCCTGATGAGTACAGGATTGATGTTCTGTTGTTTGGGGGGGGACAAGATCAATACCACCAGGATTTAACGGATGGCAACGAACTATTCTTTTAATCATTAACCAAGACCCTTTTAAACTACCATACTCTTCAATGGCTTCAATAGCATAACTTGAGCAAGTGGGGTAAAAACGACAACTATTTCCAATCAATAGACTAAGTGTTTTTTGATAGATTTTGATCAAACGAATCAGAAGTGTTTTCATTTCAATCTTTAGGGCATCGCTTATTAAAACGAGCAAATAAGTCATCTCGAAAATGGATTATATCTGTTTTAGATAATACAGCAATGTCTCTTCGAGTTAATATAACAAGGTCAAAATTTGCCAAGCTCATCTGCCGTAAACGAAAACTCTCTCGAAGGGCTCTTTTCACCCTGTTCCGTTGATGAGCAAACTTAATATTCTTTTTTGCAATTACTAGGCCTAATCTGGGGTGATTCAGGTCATTCGCTCTAGCTAGCAAGGTAAAGGCTTTGTTGTGGACTTTAAAAGCTTTATCAAAAACACGGCTATAATCATTAGCGCTTAAAAGACGAAGCTCCCGCTGAAAATTGTAGGAGGATTGATTCACTCTAACACTCTCAACTAGAGCTCTTAGCAAACTAAGACAAGAAAGTTGTTTTAAATAAATAGCTTACGCGCTTAATTTTTTACGGCCCTTCGCTCTACGTCGATTAATAATAATTCGACCGTTTTTTGTTGCCATGCGTGCACGAAATCCGTGACGGCGTTTACGTTTAATATTACTTGGCTGAAATGTACGTTTCATCGGACTATCCGTTTAAATTATAACTGTTTGCTATTGGCACCAATCGGGTAACCAACCACCTAGCTTACAAGGGGCGCAAATTCTATTGTATAGATAATATACTGTCAATCTGTTTTATCAATTAGTGACCAAATTATTATTTTGGTTTTATTACTTTTTTTGCCATTTTTTATTGTTATTACTATATGTAGTATATCGATTCAAAAAAGACACTAAATCGGCTATATTTAATTTTTTTTTACTTGGTTCTGTGGATAATTAATTAATGACTTTTCTGCCCCATCTCCGTTAGTTTAATCCTGATTTTAACCAATATCCACTCTTTTCCCGATTTGTTCAATTAAACTGGTCGAATAAAGGCCAAAACTTACACACAAGTTAAATATAATAATAATTAAAAAAGATCTTATTATTATTATTATTAAGGATCGCTACTTTCTGTGTATAAGTGGTTTAAATTGTTTTAATACAATAAGTTATATTAATGATAAGTTTGTTTATATATAACCAAAAAGTAGTGATCAAGTTATTAATAAACATGTAAAACTATTCATTTATTTCAATTTTATCAATTACTAACACATTTATACCTATTTAATATAATTTAAACAATCATAAACTAACAATAACTCGCTAATTTAACGTTAATCCATAATTTACAAAATCTAAAAATAATAACAAATAAAACGAATTATTTATTTTAATCTGTGGATCATTTTTCATTTTCGATCTAAACTAGCAAGTTCATGCACAAGATAGGTTTAATAAAACTCTAAATAGTTAACTTACAGGCAAAATAGTCTGTCAATTTACATTTCTGGTAAATTATCTATTAAATATAAATAAACTATCGATTCCTGTGTCTCAATAAATATTACTATAAAATATATTTGCTAATGTGGACTAAATGTCAAAAATTTCTTCAGGATGAACTTCCCCCTACGGAATTTAGTACTTGGATCCGTCCACTAAAAGCGTCCAATGACAACAAAAAACTTTACTTACAAGCCCCTAATCGATTTGTATTAGACTGGGTTAAAGAAAAATATTTACCTCGAATTAGAGAAATCCTCAATCACGAGGATAATCAAAATATCGAAATCCTATTTGACATAATTTCAGTTAAAGCCGTATTTGAAAGTGAAGACAATCATATTATCAAGAATAATAGACGCAAAATCACTTCTCTTCAGCCCTCCAATAAAAACAACCCTATTAAAAAAATACATCCTGAAAAACATAAAAAAGGGAATTTAAATCACAACTTTATTTTTGATAATTTTGTTCAGGGCAAAAGTAATCAACTGGCAATGGCTGCAGCCAAACAAGTCTCCTTAAACCCCGGTACGGCGTATAATCCACTATTTATTTATGGAGGAGTCGGCTTAGGTAAAACCCATCTTATGCAGGCTATCGGTAATCAAATTTTAACCAATAAACCTGATGGAAAGGTGGTGTACTTACACTCAGAACGATTTGTTGCTGATATGGTTAAAGCCCTGCAAACCAATACAATAGATAAATTTAAGCGTTTTTATCGGTCGGTTGACGCCTTGCTAATTGACGATATCCAGTTTTTTGCCAATAAAGAGAGATCCCAGGAAGAGTTTTTTCATACTTTTAATGCATTACTTGAGGGAAATCAACAGGTTATATTAACTTGTGATAAATATCCCAAAGAAATCGATGGCGTCGAAGAAAGGCTCAAATCACGAATGGGATGGGGATTAACTGTTTTTATTGAACCCCCAGAACTTGAAACCAGAGTAGCTATTTTACTGTCAAAGGCACAAGAATCAAATATAAAGTTACCAGATGAGGTCGCTTTTTTTATTGCAAAACGTATTAGATCAAATGTGCGAGAGCTAGAAGGAGCATTAAAAAGAGTAATAGCCAATGCTCAGTTTACAGGTAAAGATATCACAGTCGATTTTGTTCGAGAGGCATTGCGTGATTTACTTGCAGCGCAGGATAAACAAGTTAGAATAGAAAATATACAAAAAACAGTATCAGAATACTATAAAATAAAGGTTTCTGATTTATTATCAAAACGAAGAAATCGTTCAATTGCCAGACCACGTCAGATAGCAATGGCACTTGCGAAGGAGCTCACCAGCCGAAGCTTACCTGAAATAGGAGAGGCTTTTGGTGGTAAAGATCATACAACGGTATTGCATGCTTGTCGCAAGGTTAAATCGCTAAAAGAAGAGATCCAAGATATTAACGAAGATTATGCTAATCTTTTAAGAATATTATCAAGCTAGTATGAATATTAGAACGTCAGGGAGTTTATGTTAATGAAATTTACTATTGAACAGAGTCGACTTGTATCCCCATTACAATTGGTTTCTGGTGCCGTAGAGAAGCGCCAAACACTTCCTGTTCTCGCCAATTTGTTGCTTAAAGTTGAAAATGGTTTACTAACCATTACCGCGACAGATTTAGAGATTGAAATGTCGGTCAATTTAACCCTTGAAGGAGAGTATTTAGAAGGTGATATCACCGTTCCTGCTCGAAAATTAGTTGATATATGTCGTAGTTTGTCGGATAGGCCGATTGAATTTTCTTTGGAAGATAACCGTTTAAAAATAAAGTCTGGTAGAAATAAATTTTCTTTATCGACAATTGCCGCTCAAGAGTTCCCTAATATTGAAGATAGTTTATTTAACACAAAGTTTGAAATCAGTAGTCAAACACTAAAAACACTTATCGATAAAACACAGTTTGCTATGGCTCAACAAGATGTTCGTTATTATCTAAATGGGATGTTATTTGAATTAGAGGGAAAAAATTTGTTAACGGTAGCCACTGACGGGCATCGTTTAGCTTTATCTAAACTTGTTTTAGATCAAAGTGTTAGCAGTGAATTGGTTCAAGCGATCGTACCTCGCAAAGGTGTGATGGAGGCTGCTAAGTTACTTTCAAGTTCTGATGATATTTGTACTATTGAACTCAACAATAATCATATACGAATTACTTTGGCTGAATTTATTTTCACTTCCAAGTTAGTTGATGGACGGTTTCCTGATTACGAAAAAGTACTACCCAAAAATGCAGAAAGAATTTTAATAAGCGAAAGAGAGGTGATTAAAGATGCTTTTTCAAGGGCCTCCATTTTGTGTAATGAAAAATTTAGGGGGGTGCGGCTTATACTTAAGACCAATAAATTAATAATTCACGCTAATAATCCTGAACAGGAAGAAGCCGAAATTGAAATGGATGTTGAATATAATGACGAGGAAATGGAAATCGGATTTAATGTTAGTTATTTAGTCGATGCACTCAATGCTATCAAAACAGATACAGTCAAATTTAATCTTGGCGACTCAAATAGTAGTGTTTTGATCGAAAGTGCTAATGATGCAAATAGCTTGTATGTCGTGATGCCGATGCGATTGTAGTGGGTACTAATAAAGATATTCTATCGTTATTCGTATTTTATGTTTCTTAAAGAATTTCACGGTAATCATTTTAGAAACCTGGCAGAATTTCGGATTGAATTGTCGAAAGATTTGAATGTTATTAGCGGTAATAACGCTGCAGGTAAAAGTAGTTTATTAGAAGCCTTTAGCTATGTGGTGAGCGGAAGGTCTTTCAGAACGGTCAAACAAAATCTGCTAGTGACCCATGAAGCGGAAGGTTTTACCCTTTTTGGTCAATTTTCAGATTCTACAAAAATTGGGGTAAGCTATGAAAAACAATCAAAAACCAAGAAAATCAAACTTAATGGTGAGATAAAGCGTTCACTTTCAACGGTTGCTTCATTATACCCAGTCCAAGTGTTAAGCCCAGAATCTTATCATTTGATAGATTCAGGTCCGTTAGAACGTCGAAAATATATAGATTGGCTATTGTTTCACGTGGAACATTGCTATCAAAAAGATTGGAATAATTTTCACCGGTTGTTAAAACAGAGAAATGCTTGTTTACGATTAAACCAAGATAAATTCAATAGTACGGAACTAGATAGCTGGGATGAACAATATATACAGTCTGCGTTGAAAATAGACCTATACAGACAATCTACTGCCGAATTATTATTGCCAGAAGTAAAAAAGACATTATGTTCTATGAATTTTGAACATATTGACGACATAGGTATTTCTTATTATGCAGGTTATACTGGTTGTCTAGAAGATAAGTTAAGAGAATCGTTAGAAAGAGATTTTTCGACCGGGACAACACAATACGGTCCACATAAAGCAGAACTGAGATTCAAGATTGGCAAATATTTAGCGAAAGACTTGTTATCAAGGGGACAGAAAAAACTTTTAGTCAATAGTTTATATTTAGCTCAGACTCAAATTCTAAAATCGAAAACGCAAAAAGATAGTTTATTTATCGTCGATGATTTTTCTTCTGAGTTAGACGAGTCAAACCAAACAGCCTTAGTAGAAGCGTTGAGAAAACAACAAAACGTACAAATTATCCTATCTTGTTTACATGCAGAGATGATCAAATCTATCATAAAAGGGTATAATAACGTCAAGATGTTTCACGTGGAACATGGTGAAATAAAAGAAGTTTAGAAAATCAATAGGTAATTATTCGTTCTATTTATGAATGTTAGTTATGTCTATATAAAAGATCTAAAAGGAAAATATTTTATAATGTCAGATAATAAAGAGACCGGACAAAACGAATATGATTCTTCCAGTATTAAAGTACTGAAAGGGTTAGATGCGGTAAGAAAGCGACCCGGGATGTACATTGGTGATACCGATGATGGTACAGGTTTACATCATATGGTATTCGAGGTGGTGGATAATTCTATCGATGAAGCTTTGGCGGGACATTGCACGGATATCAACGTTATTATACATACCGATAATTCTGTGTCTGTGACCGATGATGGTCGTGGGATCCCGGTAGGTATTCATGAAGGAGAGGGGATTTCGGCAGCAGAAGTAATAATGACAGTTCTGCATGCGGGTGGAAAGTTTGATGATAATTCTTATAAAGTTTCTGGTGGGTTACATGGAGTTGGTATTTCGGTGGTCAATGCCTTATCGGACGAATTAACTATTACTATTCGCCGGGAAGGTAAGGTTCATGAGCAATTTTATAAATTAGGCGAACCCCAAGCTCCTCTAGTGGCTATCGGAGAAACCAAAAGAACAGGAACAGAATTAAGATTTCATCCCAGTCCAGAAATTTTCACCAATATCGACTTTCACTATGACATATTAGCCAAACGGTTAAGAGAGCTTTCTTTTTTAAATTCCGGTGTGAGTATCAAGCTGAAAGATGAGCGAAGCGGTAAGGAAGATCATTTCCAATATAAAGGTGGAATAGAAGCCTTTGTTGAGTATCTAAATAGAGCCAAGACAGCCATTAATGACAAAATGTTCCATTTTTGTTTTCAAAGAGATGATGGGATCGGGGTTGAAGTGGCTATGCAATGGAATGATAGTTTCCAAGAAAATATTTTCTGTTTCACCAATAATATTCCACAAAGAGATGGAGGTACTCACTTAGCTGGTTTTAAAGGTGCGTTGACCCGAACACTAAACAGTTATATGGAAAAAGAAGTGAATGCTAAGAGTAAAGGTAAAACCCAAACGACAGGAGATGATGCAAGAGAAGGTCTAACAGCTGTTATATCAGTTAAAGTACCTGACCCTAAATTTTCTTCTCAAACCAAAGATAAGTTAGTTTCTTCTGAAGTGAAAAGTGCTGTTGAGCAAACTATGGGCTCACAGCTCAATGATTATTTATTAGAGAATCCGCAAGAAGCTAAAATTATCGTCAATAAAATGTTAGATGCTGCTAGGGCAAGAGAAGCCGCTCGTAAAGCGAGAGATATGACTCGCCGAAAAGGGGTTTTAGATATAGCGGGTCTTCCAGGTAAACTAGCAGACTGTCAGGAAAAAGACCCGGCACAATCTGAACTCTATATTGTGGAAGGAGACTCTGCTGGCGGTTCAGCTAAGCAGGGGCGTAATCGTAAGAATCAGGCGATCCTACCACTCAAGGGTAAGATCCTTAATGTAGAGAAAGCACGATTTGACAAAATGCTTTCTTCTCAAGAAGTAGGAACGTTAATTACAGCATTAGGTTGCGGTATAGGTCGAGATGAATTTAATGTGGAAAAGACCCGTTATCACCGAATTATTATTATGACTGATGCGGATGTGGATGGAGCACATATTCGAACTTTGTTATTAACTTTCTTTTACCGTCAAATGTTAGAATTAGTAGAAAGAGGTTATATCTATATTGCCCAACCACCTCTATATAAGGTTAAAAAAGGTAAGCAAGAAACCTACGTTAAAGATGATGCTAGTCTTACAGAGTATCTAACGAGTATGGCTTTAGATGAAGCTTCTTTGCATGTTAATCCAGAAGCACCTGCGTTGTCGGGTACAGCATTGGAAAAAATAGTGAATGACTATAGAGAAGTACAATCTGATATCAATCGATTATCTCGTCTTTATGATTCACGCATTCTAAATAGTCTAGTAGATTTAGAAATGTTAGCTGTTGATGATCTAAAGGATCCCTCTAAGGTCGATCTGTGGGCAGAAAAACTTAAATTAATTTTAGCGGGTGATGGCAAGATAGGTGCGACTCGTTTTGAAGTCGTTGTTATAAAAGACGAAGAAAGAAATGAGTTCCATCCCAAAATTAAAGTTATTCATCATGGTAGTGAAAAAACTTATATCTTAGATAAATCATTTTTCGCGTCCGGAGAATACAAAAAAATTGTTGCCTTAGGAGAAAACACCTCAGACCTAATAGAAGTAGGTGCTTACATACGGCGCGGAGGCCGCCAACAAGAGGTTTCAACTTTTAAAGAAGCATTAGATTGGTTAATGCAGCAATCCAAACGAGGCATTGCCATTCAGCGTTATAAAGGATTGGGAGAAATGAATCCAGAGCAACTTTGGGATACAACCATGGATCCTGAAGCACGAAGAATGTTGCAAGTTACTATTGAAGATGCGGTTGCTGCTGACCAACTATTCTCTACATTAATGGGAGATGATGTTGAACCAAGACGTAACTTTATCGAAACTAATGCATTAGCTGTAGCCAACCTAGACGTGTAAAGAATAACTGTGAATTACACTAATATAAGTTGAATCAATAAAAGGGCGGTTGAAACGGCCCTTTTTTAGTTCTAAGTAGTGTTGTATATAATTATTCCTTCTTTTTAACGTTTAAAATGGCTTGTCATTAAACGTATGATTTAATTGATAATAATTCTGTCCGTGTGGCTGGCAAACTTCAGCGAGCCGGTTAGGATAGTAATACGGCTACGTCAAAGATTCGACTTTAATGTATATGCCGTTGACATATACTACAAACAATAATAATATTAGTACAAGAATATCAACATGCAGAGAGTTATATGGAACAAGCCAGTGTTTTCAAAAACAATAAGAGCCAAGCGGTGCGTTTGCCAAAAGCGGTTTCACTACCTGATGATGTTAAAAAAGTTAATATTCTTTCGTTAGGTCGCTCGCGTTTAATTACTCCAGTGGGAGAAAGTTGGGATAGTTGGTTCGATGAGGTCGGCGTTTCTGATGATTTCATGCAAAAGAGAGAGCAACCAGCCGATCAAGAAAGAGAATCTTTTTGATGTTGAAGTATCTCTTAGATACCAATATTGTCATTTATACGATAAAAAATAGGCCACTAAGTGTTCGTACCGAATTCAAAAAACACGAACAACAGATGTGTATTTCCACCGTTACCTTAATGGAATTGATTTATGGTGCTGAGAAATCGGCTAAACCAGAACAAAACTTACTGGATATTGAGGGATTTATTGCCAGATTAGATGTATGTGAATATACACCAGAAGCGGCTATTCACACCGGGCAGATAAGAGCAGAACTCGCAAAATTGGGCACACCTATTGGTCCATATGATCAGATGATCGCAGGGCATGCGCGTTCATTAGGTTTAATTGTGGTAACAAATAATACGAAAGAATTTGAACGCGTAAAAGGACTTCGTGTTGAGAATTGGACTGCCTAAGTTTTAGTTAAATTATAGGGTTATCCTATAGATAAGTTAAGTGAACCGCCCTGTGCGGATCCGCATGCAGGGTGGTGTGGGGGCCTAGAGATTAGAGACTTCCGGCAACTGGTATTAATATGGCCGCCCACAGCCATTGCCAATTTTTTGTGTTGCCATAACATTAACATCGATAATTTTGCTAAATGTTCTAATGGATCGTGGAGTGCTATACCCATCGATTTCTAGAAGAGCTGTTAATGTTAGGTGCAATTTATGTTGGCCTTCTTCCTTTGGATATATTTCCCATTTCCATTCTGTACGTTGACTCTTTGAAACTGCCTGTGTTTCAGGTGTTATTGCTGTGATTTGAAACATATAGCCAGAAAGACGAGCCTCTATTCTATCGCTTACTCTGATAGTAGCTCCTATCCTTTCGCCTTCCTCGATAATTGATTGTTTAATTTCATCCACTGCCTCAGAGAGACTCAAGATCAGCTGAATTTGTGGGGAATCATCTATGTTGATAATTGCAGGAGCATTGAATGCTATTGTTGCAAATTCCATTTTGTCTAGCAGGCTATCTACGCTATTCGGCGTAGGGGGAGGCAACGGATCTATGCTTGGCGACGCTATCATGCTTTCGTCAATGCTCAGCATAAAAAGAGAGGACACAGAAACTAGGCCGACAAAAAGCACCAAGATCCCGATTTTCCATTTAAGTTTCATAGGCTCCTCAGACAGCTAACGTTTAAAGCAGGCGAGACGTGTTTTTTATGCCTTCGATTACCGGTTTTGGTTAAAAAGTGGTCAATGATGTAATTGCTTTCATTGTGTACCGTGTTTCGGTGGTACGATTTATTTAATTTGTTTGCGCTGAAAATGCTTTAACTTGAGCGTTCCCTTAAAGGTAACACTCATGTAAATTTACTTGAAGCTTTCAAATAAACTTACACTTAAATGTTTCAAGCTGATACTTTGTTTGGCTAAACCGTTTTCAATAAATAGAGCGATTTAACGCCCGTAGTTGTTCCGACAACCTGAGCTTGATACTTATTATTTTAGTGAGAATGATTATGCCCACCGTTATGGGATTTTCCGTAACCACGCAGTTGATCGTACAGATGAATCTGGTGTTTTGTGAGTAATGCCTTTTGCTCAAGATGGGCACTCAAATGCACATATCGAATATTGGTTTGAAGAGCTCCGATTTCGGATAAAAGAGTCTTGAGCGAATTAGCGTTTATTGTTCCTCTGGAGAACTGTCGGTCAAGTTCTTGCTCCATTGCCACAAATTTTTTCCCGAGCGTAGCTGCCTCTGCTTTCATAGCATTAAAGATCTCCTGAGTTCGCCTTGTTTGTTCTTCAGTAAGATTAAGCTCCTTGGCCACATCTAGAACATGACTAGGTCCAGGAAACTGATTCAATTCGGCTGCTTTGGCATACCCTAAACCTTTGCCATTTAGGTAACCCACCACTTCTTGTTGGGACAACGCCTTAATTTCGCGCATCTCTTGCCCTACATAAGGAGAGTCCGTAATGGAAAATACAGAGAAAGAAAACGCGCTTACCATTACTCCAACAATAAGATTCTTCATTTGATCCCCTTGAGATATAATGTTTAAGGCAGGCGCGCGTGTTTTTGCGTCGACTGCCTTTTCTAGTTAAGGCTGCGGGCAAAATGCCACAACCTTTTTTGTAAACCTGTAAAGTAGGTTCGTTATTTCATGTTGCTTCTAAGCCAAAAGGTTTGAATTTTAATTTAGTCTTTTCAGAATAAAAAAGAAACAACTTTTCCAATTTTGTTTGCATTCATTGAGAAAAATATTAACTTGTCACTCTCAATAAAATCTACCATCTTAACGTTTAAGTTTGCAATTCATTGCGAGTGCGCGAGTAATGGGTCTGCAACATTTTTATTGTTAGCTGCCTATGTTGAGTCTAAATATTAATCCATGTTTTACTGCAGTCCACTCTTGATTTGTAATTGAAAACACAACTGTATCTTGATAGCTACCGTTTGTCATTTTCCGATGGTTGCGCAAAATACCATCTTGCTTTGCGCCCAAACGAGCAATTGCAGTACGAGATCCATGGTTATGCCAATGAGTACGAAACTCTACTGCTATCGTTGATAATTGTTCAAAAGCATGACGTAATAATAGAAATTTGCATTCCGTATTTACTGATGTTCGTTGATAGCTTTTGGAGTACCATGTATAACCAATTTCAACTCTTTTCTGCACAAGGTCAGCATTGCAAAATCGAGTTGCTCCAATAACTTCTTGAGTAGCGTTATTAATTACTACAAAAGGAAGTGAATATTCTGCCGCTTTCTCTGAGAGCGCAAAATCGATGTAATTCTTTACACTCTCTGAATTTGGGACGCTTGTGTACCATAGTTTCCAAAGTTCACCATCTGATGCTGCCTTTACTAATTTTGAAGCATGCTCTTTTTTTAAAGGACGTAATGTAACCACGTTACCTTTTAGCTCTAATTCAGTGAGCCATTGTTTTTCATTCACTCAGAAATCTCCTTAATTTCAGCTAACCGGACTTGGTTAAAATAGCAGGCAGGCTACCGCACGCTATTGGGTTTAATTGTGTTAATTTGCTTCGGGCTAACAGGTTGCCACAAAATCAACTTAACTCAATACTAAATGTTTTGCTTGGAAATGAAAACCGATTTTTCGGGAGAGAATGCTTCAATTAACCTCCGATAT
>CAYVSL010000020.1:0-50268 GCA_964454125.1 uncultured Kangiella sp.
AAAAGCGTGTCAAGCAATTATTACCCTTTTTTTAGTCATTACGCTGAATAGTTACGAATAATCAAACGAATTTCAACTCTCTGATGAATACTTATAAAGAAATACATTCAACTCTAAAAATTAAAAATATAAAAAAATTAGAACGGCATTATGCAATGAGAGCTAAGGAAATCGCAATAGCTTATAACTTGACAGGAGAAAATGAAGGTCTAAAAAAACTTAGTGTCGGCAAAGATATGATGGATCAATCTCTTGAATTATACGATCTTCGCATCGACGATATGAATCTTGAAGTTTTGGCTAATGGTAAATTAGCTCGAATACGAGATGATCAATTTAATGCTCAACCAATATTTTACTACGATAATAAAGCAGACCTATTGCACATATATAAATTTATGTTTTATCTAAATAAAGATAATCAATGGATTATGATCCGATGATTCTGTAAAGTATTTGACAGAACCTGCCAATGATTAGGCAAGAATATATCCACAATCTATATATTTATAAAAGACATATTTATAATTTTCACTCCGTTTATTTTCATCAATATGTTTTTCAAGTATTTCTATCGAACTAATATTTTTTCTGTGGTTAGCTGGTGGTTTAAAACCTCACTCTGAAATTGAATATAAAAGGCCTTTATTTATAGGACTGTTTTTTCATTACCTGCTTTTTGGGCAACTTTTTGACATAGTCTAATAGCTTGCAGACGTATTTTCCGATTATGAAGGTAAAAACTCAATCGGATAGGTAACTGTTACAATTTTCACATTTTGCACCCCAAAATTAAACTGCTTTACTCTGGAAACAATTCTTGATTCTAGGCTCGGATCATTTAATTCACTTGATGTTATTTTAACTGACAATACTTTCCCCTCTGGCGATATAGTAATTTCAAGTACAACTTTCCCTTTGATCCCTGGGTTTTTTCTACGAGCTTTTCGGTAGAGCGCATGTAGTTTGCTTTTATTTTTGTCCATCACATAAGCAATATCTTCTTCTGGTCGGTAATTGCCTGTTCGCACTGCGTTCCCGGATTTCTTGCTAGTTATTCCGGAATTTTTACTCGCTTTTGCGGTAATTAACTGACGTGCGATAGCTCGTTGTTGGGAGTCCAAACGAACTTGACCACCATTAGAAGATAAAATATCGCCTGTTTCTACTCCACCGCTACCCTCAGAAGCGCTTGACGTAAGTAA
This sequence comes from uncultured Kangiella sp., assembly GCA_964454125.1. Lineage (GTDB taxonomy): Bacteria > Pseudomonadota > Gammaproteobacteria > Enterobacterales > Kangiellaceae. The sequence goes on from CAYVSL010000020.1 coordinate 1,206, forward strand.
ATTGGTATCTACTTTAGCCACCTTGGTTACGTCATTATTTTTATTAATATTATTACCCACCATCGTATCAATACTAGAAGTGTCTATTAAGTCAGTAAATATGTCGCTTAAAGCCAGCAAACCACTCTCCTCTGCTTTTTTTCGAGCAACTTCCTGTTTTTCGGTTAACTCTATTTGTTTTTCTGGTCTTTGCCTTTTTATTTTTGGTTTGGGTTTTGGCTTCGGTTTAGCTTTTGGTTTTTCAATAATTTTTGGCTTTGGTTTAGGCTTATCCAAAATAAAATTGGCAACGCGTTCAGGCACTTGTACTTTTTCTCTGCGAGGCTCTTTGGGTACTTCAATCGAACTCAAAACAATAGCAACAATAAAAAATAATATGAACAAAACAAAAGAAAAGATGAGAAAAGGTTTGTTTTCTTTACTGCTTTCTGGATGCCATGCGAGCGCAAGCTCTTGATAAGAAATAGGGTTCATGGATATTTAACCCTTAGCCTTCGCTGTCTGAAATACAGCAAATGCAATTCTCGTATAATGGGCTTGACGACAGGTCGCTAAAATTTTTCTTAATAGATCGTAGGAAATATTTTCGTCTCCCATAATCGTCACGGATAAACCGTCAGATTGCGCTTGCGACAAAACCAATCTATTTGAAGAGCGAAATTTCAACTCTTTTTCAAGTTCAATAATAACGGTTTGACTAGTTCCTATTATTTGAGATATATCAGCAACCTTTTGACCTTGAACTAATATTTCCGTTTTAGTAATAGCGATAACTAAAGATTCTCTCGGCACTTTTTCAGCAATAGATTTTGGCAATGTCATGTCTTTGCTATTAGGTAATTGTTGGGAGCCAGAACTAACCAATAAGAAAAAAACCAGTATGGTAAAAATATCCATCAATGAAACAAGGTTGAGCCCCGAACGTTTGTGAAGCCCTTCAAAATGCTCCATTCTTTTGGCGCGCCCTGAAAGTTTTGAATGATTCATTGCTGCCCGCCTCCTCGTTCAGATATAGAAGTTTCAGTGGGTGCATCTCCAATTGATATATTTGGGAATAGTTCAATGGTTTCGACACTGAAAGCCGATACCACTTCAGCACTTCGTACTCGATCCATTACTTTGATCATTGTTTTATAATCAGTTGATGGCTCTAACAATAGAGTAATATTTTTCTCACTTGGAAACCGGGTTTTAATTTCGACTAATAAATCGGTAAACAAATCCCAGCGTGTATTTTCCTGAGTACGTGCAAATTTTTTTATAAGCCCAAGATTGACATCTTGAATGTCGAAACTCTCTTTTCGTAATACCAATTCTAACTGCAATTGAATTTTTCCGCTCGATTTTTGCTCTTTGGCATCAAGCGCAGGCAGGTTCAATTCCAGCACTGACATTCTTGAAAATACGGCAGTAATCAGCAGGAAAGGGACCAATATCACCATTAAATTCAAAAATGCCGTAATATTGAGTTCTTCTGCTTCTTGTAACTGCTTGTAACCTCTTTTTTTCATTTAATCCCTAACCATTAAATTAAGCGATTTGATGGCGGCTTTTTCTAGGCTATCAACTAAGTGTGCTGTTTTGGTAACCAAAAATGAATGTGCGAGCAGTAATGGAATAGCTGCCATTAAACCAAATGCTGTCGTGTTCATAGCAACTGAAATACTGGCTGAAAGCAAGTCAGCCTTTTCAGCGGGATCGGCTGCTGCAACCGCCGTAAATGCCTGAATTAACCCTACAATGGTTCCCAGTAATCCTAAAAGTGTGGCAATGTTAGCAAAGGTGGCCAGATAATGTGTCCGTTGAACAAGCAATGGCATTTCATCCATCATTCCCTCTTCCATTGCAGATTCAATGACTTCTCTTTTTTTGTTTTCACTGTGTCTTGAAAAACCGTAATTAAGAACGTTAGCAATAGGCGTCTTTGCAGATTGTGTCAATTTGATCGCGCGTTGAAAGTCCAGTGCTTTTAACATAGGTGAGAGTTCGCTCCAAAATTTATTGGTTGACCTGCTAGTTTTACTTAAATAAAAATAGCGCTCCAAAGCTATCGCAAGACCGATAGCAAAAATACCTAATATTGGGTACATGAAAGTACCACCAGCCTGGAATAATTTTACAATTTCCATAAAAATACCTTTTTATCATTTTGTGTTGTGAGTAATGACCGTTATATACTCTTACAATATATATTCGTCATCTGAAACTTCTTCAGACTTACCAAAAAAATTGATGCCATTCATACTGCTGTCAATTTTATCTAAAATATCTTTTCTTTTGGCTCGATAATCATCAAATGCTATTCTCTGATCTGAATAGTCACCTGCCAATTCACGTAATTGCGCGGAAAATTCAACCATATTCATATTTAGTTCTCTACAATATCTCTCACTATGCGAAAACCAGTGTATTTATCAGGTTTTCCTGAATGGCTAATTAATGTTTTAATATTACAAACTTCCATTGGCGTTTTGAATGAACCGCCAACAGCGACCAGTTTTTTGCCTGTATCATATACTAACTCTTGAGCATTGCCAGCATAATTGAATAGTCCCCAAGTGTTTTGCTTCCCAGTAGTGGCTCTAACTAAAGAGCCTCCTTTTTGGATACCTCGACTGCTTAATTGACAATTTCTGTTTGAATCAAGATTTTGAGAACTGGATTTGGCGGCATACTTCCATTCACGTTTTGTTGGCAAGCGGTATACCCTTCTGCTTTCTTTACTCAACCATTTCAAATAGTTCGTAATTGTATTGATATCAATGCTAGTCGCGGGTAAGTTTTTATTTCCGGATATATTAATTTTACAAACACTGGTTTTCTCACAATAGCCTTGAATTTCTGCCAGAGATACTTCATATTTCCCGATGGCGAATGATTTTACTCTTTTATTACTCGGAATAACAACTAGAGTTGGCCCTAGTCCCCCAGACTTTAGCTTGTCACGACAAACCGCCCTGTCCCCACGGGAACCCAAGCCCGCTATAGCAGGGCTACATCCATCTTTAGGTTGAATAATGATCCCCGCTATATTGGCGTTATTTCTGAATATACGAAGGGCATATCGTTTTAGATCGGATGCTTTTTCCGGATTATTTTTACCTATATTTATAATACATTTAGCCAGACTTGCCGATATCTGACTTTTGGATTTCAAATATCGCCTATTGTCCAATGAACGTAATTTATCGATAGCTATTTTTAAACCTCGCATGTTTAAAGTTGACGTGCAGTTTAATTGTCGTTCAACATTTGCCATAGCAACACTATATAAATTGTTTTTGTTTTTTTTTGTAATGGTTTGTATTTTATTTTTATTATTTAAACGGCTTTTTTCCTCCGCTAATTTTTTATCCTTTTCTGCTTTTTCTTTTTGCAGTCGAATAAGGTCAGCCAAAATTAGTTTTTCGCTATCAAGTAACTTTGGATTATCGGTATATCGATAGGAATTATCGATTAAATGTCTTGAACGTTCAAACTTTGATTGGCTTGTTGCCTCTTTAATTTTAGCAATATAAAGTTGATAAATATTTTCTCTTGTTGAAGTGAGCCATTCATCAGGTTCATTTGAAAGAAGTGCCGAAACACCTTCGACTTCTCCCCAAATATTGACTTCCCATTCATTTGAAAAACGGGGATTGGTTAACAATCGCTCTATGTTTTCTTTGAATAGCTTGTAACGAATTTCAAACTCCAATGTGTTTCTAATTTCATCATTAGATACTTGTGGTACTGGCTTATCAATGACTTGTAAATAGACAAAAGCAGCAATACTCAGCAATACCACAGCAGCAACTTGCAATATGGTTTTTGTTTTACCTTTTGAGGTTAACTGCCTATAAAATTCCTCAACAGATTCAACTCTGTTTTTTCGCTCAAAGGCTAATGCTGATTCAATTGCCTTCCATTGTCGTTTGTTAATATCGGGGATCCGTTTTGGTTTAAGCTTTTTATTATATGCCTCATCTGCCGGAAGTCGGAAAAAAGGATGTTCACCCGTTAATATTTCGTAAGCAATACACCCAAGCCCATAAATATCATCACGTTCATCGGGCGTACTCCCCAAAAGCATTTCACGACTAGCATAAGCTGGTGTTAATGCTCCAAGATTGCCTGCATCAAATACAGTTCGGTCTAAATTTTTTCCGGTTTTTCGATCAATCTTTGCAACGGCGCGAGCGATACCAAAATCAAAAATTTTAGCCGTGCCATTTTCAGTTACATACACATTTCCGGGCTTTAAATCTGAGTGAATAACATTTTCTTCATGGGAATGTATTAATGCAGAACACATTCCATACAAAATATTCCAAGCATCATTTCTGGGCAACCCTGTAGCATGGTATTGTTTTACCATTTTATCTAATGGTAGGCCTACCATAAATTCCATTGTCATAAAAACCACATCACCATCTCTATCAAAATCATAGACTTTTACGGTGTTTTGATTGGCGATACGTTGAGTTTTTCTTGATTCTCGTTGAAGAGAAATAAAAGCCTCAGGATGAGTTCTAAACTCCTCACTTAAAACCTTAATTGCGACATAAGGATCACTGTCTTGGGCTTCTACTTTTAACAGATCTTTAGCTTTATAAACAACTCCCATACCACCAACACCAAGAACTTCTTCCAGTATAAATCGTTCTTTCAATATTTTAACATTGGCGTTTGAAGAGGTATTTATTGATTGAGTATTGACGCTAGCCGATTGCTCGTTTTGAGGTTTGACTTGAGTTTTTTGTCCACTTTCTTGTTTTTGCCCTGTATTAATAGAATCAGTACTAATGGAATGCTTTTTTTGGGGTGCTTTAAATCGAGTAGCATCGATGTTTTTATGATTGTCATTTTTGCTAGGAGGTACATGAGCCTGTTCATGTTTTAGAGTTTTTTTGTTGTGTTTTTTTACCTTAGGTGCAATTTGGGTTTTATCGATCTCTTCATTCACCGAATAACCCGTTTTTTTTAAATCAACATCTTTATTCAATTCAGATTTATTTTCATTCAAATTATTATTTTCATCGTCAAGATTAGACATAAGAATACGGGCACTCGATAGTACTACTTAAATACGATTCCTGTGGATACCTTTTACAACCACAACTGACACATTATCAGCAGCATTATTACTCAAAGATGTCTCTATGAGTTGATTTACCGCTACTTCTATATTGTTCTCACGTAAACAACGCATGATACCTTCTTTTTCAACTGAATTGTATAAGCCATCACTGCAAAGCAAAAATATATCGCCAACTCTGACTTCAAATGTTTCTATGTCAATATATAAATCTTCATAAGTGCCAACAGCACGTGTAATAACATTGCCCTCAGGATGATTTTCTGCTTCTTCGAGACTAATGGCGCCTTGCTTTAGCAGCTCTGATACGTGACTATGATCACAAGTAAGTTGTTGAAGAGATCCTTTACTATACCGGTATAACCTTGAATCGCCAGCCCACAAACAAACGCCTACGCGCCCCTTAATGATCAAACTTATGACGGTACTACCAACAATTCTACCCTCCAGCATCATTTCAGAGTATTTCAATATACGTTGGTTAACGTCGATTATTTTATCTTCAATACAAGTCACTAAATCATTTAAATGCTTTTTATCAACCACTTCGTTTAATGAATCTATAATCATCTTACTGGCGACGCTACCTGCATCGTGTCCTCCCATGCCATCAGCAACGGTCCATAGACCGATTTCTGGTCGTGATAAAATAGAATCCTCATTCAGTGGCCTAACGCAACCAACATTTGTTTCTTCTGCGCTTAACCATTGAACGGGGCGTCTTATTGTTATGTCATTCATTTATGAATTTTACTCATTGACTTGTATAGGTTTGTGACCATCCTCTATGCGGCCATTGACCATCCATCATGGCCGGTATATTGCTGACTGATGGTAGGTTTTGTACATTAAATAAACAAGGAGATATTCTTTCTGAACCAGCCGTCGCCCACATGCTATAACTATTCATTGTCTTCAATAAAAGTGAATCCAAAAAATGCGCATAGACAGACATTGGACTCTTTTCAGCAAATTGCATATTAATATGTAATGCATTGGCATCCATCAATTGTCCCGTTTTTAAATAGCTCATCGTCGAGTTAAACTCAATCAAACTCGCTTTATCAACGAGTTCATCCACTGAAAACTGATCATCTAAAGCTTGTAGCGAAAGATCTTCAATTTGCTCATACCAATGAGTGTTTAATGTCATAAACTCAAGAGGGTTTATTTGTGGTTCTAATGGCATGGCAACAGAAAACGGATAATAACGACCCACTTGATCAACGCTGGGCAGCATGATCCCGGCCCAATGTTTTTCATCGACAACACCCGAGGAAAGAACGAAACGCCAAATAGGACTGGTTAAGTAAATATTAAGCCAATCATCTCCCATTTGTTCTTTCGAACCGGCAACAAAGAGTTGTAACCATTCATCCCAGATCGTAATAAAAGTAGTTGGTAAATTTCGATGGATAAAGTCACCATGCATTGGTAACTTTCCATAAATGCCGAGTTGTTTTTCAGCTTCCACTTAAATATTCTCCGGGCATCTAAATGAGCCTAATAAATTATTCTCAAATGGATTGTTGACACTTTCTGCTTTAATTTGATACGTGATAAAATGTCTTTTAGCTTGTCGCGAAGGTGATATTTCTGATTGCGTACTTCTCTTTGAAATATCATAGGTTACCAGATAGACATTTGACTGACTCGTTTTTGCCAATTTTGATTGTGCTAAAAGCCTAAACCATGCCCAGGGTCCGTCAAAAATTTCAGCATGCTGTTGTTCATTAAGATCTTCAAAAATAATTCGAACACGGCTTTGTTCATCGTTTGCTGACCACTTTAAAGTATTCCAGAATTTAGGCCCGTGACTATAAGAAAGTCTGGTTTCACCAACTTCAAGCCTAAATCTTACATCACTCTTAGGCATAAAATGAGGTTTTAATTTCAGAATTAAACTCGGTATTTCGGGACTGTTTCTGAAAAAAATATTTTTTATTTGTAGCGCCTTTCTTATTTGCTTGATCGATGCCGATGATAAACCAAGGCTGTAATTATCAATGGTTCTATTTTGCCAGCCCTGACGTGCATTGATGAAAGGCTTGATGTATTCCTTATGAAATCCATCCATCGTTCCACCTGATTTAAAAAATTCTATAAAATCCAATAATGCAATTTCATTTTGAGAGTTCGTTTTTATTGGATATCGACCGGCAATTCCTTGCAAGTATGGTTGGTAAATTCTTGTTCGCCATTCGGTGTTAACATGCTGTCGCGCTGCACGGAGGATTACTCTCCACGTTTCATCCGATAATTTATTCAACCAACGTCGTATAGGTTTAGGCGTGTTTTTTGCGTAAGCACGTAACGACGAAATAGCATTTCCCGAACCACTCTGATATCGAATCTTGGCAATCTCAAAAGCTTTTTTTGCGGGATCGGGAGCCAAGGTTATTTCGTTTACGAACTCTTGTAATTGTGACAACCTCATTAGAACAGTGTTGATCGGTGCTGGCCGTTTTGACGATTCACGGAGTAATCGATTAAGGTCGTCAAACTGTTTATCAACTCTGGTTAATTTAACCTTCGAAGCCGCAAAATTGGCAATTTTTTTAACTTTTGTATTTTTGACCAATGATAAGTCAGTATCGATTGGATTGGTTAGTTGAGTATTACCAGTCGTGACGTGCAACACAGAAAGTAATGGAGAATATACCGGATCAGTAAAAGCGGTTAAAACGTCATTAGCATGTCTTAAACCTTTAAAAGATTTAACTTCCAATACATCATAAATTTTTTGCCAATGTGTGGCATAATCAGCCAAATAATGCTCTTCAACTTTTTGACTGATTTCACTAAGATCGTCTTTTATGAAATCAACTTTCGCTTTTTCATCAGTAGCAAGTAACCAACGCTCATTCACTATACTTGAAATAACGGTTGAATCTGCCGAAAAATCAATATCTTCATAAGCTTCTTTAGTAAAAAGTAGCGGAATGAATAATTGTTTATTAATGCTCGGACTGGTGATATAAAACTCTCTAACCGATTCTCCAAACTCGTTTAACAAATCAATTGGTTGATTGTATCTTGGTTGAGTACGTATGCGCTCATAAATGCGTTGAGAAACCGGTACGCGAAGCAATAAATTCCTAGTGGAAGCAACAACTTGCTTGTTTAATTTAGATGGCTGTAACGGATTTTCTAACAATGCGATCAAATGAGCGGTTAATTCTTTTCTTTTTGAAGCTTCACCTTCTAACTCGCTCTCCCACTTTGCAGTAAACCATTCCAAAATAGTATCTTTGTCCATATGTTCAAGTTTATTGAACATAACATACGCTCTAAAGGTGCTATAAAGATCGCCTCCACTATGCCCTCGCTTCAAATGAATTTCCATATACTTTATCAGTTTTGGAAGAAATAGTTTTTCTAACTGAAAGTTATAAGCGGCATTGGCTGCATCATCAACACTACTATCGTACATACCTAAACCGGATAACCACGGATGCTGTTCTTGATCATAAACAACACTCGCCTTAGCCAAAGCATTTAAAGTGGGTAGTGTATTGCGGATATCACTGGACCATGCGCTGACTCTTTTTTTCTCAGAATTAAATTCAGCCACATAGGACTCTACCTCGTGCATATACATTTCATTGCGTGCAAAACTACCTGCCCACATAATCAATAAAACTACCGACAAGCTGGCCATACCAACATATGCCGCTCTTTGTGACCACTTAATTAGATTATCATGTCGCCGATTTGAACCGACCAGTTCTGATTCAGGGAAAATAACATTTTTGAAAAGTTGGCCTAAGAAATAACTTTTACCTTGTTGATTTGTCGCGCCAACCATTTCCCGATCAAAACCAAAATTGGATGATACTGAAGACATCAGGCGATCGATTGGTGTTCCATCTTGAGTACCACTTGAAAAATAAACCCCACGCAAATAGGGTTGAAAACGATAACGATTTTTAACAAATGTCTGTTGTACAAAGTGATCAATAGCAACTTTCAAATTTTCCATTTGTTGTGGAAAACCCTGAATAGAACTACGGCGTTTTTGATCTCTCTCAAAATGAACTCGCCATAAAACACGATCGTAGAGTCGTTTAATGATATGATTATATTCATGATTTAAAAATTCAAAATTAGGCGATTGAGATGCTTCAGGTGCATTTGGTAAAGATATTCCCCACACCTGTTCGCGATCCTCTTTATTAAGATCTTCAAAAAATTCAGTAAATCCGGAAACTAAATCGCATTTAGTAAACATAAGATAAACAGGGAACCTTATTTCCAGTTTTTCCATTAATTCATCAATTCGAGTTCGAATAATCTTAGCGTGTTTAACACGTTCTTCCTCGGTTTGCATGAGAAGCTCTTGAATACTAATGGCAACAATTGCACCATTAATAGGCCTTCTGCGGCGATGTTTTTTTAATAAATTAAGAAAACCTTCCCACGCGGTGCTATCGATCACTTTATGGCTGTCTTGAGTGGTATATCGACCAGCGGTATCAATAAGTACTGCTTCGTTAGTAAACCACCAATCACAATTTCGAGTTCCACCAACCCCCTGTAAAGCGCCTTTGCCAAACTGCTCTGCAAGGGGAAAGTCTAAACTTGAGTTAATTAGCGCTGTTGTTTTTCCAGAACCTGGTGGGCCAATAATAATGTACCAAGGTAATTCATACAGCGCAGTTTTTGATCCCTTTCCATTAAATTTCAATTTTTTTAAGGTGTTTAACGCGTGAGTAAAACGTTCCCCCATCTGGCTCATTTCATCAGAGGTTTGATCATCAATTATGTTGCTAATTCCTGAATCCGACTCATGCTGTAAATCACTGACCAACTCATTATTATTTTTCTTTTCCTGATGCTGGATCCTTAAATTATTAAGTCCCCAAATAACCGCAAAAATAATGATGGTAATGAGTCTTGCTGTTTCTCCTCCTAATGGCGCTGCATTATTTTCACCGAATTTGAAAGAAGGCCCCATAAACCAAATTAGTAAAGACAGAACCACTAATCCAATCATTGAAATTACAATTTTATTTTTAATAAACGCTATAATTTTTTTCATATAACTCTCAGGTAAAAAAATTTACTTGGTATCTAACCGGTTTGGTTTTGCAGTAATATCGGTCTTTGAAATCTCATTTAATTGCTCTGCCACATGACTTGTGGATTCATGTAACCAATATCTGAAACCGGAATAACTCAATGCCATTATTCCACTGAGTACACTGGCGATCACCCACATCGGCATATAACTGGCTAGAGTATTGCGAATTTTTCCTAAACCTTGCCAACTAGGTGACAAAGAGCGTTCATATTCTCCCCGATGATTACGAATGATTTGAAAAATTTCATCTCTTAGTCGTTCAAGACTATCTCGACCTCTTGACACAATACGATACTTACCCTCATACCCAAGACTAATACAAATATACATAAATTCTAAAAAATCAAGATTATCAGCAGGTGACTGGCGCATTCGATCAAGAATCACAAAAAACTTCTCACCGCCGGCTGTTTCATTATGAAATATACTCAACAGCGTTTTTTGCGTCCAGGCACTTTCTGCTCCCCATGGCGTGTTGAGTACCGCTTCATCTAAAATAGTACACAATATGTATCGCGCTACGAGTACCATGTCTGCTTTAATGCCGGCATCTCTGGCAGCACTGTCAAAGTTTCTTAATTCCCGTTCCAATTGTTGGTGTAAACCAGCAACATTTGGATGACTAATTGATTGCCTTGTTTTACTAAATACAGCCAATAACACTGCGGCAGTATTAACTAGAGGATTTAATCCACATGCGGTTTTAAACGATCCTGAATAGATTCCAACATTGGGTGATTGTAAAACATTTGATGGCGCAGGCTGGTTATATACAGGTTGTTGATGCGATACATCTGGTACCGGAACCGACGGTTGTCCGCCTAATGCTCGACCACCAGGCATAGGCCGCACAATAGTACCGTCGCCTCGATTAACGGGCTGTCGAAAAACCGTTTTATCTGGATTATCATTTCTATCTGGAGACATTTTTTACTCCTTTATCGTTGACTAAGGGTTATAGCCTGATTGACCAAAACTCAAGTTCCAAACCGGGAAAATCTCCACCAATGTGTAGTGCGAAGCCTCCAGAATGACTAAGTTCTTTCCAAAATTCATTGTTTCGTTCAAGTTCAAAATAGCTGTATCCTGAGTGAAATGGAATTTGACGAGGAGCGACTGGCAATGTTTTTAAAGGTATGCCAGGCATAGCGGCATTGACCAATTGTCTTATTCGCTCAACAGGACCGAGTTTTACTTGTGCCGGAAACTGGTTTCGAAGCGTACTTTCCGGAACATCGGCTCGTACCGCCAAAACAAACATGGCATTGTTCAAAAGTGATCGGTCTGGTATTTGTGCAACCCGAATTCCGAACTTCTTTTCTACAAAGGGCAATGATATGGCTGTTTGTTCATAAACCATACTTAAACATTGTCTGAGTGAGTTCATAACAGGAATAAAGGTTTTTTGTAGATTATCATGCATATAAGCAGGAAAGTCTGGTGGACGTTTGTTTTCTGCTACAAAGGTTGAAAACTCTCCAACCATTTGAATCACTTCACTATAAAGCTGGAGTGGATGAAGGCCTTGAACTTGTGATAAATGGCGCGCGAAAGGTTCTAATCGGTTGATCATTTGTAACATCATATAATCTGCAATTTCAGCAGTCCCACCTCGTTGAACATCAGCCAAACGACCTGCAATAGATTCACCACGATGATGTAACAGACCGACAAGTTCAGATAAAAAACCTGAGAGCTTTTGTGAAGCAGAGCTATCTAGACACGTCGGAATATGTTCATCATCAAGTAGTATATTTTTGTCTTCTCTGGATTCTGCAATTTTGAGAACTCCAATTCCCGCGTAGCCGCTCATGTCGTCAGATTCCAGTAATAAGCGCAACCTAAGTTTTCCTACGTTAATGTCAAGAGTATCCCCTCCTTCGAAAGAAACATCTCTTATGCTTTGTTTAGAAGAATAATAGCGGGCCAATCCTTGAGTATCATCGGTTGACATTACATCGACAGCGCCAGGACGTTTAACAGGGATTGCCAAATAAACAACTTTATTGTGAGTACTTTCCGGAACTTCAAATACGGCTGGCCCGTCATCTTGATCGGGAAAACTAAAAGGGGTTCCATCGGGAAACACACCTTTAGCCTTAATAATTGATATTTTCCCCAGTTTGAGTAGTTCTTGATCGATTTCGACATCATGTATTCCCCAACCGTAAGCGCCAAATGCTGAACACTTCCCGTTAACATAACGTTCAAAGTAACGCTCTTGTTGTTGAAAATGATGAGGGTTAAGAAACATCCCTTCCGACCATACTACTTTACTGTCTAATGACATAAAAACCTGCCTAAAAATGGTTAATGTTTTCGATTTCGACTAAATCAAGACGAACCTTAAAGGTCTCTTTTATTTACTTTAAAATAATTATTCTGTTACCAGACAATTGAATTTTTGCTGAGGAGCTAACAATATTGGTTTGGGCTACTGGTATGATCAACTTGTATTTAGCATCTTTATATTTCAAAAATTCTGCATATAATCCAATATACCTAGCTTCTTTACTCAGTACGAAACTGGCTTTCTTGTTTTCCCCGGGCTTTATTGGTTTTAGTTTTTGTTTGGTGATCATGTCATCGCCAAGCACTTCGGAATCTCTCTCATAAATATCAATAAAGTTAGCATTTTCAAATAGCTTGGGGGACTTGAGCTCATACATCCTGACAATCAAAGGTGAAGGTATTCTGTTATCATCGGGATTAACATCCGAATCAACAAAAAAACTGATTTGCAGGTCAGTATCTAGATCTAACATACCTCCTACTTTAGTATTAATGGTAGAACAAGAAGTACTGAAAACCATTACCAGACCGAACAAAAAACGCTTAATAACCTTGGATTTATACATAATATCTCCCTAAAACTTATTTATAATAAAATTATTATTGAAAACCTTTGCGCTAGTATTGTGCAAAGATCTCTATTGGTTCTTTTTACTTAATCGTGTACTGACTAAACGCTGCATTTGATCTTCATAAGCTTGAACAAAATCATAACCAAACAAATGCTGAAACGAGTCATCTAAATTATCGATTAAACCTTTATGATATTTTTGATAGGATTCCCAGCTTTTCCCTTTTTGGCCCAAGCTGATTAAACTAGGCTTTTTATACTTTTCAAATCTCTTTTCAAGATTAAGCGGGTCGAGTCGATCGAGCATACCTCTAAAAGCGGCCTGTATACCTGCAAGAACAGCTATCTGGTGCTCAGCAACTCCTTGAAAACCTTCACGCAACGCGGCAACGGGTTCCTTATAAGCCTTATTTTCCTTTATAAACATGTTTTCCATCGCATCATCGACATTAGCGGAAAACTTGAGTGGATTATTTTCAATGGGTTGAATGGTGGTTACGTTAATTCTGAATTCTTCTTTGATTTTTTTTCTAAATTTTAGCACTCTCATCATGCCTTCCATGGTTTCTCGAACCATTATTCCAACAGTTTTACTGATTTGAATGATTTTATCCTCTTCCAAATTCCACTTGGCAAGCCCCATTGACTCGATCAATGTTTGATCCTGTGAGTCTATTGAACGTTTAGTGCTTGTATTATTGGTGGAGTTTTCAGCATTACTTTTAGCTTTGTATTTTTTCAAAGAAAGTTCGAGTTTTACAATTTGAGACATCAGTTGTTTATTCTCTTCTTTCAATACTAAATGCTGACTTTTTAATAAGGTTTCAGTTCCCGGCTTTTGACTCAGATTAACATTGACCACATTAGAACTTATAGGTTCCGGAGTTGAAGTGATAGGTGTTGCATTTTTTGTGGAGGGCATGGAGTTGGCAGCAAGTTCCGAACTCATTAGATCATCAGTATCCCAATCGTCAGGTATCATACCTGATTCAATATTAGCGTTTGGCCATTCAATTGCACCACTTGCAACACTTCCAGTATCACCAAATCCCAGTTCAGGTAGCGGATTACTCTCCAAAGAGGATAGATTATCCGAATTTGCTTTGTCCAGCACTGCTAGCGGATCAGTTTCGACTTGATCAAGACTCGAAATGGCGTCTGATTGGTTGACAGCCATACCAAACGGATCGTTTTGTGGGAAAGTCGATGTGGCAAAATGGTTAACAGGGTGATGGTTAGCCAAATCCACATCGCTAAATGGGTTGGAGCCTACGGGGTGACTGAGTATATCATCACTAGTTCCAGCAGTGATATTAACCGTAAATTCATAATCACTAATCGCAAATCGATCACCTTGATTAAGGTTCATTTTATTACCGTTACCAAGAGGTTCTTCTGCGCCATTAAGGAATGTTCCGTTAGTACTTAAATCAATTAACACATATTGACCATTTTCATAGCTAATTTGAGTATGTGTTGACGACATATACTTATCAGGGTCATCTAAAACCCACGCATTACTTGGACCACGCCCCAACGTACCGCCCTGCTCAAAAAAAGCGTGACTGGTTTTTGCTACATTCATATTTCTAGGAGATTTAACTATTGTAATTTCAATTGGCATATCATCATCTCTGTGATTAGAAATCCTGAGTTTATTCATTGAGCGTTGTTACATTGACTAACGATTAACTATATTTCCTAAGCCAATTACTAGTTTTATAGGGAAAATAAATCTCCATCCCGTCAATTAGTACAGGTTCTTAAATCAGCTCTACATCCTATTCAAAACTTACATCTTTATGAAGTGCATGTATAGCATAGTTCTTTATAATTACGAAACTGCAAGCCAAGCAGTCAACCATTGTATTCATCACAGACATAAGATAACGATAGTCAAACCTTTAGCTATTGATAATTATACAATTTCCTTACGTTTATGTATAATGTATTCTATTAGAATCGTTGATTGAAAAAGTGTGACGTAAATCCGTTTATTAATCAATGATGTAATAAATTAATGATTCTAGATTTCATATAAAAAGGCAAAAAACATGAGCGTATTCGTTATATAATCATTTTTGAACGCAGAAATGGTGAATTTTAAAGGTAAGCTGAATCGTTACCTTATTTTAAGTATTTCTGTTCATGCGGATAGTAAAAAAAATACAGGCTCTAGGAGAATTAAATGTCCACGTCAGCAATAATCGATGTTACTGCTCTAGTGCAGCCGATATCTGAAGAAAATCCAGTTGGTGATGATGTTCGGATGAATTCGTCGCTCACTTCAATGTATTCAGAAATTAAAGACGCACGTAATTCAGCCAGAGCGGCCGAACGTAATAACATGTTTGATGGCGACAACACTGAAGCCCTTGAACACTGGAATAAAATAATCTCGTTAGCACCTAAAATACTGACCGATGAAACGAAAGATCTGGAAATAGCCTGTTGGTATACTGAAGCCTTGATTAGAAAAGCAGGGTTTCAGGGGTTAAGAGATGGTTTTACCCTGATAGGACAGTTGATAGAGCAATTTTGGGACGATGATATATATCCGAGCCCTGACGAGGATGGTATTGAGGCTCGCGTCGCTCCTATCTCTGGTCTTAACGGAGAAGGTGCTGATGGAGTGTTGTTAGCTCCCATTCGCAGCGCCTATATCACTGAGGATATTGCCCCTGGTCCTTATAGTTTTTGGCAATACAAGCAAGCTGTTGATATAAAAAGAATATCTGATGTCGATAAGCGCGCCGCACAAATAAACAGCGTTGGCTTTAGCATGGATGATATTGAAAACGCCGTTGAACAATCATCCAATGAATATTATCTCGATCTACACGATGATGTTAGCGAGTGTCTTACCGAGTATAAAAAATTCAGTGATCAATTAACCGAATATTGTGGCAATATGGACGCTCCTTCAACCAGCAAAATTATAGAACTTTTGGAAGATACCTTAAGCGCGATTAATCACATCGCAAAACATAAACTCCCTGTGGAAGCTCTAGCTGAAGTTAATGAAGAGGGACAAACTAGAGGATCCCCAACCGCCGCTACAGCGACGATTGGTTCGGTTCTTAATTCACGAGCTGAAGCGTTTCAACAGCTAAATATCATTGCTGAGTATTTTAAGAAGACTGAACCACATTCACCAATCTCGTATATACTGAATAAAGCGGGTAAATGGGGGGATATGTCCCTCGACCAGTTAATGAACGAATTAATACCCGATTCATCGGCGCGGGGCGTATACAGCTCTCTCACTGGCGTTCAGCAAAATGATGAAGGACAATAAAGGATTTATCTTATATTAGTGACAATTTAGACGATTTACCTATTTCAATTAGAATATATATGGAGAAACTAAAATGGCTGAGAGTATTCACAATAAACTAAAACGAGTAAGAAAACCCCGCGTACACATCACCTATGATGTAGAAACCAATGGAGTCGTTTCTAAAAAAGAAATTCCCTTTGTTATGGGAGTTATGGGGGATTACTCTGGGGATAATACCACTAACAAAAAAGCATTAAAAGATAGAAAATTTTCGCAAATAGATCGTGATAATTTTAATGATATCATGGCAAAAACAGCTCCTAACCTTAATTTTAAAGTCGACAACACTATGCAGGATGATGGTAGTGAAATGTCTGTCGCTCTTGACTTCAAACACATGGAAGATTTTGAACCTCATAAAATAGTTGAGCAAGTAAAACCATTAAAAAAGTTAATGGATACACGTAATAAATTACGAGATCTGTTAAGTAAAGCTGATCGTTCCGAAGAACTCGAAGAGCTACTTGAAGACATTCTCAGTAACAAAGAGTCCATGTCAAGTTTGTCTGGTGAACTAGGTACTGATGGCGATAGCAACGAAGAAGGTGATAAATAATGAGTAAACAAGAAGAACAAGCAAGTTCTCAAGAAGAAGCTGCGGTTGAAGAGGTCAGTTTTTTAGAGCAAGCGATTGGTGCGACCAAACAAACACCTCGAGATGAGACTGAAGAGCTATTGAAAACCTTAACTCAAGAAGCCATGAATGGTACGGTCACTTGGGATAAAAGCTTAACAGTAACCATCAATGCTGCCATTAATGCCATTGATGAAACTTTATCGAAACAACTTTCTACGATCATGCAAAGTGATAAATTCAGCAAGCTGGAAGGTTCATGGCGTGGATTGAATCACCTTGTGATGAATTCTGAAACTAGCTCACAGCTAAAAATTCGTGTGATGAATATCAGTAAAAAAGAAATTGCAAAAGATCTCGAAAAAGCTGTCGAATTTGATCAAAGTCAGACTTTCAAAAAAATATATGAAAATGAGTTTGGAACGGCCGGTGGCGAACCATATGCGGCTTTAATAGGCGATTATGAGTTTTCTTCACATCCTGATGATATTGACCTTCTTTCAAATATTTCAAATATTGCGGCTGCAGGTTTTTGTCCATTCATTTCCGCTACTGCACCGGAAATGTTCGGTTTCGAGTCTTTTTCAGAATTGTCCAAGCCTCGCGATCTTGAAAAGATTTTTGACTCTTCAGAGTACATAAAATGGCGTAGTTTTCGGGACAGTGAAGACTCTCGTTTTGTCACTTTAACAATGCCTAGAGTGCTTGCCCGATTACCTTATGGTGAAGAGACTAAACCCATTGAATCCTTTAACTTTGAAGAAGGTAATGTTGACAGTCAAGGACGTCAGCTCGATCAAAATCACGATAGCTATTGCTGGATGAATGCCGCTTACGCAATGGGCGCTACTTTATCACGTTCATTTGCTGAATATGGCTGGTGCACCAGTATTCGTGGAGCAGAAGGTGGGGGGAAAGTTGAAGGACTTCCTTCTCATGTATTTACCAGTGATGATGGCGACATTGATCAAAAATGTCCTACCGAAATCGGAATTACTGATCGACGAGAAGCTGAATTGAGCAAACTAGGCTTCTTGCCACTTTGCCATTACAAAAACACTGACTATGCTGTATTTTTTGGTGCGCAAACGACCCAAAAACCTAAGAAATTTGATGATCCAGATGCAACCGCAAATTCAGAAATCTCGGCACGGCTACCCTACATCATGGCTACCGCACGCATTGCACACTTTTTGAAAGTAATGGCGCGAGATAAAATCGGTTCATTTATGGAAGCATCTGATGCGGAAGAATGGTTGAACAAATGGATTTCTAACTACGTTAATAACAGTGAAGATGCCAGCCCAGAAATGAAAGCTCGTTATCCATTAGCTGAAGCAAATGTTCAGGTCAGAGAAATTCCTGGACAACCAGGCTCTTTCAGCGCAATCGCTTGGATGCGTCCATGGTTACAAATGGAAGAACTATCAGCATCACTTAGGCTCGTTGCAAAAATACCTAAAGCTGGGTAAACGAGAATTTTTATTAGTGATCAAAAATAAATAATGTGCCAATATAGAGTTGTTGAAACTACGACTATAAAGATGGTGCTTGATTGCACAAATACGCATGTATTTAAATATAAAGTATTGCAATTTATATTCTTAATAGTAACAACTATTGGCGCATTGTTATTTCTTAAACATCCCGTTTGGATGCTTGCCATCCCTGCCTCTATAACTGTATAGAAATATGGCAAGTACTGTATCGAAACAACAAAGTTCAACAATTAAACAACAGAAAGACCGTTTCGATTTTGAGACAGTGCTTCGACAACCTAATTATATTACTAATTTAGATCAATTGTTGACTGAACAAGATCAAAGCAAAGCATTGCGCTACTGCATTGAAAAACTAATACCTGAAAAAAAATTATCTTCGCCTTCAAAAGTAAAGAATGCCATTTTACAAATTATTGCTGATTTAGATCAGCAAATAAATACTCAAATAAACGCCATTATCCATCACCCAAGATTACAAAAACTGGAAGCCTCTTGGCGTGGACTTTGGCTACTGGCCAAACAAGCTGAAGGGACCCAAAATATAAAAGTTAAGATGCTAAATATTAGTTGGTCAGAAGTGGTCAAAGACATTGGCAAAGCAATAGAGTTTGACCAAAGTCAGTTATTTCAAAAAATATATAGTGAGGAATATGGTACTCCGGGCGGAGAACCTTATGGAGCGATCTTGGGAGATTACGAAATATGTCATCAAGTATCTAAAAAACATCCTCACAATGACGTATCAACATTGGCGGGGATTGCACAAATTGCTGCCGCATCCTTTTCTCCTTTTATTGCATCAGCTTCAAGCGAATTATTCGGTTTGGAAGATTACTCCGGACTTGGCCTTCCAATCAAATTGGAGAATATTTTTTCTCAAACTGAATATATTAAATGGCGATCATTAAAAAGCCTTACTGATTCAAAATTTGTTGGTTTGACGCTACCAAAAGTTCTTATGCGCCGATCATATCGTACAAAAGCAGATAGTTACAAAGGAATCCATTTCCGTGAAATAGCGGATAAAGACGGTAAAAATAATTTATGGGGTAATGCATGTTATGCTTTTGGTATTGTTTTAATTCGTGAATTCTCAAGCATTGGTTGGTTTGGTCATATAAGAGGCGTTCCAAGGAACTACTTGTCTGGTGGATTAGTGAGAGAGCTGCCCATTGATGCACATGAAACAGATTCAAATGATATAGCCTTTAAGTCAGTGACCGATGTTATCGTGACAGATGCTGCGGAAAAAAAGCTTAGTGAAATGGGGTTCATCCCATTATGCCAAGGTTATTTATCGCCTTACGCAACATTTTACAATAATCAATCTATTCACCAACCCCCAAATTATAGCAGTACAGAAGTTAGTGCCAATGCAAGGCTATCTGCCATGTTACAACATGTATTATGCGGCGCGAGAATAGCTCACTATATTAAATTAATGGTAAGAGACAAGACCGGTTCGTTTCTTTCAGCAGAACAATGTGAAAAGCACTTACGAGACTGGCTGATGGAATACACCACCGGCAGAGAAGATCTTGATTGGGAAGAGCAGGCTCGATATCCACTAAGAGAAGGTTCTGTTCGTGTAAAAGAACACCCTGCTAAACAGGGTGTATATTTATGTGTCATTCATTTAAAACCTCACTATCAACTCGATCAGATGGTCTCTGAACTGGAGTTAGTGACTGAACTAGCGACTTTCGGAAAATAATAATGGCACGAGTTGGTAAAAAGAAAAAATTACGCCCATCGATACTTGATAGATTGTTTGATGATGAGCCGTACAATCGTACTGAAGTCGAAATAGGACATCATCAATTACTTAAACAATTGCGAAGTAGCATACGGCGTGATCTTGAACTTCTACTTAATACACGTTTTTGTTTATCAGAGCCTTCTGAAGACTATTTAGAAATTGAACATTCTTTATTTAACTATGGACTACCTGATTTAGCAACAGTTAATATTGTTGATATAGAAAAACGGCAACTATTCAGCCGTCAATTGGAACACACATTGAAAGTGTTTGAACCTAGATTTAAGTCAGTAAAAGTTTCTTTTCTTGAAAACTCTGATAGTATTGACCGAACTTTACGATTCAGGATTGATGCCACCATTTATGCTGATCCACTACCTGAAGTTGTCGTATATGATTCAATACTTGAGTCAGTCACTCGAACAGTAAGTGTTAAGGAAATTAGTCATGGCTGATGAACTACTACCCTACTACGAAAAAGAGCTAGTGTTTATGCGCCAGCTTGGTTCAGAGTTTGCCAAAGAACATCCAAAAATAGCAGGTCGCCTAGGTATTAATGATGACACTATTGAAGATCCTCATGTATCCCGGTTGATAGAAAGTTTCGCTTTTTTAAATGCAAGAATACAGCATAAACTCGATGATGATTTTCCGGAACTTAGCGATGCATTCCTTAATATTTTATATCCGCACTACCAAAGACCGATCCCGTCGATGTCGATTGTGCAATTTGAAGCCGATGAAGAGCTACTAGATTCAAACTATGTTATATCCAAAGATACACTATTGGAAACAGAACAATTTCAAGGCGAAAATTGCCGATTTTCAACGGTATATGATACCGAACTATATCCCATAAAAGTGTTATCTGCGTCATTGATCGGCCGACCTTTTTCAACACCAGGGTCATCAAAAGTGCGCGGTGCGGAAAGCGTACTAAAAATTTCTTTATCAACATTTTCCAAAGAAATTACTTTTGCAGAACTAAAACCTGAAAAATTACGTTTCTATCTAAAAGGCCAATCTCAGCACATTAACCCCCTGTATCAAATGCTGTTGAATAATTGTAATAAAATAGTCATGGCTTTGTCTGAAGATGATACCCACCCAGTATCTTTGAATGCAAATACGATTAAACCCGTTGGTTTTGGTATCGACGAAGGACTGCTTCCCTACCCTCCTTCATCTTTTATAGGGTACCGTTTGTTAACTGAATATTTTATATGTCCTGAAAAATTCATGTTTGTTGATATTACCAATCTGGCGGAAAAAATTTCCGAACAAGCTGGCAGCAGTCTTGATCTGTATATTTATCTTAATACTTCTGATGTAGAACTTGAGCACAACGTTTCCGAAACAACTTTTTCACTGGGATGTACTCCAGTCATTAATCTTTTTGAACACTCAGCTGATCCTATTAAACTAGATCATACTCACCACGAATATAAAATCATTCCTGATTCCCGACGACCAACAAGCTATGAAATATACTCTGTTGATCAAGTTGTCGCTACATCCTCTTCCGGTGAGGACGTGGAATACGCCCCATTTTATGGACTCAACCATGAACAACAAAATACCGACTCACATTCATTTTGGTTTGCTTCTCGAAGAGATGCAAAACTAGGAATATTTGACCGAGACGAGGGAACCGATATGTTTTTATCATTGGTTGACTTGGCTTTTAATCCAAACGTGCCGGATGATCGTACCATTACTATTAAGACAACTTGTAGTAATCGCGATCTACCCCCCAAATTGCCTTACACAATTGACCAACCACAACTTCAATGTGTAGATAGTGCGCCTCCTTGTACAAGAATTCGATGTCTGATTCAACCAACAGCAACAGTGAGAGCACCATTACGCAATCATGCACGATGGCGATTAATCTCTCATTTAAACCTTAATTTTCTATCCCTGACAGGAGGGGAAGATGCCACTATGGCATTAAAAGAAATACTTCGTCTGTACGATTTTAGAGATTCGGCGGTAACCCGATCACTGATTGAATCAATCGTGTCAGTTAGCACCAAACCCATCAGCGCACCGTTAAATATTGATGGTCATACAACAATGTGCAGAGGAATGGAAGTTCAAGTTGAACTTGATGATCGATTACTCAGCGGCAACAGTGCTTATCTTTTCTCTACAGTGCTGGAACACTTTTTTGGACTGTATTGTTCAATTAATTCATTTACCAGATTATTGGTTAAATTAAAAAGCAAAGAAGGTTATTTAAAAAAATGTCCACCGAGAGCCGGCGAAAAAATACTTCTGTAATCGAAGAACTTACGGATCGTCCGTATGTGTTTTCATTTAAACAAGCGGTACGTTTGTTAGAACGTTCTAACGCACCTGTCGCATTGTCCGTAACAAACACAAGTAACAGAAATAACACTATCGCCCGATTTATGCGCCCTTCTTCTGAATTTATCAGATTTAGTAAGCAACAATCTCTCTCATTTCCATCCTCTGAAATCAGCACTATTACAGCTCCCCCAAAAGGTTCAAAAACTAATCAATGGAAAATGGGGATTAGCTTCATTGGGCTAACCGGAAATGGCGGTATTTTGCCGCATCATTATACAGAAATCGCTTTACAAAGATTACGACTTAAAGATAAGTCAATTACCGAGTTCTTTAACCTTTTTAATCATAGAACAATCTCTCTGTTTTTTCAGGCTTCATGCAAATATGACTTTCCTATAGAATATGAAAGAAAACGACTTAATCCTGAAAATAAAACCGGTACAGATCATTGCACTCAAGCCCTGCTCTCTCTAATAGGCTTGGGTACCAAGAACCTCACTAAACGTTTATACATGAAAGACGAATCTCTAATTTATTATTCAGGATTGCTAACTAGTAAAGTGCGTACTGCATCGAGCTTAAAACAAATGATAAAAAATCATTTTAACATTCCCGTGGAAATTAAAGAATTTGTCGGCCAATGGCAAGACCTTTTTAGTGATGTACGTACACGGTTACCCAAAAATAGCACTGCTGGTCAAAACCATTGTTTGGGGAAATCAGTTATGCTTGGTCGACAGGGTTGGTTTGCGCAGGGCAAAATTAAAATCATTTTAGGACCTTTGACTAAATCACAATTAAAAAAATTCTCACCGCGCTCTAGCGTTTTAAAATCCCTCGACGAAATGATTCGGTTATACATGGGGTTTGATTATGATTACAGTTTTGTAATGCGTATAAACAAAAAAGATATACCGGAACGCGCAGTATTATCGGCTACTGAGCCAGCCATTGTCGGATGGACCACATGGCTATCAAGTAAAACAGACAAAACAGCTAATTCAAATGAAACTGTCGATATTGCGATAGCCTCTCGACATTAATTAACACACAAGAACTAAATGCAAATGATCAAGCTAATTTTTTACATGGCAACAGCCTATTTTGTTACCGCATGTTCTTCAATAGATAAAACGATCCCCATATCTCATATTGAAGTGATCACTCAAGGAAAACATTATACCAATAGGCCCGAGATGAAATCGACTTGTAAGGGCTTTTTTATGTCAGAAAAAAAGGTACTCGCTTTTTTTCATCATGCCGCATTGACTTATGAAGAAGATACCGAGAAAAAATATAAGGTTTTACCTTGTTTTTCCACAGGCACTGCCTACTTATATGGAAAAATTTATAACTGGATAATACGCTCTGGTGGTGTAGGTGAATTTTATAATGAAGAAGAACGATTTGTTAAAATTTGCGGCATTAAATGTTGTAGTAAAATCCGAGGAATTTGTTAAAATTTTACGCATTAAAACAAGAAGGAAAAGAGAATATTATGATCACAATTGATTTGAAATCTTTAGTTGGCAGACTTAACGAAACCTCTCGAAATGCGTTAGAAGGTGCAGCGGGATTGTGTCTGGCTCGTACTCACTATAATGTTGAAATTGAACATTGGTTATTAAAATTATTGGAAATACCCGATAGCGATTTATTGGCGTTGCTCGAGAAATTTGAAATTGATTTAGGTAAGCTTCACCAAGAGTTAAACAGAGAACTCGATAGGATCAAGGGTGGTAACACCAGAGCTCCCGCGCTCTCTCCAAGTATTGTCGATATCACCAAGAACGCATGGATGTTGGCCTCGGTTGAGTATGGTCATCCTATTGCCACTTCTGCTCACATACTGACCGCTTTAATGTTAGATGACAATCTGCGACGTTCAACAGTGGCCTCATCAGGTGAACTGAAAAAAATCAAACCTGAATCTCTGCGTGAAGTTGCCAAAACGATTGTCGGTACAACCAGCGAGTCCATCAGTACTGCAATTGGGGATACATCAAGCAACAATGGAAATACAGCATCAGGAATGCCAAGTAAAACACCCTCGTTAGACAAGTTTACAATCAATTTAACCGAAGATGCTAAACAAGGAAAAATTGATGCCATCCTAGGTCGTGACGATGAAATTCGCCAGATTATTGATATATTAATTCGCCGTCGTCAAAATAACCCTATCCTGACCGGGGAAGCCGGAGTTGGGAAAACAGCGGTAGTCGAAGGCTTTGCATTGCGTATTGTTTCCGGTGATGTGCCTGAACCCCTAAAAGGTGTGTGTGTTCGTACTTTGGATTTGGGATTGCTTCAAGCAGGAGCCAGCGTTAAAGGCGAGTTTGAAAATCGGCTTAAATCGGTCATTGCAGAAGTCAAAGCATCACCTCAACCAATCGTAATGTTTATAGATGAAGCCCATACACTTATTGGAGCTGGAGGCAAAGAAGGACAAGGCGATGCAGCAAATTTATTAAAACCAGCTTTGGCTAGGGGTGAATTAAGAACCATCGCTGCAACCACTTGGGCAGAGTACAAAAAGTACTTTGAACGGGATCCAGCACTCACTCGAAGATTTCAGGTTGTTAAAATTGAAGAACCAAGTGAAGAAAAAGCGATTAACATGATGCGTTCTATTTCTGAAGTACTTCAAAGTCATCATGGCGTTCGTATCATGGATGAAGCAATTATTGATTCTGTCAAGCTTTCCAGCCGTTACATTACCTCTCGACAATTACCAGACAAATCAGTCAGTTTATTAGATACTGCTTGTGCTCGAGTTTCGTTGAGCCAGAGCTCCACACCTGCTACGGTCGAAAATACACGACGTAATATCACTCAATGTATAACCACCATTAAATCGCTTGAACGTGAAAATGCAACACTCGGCAATCACGATAAACAAATCAATGAATTAAAAGATGAAAAAAAAGAACTTGAAGCTCTTTTAGTGGCTCAAGAAGCCCAGTGGGAAAAAGAACAAGGAAAAGTTTCACAAATACATCATTTGCAAAAACAGATTGAAGAAGATTTCAATGCACAATCCTTATCAAAAGAAGCTTTAAAGAAAAAAGAAGCGCCCAAACAACTTAGCGATGAGAAACGTCAAAAAATTAAAAATGAGTTACATCTCTTAATGAAGGAAATTACTGAAATACAAGGTAACTCACCCATGATCCAAGTCAACGTTGGTAGTCAATCCATTGCAGAAGTCGTCGCCAACTGGACCGGTATTCCTGTCGGAAAAATGGTAGCCGATGAAATAGAATCAATCATGGATTTGAAAAACACCCTTGAAAAACGAGTGATTGGACAGTCTCATGCGTTAAGCGCTGTAGCAGAAAGCATTCGTACATCAAGAGCGGGGTTAACTGATCCACGCAAACCTGTTGGTGTATTTTTTATGGTTGGTCCCAGTGGCGTTGGTAAAACAGAAACGGCCATTGCTCTGGCAGAGGTCCTTTATGGCGGCGAGCAAAATATTACCTGCATAAACATGTCAGAATTTAAGGAAGAACACAAAGTGTCTATGCTACTGGGTTCGCCTCCTGGTTATGTAGGCTATGGCGAGGGTGGCGTTTTAACCGAAGCAGCACGCAGAAAGCCACACAGTATTATTTTACTGGATGAAATGGAAAAAGCACATCCAGGGGTGCAGGATATTTTTTATAATCTATTTGACAAAGGAACCATTAAGGACGGTGAAGGTCGAGATATCGATTTCCGAAATACAATTATCATTATGACATCTAATGCGGGTGAAGAGCATATTCGTGCCATGTGTGCACAAAGCGAAGAGCGACCCGATCCGGATGTACTGCTAGATAATTTTAGACCTCAATTGCTTAACTACTTTAAACCAGCATTTCTTGGTAGAACTACTGTTATCCCCTATTACCCGTTGGGTGATGAAGATTTAATTAAAATTAGTAAAATCAATATGAACCGGATCGCAAAACGAATACGTAATCATTATGATGCCGACTTTAGTTATGATGATGATGTCATGTTACACATTGTAGCGCGTTGTCAGGAAGTTGATACGGGAGCCAGAAACATTGAAAATATTTTAACCCGAACGATGCTACCGGAAATGGCTATTGAATGTTTGTCGCGATTATCCAATAATCAGGAAATATCTAAAATCCATGTAGGCGTAACGGAAGAAGGGCCGTTTACTTACGAAATTTCATAGCGAAATTCAAACGTAAAAAATTAACTCAATAGAACACTTTTAAACTTCGTTTAACCTATTGAATGTTGAGTTAATTTTTATCCCTTATAATACTTATGGAATTATTGCTATCAGCAAAACCTTATTAACACATGTAATACACTGGACCATGAATGTCACTTAAACGTTTCTATCACCCAATAAAATATGACTCTTTAAACATAGCAGCCCTAGGGTTGCTGCTGTTTTTTAGCAACTATTGTTTATCGTCCGAAATACAAGATCTTACAACCGAACTTAAGGCTATCGATCAAAAGCATCAAAATTTTTCAACTAAATTTTATTCTAAATTCTCATCTCACGCTTCAATACAATTGCAATCCTTCCAGAATATTGACTCCCTAGAAAAGGTTATTTCATCAAATATTGGAAAAGATAGAACACTAGCAACTGGGCTAATAATGAAAAATTTGCCTATGCTGAAAAATAACTATGACAGTTTAGCCATCATTGAAATAATGAAAATATTATTGGAACAAAATGAATTTAATTCGGCCAAAAAATTATTTGAATTACTCAAACAAGATGGTGATATAGACATACTATCTAATATCACCTATTTATTCGCTAACTTCTCTTTTCAGCGCAAAGAGTGGGCACAAACACTCAATTATCTTGATAATGCTGTTAACGATTTATCCGGCGAAGACTATAATCATGCTTTGCTAATCAAAGGTATATCACTACAAAAATTAGCTGAACATCGAAAGTCGATTACCGAGTACGAAAAAATATCATTATCATCAAAATATTATCCCTCAGCGAGAATCAATATGGCGATCGCCAATATCAGACAAGGTTGGTGGACAGATGGACATAACCTCATTAAAAATCTACTACAAAAATCGGAGGGGAATAGCTTAAATCGGCTTTATTTAATCTTGGGTTATTCATTTCTTAAACAAGAATATTATAGAAACTCACGCGAATCATTTCGAAATGTAGGCTTGAATAGCCCATACACTAACAGGGCGCTACTAGGCATAGCATTGACCGCCGCTAATCAGAAAGATTATATTGGGGCACTAAATGCAGTCAGAATTTTAAAAAAGAAGAACACATCCGACTTGCCTGTCGACGAATCGCATCTGTTAATGCCATATTTTTATGAAAAACTTCAACAGCACACAACGGCTTCCACCGGTTATTCACAAGCCGTTAGTTATTATCAAAGAAGAGTAGCAGGAATATATAATACCCTACAATCAGAAATTAAACCTTCCCAATATCCTATTATTTTAAATGGAATTGTGACCACTAATATCAATAACAATTTAGTGAAATTTTCACCAACATATCCTAATTATTTTTTTAATAATTATTTAGTACTTAAAAGCTACAGTACTCAATTAGCTAAAATAAATAACCAAAAGTTAAACAATGATTTCCTTCAGTTGAAAACTGAATATGAAACGATAATTATAAAAATGATTAACAACTTATTAAAACAAAAAATTGAGCAATTGAACAGTTATATGGATCAATCTAGGTTTGGATTAGCAAGGCTATATGACAATAATTTGGTGAACAAGTAATGTATTTATTTTCAACACTTAATCGCCTCACGATTTTTGCTTTAGCATTAGCAATCATTACCGCCTGTAGTAATTCTCCAGTTAAACGAGCAACAATAGCGGATGTAGATATTTCAGGCATCATTAAGAAAGGAGAAAATCTCGCACCTAAATCCAGCGAAGATATTCGCAAAGCGTATGCTAATTATTTGAAATATGCTTCCAAACAAGATAAATCTCGTGTCGACGCACTTAATCGATTAGCTCAAATCGAGTTTGAATTATCTGAGCAGTTATTACAGGACAACAATAGTGATACTATCGAAGCGCTTGACGATCAACTATATAATGAAAAACTAAACAGAACGATTGAACTACTCAACACCTCTTTAAACGATTATCCAAATGCAAAAAATAACGATGAAACTCTTTATCAGTTAGCTAAAGCTTATGATCAAAAAGGAAACTATGAGTTAACTCTCGCTACTATAGAGAAATTAGTTAATCATTATCCAAAATCAAAATATTATATAGAAGGGCAATTTCGTTTAGCAGAAGCCGCTTTCAGCTCAAAAAAATATACCATTTCGGAAGATAAGTATACGGAAATAGTGGGTTCTAAAAAGAACAGTGTTTTTTATGAAAAATCTCTGTATAAACGTGGATGGTCTCGATTCAAACAAGAGTTTTACCTAGAAGCCGCTGATGATTTTCTACAAGTGGTTAAATACAACCAGTTTGATGATTACTCTTTGCTTGAAGCTCAATCAAAATCTCTATTTAATGAATATTTTAGAGCAATCGGCTTGTCATTTTCTTATTTAGGAGGAGCTGAACCTCTCAATGAGTATTTCAAACAAACAAAAAATTTCAAACATCTTTATTATACTTATTCTCATGTCAGTGATATTTATGTAAAACAGGAAAGATTTAGTGATGCGGTTAACACATTAAATTATTTTACACAACACAACCCTAAATCCGAATTTGTTCCAGAAGCCTTATTGAAAACAATTTCAATTTGGGAAAATAGTGGATTTTCATCAAAAATGAGTAAGTCTCTGGATTTGTTTTATAAAAACTATCATCCTAATAGCCAATATTGGCATAATAATATTGGCAAGAGTCCAAGACTAATGGAATTAGCCAAAAACAGTTTAAGGCAGCACATTCTAACGGTGACGGCCAACTATCATAAACAGTTTTTATCAACTAAAAAAATAGCCGACTTTGTGAATGCTCAGCGTTGGTATCGTAATTATTTGAAACATTATAGCTCTTATTCTCGACAAGATAACATTCATTTTTTATTTGGTTCATTACTAGCTGAAAATAATAATACAATTGAAGCATTAAAGCATTTTGAATTATCGGGGTTTGACTCTGACATTATCATTAATAAAGATGCGGCTTATGAAACAATCTCTTTAGCTTCACAGATGTTGGAAGCCAGTAAAAATAAAAAAAATATTTCCCGCTGGCTAAAAAAACTTATTCATTACTCAACACTATATAGCGAACAAAACCCTAGAGATCTTCGAACAAGAAAAATCATTATCAACGCCAGCGAACTTACTTATAAAAATAAAATGTTTAATGAAACGATTATTTTGGCGGACCTATTTATAGAACAAAAACAAACTTCTACATCTAATATCAAATTAATAAAGGCTCACTCCTATTTTGAAACTGCTCAATATGTTGATGCGGAAAATTTATATTTTTCTCTATTGGAAAACAAAAATTTAGCATTTAAAAATAGAGCCTCCATATTAAAAGCGCTAGCACTTTCAATATATTATCAAGGAAAATCGGCTGCGGACAAAAATGAGATTAATGAAGCGATTCATCATTACGCGCGTATTATTCGTGTTATACAAAAATCACCCATTGCTGCTAACGGGTTATATGATGCAATAGCTCTAACAATCAAGACTAAACAATGGGCTCAATCCATTGGATATATTAAAACTTTCAGACGCTTATACCCTAAACATAAGCTCATACGAGACGTTGCAAAAAAGCTGTCTGTGGCCTATTTGAATACTAAACAAGATATAGCGGCAGCAAAAGAGTTAGAGCAATTATCCACTCATGAAGAAGATAAAAAATACAAACTAGCGGCTTTATGGAAAGCCAGTGAGATTTACGAATCCAAAAAAGACTATATTTCAGCAATCCGCTCCTATGAAAAATACGCAAAAAACTTTACCTCCCCTTACCCTCAATACATGGAGTCTCTTTTTAAGTTGGTAAAATTAAATACTATGAGAAATAATAAAAATAAAATAAACTTGTGGCAAAATAAAATAATCAATTCTGACAAAAAAACAGCTGCAAAGCTAAAAACAGCACGAACAAATTTTATTGCGTCTAGTGCAGCCTTGCAACTTGGCAGAAAAAACAATATCACATTTGACAAGACAAAACTTATTCTCCCATTAAAAAGAAACTTGAAGAAAAAGAAACAAGCAATGCAACGCGCGGTTAATTTGTATGCCCGAGCTTCATCCTATGGGATAGCTGAAACAGCCACTCAAGCAACGCATGCAATTGCAGAGCTTTACAATGACTTTAGTACTGCTTTACTTAACTCTGAACGCCCCAAAAACCTCAACCAAGATGAATTGGAGCAATATCAAATATTACTAGAAGATCAAGCATTTCCTTTTGAAG
This sequence comes from uncultured Kangiella sp., assembly GCA_964454125.1. Taxonomy (GTDB): domain Bacteria; phylum Pseudomonadota; class Gammaproteobacteria; order Enterobacterales; family Kangiellaceae. The sequence continues at coordinate 32,135 of CAYVSL010000020.1, forward strand.
AAAAGGCGATTGAATTTTACGAAATTAATTTGATACATGTTAGAGATGGTGTGTATGATCAATGGGTTATAAAAAGCCATAACCAATTAAAAGAATTATTTCCGGTAAGATATCAAAGAGAACCTAAGCTAGAGGGGCATATCAATGTATTACACTAGATTTTGGATATTTATATCATTACTAATGGTTGGCTGTAGTTCAACGCCGACCCAAACAACTTTAGAAGAACTTAAAAAGAGTCACTCTACCCCTCTAAATAAAAACTCAATGACTGAAATTGCTCTTTACCAACAAGCGATCACTCAACTTAATAACAATCAGTTGGAGGCTGCAGAAAGTTCCTTTATAAGAATGACAGAGATACAACCGGATCTCGCTGGCCCTTGGGCTAATCTTGCATTAGTTTATCTTAAACAAAATCAAAAAGAAAAAGCCGAACAAAATATTCAAATCGCACTCAATAAAAACCCCAATATGGCGCAAGCATTAAATCTAGCGGGTTATCTCAAGAACCAAAAAGGTGAAATTAGTGACTCGAAATCTCTTTATGAAAAAGCGATCATCAACAAACCCGACTATGCTTTAGCACATTATAATTTAGCTCTTATCTACGACATATATTTACAAAACATTCCTATGGCAATTAAATACTACCAATTGTATTTGTCACTTATTGATTATAAAGATGAAAAAACAAAAGACTGGGTAGAGGAACTTAAACTAAATGTAAAGGGTGATAACTCATGAAAATCAAACGTATATTACTTGGCTTATTCCTCGTTTTATTTTCTTGCCAAGGCTTTGCCGAAGAAGAGGATCGAGTTGATCTGAAAACTACTTTTATAAAAGGTAATAAGGAACTACCTCAAGTGCTTTACATTGTTCCATGGCAAGATTTTAAACAAGAAAAAACCAAACAAGAAACCATGATTTTACATAGTCTCTTTGGTGATATTTTTGATCCTGTAACCGCTAAAGACTTAAAAACATTCTTGCCTACAAATTCAAAAAAAAAGGAATTGATTAGATAATCAGTTGGAGTCATGGAAAGAGCGCTAGACCAATCAATCCTCCGCACTCATAAAAATATAGGTCGCCTCTAAGAACTATAAGGCTCGTTTAGAGAATATTTAATCCAATATTCTTCTTAACCTTCTCTATCACAATATAAGTATGAGTTTGCGAAACACCCGGCAACTCAGAAATCACCCCAAGTATAGCGCGGTAATGTTTCATATTTCTGAGACAGAGTTTTAGTAAATAATCAAACCCACCTGCCACCATATCACACTCGATCACTTCTCTAAAATCGACAATTTCTTTTTGGAATTGTTTAAATGCGTTGTTGGTACTTTTGTCCAATGTCACCGTTACATAAGCAAACATATCGTAACCCAATTTTTCAGGGTTCAGATTACTGACATATCCATCGATAAAGCCTTCTTTTTCTAAACGTTTAACTCTATCTAAACAAGGGCTTGGACTTAAATGAATACGTTTGGACAGATCTTTATTGGAGATCCGGGCGTTAGATTGTAATTCTCTTAGGATTTGTTTATCTATTTTATCCAAAATATAATTCATTATAATATTCCGTACATTGCTTTATTTTCCATATATTATAATGCAAAACCCTAGCATTAGATAACTAATACCGAAAACTCTCCCTTATAATGCTTATTATTGATTGTTAGCGAATACCGCTTCTGGAGAATTTAAAATGCTATTTAATTACCCTCTTCCCCCCTGCAGTGCAACTCGTCAAAAAATCCGAGACTTTTATCGCGCCGATGAAATCAATGTGGTTAATTTCCTTATTCCTCTCGCAGAGACCGGCGTTAGAGCAAGAACCCGCACTTGGGAACGTGCACGCAAGTTAATTATTGAAATACGTAAGCGACAACAAGGTAAAGGTGGCGTAGATGCTTTGTTGCAGGAGTTTGCTATCTCAACGGAAGAAGGTATTGTATTAATGTGCCTTGCAGAGGCATTGCTTAGGGTACCTGATAAAAAAACTGCGGATGATTTGATTCGGGACAAACTAAAAGATGGTGACTGGTTATCTCATATTGGTAATAGTGGTTCGATGTTTGTTAACGCCTCGTCCTGGGGTTTGCTGCTAACCGGTAAAGTAGTCAATTACCGCGATAAGAAAAAAGTTAATCAATTTGGCGCGCTAAAACGTGTGGTTGGCAGACTGGGAGAGCCGACGATTCGTCAAGCGGTAAAAAGATCAATGGAGCTGTTAGGAGCCCAGTTTGTTATGGGCGTGAATATCAATAAAGCGCTCAAGCGTGCCAGAACCAGCGAAAAAAAAGGATATACCTATTCCTACGACATGCTTGGAGAAGGCGCCAGAACCATGGCAGATGCCGATCGATATTTTCAAACCTACTTAAAAGCCATAGAAGAAATCGGTCGTGTTGCTAAAGGTCGCGGACCAAGAAAAAGTCCAGGCGTCTCAATAAAGCTCTCCTCAATACATCCCCGTTATGAATTCTCTCATTATCAACGGGTACAGAATGAATTAATTCCTCGTCTGAAAAAATTAGCCTTGGCCGCCCAAAAAAAGGATATTAGTCTAATGATTGATGCGGAAGAAGCCGACCGTTTGGAAATTTCTATGGACGTAATTAAAACCATATTCTCCGATCCCGAACTAGCCGGTTGGGAAGGGTTTGGTATGGTTGTGCAGGCCTATCAAAAGCGCGCAATATTTGTCATCGACTGGATTGCAGAATTAACCCAAAAAGTCGGAAAAAGCATGATAGTTCGCTTGGTTAAAGGTGCTTATTGGGATACCGAAATAAAAGAAACTCAAACAGAAGGATATGAAGATTTTCCGGTCTTTACCCGTAAACATTCTTCGGATGTTTGTTATCAGGCCTGTGCGAAGAAATTACTGGATTTAAGGGATACAATCTACCCTCAATTTGCCTCCCATAATGCTTATACCGTTGCGACTATTTTAGAAATTGATCGAGAAACAACATTCTATGCCAATGCTGGCGAAAAACATGACGGTTTTGAATTTCAACGACTGCATGGTATGGGCGAATCATTATTTGATCAGATTTTGCAAGATGAACAAGTTCCCTGCCGGATTTATGCGCCAGTGGGTAGTCATGTTGATCTACTTGCCTATTTAGTCCGGCGTTTATTAGAAAACGGGGCTAACTCCTCTTTTGTCAATAATATCGTTGACGAAAAGGTGCCCGTCGAAACTCTATTAACCGATCCACTTGAAGAAATAATCCGAACCAAAAACAAACGCAATCCGCAAATTGCAAAACCCTGTCAACTGTATGGAGGATCACGAGAAAATTCCCGAGGGGTGGATTTAACGGACATAAATTATCTACAAAATATGAAACTTAACTTAGAAAACTGGCAACGAGCTAATCAACTCCATCCTATCGAGCGTACTGCAAATAAGTCAAGAATAAAAATTGTCAATCCAGCAAATAATCAAAATATATTGGCTTCAATTGAAAAAGATAGCTCGGAATCCATGTTAGAAAAGCTTGAAGGCGCAGAAAATGCTTTTTCAAGCTGGTCTAGTATGGGGGTCAATCAAAGAGCCGGTTTTTTATTTAAACTGGCTGATAATCTGGAATTATATCAGGATGAACTGATTGCCATTTGCATCAAAGAAGCGGGAAAAACGCCAGCCGATAGTGTTGCAGAAGTACGCGAAGCCGTTGATTTTTGTCGTTATTATGCAGGTAATGCGAGCCAATTAATGGTCAATAATGCGATTGTACCGAGAGGGGTTGTATTGTGCATTAGTCCTTGGAATTTTCCACTAGCGATATTTTTAGGACAGGTTGTCGCTGCGTTAGTTTGTGGTAATACAGTCATCGCCAAACCTGCAGAACAAACACTTTTAATAGCTCAAAGAGCATTAGAATTAATGCGCCAATGTGGATTACCTTACGGTGTTGTTTCGATCGTTAAAGCTTTTGGTTCGGAAGTGGGTGAAACTTTGGTACCAGACGATCGAATCAAAGCCATAATCTTTACTGGGTCAACACAGGTTGGCAATTGGTTGGCAAATACTCTAGCAATGCGAGGCGGTGCTCCCATTCCCCTTATCGCGGAAACCGGCGGACAAAATTGCATGATTGTCGATTCTACCGCCTTGCCAGAGCAAGTGGTAGATGATGTGATTTCATCCGGTTTTCAAAGCGCCGGTCAAAGATGTTCTGCACTGCGAGTACTTTTTTTGCAGGAAGAAATAGCCGATTCAATAATTGAAATGACTATCGGTGCCATGAAAGAATTAACCATTGGCGACCCGGCATTACTGAGCACTGACGTTGGACCGGTTATTGATCAAAAAGCACTGGATCGACTAGAAAATCATGCCCAAAAAATGAAAAATTCAGCCACATTATTATACCAATGTGAGCTTAGGAAAAACGCTCGATCGGAGGGAACTTATTTTGCACCTAGACTCTATGAAATTAAAAACCTGTCCATCTTAAAGGCTGAAATATTTGGTCCTTGCGTACACATTATTCGTTATAAAAATAGTGAACTGGATTTGGTTCTTAAAGCAATCAGCGATACGCAATTTGGATTAACGATGGGGATCCATTCAAGAATCAAAGAAAAAACTGAATATGTAGCAGCTCGCTCTCCGGCAGGTAATGTGTATGTTAACCGAAATATTATTGGCGCGGTGGTCGGCGTTCAGCCCTTTGGCGGTCGGGGACTATCCGGCACAGGGCCAAAGGCCGGCGGCCCCAATTATTTGTCTCGGCTAGTCAAAGACAAAGAGAAAGAAAGCCAGGCTAATCTCTCCCCTTCACAAATGGCTTACAAAGAAATTCAGGCCACCGCAATTGAAAAAAAACATTCGAGTTTAGATTTTTTGCAAAAAAAATCTATTTTAAATGCCGCAACCGATTGGCGATACGAATCTTCCGCCAATCGAATATCGGTGGCTCGCCAGCTATTAGCCAAGATTGCCAATGACGATATTTTACTGAATGAATTTGGATTACTAGATGAAGCTATTTTTGGTATTCGACAGTTGTTATGGCATATAGAAAACAAACTGGATTTACCAAAACAGCTGTCTGGACCAACGGGAGAATCAAACGAATTATTTTATGAACCAAGAGGGTTGCTGTTAAGTCTTTTTGATAAGCAGACCTCTTTAGAAAATTGGCTCGCATCTGTACTTACTGCAATTTCTGCTGGTAATACCTTAGTCGTAATTGTTGAAGAATCCACATTTTCAGTAATCACCAAAGTGATTGAAGATGCGTTAACCGATATTGGGGTTAGCGATTCATTATTTCATGTTACCGCCATTGGAGAGCTCCAATCTTTATTGCAATATCCACGGATAGCAGGCGCTATTTTGGACCCTAGCAGCGACTGGCAGAATTATTTTTCTCAACAATTGGCCAAGCGAAACGGTGCGATTTTACCGCTGATATGTGAGTACGATATCGAGAGACTGTTCTATCGCATGGTCACAGAAAAAACCGTCAGTATTGATACCACCGCTGCGGGCGGAAATACATCATTGATGACGATGGCGCTAGAAGAGGTTGAGGAGCCGTTCATATTTATTTAAACCCATACCACATCCTGCGCCTGTTGGTCTTTGTTATTTCACCACGCCATTGGTGACGATTTTACAAAGATCAATAGCCTTTATTGAGTTTTCATTAATTTTAATTTCATTCTGCTACAACTAGTAGAGATCTAAAAGGGGTGTTGATTTAAAGCATCCATTGAAAGAAGCTTAAAAAGCTAGAACAAAATATAGATTGGGTCATATTGAATTATCAACTTGAATAGTAATAATTTTCGGCTTACCACACATTTTGATAAAATCAGCAACGACGTTGGAAAATCTTTCTTTATCGGTGTTAACCAACGGGCTTATAAACAGATCTACAGACTCATCGCATTTAAATAAACCAAGAAGCGCAGGCATTTCTTGAAAACGCTGATTCTGATAAACCAGATATTCATTAGCAACATATACCGTTTTTTCTTCTCGTCCTGAAAGACCGGCACAACCTGCTAATAAAATTAAAGATATGGCTATTGATACACTTTTCATAATTTTGAGTTTACGCAATATAAACTTAACAAATCCTTAACTTACTCCTATGATTTCGCCATCGTCAGTTAACCGGACTCGCTGTGCCGCTGGCTCTTTAGGTAATCCGGGCATGCGCATAATACTGCCGGTTAACACCACTAAAAAACCAGCGCCAGCATTGACCTGAATGTTTTTAACCGTCACCTGAAAGTCTCTCGGCCTTCCATGCAATCTTGGATCATCGGATAATGAACTAGGCGCTTTAGCAATACAGATTGGTAAATGATTTAGCTTCAAGTTTTTAACATGTTGTAAATCTTTTTCCGCTTCTTTGGTATAGGCCACATCTTTAGCGCCATACATCGCCAAGCAGACCTTTTTGACTTTATCAACTACCCCATCGTTTAGCTCATATAATGGATTAAAAGGCTTACTCTGTTTGGCTGCCAGTTTTACTTTTTTCGCCAGATCAATCGCCCCCTTACCGCCTTTGCTGAAATGATTACTTTCCGCAAATAGAATGTTCATTGATTCAACATGATCACGAATAATGGCAATTTCTTCATCACTATCTTCGCTAAAACGATTGAGGGCTACTACCGGCGCTTTGTTGAATAGCTGAACATTCTCAATATGTTTATCAAGATTTACCAGCCCCGCTGTAACGAATTCTGTATTCGTTTCGGTTAATTGATTTTTATTCATACCACCGTGCATTTTAAGCGCTCTGACGGTTGTCACCAAAACCACCGCAACTGGGTCGAGTTTTGCCATTCGACATTTTATATCAAAGAATTTTTCCGCACCTAAGTCAAAACCGAATCCGGCCTCGGTAATAGCCCACTCCGCATGATGCATAGCCATTTTAGTTGCAACCACACTGTTACAACCATGAGCAATATTGGCAAAAGGGCCGCCATGAATAAATGTGGGCGTACCTTCTAATGTTTGCACAAGATTAGGATGCATGGCATCTCTTAGCAGCGCTAACAAAGCGCCAGTGATCTGCAATGATTCGACATAAATGGGTTGATCATCATAGCTGTAACCAACTAATGTGCGATTGAGGCGTTCTTCCAGCTCTTTAAAGGATTCAGCTAAACAGAGAATAGCCATAATTTCGGATGCTGCAGTAATATCAAATCCACCTTCCCTAGGTATGCCCTGCATTTTACCACCAAGACCAAGTACAATTTTCCTCAAGCTGCGGTCATTCATATCCATAACTCGACGCCAGACAATTTGTCGAGGGTCAATATTGAGAGGATTACCTTGATAAACATGGTTATCGATTGCTGCAGAAATCAGATTATTGGCGGTAGTAATCGCATGAAAGTCACCAGTAAAATGTAAATTAATCCGATCTGCCGGGATCGCCTGCGAATAACCGCCGCCCGTAGCTCCCCCTTTCATTCCCAAACAAGGTCCTAAAGATGGCTCCCTAAGCGCCAGACAGACCGAGTCTCCTAACTGGGTAAATGCTTGTCCCAAACCAATAGTAGTCGTTGTTTTTCCTTCACCGGCTGGTGTTGGGGTCGTCGCCGATACCAGCACCAGATTGTTACCAGAATGAACTTTTGGCGCTTTTAGGGCATCAATGTGAATTTTTGTCATTAAATTACCATAGGGCATTCTATAGTCTTCATTGATCTGCAATTTATCCGCAATACTGGAAATTAGCTCAGGAGTGCTTTGTTTTGCAATATCATTATCTGTTGGCATTTTCATAAACAATCGCTCTTTTTGTTGAATTATATTGATAGTAATGGATTCTAATTCAAATATTATGATTAATATTGATTTAGAGCAAATCAACTTGAGAGATCTTTGGCAAGATATTTAGTGTAAAGTGATTAGGCGGATATATAGGACCAAGGAACTAACTTCGAGGCATTCTTATGGGTAAGGACATTATCGAACGGGAATATTCTGCGGACGATTATGAGCGTTTTAACCGACGCATTCATGACCAGGTGGATTTACTAAAAGAAGTATTAAATCGGCCTAATTTTGGCAAAGAGCCACTTTGTATTGGCGCAGAACTTGAGATCTATTTAATAGACGAAAAATCCGAAGTCAGCCCGGTTAATTTATTGCTTTTGGAAATGCTTGAGGATGAGCAGTTTCAAACAGAACTGAATAAATTTAATCTGGAGCTTAATCTTTCACCAGTCATCGCCGCTGGGCGACCTTTTAGCGAACTCACCAAGGAAATGCTAACCAAATTTAATACCCTTTGGAAAGCTGCCGCTGAAATTAAAACCCGACCGTTAGCAATTGGTATTTTACCGACATTAAAACAAGATGATCTTAGTCATAAAAACATGACCGATATTGGTCGTTATAGAGTGTTAGCCAAAGAGCTGCTTCGCCATCGAGGTGAGTCATTCCACATCAAAATTGACGGCGATGAATCGGTAGATTTTAGAACTTCCGAAGTGTGTGTGGAAGGAGCGAATACTTCTTTTCAAGTCCATTTGATGACAAAACCAGAAAAATTTACCAATAGCTTTAACGCAGCACAACTCACTTTACCAATGGCATTAGGGGTGTCAGCTAACTCTGGGTTACTGTTAAATAAATGTCTTTGGGACGAAACGCGTGTGGTCTTGTTTAAACAATCTATTGATAATCGGATGCCTGACGCCTCTGGCTGGCGGCAACCATCGCGGGTCACTTTTGGTCACGGCTGGCTTAGAAAAAGTGGTTGGGAGTTGTTTTCTGAAACCGTCAATCTCTATCAGCCTATTTTTCCAGAAATTTTAGATTGTAAAGATTCAGTCAAAGGCCAATTACCTGAATTAGCAGAGCTTAATCTACACATGGGGACTACCTGGCCTTGGAATCGAGCCGTCTATTGTAATCAAGGAAATGGTCATATGCGAATTGAGTTTCGCGCTTTACCAGCCGGCCCTACCGCTTTAGATATGGCTGCTAATGCCGCTTTTTCTATCGGAATGGCCGTTGGTCTAGAAGAAAAAATTGACGAGTATATAGCAAGAATACCATTTCGTTTCGCTGAGTATAATTTTTATCGTGCGGCCAAAAATGGTTTAAACGCAACCATACTCTGGCCTCAAAAATACCAGAACAAACCGGTCGAAGTTCCGATATGCAATGTGATCGATGAAATGCTGCAAGTCGCTAATGACGGTCTTAGTGCACTTGATGTTGAACTAACTGAAAGAGATAAATATTTAGGGATCATTCAGAGGAGACTTTCAAAAAATATCAACGGTGCCAGTTGGACTAAAAAGACAGTGAAGCATTTACGTAAAAATATGACTAACGACCAAGCTTGTTCAACCATGCTAGATCGTTATTTTGAAAACCAGATGTGTGGACAACCAGTCAGTGAATGGGAGCAATGCTGGAAATGAGTGATTTAAGTTCAAAAATTAGTTATTACGATGATAAGTTTCGCCGTTGCATTCCAGATAAATTATTAGATTTTTTACGATTACTTAACGGTTTAACCGTCATCGATATTAGAGGCTGCGATCAACAAAGGTGCCGTGTTGTGACCACTTTAATCCATGGCAATGAACCATCTGGAATTATTGCCTGCCATCTATGGCTTAAGGGCTTAGATACTCCCGCGACCAATATACGAATTCTAATCTGTAACCCTGAAGCAGCTAAAACAAAGCCCGTTTTAACTAATCGTTATGTGGCTCATAGTGATGATCTTAATCGTTTTTTTTCAGCAGACAAAAAGGATGAGTCAGCAGTTGCCAAAAGAGCCAGACAGATTGTTTCATTAATTCGTGAAGTAAACCCAGAAGCAATCATCGATCTACATAATACCTCAGGTACTAGTCCTGCTTTTTCGGTTAGCGTTGCTGAGCAATCCAAACATTTAAAACTTGCCGAACTCTTCGCTGAAAAAATGATTTTTACTCAATTATATGTGGGCGCCATAATGGAACAATCATTTAGTGCACCAATCGTCACAATAGAATGTGGTGGCGCTAATGATCGAGCCTCTCATCAGATCGCCACTAACGGACTTAATCTATATTTTATGAATAAGGAGCTATTTGATGAAAGAAAAACCACCGTGAATATTTTGCGACATCCCATCAGGGTTGAGCTCAAAGGAGACACCTCCGTTGGCTTTTCTAACCACCAATTGACTATAACAGATATCACGTTACGTTCAGATATTGAGGAACTTAATCAGGACATCACTCTTAGAGACGAGTTTATTGGTTGGTGCGATAAAGATAAACCTATTCAACTGGAAGCAATCGACGATCATGGGATCGATCAAATAGAAAATCTATTAGTTAATCGCAACGGATGTTTATTCACTCAACGGGATATACAGCTTTTTATGGTTACAACAGTGCCTGAAATTGCTACCAAAGATTGTTTGTTTTATACCTCTTTTTGTTAAAGATCCGTCAACCCTCTACCTTTTTCTGAATACATCTCTGAATACATCTGAATAGCTATTCGGCTGCTAAGATTGTTTTTTGACGGACTATCAATGAGCTCATAAAGCGACAGGCTTAAATTGCGCCATTCTTATTAAGATTAGTTATTGGTAATAAGCGATTGATCTCTTGTAGAATATCAGCTTAGCTAGTATAAACCTTGGGTATCATTTAGTCATATCAACGTTGTAACGTTGAATTAATCTAAATTCTAGAAAGCCCTATTAAGCTATTGATTATATTTCAGTTGTTGTTTTCCAGGTTGACTCTTTTTAATCTAATAAAACCATGAGGTGGCTAATGAGCCTATACCATTCTTCACAGGCAAAAGATAATTGCGGCTTCGGGTTGATGGCTCAATTGGATGGTAAACAAAGCCATGAATTAGTGGAAACTTCCCTCATCGCCTTGACAAGAATGACTCATCGTGGCGCAGTTTCAGCCGATGGTAAAACAGGTGATGGCTGTGGTTTATTGTTGCAATTACCCACTAATTTCTTCAAGGGTATCGCAAAGGAACATGGTTTTACTTTGGGAAAGCGGTTTGCGGTTGGTCAAATCTTTCTAAACAATAACTCTAAAAAAGCCCAAACCAGTAAACGCATACTGGAAGATGAGTTACGCAAAGAGACACTGACAATCGCTGGTTGGCGAAAGGTTCCTATCGATAAGGATATTTGTGGCGAAGTTGCGCTGGAAACACTGCCAGATATCGAGCAGATTTTTATTCAGGCACCTCTAGGCTGGACAGAAGAAGATCTTGAGCGAAGGCTGTTTATCGCCCGTCGCCGTGCAGCTGACAAAATAAAGAATGATGAAGATTATTATGTCGTGTCATTGTCTTGTCGCGTTATCGTCTATAAAGCACTAGTGATGCCTCATTATCTGAATCAATTTTATCCGGATCTGGCGAATAAAAAGTTAGAAACGGCTATTTGCTTATTTCATCAACGATTTTCCACCAATACCGCACCCTTGTGGAAATACGCTCAACCGTTTCGTTATCTAGCACATAACGGTGAAATCAACACAATAACCGGCAATCGTAACTGGGCAACGGCGCGTCAGTCAAAATTTTACAGTCCGCTGTTACCTGATTTACCCCAGCTGAAACATCTGGTTAATCAAACCGGCTCAGACTCCTCTTCACTTGATAATATGCTCGAAGTGATGTTGGCTGGTGGCATGGATATTTTCCGTGCGCTCAGACTTTTGATCCCACCTGCATGGGCCAAAAGGCGAAATATGGATCCTGAACTAAAAGCCTTTTACGAATTTAATTCGATGCACATGGAACCTTGGGATGGTCCTGCGGGTATCGTTATGACCAACGGTAAACAAATCGCTTGTACTTTGGATCGAAACGGACTTCGACCGGCTCGATATGTGATCACTAAAGATCGAATCTTAACGGTTGCTTCCGAAATAGGCGTTTGGGATTATAAAGAAACGGATGTGGTTGAAAAAGACCGGGTAGGACCTGGTGAAATGTTGGCTGCCGATACCACACAAGGCAGGATCTGGCGGACCAATAAGATAGATGATCTACTTAAAAGCCGTCACCCCTATTTAGAATGGTTAAGAGAAAACACCATTCGACTTAAAAGTAATCCGCGGATCGAAAAACGAGCCGCTGAAAACTATATTAACGAAAATCTCAAAGATTTACCGATCTTTGAAAAACTATTTAATGTTTCTCTAGAAGAGTGTGAGCAAGTTATTCAGGTGATTGCTAATAATAGCCAGGAACCTACCAGTTCGATGGGCGACGATACTCCGATGGCCGTTTTGTCTACAAAATCCAGAAATTTATTTGATTATTTCAGGCAGCAATTTGCTCAGGTAACGAACCCACCCATCGATCCGTTAAGAGAAGCCTCGGTGATGTCTTTAGAAACTTGTTTTGGTCGTGAGCATAATGTTTTTCAAGAAACCAACGGTCTGGCTTATCGTGCCATTATCGGCAAGCCAGTATTAAATTATGCCAAAATTCAGCAATTGAAAGCACTCGACCAAGAATATTACCAATTTCAATCCATTTCCTTAAATTATTCGATTGACGGCGATTTGCAGCAAGCGGTTGAAGAGATTGCAGGTAAAGCGGTTGATCTGGTGAGAGCTGGCTGCGTTATCTTACAACTGACCGATCGCGATATCCAGAAAGGAAAACTGCCAGTGCATGCCGTTTTAGCAACCGGTGCCGTTCACCAGCGCTTAATCAAGGAAGGTTTACGTTGCGACACGAATATTGTGGTTGAAACAGCAACGACTCGTGATCCACATCAATTTGCAGTGTTATTAGGCGTTGGTGCAACAGCCATTTCGCCTTATCTGGCTTTACAGATTATTAATCGTTTATCCACCGAATCAAAACTTTCGACCGATATTGTGACCGCGCGTAAAAATTACTTGATTGGCATAAACAAGGGGCTTTTGAAAATCCTATCAAAAATGGGGATCTCAACGATTGCCAGTTATCGAAGTGCTCAATTGTTTGAGTGCATTGGCCTCGATCAAGGCATCGTCAAGCGATGTTTTCCAAATTGCCTGTCACGGATCGGCGGCGCTACCTTTACCGATTTGCATCAGGCAGCTTTGCTTAACGCTCAAAAAGCATGGTTGCCTCAGCAAAAAATGCAACGAAGCGGGCAACTTAAATTTGTTCATGGCGGTGAGTTTCACAGTTATAATCCTGATGTGGTGACTTTGTTGCAACAAGCCGTTAATTCGGGCCAATATGAAGATTATCAAGCCTACGCGGATCAAGTTAATCATCGTCCTATTGCGACATTAAGAGACATGATGAAACCAATACTTGCCGATACGCCTTTGCCTCTAGAGAAGGTTGAAAATAAAGCCGCGCTTTTAAAACGTTTTGATTCTGCCGGTATGTCCATTGGCGCGCTCAGTCCTGAGGCTCACGAATCATTAGCAATAGCAATGAATACCATCGGCGGTCGCTCCAATAGCGGCGAAGGCGGCGAAGATCCAGCACGCTATGGCACAATCCGCAATTCAAAAATTAAGCAGATTGCCTCTGGACGATTCGGTGTGAATGCCGCTTATTTAAGTAGTGCTGAAGTATTACAAATCAAAATTGCTCAAGGCGCTAAGCCTGGTGAAGGTGGACAATTACCCGGCGCTAAAGTCACTTTGGAAATAGCTAAACTGAGAAACGCCACACCCGGTATCACTTTGATCTCTCCCCCACCCCACCATGATATCTATTCAATTGAAGACATCGCTCAACTTATTTTTGACCTGAAACAAGTTAATCCTACCGCGTTGGTTTCCGTTAAACTGGTATCCGGTCCCGGTGTTGGCACTATCGCTGCCGGGGTAGCTAAAGCTTATGCGGATATGATTACCATTGCTGGTCATGATGGCGGTACCGGCGCTAGTCCTCTAAGCTCGGTTAAATATGCCGGAACACCTTGGGAATTAGGTCTTAGCGAAGCGCATCAGGCACTGATAGAAAATGGCTTACGGGATAAAATTTGTTTACAAGTAGATGGCGGTTTAAAAACCGGTCTGGATGTGATTAAAGGCGCTATATTGGGAGCCGACAGTTTTGGTTTTGGAACAGGTCCTATGGTCGCTTTGGGATGCAAATTTCTTCGCATCTGCCACTTAAATAATTGTGCCACCGGTATTGCCACACAAAACCATCAACTACGAGAACAGCACTATCAAGGACTGCCAGAAAAAGTGATCAATTATTTTGAGTTTGTGGCAACTGAAGTGCGATATTGGTTAGCAAAACTAGGCATTGAAAGCCTCGACCGGTTGATCGGCAGAACCGATCTATTAAGTTTGATAACAGGTCATACAGCACAACAGAAACATTTGGATTTGCAGGTTATTCTCGACTCGGCTAAACGTCCAAACTCTTCCAATGGATCAGATTCGAGTCAGGTGCATTATCAAAACCTTAGAAACCCACCTTTTGACAAAGGATTAATGAATCAGAAAATATTAAAAGATGTTAGTCGTTTTACTACCGATCCCAAGATCATCAATCTTAGTTATGAATTAAAAAATTACGATCGTTCAGTCGGTGCAACCCTTGCCGGGTATTTGGCTAAAAAACCAAATAAGTTGGATGCACTTGAAGTTAATCTTTCTTTTTCTGGTATTGCGGGGCAAAGTTTTGGCGTGTGGAATTATCCGGGTATGAATTTAGTCTTAACGGGTGATGCTAATGACTACGTTGGAAAAGGTATGTCTGGTGGGAGTATTATTGTACGATCGCCCGCCGATATTCAATATGTTGCCAGTCGAGGAGCGATTATCGGTAATACTTGTTTGTACGGCGCAACCGGCGGTAAACTTTTTGCGTCAGGCCAAGCTGGTGAACGGTTTGCGGTACGAAATTCAGGTGCCATTACGGTGATTGAAGGGTTAGGTGATCACGGTTGTGAATATATGACAGGCGGCACTGTTTTAGTATTAGGGCCGGTGGGAGAAAACTTTGCCGCAGGTATGACTGGCGGAGTGGCTTTTGTATTGGATTTACGTGAAACTCTTGAAAAAAATATTAATCCGAACCATGTGGAAATCTTCAGCTTTGCGGAAGCTGAGTGTGACGATTATACCGAACAATTAAAAGATTTATTACAACAACATATCCTTGCAACCAATAGTGCTTGGGCAAGAAAAATAAAACGCAACTTTGAGCATTATCTGGATTATTTTAAACTCGTAATACCCAAGGTCACCAGTCAAACGGTTCCCCAATCAGATGAGCAACATGATCACAACGACCCCAGTAGTAACCTTGCAATCGTTGGAACGGGTAAAATACGTTCACTTAAATCGGTGCCGTTGAGGATCATAAAATGAGCAAAATAAAAGTTGATCAAAACGATCTGGGAAACTCAAAAATAGAAAGAGATCCACTTAATTTTTTAAAACACGCAAGACAAATGCCCGTTAAACGATCTTCACAAGAGCGTCGTATTGATTTTAAAGAGATTTACACTACCAATGAAATGGACGATTCATCCAATCAAGCTGCACGATGTTTGGATTGCGGCAATCCTTATTGTGAATGGAAATGCCCTTTACACAATTACATTCCCAATTGGCTCGAACAAGTGGCTCAGCAAAATTACCAACAAGCAGCAGAGCTAATGTATGAGACCAACCCATTACCAGAAATCTGCGGCCGGGTTTGTCCACAAGACAGATTATGTGAACAGGCATGTACTTTAAATACTGGTTTTGGCGCTGTCACCATTGGTGCTATCGAAAAAAATATCACTGATCGAGCTATCGAAAAAAAATGGCGTCCTGATCTTAGTCAGGTTCCGCTATCATCTAAAAAAATCGCAATCATTGGTGCTGGTCCGGCTGGTTTAGCATGCGCGGATCAGTTAGCTAGAAATGGTTTCAAACCAGTGGTCTATGATCGATATCCTGAAATCGGAGGATTGCTCACCTTCGGTATTCCCGGCTTTAAATTAGAAAAAGAGGTGATGGTCAAAAGACGTCAATTCCTCGAAGACATTGGGGTCGAATTCAGATTAAATACTATCATCGGCGATACGGTTGTGGGAGATACGATTTCATTTGATCAATTACGATCAAAGTACGATTCGGTTTTTCTGGCGATGGGGACTTATACCAGCGTGTCGGCCAGTTTACCTGGCATAGATTCAAAGGGTGTTATCAAAGCGCTCGATTATTTAATTGGTAATGTTAATCAACAGCAGGATTATCAAATGGCGGATTTTCCGTTTTATAATCTCAAGAACCAATCAGTCATAGTTATTGGTGGTGGTGATACGGCCATGGATTGTGTAAGAACCGCTATCAGACAAGATGCAAAATCCGTTACTTGCGTTTATCGTAGAGATCAACCGTCAATGCCTGGTTCACCGCGAGAAGTTGAAAATGCTAAAGAAGAAGGGGTTAAATTTCTATTTAATTTCGCCCCCTCTTCAATCGCAATTGATCAACAAAGTCATCAAGTCATTGGTTTAAATGTTGAAAAAACTTTTCAACAAATTGATCCAGAGAGTGACGCTATCAAATTACAAACCGAACAGAATAGTCAACAATTTTTAAAAGCTGACATTGTGATTACCGCATTTGGTTTTAAAGCCAGTCCCGCTGACTGGTTTTCAAAGTCGGGAATTAAACTAAAGAGATCAGGGTTAGTCGAAATGGAGCTGTCAGAAAGTGACGATAGAGAATATTCGCAACAAACCAGCGTTAAAGGTATTTTTGCCGGTGGTGATATGGTACGTGGCGCTGATCTAGTTGTTACCGCTATTGCTGAGGGAATACAGGCGGCGAATGAGATTATGGATTATGTGACGGATTAACCCATTTATTCCACCCAGTGAGACATAGGGCAAGACTTGTATATTTAAAATCCATTGCTTAATTTTTGGATATTAATTTAACCTTCCAGCTCAAGCCACGTCTTACACTAGCTTGTTGAATAAGCTCTGAATAGTCAAAATCATCACAGGGGACTTCTTGTCATCGATGTTTAATTTAAAGAAATAGCCGGTTTGTGATAATAATTTTGAAAAAGACTGGCTTTTTTCAAAATATGGTCTAGTTTTATAGTATTGAATATATTTTGTTCCCCCTAGCAGTTTACTCAATACATTTATAGGTCAAGATACAGACTTCCCCTACCCCAGGTACTCGAAAGAGCCTGGGGTTTTTTTATCTAATAGAAAAGCAAGCTAATCGACAGTCTCCTATCTCATATTCCGCCCCCAATAATAAGTTCGGCACAATATCGAAAGTGTTTGATCTTAGGGTTGATGGTGTTCATAAAGGCTCCGGTAAGAGAGCTCAATTTTGTCATGGAAACAGGGGGACGGCTACCCCCTCACGGCAACCGTGTTACGAGTAAGCTATCTGCCCTAGTAATTAACACGTAACCTGTCCGGATCTATTATTACCCTATTTGGGGTGAAATATGAATCGGACAGCTTTTCACGAGAAATTAAAACAGATGAGATTTGAAGAGGCATACGAAGGCTATCAGTCGAAACGATTAAGCCAAGATGAAGCGGCTAGCCTTCTAGGGGTTTGTGGCCGGAGTTTCCGCCGATATATAAACCGATATGAAGAAACGGGTTTACAGGGAGCGTATGAGCAGTCTGTCAGCCAGAGCCGCCCCCGTTGATGAGGTCTTTCGATTAACCGATTTATATTCCAGTCGATATTCCGGATGGAATGTTCGTCATTTTCATCGTTGGTATCAGCAAGAGCATGATGGGAAGCGGAGTTATAGTTGGGTTAAAAGTAAACTCCAATCGGCTGATTTAGTGGCTAAAGGGAAGTCACCAGGGCCTCACCGGATAAAGCGTTTGCCAAGTGTATTACCGGGCATGAAGATGAATGGAAGATGAATGGGGACAGGATGAATGGGGACACGTCTTTCGCTGCCGTATTACGTCGCTGTCGCTTACAGTCGTTGTTTTTATTTTATGACGAGTAAGTGATATCGATCGGCTTTAGTCTCAAATATCGCCTGTTGCGCGTTTCCGCGAGAAGTAATGTGGTATATCGCACCGGGATACCCTATTCGTATTTGTCTGGCCATAAGGTCGCTTTATCCTAAGCCTATAGATAGAGTAAAGAAAGACGCGTCCCCATTCCAT
>CAYVSL010000021.1:0-48477 GCA_964454125.1 uncultured Kangiella sp.
AAGTACCGGCACCACGATAACCCATTTCTTTACAGGCTTGCACACAT
This sequence comes from uncultured Kangiella sp., assembly GCA_964454125.1. Lineage (GTDB taxonomy): Bacteria > Pseudomonadota > Gammaproteobacteria > Enterobacterales > Kangiellaceae. The sequence goes on from CAYVSL010000021.1 coordinate 48, forward strand.
CGCTCGCCAATAAAGCGGCGCTTTTCTTCTGTAATACCTGGCGCAGGCGCTTCTTCAACAACTTTTTGATGGCGACGTTGCATAGAGCAATCTCGCTCACCTAGGTAAATCGCATTGCCGTGTTTATCGGCTAAAATTTGGATCTCAACATGACGCGGTGTTTCAAGGAATTTTTCCATATAAACAACATCGTTATTAAAGGCTGCTTTGGCTTCTGCCTTGGTCAGGGCGATGGATTCGATTAATTCTGATTCCTGCCTCACGACACGCATTCCACGCCCACCTCCGCCACCAGAAGCTTTAATGATGACGGGGTAGGCGATCCGTTTGCCAATTGCAATATTAGCTTTTTCATCTGCACCTAAAGGGCCATCCGATCCGGGCACACAAGGCACGCCTGCTTTTTTCATTGCAGCAATCGCAGATACTTTGTCGCCCATTAAACGAATAGAATCTGCGGTGGGGCCGATAAATTCATAACCACTACGCTCTACTTGTTCGGCGAAATCAGCATTTTCAGCTAAAAAACCATAACCCGGATGGATCGCAACCGCATCGGTTACTTCGGCTGCCGATATGATTGCTGGGATATTTAAATAACTTTCCAACGGCGATGCTGGACCGATACAAACAGATTCGTCAGCAAGGCGTACATGCATTAAGTTTTCATCTGCGGTGGAATGTACCGCAACGGTTTTTATACCTAGCTCTCTACATGCCCTTAAAATACGCAGAGCGATCTCTCCACGATTTGCTATAACCACTTTATCAAGCATCTTAATTTCCAGAAATGTTTGTCACTAATCAGCTCACCTCAAAATATGCGATTGCTTCATTCAAAAATGGTCACATAGAGTCATATGTTCACATTTTTTTAAGCTGACATATTCTATCGCGTCCTGCTATCGCTCTTACCTACATCCATGTGGGCAATCTGATTAGTGACTGTTCAAATTAGTTACCAATAATCATTTTAAAGAAAACCAATATTAAGTTGTTTTCTTTCTATGCTTAAAAGCGTTTTATTCAATAATAAAAAGCGGTTCATCAAATTCAACGGCTTCACCATCTCCAATAAGGACCGCTTTAATCGTGCCGGCCTTATCAGCATCAATTTGATTCATCATTTTCATTGCTTCAATGATACACAAGGTATCACCGGCATTGACTTTGTCACCAACGTTGACAAAATTATTCGCACCAGGTGATGGTGCGAGATACATGGTACCAACCATCGGTGATTTAACCTGGTGACCGGTTACCTCCGCCGCTGCTGGCTGCTCTTCGGGTACTGCTGATGAAGCCGTCGCGACAGGTGCAGCAATGGGTGCAACCATTTGTGCAGGTGCCACCATCGGTGCGACCGCTCGAGTAATTCGAACCGACTCTTCACCTTCTTTGATTTCAATCTCTGCAACACCAGATTCTTCGAGTAATTCGATTAATTTCTTAACTTTTCGAATATCCATTATGTTTATACCTTCTTATTTAGTCTTCAATTAAAATGTAAACTTGTCGTTTTATTTGAGATCTTTGCTATTACTTTGTGCATAGATCTCTATTTGTTATTTAGTTCAAATAAGTTCTTTTTATAAAAATTAATTTTGCAGTTTTTTAATGGCTGATTCAAGCGCCATTAAATAGCTGTCGACTCCAAAACCTGCGATGATCCCGACCGCTAGATCTGAAAAATAGGAGTGCTTTCTAAAGGCTTCCCTTGCATGTGGATTAGAAAGGTGAATTTCAATAAAGGGAATTTGTACGCTGGCTAAGGCATCCCGAATGGCGACGCTAGTATGAGTAAACGCTGCGGGATTAATTAAAATAAAATTGATATTATCGTTACTTGCTGCCTGAATTCGATCGATTATTTCATGTTCCGCGTTGGATTGAAAACTCACTAGAACCGCTGACTGAGCTTGGGCAATGGCCTGCATTTTAACTTCAATATCGGATAAGCTTAAAGAACCATAGATATCAGGCTCACGAGTTCCGAGCATATTTAGGTTTGGACCATTAAGCAGTAGTATCTTCATATATTGATGTTTCTTAATTTAGCCATATCGAACCATGCGACCTTTCTACCTTTGGCAATTCGTACTGCACGGATCGGATTTGTTTATAAGCAACCGTTAACCGAGAGCCATTGTTGGTAAAAAATTAAAATCGGGAAATCTGGCGTCTAAAAGCGTTTAAAATCTAATAAAATGCAATTCCGTGACTCTACGCTCATATTTGTTGAATTAAAAGACATTTAGTTCAAAATTTGAAATGAATTTCACGTTTATGGATTTTAGCGTCATAAAAGCGGTTTTTAACTCGAAAAATAGACAAAAATGGACCAGCCAGTTTATATTGATCTATTTTTTATCCAGTTTCTAGCCATCAAAGCTGCCAACAATATTGCTGCTAGTCTATAAACCACAGATGTATTCATTTCATGGCCCTGTGCGGCAACTTGGTTAATCACAAAGTCAAATTCATCAATTAACCAATTGGCTAGATAGCCGATACTGATGCTGGCGGTAAACAAACTAAACAAATAAGCGACTAATACACGGGTGCCCATTTCTTGCTGGATCATGCCCATTGTAGCGATGTTGGTAGCGGGGCCTGCCAGCATAAATACCAGAATCGCTCCCGGTGATAAACCGGCAGCCAAAAAACCGGCCGCTAAAGGAGTGGAAGCTGTTGCACAAATATACATCGGGATACCAATCATGGCCATAACCAACATGGCGCTGAATCCATTTCCCCATTGAAGCAAAAAGTCAGTTGATACCCATGTTTTTATTGCCGCAGCAAGCAGCAAACCAATTAGCAACCACTTGGTGATGTCGGATAATAACTTTCCTGTGGCAAATTTTAATGAACTGATGAATAGCCGATCTAGTCTTTGTTTTTGTTGTGGGCTGCCCTTATTGGTTTTATTACAACAACTGACCGAATTAATTTTAGCCGATAGTTGTTGAACTTCGGCCGATTGACTCTTACTCGAACAACAGCTTTGCGACGATTTAGTCGGTTCTACTAATTTTTCCTGATTTTCACAACAAGATTGCTTCACTTCTTGTTTTTCCGAGTTCGTGTCGAGTAATGATTTAATGCTAGGACCTTCCTTTAATGCAAACCATTTGACCATTATCCCGGCATATATTGCTGTAAAAATAGCAGCAAAAGGTCTAATAATCGCGAAAAATGGTCCTAAAAGTGCGTATGATACAGAAATAGAATCAACTCCGGTTTCAGGAGTGGCAACTAAAAAAGCGACAGTCGATGATTTGGATGCGCCGGAACGTCGCAAACCGATCGCTGCGGGGATCACCCCGCAGGAACAAAGAGGTAAAGGTGCACCAATAAATGCCGCCTTTATAATCGATACAAATCGATTATCACCCATGTGTTTTTGTAGTAAGGCCATCGGCACCAACCACTTCATAAAACCAGCGATCAATAATCCTAACAACAACCAGGGTGCTGATTCGGTAAAAAGTGCGATGAAATTAAATAGATAGTCCATCATGATAGGGTCCTCGGGGAATTGGAGTCTACAGCGAGTTGGTCAGAGTATTCAGTGACTGAGTTTTTGGTTGTAAATAGATCCGGATCGTCGAGACTATTTAAAATAACACCAGTATAAACCCTAAAGTGCACTTTAGGGTCAAGGCCATTTAATAATTTATTGCCTTAATTAGCACTATAAGGGGTTGAGTGCCAAAAAAAAGCCCCCATATAACCTCCGTCATTTAAATTTTAACAATTAGCCTGCCGCCAAATTCAATGAATTCAGGCGTACTGGCAAATATCAGGAGAAAAAATCGATGAGCATTCGTCCATTACATGATCGTGTTTTAGTTAGACGTATAGAAGATGAAACAGTCAGTGCAGGTGGTATTTTAATACCTGATAACGCTAAAGAAAAACCAAGTCGCGGTGAGATCCTAGCCGTTGGTAACGGTAAACATCTGGATAATGGTGATGTGCGTCCTCTTGAAGTCAAAGTTGGCGACAAAGTCCTTTTTGGTAAGTATTCAGGAAGTGAAGTAAAGGTTGATGGTGAAGAATTACTAGTGATGCGTGAAGACGATATCGTCGGCATCGTCGAGTAACTAAAACTTTTTATCAAACATATTTAATAGAAGATTAATGAGAGGAAAATAATCATGTCAGCAAAAGACGTAAGATTTGGCGACGACGCACGTTCGCAAATGGTAAACGGAGTTAACATCTTGGCTAATGCCGTAAAAGTGACATTAGGACCAAAAGGCCGTAATGTCATTCTAGATCGCTCTTTCGGCGCTCCTACTGTCACTAAAGATGGTGTGTCGGTCGCTAAAGAAATCGAACTAGATAATAAATTTGAAAACATGGGCGCACAAATGGTTAAGGAAGTGGCTTCGCAAACTTCTGATGTGGCTGGTGACGGAACCACTACTGCAACGGTATTAGCTCAGTCAATTTTAAATGAAGGTTTGAAATCGGTTGCTGCGGGTATGAATCCAATGGATCTTAAGCGTGGTATTGATCAGGCTGTTAAAGCAATTGTTGTTGAGCTGGAAAATGTTTCGGTGGCTTGTGAAGACGACAACGCGATTGCTCAAGTTGGCACTATCTCCGCTAACTCCGATAAAGATGTTGGCGAAATTATTGCAACAGCCATGGGAAAAGTTGGTAAAGAAGGCGTAATCACGGTTGAAGAGGGTTCTGGTTTAGAAAATGAATTAGATGTTGTTGAAGGAATGCAGTTTGACCGTGGTTATTTATCCCCTTATTTCATTAACAATCAAGACAGTATGTCGGTTGAACTAGAAACACCTTTGGTTTTAATCGTTGACAAGAAAGTTTCAAACATTCGTGAAATGCTACCCGTTTTAGAAAACGTTGCTAAAGCGGGTAAGCCATTGTTAATTATCGCAGAAGATGTTGATGGTGAAGCACTTGCTACTTTGGTCGTTAACAACATTCGCGGGATCGTTAAAGTAGCCGCCGTTAAAGCCCCTGGTTTTGGTGATCGTCGTAAATCGATGTTAGAAGACATTGCTATTTTAACCGGTGCCACCGTTATCTCTGAAGAAGTCGGTCTCTCATTAGAAACGGCCAGTTTGGATGATTTAGGTACTGCTAAGAAAATCTCAATCACTAAAGAAAACACCACCATTATCGATGGTGCTGGCGAAACGGCTAACATTGAGGCACGAGTTGAAATGATCCGTCGTCAAATCGAAGAAACGTCTTCTGATTACGACAAAGAAAAGCTTCAAGAGCGTGTCGCTAAATTAGCTGGCGGTGTTGCAGTCATTAAAGTTGGTGCGGCCACTGAAATCGAAATGAAAGAAAAGAAAGCACGAGTTGAAGATGCACTTCATGCTACTCGCGCAGCGGTTGAAGAAGGCGTGGTACCGGGCGGTGGTGTTGCTTTGGTTCGAGCGGCATCTAAAGTGGGTACAATTGAAGGTGAAAATGATGACCAAACAGCTGGTATTCACATTTTATTCCGTGCGGTCAACGAGCCACTACGTCAAATTGTCGCTAATGCGGGTGATGAAGCGTCAGTTGTTTTGAACAAGGTAGCTTCCGGCGAAGGTAACTACGGTTATAACGCAGCAACCAGTGAATACGGTGACATGATTGAAATGGGAATACTTGACCCAACTAAAGTCACTCGTAGTGCATTACAACATGCAGCTTCGGTGTCTGGATTGATGATTACTACCGAAGCAATGGTTGCTGACGCGCCTGCCGACAATGCTGCTGCTGGTGCACCTGATATGGGTGGCATGGGCGGAATGGGTGGTATGGGCGGAATGCCAGGAATGATGTAGTCATTACTCCGCTTACCGCTAGAAGTCGATACTTCAAAATGTGCATACCTATTGAACTCACATTTTCTACCTTAACGGTCGAATTCTAGCAGCAAACTGAGCAACGATATCCATTGCTCAAAAAAGCTCCTTCGGGAGCTTTTTTATTGGTTATCAAACTGCAAAAGTTCATTAACCTCAACTTAAGATAAGAGTAACCATCCAGTCCCCGTATTTTATCGTGCTTAACAAAACCTTGTGATCTCTAACCAAAAGGTGGCTGAATAAAACATCGTCTAATATCTCAATCTAGTAATAAATTACTGTTATAACAATTCGAATTCACTTATATTAGCCCAGTTCAATCAAACTAATAACAAACAATTTGGAGGTAATAATGTCAGATAATAGTCCTTACGATGCACCGGAGAGTGATGTAGCGGTTTCATCAAGATCTTCAACGCTGAACATGAAAGATATTTTCTTATCTTTTCAAGGAAGGATCTCTAGAAAAGTCTACTGGCTTTACGGGATTTTAGGTTTATTGATTGGTAGTCTTATTGCCGCTGGCATCGTAATCGGGATCGCTTCAGTCATCGGAAGTTGGTTCAACTTTCTATTGTTCCCTATCTATATCATGTTAATTTGGGCATCTTTGGCGGTACAGGTTAAAAGATGGCATGATCGCGATAAGAGTGGTTGGTGGGTCCTGATTAGTTTAGTTCCTGTTATAGGTGCTATTTGGCAATTAGTTGAATGTGGCTTTCTAGAAGGAACTCAAGGTGATAACCAGTTCGGCCCTGTACCTAGAAACAACTAAATCATAGAATTTGGTCGTTAATCAAAGAGGCTTACCTAACAAGCCTCTTTTTTTGCCTACAGGAAGTAGGTAGTAATAATATAAAAGGTTATTGTTATTAGTCTTTAATTTTAGTTTAATACGAAATTAAGCAAACATTTTGATCTCATCTATTTGTTTTGTTGAGAGGTAATTCATGAAAAAATATACACGTTTATTATCGGTGTTGATGTTGAACACTATTGTTGCATGTGGAAGTAGTAACGATTCATTAACTGAACCACCAATTAATAGAGCTCCAACAGCCATCGCACCTTCGGACTTCGCTGCAGTTGAAGCAACGCTGGTTACGCTGAACGGGAGTAGTAGTAGTGATTCGGATGGTTCGATCAGTCGCTACTCATGGACCCAAATTTCAGGCACACCAATGGTTACCCTGACTGATGCAAATATGGGATCGGCTACTTTCACTGCGCCAGATGTCAATCGTGATACACCGCTGACTTTTGAATTGAAAGTCACCGATAATGATGGTGAAACAAACACAGATACCGTTATTGTGACGATAAATACCGACCAAGCACCTTTGGCGGTTGCCCCCACTGATTTTCAGGCAGCTAAAACAACAACAGTCCGTTTGGATGGCAGCTCAAGTAGCGACGATGTCTCAATTGCCAATTACCTTTGGCAGCAAACAGCGGGTCAGAGTGTTACATTGAATAATGTTAACAGTATAACCGCATCATTTACTGCACCAGAAGTCGCAGTAAACCAAACGCTTGTAATGACTTTTAGTTTGACGGTAACCGATTCTATCGGTCAGGTTGCAATGGATACGGTTAATGTCACCATTATCGAAACAGCAGTGATAATGACCCTATCCGGCAAAATTACTTATGATCATATACTGCATACAGCAGCTAGTGCATTGGATTACAATAATATTGAACAATCTAATGTAAGAGGTGCGACCGTTGAATTACTTAACGCCAACGGCGATTCAATTTTGGATACAACAGCAAGTGATGCTAATGGAAACTACCGTTTTGTGGTATCAAACAACACCCGTTATATCGTACGAGTCAAAGCGGAATTATTACAACAAGGTGTTCTACCCAGTTGGAATTTCACCGTAGTTGATAATACTAACGGTAAAGCGCTTTATGCCATGGACTCAACGGTTCAAGCAGTAATCGTAGCACCCGTAACGTTAAACCTTAATGCTGGCTCAGGCTGGACAGGCTCAGATTATACCGATCCAAGAGTGGCAGCTCCTTTTGCAATACTCGATTCCATTTATGAAGCAAAAGAAAAAATGGTTGGTGCCGATACTAGTGTTGCAATGCCGCCATTAAGACTTAATTGGAGTGTGAGTAATATTGGGGCAGATGGAGACACCTCGCTAGGACAAATAACGACGTCTCATTTTAACGGTACTGAAATTTTTATTCTCGGTGATGCCAATAGTGATACGGATGAATATGATGGACATGTGATCGTACACGAATGGGGGCATTATTTTGAAGCGATGTTATCTCGTTCCGATTCAATAGGAGGCCTCCATGCTGGCGGAGATAAGCTGGACATGCGAGTGGCGTTAGGCGAGGGTTGGGGAAATGCACTATCCGGAATTGTGACTGACGATCCCATTTACCGAGATTCACTTGGGCAAGGACAAGGGTTTAGTATTAATGTTGAATCCAATCCTACTTCAAATAAAGGCTGGTTTTCAGAATCATCAATTCAGTCATTGATTTATGATTTGTATGACTCGGTGGATGATGGTTCCGATTCAATTAGTTTGGGATTTACACCTATATACCAAGTCATGATTGGTGGTGAGAAAGATACCATTGCTTTTACGTCCATTTTTTCCTTTACAAACCAACTGAAAATGCTCTCCTCGGGGAATAGCTCGGCTATTGATTCGCTATTATTGTCTCAGAATATTGTCGTTAACGATGATTTTGGAAATGGTGAAACTAATAACGGAGGCTCTTCGGGTAGTTTGCCAATTTATCGTAGTTTAGTAGTAGGTGGATCTCTGGAAGTTTGTAGTTCGAGTGCCAATGGACAAGTCAATAAGCTAGGGAGTCGGCAATTTTTAACCTTTGTTATTAGTAACGCTGGCTCTTATACCCTAACAGCGGTTGGTAAATCGAGTGATATGGATCCTGATTTTTATGTTTTTCGACAAGGAACACTCGTTGTTAATGGCGCACAAACGGTAAGTGATGAGTCACAAACCCAAACATTACAGACCGGCTCTTATGTCATAGACGCTCATGATTTCAATAAATTCGACGACAATACTTCGGCAGCTGATACCTGCCTTGACGTAACCTTATCTGCCAATTAGAGGAATAACCATGAACAAAAAAAAATTACTAATACTAACGATTTTGGCGAGCACTATCCTTGGTTGTGCCGCAGATAAAGAGCAGATATCTTCTACGACTGAAAAAAAATCGATGACGGCTCCAACGGAAAAACCAAGTGCTCCTATTTCAATGAAATATCAAATATTAACAACTACACCCAAAGTTGGTGAAAATATCGAAGTAGAAGTTAGCTTTCAATCAAAAGCTAATTCTGTTATTCATGTCAAAACTCATTTTTCTGACGATAAATTATCATTACAAAATGACAATAAAATCTGGCAAACTAACATGAATAAATTGGGCGTTGGTAAAGCAATACCTATTTTAAAAGTGGTGGCTTCGGAGAATGGTCTTTATTATATTCGCCTAGTCGCCAACGTCGAAATAGATGGGACCATGCAAGCCAAATCCTTTGTTATCCCTGTGAAGGTGGGTGATGAAGAGATTGCACTGGAACCTGTCGGAAAGGTTACAATCGATGATAAGCAGCAGAAAGTCATTATTCAAAAAGCCAACACTAAAAACTAAGAATTTGTCAGGATATTGCAGGAGTTATTTCAAATTCGAACTATCGGAAATAGCCACTATCGAGCCACGAAGGGCTGAATCACTTCTAATTTTGGGGTGGACAAAAGCTCACTTAATCCGACCAGTTCAAACTCTTCATTCAGGCTGTCTAAATGGCTTTGTAAAAAAGCCAAGGTCTCAGGATAGGGATGACAAATAATGACTACACGACCTTTACGTTTAGCAATGGTTTTTGAAAGGTTAAACTGACGTAACAGGGCGTCTTCCTGTTTATTGTGATCTAAAAAAACATCTCTGGAAATGGTTGGAACACCTTTTTTTAACGCGATATATTCCGCAATTGAATCTTCACTGGTTTTAGAATCCAAAAAGAAAAGGTGATTGCTTTTCGCTTGATCCATTAACCATCGCATTTTTTCCTTATTTTCAGTCAGCAAGCTACCCATATGATTGTTAAAACCGATGATATGAGGGATCGATGCAGCATCTAGGTTAAAGGTGCTGGAAAAGGTCGATTTGTCCATATTAGCGAAAAGAGCTCCGGGGCCAAGTAAGTCGGGTCTGGTAAATGCCTCCATTGGCAAATGCATAATAATGTCATGGCCCTGACTGTTTGCAAAATGGGAGATTGATTTTGCATGGGGAGTATTGGGCAAGATTGCTGCCGTTAGTTTGCCAGGAAGAGATAACATTTTTTTTGCGATAATTGAATTATCACCCAGATCATCAACAACGATTGAAATTTTTGGTCTTAGTGAAGTTTGACTTTTTTCGATTGAATGAGCCGTAACATCATGAGCAAAAAATAAGCCTGCCACTAGCAGAAGAACAAACCAATGTCTTAAAAAGAGCTTGATAATCATTGACTCTTTTTTTCTGACAAAATTTTAAACGCTTGCAATAATTCCAAATCGTTCAAAATTTCCGTAGGTTGGTGGTTTTCTAATCCAGCAGTTTTAAACATCACGTCAGGTTTAATACCAACGTCTTGGATTTTATGTCCCTCTGGAGAAAAATATTTTGCGGTGGTAATTTTGAGCCCTGCTTCTTTCCGTAATAAATAAATCGATTGGATAGATCCCTTGCCGTATGAAATATCTCCCAAAATTGTTGCTTTATGATGGTCTTGCAATGCCGCAGCTAATATTTCACTTGAAGAAGCAGAATAAGCATTCATCATCACTACCACTTGCAGATCAATATAAGGCGCGATACTACTGGCATGAAAAGTTTCGTTGGCTTCCGTTGTTCTACCGGATGAGGTTAGCAAAGTGCCCGAATCGATAAACAAATCGGATATCTGAATAGCTGATTCCAAAACACCGCCCGGATTATTGCGTAAATCGATAACTAATTTGTCGATAGGTTGGTTGGCTGATAGCTTGTTAACCGCGTCAATAAATTCAATAGGGCTCTTTTTAGTGAACTGAGAAATAGCAAGGTAACCAATATTAGTTGGCAGCAGATCGCTGGTAATACTAGGAAGATAAATGGTTTCTCGGGTCAAAAAATAGTCTTTCTGTTTTGCGTTAGGTGGTTTCAAGTTGCTGGTAGAGGATTTACTATGACTTTCGAGATCAGGATTTTCGAGACGATCACTTTCAAGAATGCTCAATTTAACCTTAGAATTGATCCTGCCGTACAATAGTTTATAGGCATCATCCGAGGATATCCTTTTAATATCAATATCATTAATGTGAGTCACTACCATGCCTTTGGTCAGTTTTTGTCTATCGGCTGGTCCATTTTTTATTACTGTATCAATCTGAATACCTAATGGATGGTCCGCAAAGCTTAAACCGATACCGGCGTATTCACCATCGTTATCGGCAGTAAAAGCGGCAAACGCGGAAGGATCGAGATAACGTGAATGATTATCCAGACTACTGACCATGCCTTTGATTGCAGCCTTGATCAGAGCTTTATCATCAACTTCTTCAACATAGCTGGATTTCACATAATAAAAAACTTCGCTAAAAGTGCGTAGTTCATCAAGAGGGAGTGTTTGTTCCGGCTGATTTTTCGTCAGGCCTTTGATAGGCGAGACTAACCCTCCACAAATAAGCAAGATGCAGGCTATCCAAAAAGGAATATTAGTAATTGATGTCAATTTAGCCATAAAATTTGGATGGTCCATTGCTTAAATTGGGTGACTGCCAAATCGTTACCATTCTTTTACTCATTTAGTCTTCTAATTGCTCGTCATTCGTGGAAAGCTGCCAATGACGAGATGATTACCAAGTCCAAGTGGAATACCAATATAACTAACCGATGCAGGATCAACAAATAAAAAACGATTTATAATGTATAAAAAAGTCAAAAATGAGTCATAATTCAAAATAATTTATAATATTTCTAAAAGCTTAGATAATTAGGTATCGGCCAAGGTCGTAAAAACTCAAACTCGATACTTGTGCTACCTCAAAAATACAAGTTCCAATATTTTGAGGCAACGCGGGTATAAACAGCCTATTTATAACCAGTCATTACGGGATAATCAACCATGCTCCTATCAACTTCATGAACTTAAGGCACTGGCTAACAAAATCAATCAGTTACTTGGGATATTTTCTAATCGTTGCTTTATCGGGTTATTGGCTCTTTCCTGTTTGGGCTAGCTGGTTGATCAGTGTGAATTTACCAGCCAATATGCGCCTTATTGAATTTGAAAGCGATTATCCGGGATTGACAAATATCTCAATTCAACGAATGGTGGTGTTGCAGTCAGGACGAAAATACAGCCTTGAGGGGCTTCAACTTCATTTTGACTTAAGTGATATTCAGCTTGATCGGTTAACGATTGAATTTATCGAGCAAGTCAAAAGCAAACAAAGAGACTCTTTTCAACTGTCTGATCTTAAACTTCCTGAAATATCGGTACAGGATTTGAATCCTTTACAGCCGTTACAACGAGTCATCATTGGGCAGATAACCGTTATAAGTGAGTCACATAAATTTCAATTCTCGCAGTTCAAACTAGTCAAACCAAAACCGAATAGTTACACACTGAAAATATCGATGCTGCACCCATCTAATGAGACCATGGTTGATTTGACGCTTTTATTGGGGATGCATACCGCAGAAGATAAGATCAGTTTGCAGGTGATCAATAACGAGTCACCGCTATTTTCGATGTCTCACCGGCAAAAGGTCAATCAAACCACAACCGAACTGAGGATCAATTCTGATAATTTGCAATCGCTATTGCCTACCGAACGATCCGACTGGGCCTTAAAAACAAAAGGTGATATCGAAATCCATTGGTTGCAGGACTATTCAACCCATCAAACGAATCTTAGAGTCAAAAGTGTACTGATGGCTTTGCCTGAACAAATCGAAATTGCAGGCCTTACTTTTCATACCAAAGCCGCTAGTCCTCAAGACTCTAGTAACAAAATCGTTCTAACTGATGACGACCAAACGTCGCCAAACGAGCTTGAAATACCCTTAGAATTTTCATTTAAGTTGAATCTGAATCAACCGGCTAGCGCCGATATCATGCTAACCGGGCATATCAATAATCGATTCAATATTAACGCTCCTGAAATGCAAATTGATCTGGGACCAGCCAAATTTAACTTTATCACGACCCTGAATTCCGTTAAATTGGATAGCTTGATCAAACAAATAAAATTCGAAAAAAGTCATATCGATATATCAGGTGTCGATTTTAAGTTACAACGACAACAATCGAATGTAGACATCTCTGAATATCAATTAAAGGGGATTGCTGAAAGTGTTGAAGTAGACCTTAATGATTTAAATAACTTGAAGTGGCAACTTAAGGGTGTGTTCTCCAGTCCCAAAGTTGTGGGTATTCTGATCAAGCCAGACGTCGCTAGTTCGGAAATTTCCGGATCAAAAATCTCCCCATCAAACCGTGTCGATCAGGTTGAAAATCATCGGCGTGATAAAAGTAAGATATTACGTTTGGGCTCCCCAATAGAGATTAACTTTGAAGCGGTTAAATTGGAAGAAATAGTTACTAGTGGAGAGCTATTGTTGCCAGGTTTGCAAGTGGTCGATGCAAGCTATCGACTTAATGGGCCGTTTGCATTCCACTGGCAAGCGGTGAATTCAGACTTTACCACTGGCAGTGCTTCTTTGCTTTTTGACAGTGTTGAAAATCAGATAATGGGGTTCGACTACAAAAACCTCAAAATAGAAGCCGGTTTATCTTTAGACGATCATTATATTAAAGGAGAAGGTACATTGTCTGTCAATCAGCAATCATTGGCACCTTTTAGTTTTAAGTTTGATCAATCTTCCTCTCGCTTATTGGTGGATCTAAAAAAGAACCCGCTTGTCAATCAAATATCGAATCATTTTTTAACCGCAATCGGCAAACAAAATAAAATAGCATTAAAAATCCTTGCTGGTGAAATGGTTCACTCTGCGGGAGTTGGCATCGATAAGTTATTTTTGTTAAACAGTGAAATTGCGATAAAAGATATGTTATTCCAATTTGGAGAAAATCAGATCCAGGGACTTAATGTGACCCACAAACTCAGCTCTATTGAGCCTTTAAAACTAAATACTCAGATTAATATCAACCAAATAAGTTTTGCCAGCGGTTTGTCTATTAACAATATTTCAGCAGCGCTGAGCAGTCGTTCAATAGAAGATATTAGCCTTGATATTGTTAAAGCGAATTTGTTAGAGGGGCAACTTTTTGCTGAAAATCTGCAAATTGATGCAAATCATTTGAAAATGCTACCTTTTCAATTGAAGCAAATTTCACTGACCGAATTAATCTTTTTGATTGATGTTGCTGGATTATATGGTGAAGGAAAAATAGATTTTATGCTCCCACTTAGGGTGGGATCTGGCTCGGTCACGGTCGATAAAGGACGCTTTAAGGCAATCGGACCAGGCCTTATCAAATACTCTTCTGGTCAGGATGAATCTGCCGTTGAGGAAAATATAGCATTACAAGCATTAAAGAATTTTCATTACAAGGAGCTGGACGGTACCCTTTCCTATAATAAATCCAGTGAATATCATATTAAGTTACACCTGTTAGGTGCCAATCCGGATCTTTACGACGGATATCCAGTTGATTTTGTGCTAAATTTAAAAGGAGAGTTATCCGGTGTTTTTCGTTCGCTTTTTCTCACCGGCAGTTTCGAAGAAGCGGTTATGCAACAGGTTAAAGCAGAGCAAAACGAAAAAAATCACTAATATTCATTTTTTATTCAGATATAATCGACTAATATCGGTGTATCAATACCTTTCGAGGAAAGCTCATGAAAAAACTTATTTATATATTCTGTGGTTTATTTGTACTGACCGCCTGTAATCCAACGGTAAGAATTGAAACACCGTCGGAACCGATTAGAATAGAAGCCAATATTACCATTAAACATGAAATCAGAATTGTGGTTGAAAAGGAAGTTGAAGAGATATTTGAAGACGATGAAGGTTTGTTCTAAATCATTCAGGCCAAAACCACAACAATCAATATTTTCGGAGTTATCACTATGAAAAACATTAGCCAATTATTTTTAGTATTCATTTTTATCTTTTCAGGCCAATTGATGGCTGCGGATCTTGCATCAGCGAAATCAACCGGGATCATCGGTGAACAAGCAAACGGTTATATCGGATTTGTGAAAGTAGCCCCTAACGATGTTAAACAGCTCGTTAAAAGCGTTAATGCTAAAAGAAAGGCCAAGTATAAGCAGATCGCTAAAAATCAAAAAATTTCACTTGGCGATGTTGAAAAAATCGGTGGTAAAAAAACGATCGCTAAAACTAAATCCGGTAACTATGTCAAAAGAGTTGGTGAGGGTTGGAGCAAAAAGTAATTATCGGCTACGGGCTTTTTATTGCAGCAATATTTAACCAAAAAGAACGGGATGGATTTTGCTGAATTTGAATATCTTTTAACCCTTCAACTTCAAAGACTCAATAATTTTGCTCGTAGAAACACCATCCACAAACTGAAGGATTTCAACCTTTCCTCCGTTTGCCACAACTTCTTGAGCGCCAGCAATTTCTTCGATTTTGTAGTCCCCGCCTTTAACCAGTACATCGGGTAGAATATCGGCGATTAGTTGTTGTGGTGTTTGCTCAGAAAATTCAACCACCCAATCCACTGAGCTGAGTGCAGCTAAGACGGCCATCCTGCGCTCACAAGGATTAACGGGTCGTCCGTCACCTTTTAACTGACGAACCGATCCATCACTATTCACCGCGACAATTAGGCGATTTCCGAGAGATTTTGCCTGTTGTAAATAAGCAACATGACCGGCGTGTAAAATATCAAAACATCCATTAGTCATAACAATTTTTTCACTATGCGCTTTAGCTTCTTCAACGACTATCGCTAATTGCTGCGAAGTCATGGTACCCGAACCAGTGTCACCCATACTACGCAATTTTCTTCTTAATTCATGTGTACTGACGGTTGCAGTGCCTAATTTCACTACAACAATACCCGCGGCGGTATTGGCAAGCGCAACGGCATCTTCTATTTCGGCACCAGCTGCCAAGGCACTTGCAAGCGTACCGATCACTGTGTCGCCAGCCCCTGTTACATCAAAAACTTCACGGGCTACGGCGGGCAAATGTAACTCAGGTTGGTTGCTTCGCAATAGTGTCATACCATGTTCACCACGGGTGACTAACAATGCCTGCCATTGATATTGTTCGAGTAATGCTTGCCCCTTAGAGACCAACTGCTGTTCATCTTCACAGGAACCAACAACGGCTTCAAATTCACTGAGATTCGGTGTTAACAGAGTTGCACCTCGATAACGCTCAAAATCGTCTCCTTTTGGGTCAACTAAGACCGGTATCTTGTTTTGCTTGGCAATCTCTATTAATGACTGAATATCATCCAAGGTACCTTTTGCATAGTCAGATAAAACAACTGCACCGCAGTTTTTAATATGATTCATCATTCGATGGGCGACCCCATCTAATCCTCGACCTTTAAAATGCTCTTCAAAATCAAGACGAATAAGTTGTTGTTGTCGGCTGATAATACGTAACTTGGTAATCGTGGGCACATCGGAGAGCGATTCGAAATCACAATTAACCTTGGCGGCGGATAGTCGTGTTTGAAGTGCAAGAGCGGCTTCATCATTGCCGGTTATACCGACTAAAGTTATCGAACTACCGAGACTGGCGATATTGAGAGCAACATTACCAGCCCCTCCCGGTCGCTCTTCAATTTGACCCACGTTGACTACTTGTACTGGCGCTTCAGGGGATATCCGCGAGCTGGCACCATGCCAGTAGCGATCTAGCATAAGATCGCCAATCACCAGAACTTTGGCTGTTTCAAAAGGCGGGAGAATGCTTGTCATTGGCTGGGCTCTGAATTTTAGCGATTTCTGAATCGATCTTAGCATATTTACTGGATTAAAGAATTAACCACAAATGCTCTAACTAACTTCAACTCGAGATAATAGTAGTCAGTAATCCTTGGAATAGCTGATTAAATAAGGACTCAAAGACCAGTATCGGAATTTTGAATCGTCAGCTATTAGAGAAATGCTGCTGAAGATAGTTAACAATATCAGCAGACTCATACATCCACTGAGTTTTACCATCTTTTTCTATTCGTAAACAAGGCACCATGCTACTCCCACCACCTTGACTGAGTGCTTCAAAATGTTCATCGCCTTGATGAATATTTCTTTTTTCAATATCAATACCAAGCTTAGTCATCATGATTTGTACTCGAAAGCAAAATGGACAACTGCTGTAATAGTACAAATAATGGTTTTCAACTTTTCGTAATGGCTTTGGGTCTTTCTTGATAAAAGTAGAGAATAATTTTGAGAACATTGAGTTATATCCAAATAATGACTAATGAGTCTAATTAACTTGACCTACTTAAGTTTGCTTTGTTACGGATTTATAGCACACTTAGTTGAGAACTAGATATATAACAAATTGATATTGGTATTAAAAAGGATATTGGTAGATGATTGGCCCATGACAATTTATCAAACAAATTTATCTCTGGCTGCGGCTCGGATCGAACACCACCATCATCTATGTTGGCGGTGTTTTTGTATGTTTGATCAATAAATAAGCGATCAAATTTTAAAAACCCCGTTTATTAATAAACGGGGTTTTTTTTGCAAAAAATACTGTTATTAAGCAAAAAAAAATTAACCCTCTAAAGAGAATATTATGAGTTTAAAATTAGTTTTACCAAAAGGTCGGATCAATACCAAAGTTCTAAAATTATT
The DNA here is from genome assembly GCA_964454125.1 of uncultured Kangiella sp. GTDB lineage: Bacteria > Pseudomonadota > Gammaproteobacteria > Enterobacterales > Kangiellaceae. Next base: position 17,764 of record CAYVSL010000021.1, read on the forward strand.
ATCTGACTGCGGTATCGAACTGATTGGTGGTGATCGAGACTATCGCCCTCTGGCCTTTGGATTTGATTTTGAAGTGAAGCTACTAAAAAGTCAGAATATTCCATCAATGGTAGAAATGGGTCAACACGATATCGGATTTGCAGGAGAAGATTGGATCAAAGAATTAAACTGCGAAGTAAAAATTCTAAAGGATCTCGAATATGATCCAGTAAAAATTGTTACCTGCATTCCCGAGGATTGGGATTGGAGTGAAATGCAAAAGCGAAAGCTCATTGTCGCTTCTGAATACAAGAATATAAGCATTGAATACTTAGATGGTTTAGGGCTCGATTATCAACTCTTACGATCTTATGGTGCCACGGAAGTCTTTCCGCCGGAAGATGCAGATATGATTATCGACAATACCTCTACCGGCAGTACTATTCGGGCCAATCGATTGAAAATCGTTGATACGGTAATGACTAGTTCAACCCAATTTATTGCCAATATTGACGCAATGAAAGATACCGGTAAACGTCGGGACATTGAAGATTTGTTAACGTTGATGCAAGCGGTCATCAATGGTCGAGAAAGGGTTTTACTTGAAATGAATTGTAACAATGATGTTATTGAGTCAATTGTTTCATTATTACCGTCAATGCGTTATCCAACGGTTTCACCACTCTATCAAGGTGCAAATTCAAACAGTCCTGGATTTGCGGTTAAAGTCGCGGTTAAAAAAAATCAAATTCGAGAGCTTATACCCCGTTTAATTTTGGCAGGTGCGACCGATATTTTAGAAAGCGCCATTAGAAAAGCGATTTAATTGAGATGATTGACAATGAATAAGTTATCGAACCCGCCGCTCAACAAGACCAATAACTGGCTCAATCTAGATTTCAATGAACGTTGCGACAAAGTCAATCCATTGACAGACGAATACTCTTTCGGTGATTCTCTATGGCAGTATCCTGACAGAAAACCATTAGAAAAACAGATCGCCCAACTGAACCATTTATCAAAAGAACAAGTGCTTTGTACTAATGGTGGCGACGAAGCAATCATGATTTTGATGCGCATTATTAAAGAAGGAGTGTCATTTATTTTGCCACTACCTGCATTTTCTCAATACACTTGGGGAATAAAAAGCTGGCAGCAGGATGCTTTAACAATCGCAGCAAAAAATGACTTATCTATCGACGTTGATAAAATAAAGCAAACCATTGTCAATACGGCCAGCGCCGTAACGGTGTTAACTCGGCCCAATAATCCGACCGGAGAATCAATTGATATTAGCCTATTGATCGAGCTAATCAATATTTCAAAACAGAATGATGGGTGGATTTTTCTCGATGAAGCCTATATCGAATTTTCCAACCAAGCCTCAGCTGCAAATCTATTGCTTGAGCGGTTTGATAATTTAGTCATATTAAGAACTTTTTCGAAAGCCTACGGTTTGGCCGGAGTTCGATTAGGTTATTTGCTAGGCTCGAAAAGACTAATAAAAGCATTTCGCGAGCGTTGCATGCCGTTTAATATCTCTCTACCCAGTTTGCGGATCGCCACAAAAGCATTGCAAGATAGCTATCAGCTAGAAATGGAAAATTATTGCCAGAAGATTAAGAACAACCGAAAAATCTTGACTGATTGGTTTATTGATTTAGAAATAAAAATATTTCCAAGTCAAGCCAATTTTCTTCTGTTGAAACTTCCCGAGGGACAGGCAAAAGCGGTTAAGTCTTTTATGAAAAAAAATAAAATATTGCTGCGGATTTTCGATGAAAAAGAGCTACAAAACTGTTTAAGGATCACCATTCCATTTGAACTGGAACGCTTATTTTTCTACCTGCAACAATGTTTTAAACCAAAATTGATTTGTATGGATATGGATGGTGTTTTGATTGATACCCGTGGTAGCTATGATCAATGTATATTGGCAACGGTAGAACAATTATCTGGGAAATTGATCAACCTAAGTGCGTTAGAATCACTTCGCCGTCAAGGCGGATTTAACAACGACTGGGTTTTAAGCAAACAGCTTCTTGATGACTTAGATTTTCAGTTTAGTCTGGAAGAGGTCACCGTTATTTTTCAGCAGCTGTACTTAGGTGAAAATAACGATGGTCTGGTAGCTAATGAGTCGTCGCTGATTACTTCAAGTTTAATGACCATAATCAATCAAAGCCATTCTTGCCGATTTGCGGTTGTGACGGGAAGACCCCGACTAGAAGCAAAGTCGGGACAGGCACTCATTAATTTATCTCGACTTGATTTAATTAGTTTAGATGATGTTCAGCAAGGAAAACCGTCCCCTGAAGGGATCCAGCGACTACAACAAAAATACTCACCGCAAAGTTGGATGTGCGGCGATAATCCCGATGATATGCAAGCGGCGGTCGCTTCTAACTGCCTCGCGATCGGTATCGGTCAAAATAAAATCGACAGCCTTTATCAGGCAGGTGCTGATATTGTGCTAAAAGATATTAACCAACTGGAGAAATGGTTATGCCCCATAAAATAAAAACAGTCCATATCAATCGTAAAACTAAAGAAACGGATATCCAGTTGTCTTTGAATATTTATGGTACACAAAAAATTTTGATCAATACCGGTATCGGTTTTTTTGATCATATGTTGCAACAACTGGCTTCACATGCCCGTTGGGATCTTTCGATACAAGTGAATGGCGATCTGGAGGTGGATGAACACCACAGTGTTGAAGATATTGCAATTTGTTTAGGCGAGGCCTTTCAGAAAAGTTGGCGAAACCTAGATTCAATGCGGCGATATGGACAGCGGCTATTACCGATGGATGAGACGTTGATCATGTGCGCAATCGATATTTCGGGTCGAGGGATCTATATTGGCGAAATAGAATTTACACGTGAAAATATCGGCGGGGTTAGTACCGAAATGTTTGAACATTTCTTTAATACCTTAGCCATGAGCGCAGCCATGACTCTGCATATTAAACCCATGTATTTTCGTAATAATCATCATTTGGCGGAAGGGTGTTTTAAGGCCGTAGCTTATGCACTCAAAGAAGCGTTGAGTCCAACTGTTGGAGAAAATACTACCAAGGGTTTGTTATAGCACAAATTAATCATATGAAAAAAATATTGATCATTGATACAAAAGCGGGCAATTTATTTAGTATTAAAGCAGCAATAGAAAGGTTGGGTTTTGAAACGATTATTTTAGAGAAACCCAATTCCTATATTTTTGATGGTGTGGTTATTCCTGGACAAGGGCGTTTTGCTGCGGTAATGAAAAATATTGGAGGCAACGATTGGGATACTTATTTGACTCAAGTACGTATGGCGAACATTCCGATCCTTGGTATTTGTGTGGGTATGCAGATTTTTTTTGAATCAAGTGATGAAGATGAAGGCGTCGACGGGCTAGGTTGGTTTAAAGGGCGAGCTTGCGCATTGAACTTTCCTAAAAAACCAATGGTCGGCTGGGCCCGTTTAAATAGTGATGTATGGCCTGATGTATCGGTTTATTTTGTTAATAGTTATGCCATAAAAGAAAGTAATATTTCGATTGCCTCTACAACTTACGGTGAAACTTTCTGCGCGGCTGTTAATAAGGGTAATTTTACTGGAGTGCAATTTCATCCAGAAAAATCCAGTGAAATCGGGAGTCAGATCATTTTACAAGCTCTCACAAACAATACCAGAGATAAGCTATGAGTTATTGCGATGATAAAGAAAATAATCTGATGCCCCGCATTATCGTTTGTCTGGATGTCGATAAAGGACGAGTGGTCAAAGGTATCAATTTTAAACGGTTAAGAGATATGGGAGACCCCGTTGAATTAGCACTTGACTATGAACAACAAGGTGCCGATGAACTGGTTTTTCTGGATATCTCTGCTAGCAATGAAAATAGGCCAACGGTACTGAAACTTGTTACCGATATCGCCATCCATTTATCTATACCTTTTACTGTTGGTGGCGGTTTAAAAAAACTGGATGATGTGAAAGCTTTTTTAGATGCCGGCGCAGATAAAGTTGCACTAAATACTGCGGCCGTTTTACGACCGGATATTATCAATCAAACTGCTATCACTTACGGAAGTCAATGTGTAGTGGTTGCGATAGATGTCAACCAAAAAAATGATGTATTGAAGTTTTATATTAATGGTGGACGCAAACTAGTTGAGCAGGATTTTAATCAGTGGGTTAAGGAAGTCGCTGATCGCGGAGCAGGTGAAATATTATTAACAGCAATGCATAAAGATGGTACCGGTAGTGGTTTTGATACTGAGTTGACTAAAAATATCAGTGAGCAAGTACCGGTTCAAGTGATCGCGTCTGGCGGTGCTAAAAATGAGCGGCATTTTTGGCAGGCATTTAATCAAGGTGCAGATGCATGTCTGGCCGCAGGTATGTTTCATTCTGGTGAATATACAGTTGGTCGAGTCAAGAACTATCTAATAAAACATGGTATTAATGTCAGATCGTAGGGTGTCATATACGCAGCACCCTATAAATATTATTCTAGATTATATTGAACAATAAGAGTCTTAAGAACAGAGGATAAAACAAATGCTGATCCCATCAATTGATTTAATGAGTGGCAAAGCGGTCCAATTAAAACAGGGACAGGAAAAAATTCTTGAGCGCGAAAATGTATTTTCTCTTTTAGAAGAATTTTCCTTATATGGTGAAGTTGCAATTATCGATCTAGATGCTGCTTTAGGCCAAGGCGACAATAAAAGACTGATCAAAGATTTATTGAAAGTGAGAGCTTGCCGCGTTGGTGGTGGTATCCGCGATCTAGAAACGGCCAAAGAATATATTAAAGCCGGTGCCAGCAAAATTATTATTGGTACTAACTGTCGTCAGGAATGGGTAAAAAAATTATCTAAAGAGAGCTTGATTTTTGCCATCGATGCCAAAGGCGATTACTGGTCGACTCAAGGGTGGAAAACCATTGAAGGTGATAAAGTAATCGATTTAATTCCTGAGCTTGCGAAAAATTGCAGCGAATTTTTATATACTCAGGTTGAAAAAGAAGGTTTGCTACAAGGTATTGATAAAGTTAGAAATCAGCAAGTGATTGAAGCTTCTCCAGTGCCGGTTACTATCGCCGGTGGGATCACCTCGTTAGAGGATATCAATTGGTTTACCGATTTAGGTGCTAACGGCCAAATCGGTATGTCGATCTATACTGGAAAATTATCACTGATCGATTGTTTTTTGACTCAAGTTAATTTCAAAAAATTACCTTTAGTGCCAACTGTTGTGCAAGATGTCGATACCGATAAAGTATTGATGTTAGCCTATTCTAATCGTGAGTCATTGATCCAAGCGTTAACTGATCGCAAGGGAACTTACTGGAGTCGTAGCCGTAACGAAATATGGCAAAAAGGTTTAACCAGTGGCAACACTCAGCAGTTGGTTCAGGCAGATGTGGATTGTGATGGTGATACGATTTTATTTCGTGTGAAGCAAGTTAATGATGCGTGTCATTTTGATCGTTACAGCTGCTTTGCTTCACAAAAGATCCCTTTTGATTTGAATCGATTGACCGGACTTCTAAATAAACGAAAAGATCAGTTACCAGAGAATTCGTTGACTACTCAATTGTTTAAATCGGCCGAATTTCGAGCGGAAAAAATTCTCGAAGAAGCCGATGAATTAATTGAAGCGCAATCGTTTGAGGATGTCAGATGGGAAGCGGCAGATCTGATTTTTTTTGCTTTAGTTGATGCGTTGGCAAAAGGAGTGGATATTACTAATATCACGACAGAGCTGCGGAGCCGTTTTAATGATCATTAAGACGAAGGATTGGTCCCGACCGACTCTCAAAGTAGATAGTAATATTGAAAATAAAGTACAGGCTATTTTGGCTTCGATCCAAAGCGAGGGCGATAACGCCATAGATCGTTTTTCATTGGAATTTGATCAACAACCGGGCAAAGTAATCACCCTTAAAGCATTCGAGGATTATCCATTAAAAGATGACTTGGCCAAATCAATCAAATTAGCTGCCAATCGAATTGAGAAATTTTCATTGTTTCAAAAACAAGGGAGCCGATCTAAATCTTTTAGTGATGAGTTCGGTTGCTATGGGCAAGTAGTGTCGCCGGTAGAAAGAGTTGGCGCTTATATTCCCGGTGGTCGTTATCCACTTATTTCAACGGCCTTGATGACGTTAATTCCCGCTCGAATTGCAGGCTCACCGGTTCGTATTGCTTGTTCACCATCAGATCATCCCGCTATTTTAGCTTCCGCCTCGTTAGCCGGGGCGACTCAATTTATTCAGTTGGGAGGTATTCAAGCCATTGGCGCATTAGCTTATGGTTTTCGAAACAACCTGCCTGTTGACGTCATTGTAGGGCCCGGTAATGCTTGGGTAAATGAAGCGAAAAAACAACTGCAATGTCGAGTAAAGATCGATGGCTTAGCAGGTCCTAGTGAATTACTAGCGCTTTGTGATGGAAAGCAGTCGGTTGAATGGCTAGCCTATGATGCTCTAGCTCAGGCGGAGCACGATCCTTTAGCTTGTTCTTTAATTGTCAGTGACAATGCTAACTGGTTAGTATCGATGCTAAGTTTTCTCGAAAAAAATTGTCAAACAAAAAAAATATTGCAACAAAAACAAATTGAATTGGTCTATGCTGAATCAGTTGAAGAGCTAGTCAATTTTAGCAACCAATATGCGCCTGAACATTTGATACTCTGTCATCAAAATATTGATCAGACTTTGTTATCAAATTACGGCTCTTTATTTATCGGCGCCAATAGTGCCGTTGCCTTGGGGGACTATATTACCGGGCCTAATCACACATTACCCACCTTAGGTTACGCAAGACAAAATGGTGGATTAAATGTCAATATTTTTTTACGATTTTTAACCACTCAAATGGTGAATGAAGTGGGTAGACAAGCCCTGTCAAAAATAGCGATGCCCATTGCCAAGGCAGAAGGATTAAATTACCATTATAAAAGTTTAGAAATCCGTTTGAACAAATAACTTCTTGTTCATTTCTTTTCTAACCAAATACAAACTAACAAATGCCTGAAAAATACTGGCGGCAATAGACAAGTACCACACATGTTTCAATTCAAAAGAATTTTGTGTTGACATCCAGATAGCTGGCAGGATAAACGAGATAATTCGTGATGCCATGCTGTAAAAAGCCGGCCAGGTATTACCTAATCCCTGCAACATTCCTGAGCAAGTAAATACAATACCAGAAGGAATAAAATTAAACGCGATTAGTTGCAAGAACAAGATACCAATACTCAAAACTTCAGGATCATCGGTAAATCCAACCAGAAAAAACTCCGCATTCCAGATCGTAATAATACTTAACAGTCCCATTAACAGGCTAATCATCAAAACCGCTTTTCGAAAAGATTCGTTAACCCTATCGTGAAGTTTTGCGCCAAAGTTCTGTCCGACAACTGCGGGCAATGCAAAAGCCAGAGCCAGTGCCGGGACAAATATCGCCTGCATCATTCTTGAACCTAATCCATAACCTGCTTGAGCTGATGGACCAAAATCCTGAATGAGCCAATAAATCACTGCGGTGTAAAAAAACATCAACAAGAATTCGCCGCCAGCGGGAAACCCAATTGCAAGCATTTTTTTCCAGAGATTAAAATCTGGCTTAATTTGATTGCCAGAGATCCCGACATATCTTTCTAGTTTATGAAAGTAGTGCCACATCATGATCAAAGCTATGAATATGGCTATTGAGCTAGCCAATCCAGCACCGGCAATTCCCATCGGTTTGCCGGTTAACCAACCTGCGATTAAAATCGGTGATAGTACGATATTAATAATGATACTGATTAATTGAACAATCATGGTGGGTTTAACAATTCCGGTACCGCGCAGAGCAGATCCCATGGCGACTAAAGGAAACTGCATGGCTAGGTTAGGGATAAACCAATATAAAAAAATTTTGCCCGCTTCGACAGTCCCGGCATCGGAGGATATGGCCTTAAGGTAATCATCGGCCAACCAATAACCAGCGACTAAAGTGAATAGTGCAAAAAAAACAGCGATGCCTATGGATTGATTGAAGATCACATTGGAGGTCTTTTGATCTTTTCGACCGACCGCATGCGATATCAATGCGACGGTTCCGACTCCTAATATTTGGGTCAGGCCAAGAACAAAAAAAGCTAGATTGCCAGCGGCATTGACCCCAGCCAAAGCGGTTTTACCCAGCTGTCCCACAAAGTAGAGATCCACCAAGTAATAAATCGTTTGCACGATCATCCCGATTGCAATGGGGAGCGCCATATAGATGATGTGTTTGCTTATAGAGCCAGTAGTGAGATCTTTCATTGGACTATTTTAGCTCTGCTCAATTTTCGATTGCGGATATTAACATGAAAAACCGGTTACTAGGGCCATGCTTTATTATTCCATCAATCGTCAACACATCGTCCAATTCCTACCGTCTTAAATAAGCATTCAATAATTGCTGAGTAAACTGTGGCCGTAAATAAAAACCCCGTGGTAAGGTTTGCGCTTGCTCTCCTTTTTCATTAGTGGTCGCCGTTAAAGCTCTAGAATTGGCCGCTTTGGGTCTGACTTGTAAAATCTCCCCCATACGCGCATTCAGCTGATGAATTTTACCCATAGAGATCAATTCCATGGCATTTTCCCAGTCGGATTTTAATAAGGCCTCTTGCTTTGCGTCCGGTTGCCACAAAAAAGGCGTGGCAATTGTAGATTGGGTCACTGGCTCGTCCTGTCGCCGAGCAATCGGCACCCACAATACATGCTGCAATTTATGATAAACCACACTTTGACGCCAACTTAATCCTAAGGACTTATTAATATCCACCACACTGACATAGGTTGACTCTTGAACTTTGCCAGAATAATCAATCGGTAGCGTTTTGAGTTCGACATCGATTAGTGAAAAATCTGGTTTAGATAAATTACCAGCATCTGCGCCCAAACATCGTTCAATAAATTGCCCCTGCCAACCTTTTTCAACCCGTAGATCTTTGGGGCTTTTGTCATTATATAATTCCGTCAATTGGCCGATAGTTTTACCGGCCAATTGTTGGGCGCGCTGACTAAGTTGTTGGATTGATTGTGGTGGTGAGATCATCGGGATCTGAGATTTTGAGTCAATTGGTTTTCCAATAATAACAAAGAAATTTGCTGATTTTGACGTTCTGTGGTTGAATAAGTTAAATAAAGTATTAATTGGTATCGATAAGTGATTGATTCAGAGGGATTTCGGTCCAATGTCGGCATTATTGTGTGCAACGACTTTGGTAACCTGCTCTGGACCAGACGCATAGGACAAAACTCCTGGCAGTTCGCTCAAGGTGGCGTGGATCCTGGTGAAACGGCTGAACAAGCCATGTTTCGGGAGCTGACAGAAGAAATAGGGTTAACTAAAAAAGACGTTCGAATATTAGGTGTCACCAAGGAGTGGTTAAAGTATCGTTTGCCTAATCGTTATATCCGCCAAGATAGTCTGCCCCTGTGCATTGGTCAAAAGCAAAAATGGTTCATGTTACGGCTCACCAGCCATGAATCCACGATACACTTTGACGAAACCGGCCATCCGGAATTTGACCATTTTATGTGGGTGAACTACTGGTACCCACTTCGTCAGGTCATCGCATTTAAAAGGGATGTATATCGACGTGCTCTGGTAGAGTTGATGCCATGTGTTATTGAGCAGCAAGCTCGTCAGCGTAAAAGACGTAAAAAATCCTACAGAAACAATAAACGATAAAAGGCGAATGAAAAGGAAACGCAATGTATTAAGAAACATAATGTATTAAAGAGGGAAAAGCCAATTGATCAATAAATTGTCAAGAATCACTCAGGCGGTTAGCCTGGCAGAAAATCAACAACAAGTCTTAGAGCTCATCGTCAATGATGTTTGCGATGCGCTTGAAGTTGAAGTTTGCTCGATATTTCTTGCTGATTATGATGATAACCAATTTGTTCTAATGGCCACTCAAGGCCTCAACCCCGATAGTGTCGGCCAACTGCGTATCGATTTTAACGAAGGATTAGTGGGCTTGGTTGGTCAACGTGAAGAGCCCATCCATTTATCTAGCGCCAATATACACCCTGCTTTTCATTACGATAAAGAGTTACTAGAAGATGATTTTTCAGCCTATCTCGGCGTCCCCATCATTCATCAAAGAAAAGTGTTGGGCGTTTTGTCGATCCAGCAAAAAGTAGCCCGCCAGTTTGAGTTAGATGAAGAAACCTTTTTAATCACCCTAGCGGCACAAATTTCATCGGTTTTATCCAATAAAGAAACCGATGCGATTATTGATGATGAGCAAAGAAGTCAACTGGTCCGTCGTATTAACGGGATCCCCGTATCAAGCGGCGTGGCGGTTGGTGTGGCTAAAGTCATTTTTCCCTCTCACAATATCGCCAGTATTCCGTTACGAAAAACGGAGGACATACCCGCAGAAATTAAAAAATTGCACAAAGCCGTTAAACGGACCCATCTGCAATTAGAAAAAATGTCCAACCGTATGAAAGGCTTAATTTCCGATCAAGAACGCTCACTGTTTCAAGCCTATCAGCAGATCTTGGGATCGGCCGGTATCGAAAAAGAGGTTGAAACCCAAATTAACGCTGGATACTGCGCGCCATCAGCCTTAAAAATCGTTATTTTCAGACATGTCAAAGCCTTTCAATCTATGGAAGATGCTTACTTAAGAGAAAGAGCCCACGATATCGAAGATCTGGCTAATCGAGTCTTGGCTAACATGATGAAAAAAGATAATTTAGCCAGTGAACCGGAAGTTGGCACCGTTTTAGTCGCAGAAACGGTCACCGCGTCTATGCTTGCCGAAATCCCACTGCAAAATATTCTGGCGGTTGTTTCGTTACGAGGTTCATCGACCTCACATGCCGCTATTTTAACCAAGGCACTCGGCATTCCGGCCATTATGGGATTAGATCCTTGCCAGGTGAATCGACTGGACGGCAAAACCATGATTGTGGATGCTTACAATGGTCAATTATTTATCTCGCCAGATCCCATGCTGATCAAGCAGTACAATACGCTGATTGGCGAGGAAAAACAGTTCTCAGAAGAACTAGAAAAAGATCAATCCCAGCCGAATTCAACCAAAGATGGTACCCCAATCAAACTATTGGTCAACTCCTCTCCCGGTATCGATTTTGAGAAAGCACAAAATTCTGGTGCGCAAGGCATAGGGCTTTATCGAACCGAAATTCCATTTATGATGCATCATCATTTTCCATCTGAGGAAACTCAAGTCAAAATTTATCGCGATATTCTAAATGGCTTTGATGGTCTTCCAGTTACCATTCGAACCTTGGATATTGGTGGTGACAAACAACTCTCCTATTTTGATATCAAGGAAGATAACCCCTTTTTAGGTTGGCGTGGTGTGAGGGTAACACTTGATCATCCGGAAATATTTTTGGTTCAATTACGCGCACTGTTTAAAGCTAGTGCCGGATTAACCAACCTAAAAATTGCTTTGCCAATGATTTCAACCCTAGAAGAACTAAATGAATGCAATCGGCTTATCAACCAGTCCTTTGCCGAAATTCAGCAAGAATTATTGGAAAAAAATATTGAACTTAACAGACCCGAAATCGGCATTATCCTAGAAGTACCCTCTGCGGTCTTTCAATTGAGCAGCTTTATTAAACGAGTCGATTTTATTTCCATTGGCACCAACGATCTTATCCAGTATTTAATGGCGGTGGATCGAAACAACCTAAGACTTAGAAGCCTGTACAGCCATTTTCAACCAGCTGTTTTAAAGATTATGCGACAGATTTTTCAAGAATGCCAACAACAATCCATTTCGTTGCAGGTGTGCGGCGAGATGGCGTCTGATCCATTAGCGATTATTTTGTTGGTGGGGTTGGGTTATCGAGAATTTAGCATGAGTGCCAGTAGTCTCTCCAAGGTAAAAAGAGCGATCAGTCGTTTTACTATTACCGAAATGCAACAAATTGCTGAGCGAGTAATGGTTATGGAGACCGAAGCAAAGGTAAAAAGTGAATTGCGACAGGCGATTGATCAGCGCAATTTAAGTGGTTTGATCCGGGCCGGTAATTAATCCTAGAATAATTGACTTCTGTTTTTCCTATTCCGAGTTGAGGATAACTATTTAGATTTAGGTTTAAATCCTTTATAGTCGATGTTTTTCCACGTTCAGATAAGAATCACCAATGGAATATCCAAATATTGATCCCGTCATCTTTCAAATTTATGGCCCAATCGGTCTTAATTGGTATGGATTAATGTATCTTGCCGGATTTGCAGGTGCTTGGGCTTTAGGCACTAAACGTTCTAAAATACCGGGGGCACCATTCAATGCGGATCAAGTCAGTGATTTTCTATTTTATGCCTTTTTAGGCGTTATTATTGGTGGTCGCGTCGGTTATGTAATTTTTTATCACTTCGATTTTTTTCTCATCGATCCCCTTTATCTGTTCAAAATTTACGATGGCGGCATGTCTTTTCACGGCGGACTACTTGGGGTGATTGGATCATTTTGGTACTTTTCTTGGAAAACCCAAAAGCCCTTTGCAATCATTGCCGACTATTTCGCACCGATGGCACCAATTGGACTTGCCACTGGCAGACTGGGTAATTTTATCAATGGTGAACTATGGGGAAAAGCCACAGACGTTGAGTCGGTTCCTTGGGCAATGATATTCCCTAATGCACCTAGCGGCGTTTATCGACACCCTTCTCAGCTCTATGAATTTGCTTTAGAAGGTGTAGTACTGTTTTTAATGTTATATTTTTACAGTAAAAAACCAAAACCCGCTTTGTCCATTAGTGGATTATTTTTACTCGGATACGGTAGCTTTCGATTTATTGTTGAATATTTTAGAGAGCCGGATGATCATCTAAAAGCCATGGCAGAGTATATTTCGATGGGACAATTATTATCGCTACCGATGATCCTTGGTGGTTTAGGCGTGATGATTTGGGCATATAAAAAAAATGATTTAAGTGCACAAAATAAATAGGTAATATGCAGTGAAACTATATTTAGAAATGCTACAACACGTACTCGATAACGGCGTCGACAAAGGTGATCGAACCGGTACTGGTACTCGAAGTGTTTTCGGCTATCAAATGCGGTTTGATCTGCAAAAGGGTTTTCCGCTAACCACCACTAAAAAATTACATTTGCGATCGATCATGATCGAATTGTTGTGGTTTTTAAACGGCGACACCAACATTCAATATCTCAAACAAAACGGCGTTAAAATCTGGGATGAATGGGCAGATGAAAACGGTGATTTAGGACCTGTTTATGGCGAGCAATGGCGGCGCTGGAAAAAACCCGATGGTTCAACGGTCGATCAAATCAGCAATGTCGTTGAAACAATCAAGAACAATCCCGATAGTCGCCGCATTTTAGTCGTTGCCTATAATCCCGGAGTTGCCGATGAAATGGCGCTGCCACCCTGTCATTCACTGTTTCAATTTTATGTCGCTAACGGTAAACTTTCCTGCCAGCTCTATCAACGTAGCTGCGATATATTTTTAGGCGTACCGTTTAATATTGCTTCCTATGCTTTGTTAACCCATATGATTGCCCAACAATGTGATTTGGATGTGGGTGAATTTATCTGGAATGGCGGGGATGTTCATTTATATTCAAACCATTTTGAACAAGCGAAAGAACAACTATCCAGAGATACTTTAGAATTACCAAAACTGGAAATCAAACGAAAACCTAAGGACTTATTTAGTTATGAGTATGAAGATTTTGAAATTGTTAATTATCAAGCCCACACGAGTATCAAGGCACCGATAGCAGTATAAATTTTGTTGGCGGTTGCGGTTGCAGCAAAAAATCCGATCTTTCTTTAATTTAGCAGAGAATAGAGGCACAGCCATTGAAAAAACCAGTCATATCCTTAATCGCCGCGATGGCAAAAAATAGAGTGATCGGAAAAGACAATAAAATGCCTTGGCATTTACCAGCCGATTTGAAACATTTTAAAGCGGTGACCATGGCAAAACCCATTGTCATGGGGCGCAAAACTTATGAATCGATTGGTCGTCCACTACCGGGTCGCCAAAATGTGATCATCAGTCGAAATTCAAATTACACAGTCGAGGGATGTTCTGTGGTGAATTCCATTGACGCAGCCGTTGAGTTATTGTCAGATAATAAAGAAATCATGATCATTGGCGGTGGTTTTTTGTATTCACAAGTGATGGGGATAGCCGATAAACTTTATCTCACTTTTATTGATCTTGAGGTAGAAGGTGATACTCATTTTCCAAAATTTGAAAATTTAAACCTGACTGAAATCGCCAATGAAAAACATTTATCAGACGATATAAATCCTTATAACTACCGGTTTGTGGATTACCAAATTGACAAAAAAATCAGTAAATAAAGAGAGTAAATCGATGAAAAAAATATTACTATCGACCTTAATTTTTATCGTATTATTGGCTCAGCCTGTCATTTCAAAAGAGATCACCGAACAATCCTTTACGGGTCGATGGTGTGGACAATGGGATGAGGTCTATACTTTTTGTTTAACCATCGACACGATTGAGTCAGATGCCGTTGCTAAATATCGTTGGTTAGAGCATCCGCAAGGAAAATACAAAAAAAACACCAAAAAAATTGAACGAATCAATCGTAATACTTTAAAAATTGACAATATCTGGTTTGTGCTCGATGAAAATGATCTTAACCAAGCCAATGTGATGGGCGTATTTACCTATCAGAGTCGTATTGCAATATTAAAAAAAGAAGTATTGTAAGGTCTACTGTTTACCAACGATGCAATTACGGCCTTCATGTTTAGCATCAAATAAAGCTTGATCAGCTTGATCAATCGCCTCTATTAAAGATCCGTCTTTGCATAATTCTGAGACACCAATGGAAATAGTCGTTTGTTTCAAATATTCATTGCTATTACGTTTTTTTATTCGCAGCTTTTCTATTAGAGCTCGTAATTTTTCAGCAACGACCAATGCATTTTTATGGCTGGTATTTAATAATAAAATAAGAAATTCTTCGCCACCAAAACGGCAAATAATATCGACACCCTTAAGGTTTTTTCGCAAGGTACTACTGACCACCCTGATCACGCTATCGCCCACCAAGTGCCCATATTCATCATTAAATTGCTTAAACTGGTCGATATCCGTTAGAAGTACTGAAACCGGAAAGCAATCTGGATCGGCCTTGATATTATCAAAAGCTTCCTCCAAACCGGCACGATTAAGCACACTCGTTAGTGGATCACGATTGGCCTGTTCACGATACCTAGAGTGCTCTTTTTGGAGTATTTCGATTTTTTGGCCCGCCTCATTTAACCTTTCTTCAAGCTCCTTTGCATACTGATGTACCGCTTCGGTCTCTTTGATTAATAAAGTCGTTACATCCAATACCTTTTCACTCGAACCATTGATCAAATACGGCTTTATTTTCTGTAGGTAAGAAGCATATTCTTTTAATTGAGTCTGACCATCCTGAACCGAAGTAGCAGTTACTTTAGCCAATTGATGAAATCGCCGCGAAAACTTCAGCAATTCCATTTCTTGCGGTGAAGCCACTAGATCAAAATAAATATGCTGTACATCACGTAGAACATCTGACGGACTACCCTCTAAGGCGTCTATTTTTTTCTTGAGAGGACCATCGGAATCTTCGCAAAATTCATAAGCAACATGGTAGCAAGGCGGGATATTAGGAAGCTGAAGGCTTCTAAGAACGGTTAATGCCTGCCGAGATATTCGGCCAGAAACTTTCACCATCTCTTTATATTCAGCGTCGTTCATAGCCATCTATTACTCGCCACCTGAATAATGACTGTATTGTTCCAAATTATACTGCTCCAATAAGGATTAATATGTACCATAAAAAAATTCCAAAAATCTCAAATTGAGAAGTTGATTCAATTGGTGATTGGATTAAATATAGCTCAATTTTTCAATTTTTGTAAAATCCCTATGTCAGTGTAAATATTTTCCTAAGTGTATAGTAGGCAGAGAATTTGTACGGCTTTTTGCGAGGTATCATTATTCTTAGCCAAACAAAGCCAAAGTGCTTAGAGCACATCCCTTTTTTGTTGATAGATGGGCAAGGAAGGGCTACACCGCTAACTGTTTAACCATACTTCTTCTGCCCATTGCCAGATATCTTCCCAAGTCTGTTCAGCTATTTCACCATTTTGCCAAAATTGCACTTCACCATCCTGAGCAATACAATAATAATCTTCACCACACTGGCAAACCACCATTAACTCTCTGGGCAAACCAATCGACCAAGCAACCGATGTGACTTCCGGTAAGTGAGTGTGTGCGCCAGGATCAGCTACGGTTACAGGCTCCAAGCCGCCACATAACACGTCACTTACCTGAAGTAGGAAAGAACGCATCTCTCTTGGAATGGGTAATAATATTTCCTCTTCTACCAGAACTAAATCATCTTCACTCGGAAGTTCTAGAAAAGAGGCCGTGGGAAGTGCGGATCCTCTAATTTGATCGACAAGGTCTTCCATCAGCCTTTATTCCTCTTCTACTGTTTGAGGGGCAGAATTTAGCTGGTCAAATTGATACCAACTGGCAATTTTATTGATCAGTTCTTCTAAGCCTAGTTTACTGGTGGCCGAAAAAACTTGAGACGTAATTAAATCGGATATACGAGCGAGTCTTTTATTAGCCGTTAACAAAGCTGTTTTGCGAGCACCACTTTTTAGTTTATCCGCTTTACTTAAAACAACATGCACCGGAATGTTGGCGGCAACCGCCCATTGCACCATTTGTTTATCGGTTTCCTTAAGTGGGTGCCTGATATCCATAAACACCACTAGCGCTTTTAGGCATTGCCGTTCTTGCAAATATTTGCTTAAGGTTTTTTGCCACTGAGCTTTTTGGTCTTTTGATACTTTAGCAAAACCGTAACCGGGAAGATCAGTCAATCGGCAGATTTCACTAATCATAAACAAATTGATCAATTGAGTCCGGCCTGGCGTTTTACTGGTTTTGGCCAGATTTTTCTGATCAGTAATCGCATTGAGCGCAGTCGATTTTCCGGCGTTGGATCGACCAGCCAGCGCCACTTCAATACCCTCATCAGGCGGTAATTGATCTAGCTTGGCGGCTCCCATCAAATATCGGGCCACTCTAAAAGGATTGTTAGTTATATTCGTCATCTTTGTTGGATCTTTAAGCCTTGTTTGCCTATAATTCACGCATTCTGTTTGACTGACTTAAATTAGTCTTCGTCAGTTAAAATATGAGCGGTCGTTAATTATAAATAATTTGATTGTTTTATGGCAAGGCTAAAAACGTTTTATTTGCAGTAAACAAGCACCAACAACGGCTACCTAACATCAATAAAAAGGTAAAATAATGAATAAAATCATAGGCTTAATCTTAGTTTTATTGTTTTCTGGCCAGCTTCAGGCGGGTGATGCTGCTAAAGGCAAGGCAAAAACCGGTGTTTGTGCAGGTTGTCATGCTGAAGATGGAAATAGCATGATCGCGATCAACCCCAAATTAGCCGGGCAAGGCGAAAAATACCTGATTAAGCAACTAAATGATTTTAAATCTAAAGCCCGTGACAATGCCACCATGTTACCAATGGCCAGTATGTTAAGCGACGAAGATGTTGTAAATGTAGCGGCTTATTACGCCTCACAAAAGGTGCAACATATGGCTGTTGCTGAACAATATATCCAGGTCGCCGAAAAAATCTACCGTGGTGGCGACACCGACCGTGACATCCCTGCTTGTCTTGCATGTCATGGCGCGCGCGGAAACGGACTATCTAGCGCAGGTTTCCCTGCGATTGGTGGTCAACACCCTGAATACACTATTGCTACTTTAAAAGCTTTTAGAAGTGGCACTCGCAGTAACGATGCTAATGGTATTATGCGTGATATAGTTGCCAAAATGAGTGATGAGCAAATTGAAGCTTTAGGTCACTACTTGGTAGGACTGCATTAAATTGACTCGACTCGGAATAAAATGCTTAACGTTGGCAAAACCATAGTTGTTAAAACCGGCTAAAAAAGCGACTCTATAGTCGCTTTTTTGATCTTGAGAGAGATAAAAAATAATAAATATGAACACTATCATTTCCAAATGTATTCAAATCCCCTTTCTATGGATGCTTCTGTTAATCAGCCAGCCATCGATCGCAGAAGAAGTTGAGCGAACCTTTGAAGTGGGCGTAGACTACCAGATAATCACGAGATCAGACTCTCAAGAGTCAGTCCTGCAAGATTTTGCACAACTTTCCGAATTAGAAACGATAACCAATATTGAAATTTTTTATTGGTTTGGCTGTGAATCTTGTTATCAGGTTGAAAGTGCTATTTCAGACTACTTACGACTAAACCCGAAACTAACCCTGAGAAGAACACCATTGATCGTTAGGGCTAACTGGAGGTCTCAAGCTTATATCCAGCCACTGATGTTACAGCTTTCCCCATTACAGAACCTGCCAACGACGATGGATATTTACCAACAATGTTTAACCGATTGTGACCGACTGAAAGATTTTGATTCTATTTTGGACTGGTTCTCAGAAAAGTTAGCAGAACAAGCGCTACCATTGATAAATAGGAAACTAGTTTGGCAAACAGAAAAAAATTACCAAAAAAGAGCAGAATTATTTTCAATTAGCCAAGTACCGACTATTATTATTAATGAAACCTATAAAATTGATGCTAATCAGGCACAGACCGCAAAACGTTTGGTAGCAATCATCGACTTTTTAGTCGCCAAATAGAGAGAATGACTCGGTAGCCGAAAATGGATTGAGCGGTAAGAGCTGCCCTTTGAGGTCGATTATCAATAACCCAGAACAAAACCAACGTCTAAAACTACTCAGTTATAACATGCAGGTAGGCATTGGTAGTTACAGCTATGGAGATTACGTCACTCAAAGTTGGCGCCATTTATTGCCTGATTCTAAGCGTGTACATAATTTACGTCGTGCGGCTAATTGGTTATCGGGTTTTGATATTGTTGCACTTCAGGAAGTCGATGCAGGCAGTTTACGTTCTCAATTTGTTAATCAGGTCGAATTTTTAGCCCTTCAGGGTGGCTTTCCTCATTATTATCAACAGCAAAATCGGCGGATGGCAGGATTAGCCGCGCACTCCAATGGATTACTATCAAAATTTGCATCCTCACATGCTATCCATCATAAATTACCTGGGAGGATCCCTGGCAGAGGGGCGTTGCAAGTCACTTTTGATACAGATAATGAGCAAATTTTGGTACTGTCGGTACATTTATCTCTGAGTCATAAAGCACGTTGTTTGCAATTGAAGTACATTGCGGAACATTTAAAAACAACCCCTTATTTTATTATTATGGGCGATATGAACTGTCCGACTCATCAAGTGTCTCAAGAGTTCAAAAAGCGAGGTCTTCAAGTGCAGCAGGATTTACATATCATTCCAACCTTTCCAAGGTGGAAACCCAAACACTGTTTTGATCAAATATGGGTGAGTGATTCATTAAACATTATAAAGACTGAGGTATTAAATTTGGGAGTTTCCGATCATTTGCCGATTTCAATGGAAATCGAAATTCCCAATAAGCTGACTAATGACCAAGCAATCCCCCCAAAATACCTAAACTGAACAATAGTAACTAAACCGTAGAAAATATAAGCCAATGGAAAATCCGGATCTAGAACCATCGTCAGAAAATGCCGAAGCACTGTTAATCGTTTGTACAGAGCTCAAACGCGCGCTGTCACGCCTAAGTTTTGTGGGTATGGGGTTGAATGACGAGTTGGACGATCAACTTGCCAAACTCCGAAACATTATAAAAAATGAAGGGGAGCTTGAGGAAATAAAGACAGTAATCGACCTCATTAGCAAACTACTTAGAACCCTTGATGATGATCCTGAAAACAAGGAGGTAATTGCTGCCAATCAGCAACTGGATTTACTCTCCCAGCTGTTAGACAATCAACTGCCTAATGAATTAAAAAAAGACCTTAAACAGGTCCAAAAAAAGTTAAAAAATGCCGATGCTGCTAATGTGTTGCGTTCAATTGCTGAGGTGATACATTGTTACGTTTCCCAGTTAGAAAATGATATGACTCAGAAGAAGAGTTCCCTATCAGTAAAAAAGAAAAAGGGTTTTTTCGCTTCACTTTTTTCTAAAGAAAAGTCACCAGAACGAACTGAAGACAATCATTCTCTGTCGGTAAATACAGTAGAATCGAATAAACAACAATCTGATCCATCCAGCTATTTACCACAAAAAGTAAAAGATTCGTTACAACTTTTAATCGATCAACTTTCCGGTATGGACGGTTACTCTGAAATCGCTCAACGACTCAATCATGCAATCGAAAAAATGAGCCAAATTGAGCAAATATCTTCTATTTTAGAAATGATCACTAACGCGTTTATTGAGGTATCCGATCAAGAACACATTCAGTTCGAAAATTTTTTAAAAACCCTCAATACTCGGATCGTTCGAGTCAATGACTTTATCAATCAAACTCTCAAATTTAGCCAAGGTGGCAGTGCCGATAGCAAACAACTGAATCTGGATTTAAGCAACAATATTAGTCACATAAAAGAAAGCTTAACTAATTCAGAAACTCTAGACGAAGCAAAAACAGCTGTTTTTTTCCACATGGATAGTATCACTAACCAGATCAATCAATATTGCATCAAACAGGAAAGTAACAGCGAAATACTGGTCACTCAAATGGAACGATTGAGTGAGCAATTACGCGCCACCGAAGATGAAGCAACCCGACTAAAAGACGACTTGGCAGAGCAGCGAGTTCGCGCTCAAACAGATCCATTAACCAATCTCCCCAATCGATATTCCTACAACGAAAGATTAACTCAGGAATACAATCGTTGGCGGCGCTACCGTAATTCTTTAACATTAGTGATTGCTGATATTGATTTTTTTAAAAAGGTTAATGACCAGCACGGACATGATTTTGGCGACCAAATCTTAAAGAGTATCGCCGAATTGTTATCGACCGGTATCAGGGAGTCTGATTTTATTGCTCGATTTGGTGGTGAAGAATTTGTTATTTTACTTCCCGAAACCGGTATTGTAGATGCTACTCGCGCAATGAACAAACTTCGACAGGGTGTATCAAAACTGACTGTTAATAATAACGATGAAGCTGTCTCGGTCACCATGTCATTTGGCCTTTCAGAATTCGATAATCACGATACCACCAAAGATGTTTTTGTTCGAGCCGATAAAGCGCTCTATCGAGCTAAAGAAAAGGGACGAAATCGAGTTTGCTGTCAAAGAGTAAAAGTCCCATAATAACGCCCTCTCATAAAACTTAGAATAATCCGTTTACTTTCTGATGTTAACGCTATTAAATGCTTATTAATCCTCATACCAATCTTCTTTATCAGTGGAAACAAAAACAGTCCTTATTGGATCAATTGCAGAGTATTGCCAATCTGCCCGTTACATCATTATCCCTACAAAGAGATACCGTAGAAAAACAATTTTCAGATTTTGTTTTTCAAAACAGTATCGATTGTCTATTAGGTGGTTTAGTCGTGAACGGCCATAAAGAACGATTGATTTTTTCTCGACAGCCATATTACAAACCGGCGATCACTAATATTTACTTGGCCGAATTATTAATCGCAGCGGATCAAGTTTTTTATCATGGTTCATTTTCTTTTATTGGAAAACAAATAGTCCAATATTTTATTTGCCAAATATCCAATAGTAAATTATTAGATGTTGATCGATATACCGATCTCAAAAATTCAGATTATTTTTTTAATCATTCGACACTACAGGATTTACTTGAAGATAAAGAAATTCGTTTATTGTTAGCACTTACTTCATCTTCGTCAAATAGGAAATCGAGTTCAGAGGGTATCCTACTTTCATATACAAGATCTTTAAGAGATTCTGCTGCCAATATTGAAATGCACTATAAAGAGGCTCAAATTATCGAATTTAGTTTTTTGAATAAATTAAGAAATAGTAAACCCGACAAAGTTTTTACCTCTAGTCCAATAGAAAATTGTTTTGATGTTAATTGTGAATTACTGGCACTGTTTAGTAAAGTCTTAGTAGATGACCTCGAACCTAACACCGCAGAGCTAGCAACGGAAATGTTCGGTGAACTTTATCGACAACTCAACAATGATTCGAACAATAGAAATGGTTTGGTAAATCTAATCTATGCCGGGATCATGCTATTACAGGTCGAATTTAATCTTGAGCTGGCCGCCACTATCGATAAGTTAACTCTACAACTAGACAAAGAAGCAAAAATCGAAAAATCGAATGAAAGATCGCAATATCAAGAAATGGTTATCAAGATTTTTCAACAACGAAAAAAATCGCTCTCAAGCCCTGCGAAAATACAGTTGTTGTTCTTATCAAAACAACAAATCGATTTGGACAGCCGACTAATGGAATTGAAGGCTAAATTTAATCCTTATCGCCTGGTTTTTGTTGTTTGATTTTTCTAGATTCATACAGTCCAACTGATTAATTTAGGATTATAATTCATGGCTGTTTAGTCTTTTTCCATTCTCGACTCAACACCACTAGATCGCTGATCTCTTAACTAGAGATTTTGACTATCTGCTTTAGCGTAGCAAGGTAGCACAACATCTAACAGAGTTTCAGCGGGCATTTAACTTGAGGCTAATGCCTAAACCCAGTATGCTGTGTAGCCTTCTTCATTTTTAACGGTATTTAGATCGATGCTTAAAAATAATAATAATGTTCTATTGTTACTCGTCTCTTTTTTACTGAATTCGAGCCTTCAAGCGGCAGACTTGAATAAACTGACTCCACTGATCAACAAAGTAGAACGCAAAGTGATTGACTGGCGTCGCCATTTTCACGCGAATCCAGAACTCTCAAATCGAGAGTTTAAAACCGCCAAAATAATTGCTGACCATTTGAAATCTCTAGGGATCGAGGTACAAACGGGTGTGGCACATACCGGTGTTGTCGGGATCTTAAAAGGCGGATTGCCGGGCAAAGTTGTTGCGCTCAGAGCTGATATGGACGCTTTGCCGGTAACCGAAACAGTCGATCTCCCTTTTGCCTCCAAAATCAAATCAACCTATGCCGGTCAAGATATCGGCGTAATGCACGCCTGCGGCCATGATACCCATGTGGCAATATTGATGGGTGTTGCTGAAGTCTTATCTCAGGTGAAAGAAACAATCCCGGGAACAGTAAAGTTTATTTTTCAACCAGCCGAAGAAGGTGCGCCAGAAGGTGAAGAAGGCGGTGCAGAATTAATGGTTAAGCAAGGTGTATTAAAATCACCTGATGTGGACGCCATTTTTGGTTTACATATTAGTTCACAAACCCCGGTCGGCGTCATTGGTTATCGCCCCGGAGGCATTATGGCCAGTGTGGATGATTTTAGAATTCGGGTACATGGTAAGCAAGTACATGGCTCTACGCCTTGGAACGGGATCGATCCCATTGTGGTTTCCGCGCAAATCATCAACAGCTTGCAAACCATTGTCTCCAGACAAATGCCCTTAACCAAACAGGCAGCAGTAGTCACCATTGGCAGTATTCATGGAGGGGTTCGCTCCAACATCATTCCAGCTGAAGTGGAATTGATTGGTACCATACGTGCACTTGATTCGGACATGAGAAAACAAATCCATCAAAAAATTCGCAAGATTGCCACCCATGTCGCCGAAAGTATGGATGCGACGGTTGATATCGACATCCCCATGGCAAGCTCTTATCCAGTCACTTACAATACACCCGCTTTGGTTGAACACATGTTACCGACCATGCTGCGTCAGGCGGGCGAAAATAATGTGGTACTAATTGATGCGATTACTGGTGCAGAAGATTTCTCCTTTTTCGCTAAAGAAGTCCCCGGATTCTATTTCTTTTTGGGCGGTAAACCCAAACAAGTCAAAATTGAAGATGCGCCCGCTCATCATACTCCTGAATTCTATATTGACGAGAGTGGTATGAAATTAGGGGTAAAAACCCTTGCCAATATGGCACTGGATTATTTGAAGAATTAAGCTTAGATCTGGGATCATTGACTATTAATGCAAACAGCCACCGAAAAACAAAAACAACATATTGCAGATTTCTGGCAGGTGGCAAGCGATTTTTACCAAGTATCACCTGCCAAAGAATTGTTACTGGAAATGCAGGATAGAGATCACTTTAGTATTAACCGATTATTATTTGCCCTCTGGTATAGCCAATCGTTTCAAAAATTGATTGAAATCGCGCCCTTACAAACCTCATCAAAAGATCTACTAAAAGCAGAACAATCGACTGCTGAGCTACGCAATACTCGGCGAAAATTTGAACAGAATTGGAAAAAGCCTTATTTGGGTAATCTCAATATGGCCCGATATCATATGCTGGAAGGTGAACTTAGTTTAGAAAAAGAAGTTCAGGCGATTTTGGTTATGGCGCTTTGCGCTGACAAAATAGTTATTGAAACCACCTTGTCTGCTGAGTCTCTGGATTTTCTGATTGTGGAAAATATTGGCATAATTTGCAAAGCTAATACTAGCATCAGTGGTTTAACCTCTCATAATTCCGCCATTCAGAAGCTTTCTATGCTTTGGATCCAACATCAAGATTGCTATAATCCTTAATTAATCAGTTGTGCCCACAACGCGTCTGACTATGCCATTTTTCACTAGGTCATACACCCCGCGGGATAGCACTCTTTCCACGGATCCAGCTGA
Organism: uncultured Kangiella sp.; assembly: GCA_964454125.1. Taxonomy (GTDB): domain Bacteria; phylum Pseudomonadota; class Gammaproteobacteria; order Enterobacterales; family Kangiellaceae. The sequence goes on from CAYVSL010000021.1 coordinate 42,415, forward strand.
TTATTTTAGGATAATCAACATCATTATTTATTGAGATTAAAAAAAGCCTCTTTGTATCTATTCAGCGAGTGGCTAATTTAACAAAAAACGAAGCTCCATAACATGAACAAATTTGAACACAGCTGGCAAGATTTTGTGGAAACGGGTCATTTTCTCGCTTTTTCTCGTCAATGGGAAAAAGGTATTGAGCATAGCCAAAGCTTGCAACTGCCTAACGGCCTGAGAGTGACAATGCTCGATAGTGGTATTTTGCAATTTGAACCGATAAAGCCCAGCCATACTAGCTTACTTATTTCCAGTGGGATCCACGGCAATGAAACAGCACCGATGGAAATTGTTGAACAGATCGTCAAAGATATCTGGAATAACCAACTGCAGGTGAACGCCAGACTAATGTTAATTATTGGTAATCCTCCTGCGGTCAATATTGGCAAACGTTTTTTAAGTCAAAACCTTAACCGGTTATTTTCGGCCCGATATACCGAAAGCAAAACTAGGGACTATGAAACAGAGCGTGCTGAAACACTCGAAAAAGCAGTGACTGATTTCTTTCAAGATCAAAAGCAAGATGAATTCTTACAGCGGCGATACCATTTCGATTTGCATACCGCGATTAGACCTTCCCAGTATGAAAAATTTGTACTCTATCCCTTTATTCATGATAGACCATGGGATAAAAATCATATCGCTTTTTTCGGTGGTTCTGATATAACGACTGTTTTATTGGGTAACCAGCCAGCCGGTACTTTTAGCTATTATACAAGCAATGAATTTAAAGCACTGTCCGCCACGGTTGAGCTTGGAAAAGTGAAACCATTTGGCGAAAATGATATGCAGAACTTTAGTGGTATTAGCGACAATTTGAAACGCCTGATTGAGGAAAAGCCCGTTAAAACCATCGTTTTTGATAATAACCACTACAAAGTCTTTAGAGTGAAACAGGAAATCATCAAAGCCAATGAGGACTATCAATTATTATTAGACGATGATGTGAAAAATTTTACCTCATTTAACAAAGGCACTTTATTGGCTTCTGATGGAAATAATGAACAATATATCGTTAAAAATGATAGTGAAGCGATTGTTTTTCCCAACAATAACGTACCAGTGGGTCAACGGATCGGTGTTCTTTTGGAAGAAATTAATTTATAAACAAACTATTTACAATAGATAGCAAAGGAAGAAAAATGATGAATAAAACCAAAGTATCAATCATTGGCGGGGCGGGTTACGGTGCTGCTGAAATTCTACGACATATGCTAGTTAGGGATGATGTCGAGGTTTTAAGAGTTTCCAGTAAAGATTTTATTGGTCAATCGGTGAGTCAGGTTCATCGGAATCTACCGGGCTTTGATCACATTAAAATGCAGGACATTACCCCGCAAGAATGTGTTGCTGGCACCGATATCGTTTTTTTGGCAATGCCACATATAATCACCGCCAGAGTCGCCATGGAACTCTTTGATCAAGACGTTAGAATAATCGATTTGTCCGGCGATTTCCGCCTAGAAAACTTAACGGATTATACCCATGACTACGCTCCAGAACATCCTTGTGCGGATCGATTAGGCACTTTTATTTATGGCATGCCGGAATTAAATAGTGAAGCAATAAAAACAGCCAAACATGTCGCTAGTCCGGGCTGTTTTGCCACCGGGATAGCGATGGGACTTTTACCCTTAGCGAATGCCGGAATGCTTAGTGATACCAATATTAGAACGGTTGCCATGACGGGTTCTTCCGGCTCTGGTGTAAAACCACAAGCCGGCACTCATCATGCAGTACGAGTGAATAATCTAAAAGCCTATAAAGCGCTACATCATCAACATCGTGCCGAAATTGTACAAACTTTATCAAAAGCCGGAGCGGCAAAAATATCGCTGGATTTTGTTCCCGTTTCTGCGCCGTTGGTTCGAGGTATTTTAGCCGTTTCTCAGTTAGACTTGGCAGAAGATCAAGATCAGGCTAGCATTCAATCTCTTTATGAAAATTATTATGCCGATCATTTACTCACTAATGTCCGACCCAAAGGTGCGGCAGCCGAAGTAGTTGCTGTTTCGGGGACTGCCAGAGTAGAAATCAGCATCGAAACTCGCATCGATGAAGATACCGGCAAACGAACCTTGTGCATCGCCAGTGCCATCGATAACCTGATCAAGGGCGGAGCTGGACAAGCGGTGCAATGTTTTAATCTAATGACCGGAAAACCAGCACACTATGGATTAGATAACCCGGGTTTATGGCCTTAAAAATAATGAAACATTCTTCTTCGAGTTTTAACAACAAAAAAATTGCGGTAATTAAAGTCGGTGGCGACGTACTTTTGGACCAGGCAGAAAGCAACGGTCTTGCGCAAAATGTAAAACAGTTGCGCGACAAAGGTTGGTCGATCGTGTTACTTCATGGAGGCGGACCACAAACCAATCAACTGCAAACCCTTCACGGCTTAACCACTAATAAAGTTGCGGGAAGACGAATTACTTCAGAAAAAGATCTGGTCGTCGTTAAACAGGCGATCGCCGGGGAAGTTAATGTCAACCTAGTTTCTGTTTTGAGCCAATATGGTTTACCGGCATTTGGCTGCCATGGCGCTTCAGCGGGTCTTATCAAAGCGATTAAACGCCCACCAGTTATTATATCTGGTGGTGGTGATCGACCCATTGATTTTGGTGAAGTCGGTGATGTCGTTGAAATTAATTCTGGACTACTAAATGGATTACTTGAATTAGATTTAATTCCGGTGATCGCCACATTAGGTATTTCTAATGAGGGGAAAATTTTTAATATCAATGCCGATACCACCGTCGTGCAAATCGCCAAAGCTCTAAAAGCTAATCTTTTACTTCTCACCACTCAAGTAGGTGGCGTGTTTCAAGATTTGGCTCAACCACAAAGCCGTATTAAACAAGTGAACCGACAGCAAGCCAAACAATTAATTACGGATGGCATTATCCAAGGCGGCATGATCCCTAAAGTAGAAGAAGCCATGACATTACTTTCTGAAGGCATTGAAACGATTGCCATTGTCAGCGGCAAACATCCCGGCGCTTTTAATGCTGTAGCGGAAGGGACCGGAAAATATGGTACTCGTATTATTGCTTAAAAATATTATCGCTTTAAAATACTGGTGCTGAATGGTTACTCTTATCCCGAGTTAAGGTTATTTTAATAGATTCTTAATCGGTTTAATCAAGTACATCACTAATCCGATCCAAATAAAAATAAAACTCAATAGTTGTTCAAAACTCAAGGGTTCGCCGTAAACTTGAGTCGCTAAAATAAAAGTAATAGACGGTGCAATAAATTGTAAAAAACCCATACCACTAAGGGGAATTTTTTGCGCTGCTGTGGCAAACATGATTAAAGGAACTGCGGTAATAATTCCCCCAGTCATTAATAACAAATCGGTAGACAGGTTAAGTCTAAGAAAAAGACTCGTTTCATGGTTTATGGTCCAAAGAATATAAGCTACAGCAAAAGGTAAAGCCAGTGTTGTTTCAACCAAAAACCCGTTGAGCGAGTCGATTTTAATTTTCTTTTTAATAAAACCATAAATCGCAAAACTAAAGGCCAGACTGAGTGCTATCCAAGGTATTTCGCCATAGTTAATAATTTGGTTAGTCACACCCAGCACGACACAAATCACTGCTGTCCACTGAAATTTGTCCAGTCTTTCATCAAGAATAATAACGCCCATTAAAATCGAAATGATCGGATTGATAAAATAGCCTAAACTGGTCGCGAGGATTTGTTCGTTGGTTACTGCCCAAGTAAATATAAACCAATTAATAGAAATCAATACCGTGGTAAAAAGCAAACTCAAAATAAGTCTGCGATCTTTTAATATGGTGGCAATGAGTATTCTTTTTTTAAGCCCCCACATCATCAATAATGCAACGGGTATACTCCAAGCGACTCGATGAGCTAAAATTTCGAGGGCGCCGACATAAGTGATTGCCTTAAAATAGATCGGTGCAAGGCCCCACCAAAGAAAAGCCCCCAAGCCGATTAACCAACCGGATAATTCTGATTTGTCTGTCATAAAATTTCTTGTGTTTAAGGAATGTTTTTATTGGGAGAAATCTTCGATTAACCCATCATATAGGTGCCAGTACCAAGGGCAATCAAAATATCTTCATCATCATGTAATTCCATTCTCACAACCGCCACTTTACTTCCACTTCTTAAAAGTCGAGCCTTTGCATAAAAAGATTCGCCACGTCCTGGACGAAGATAGTCAACTCTTAAGTCGATAGTGCCTATTTTAGCGACTTTATTACCGAGCTCTTGTTCTTCAGCTTCGGGGTATTTTGCCATCATAGCGACGGCAGCCATCGCACCGCCAACCACGTCGAGAGCCGTTGCCGTTACCCCACCATGTAAGATTTTCTGAACAAAATTACCGATTAATTCAGGCCTGTTTTTAAAGCTAATTCTACAGCCCTCCTCGGTTAGCTGATCAAACTCAAATCCAATAACATTGTGAAAGGGAACGCAGTTACTAAATACTTTAGTCAGGCGCTCGATCATTTGTAGCATTTTTTCATTTGTAGCCATAAGTGATAGCCTTATTTTTGAGTAACCGAACCATCCAAATCACATGACGGCAATTAGTAGATTTACCGGAAAACAAGCTATTCTAACCAATTATTTTGCATTGCACCACCAATAAAGAATTTTAAATTCTATAAATTTCAATAAGTTATAAAATGGCAAGACTCTTGCAGAAGTAAAGTTACCCATTCCTTCAAAATTTTCTGCTGTTTATGACTTTAAACACTATCCGACGAATTTGTATGGTCAGTTTACCCTGCTTGCTGATCGCTACTTCTATACTTCATTTTACTGATTTCCAGTCACCTTGGTATGAACCTCTTTACGTCATTTGCCTCACTGCTAATATTGGGTACTTTACCAATTATGTGGCAATCAAAATGTTGTTTAAACCTTACTGCAAAACAGCTTTTGGGCGACAGGGTTTAATACCCAAAAACCAAGATAAGCTTGCCGATAGCCTTTCTGAAACACTCATCAGTAATTTCTTGTCCACCGAGCAATGGCATGAATATCTTATCCATTCTAATCTAATCAATGAGGTGCTTGCTGAAGCCAAGCAAGGTTCTCATGACTGGTTAATGCAACCGGATAATATTCAATGGCTTTCCAATTATTTAACCGAATATTTACATCAACATGAGCGCCCGATTAATCAGTATATTGGCAAGATTCAACAAGCGTTAGTCAATGATATTTCCGATCAAATGGATATTCAGGAACTTCTCGCGCAAGGATTCAAATGGCTCGAAAAACAATTTGATGAAAATCCAGTCCAAATGCACCATTTAATTGAACCAATCATCAAAACGGTCGCAGAAAATATTCCCCAAATCGCCGAAGAGCTTGTTAAAGTACTCGATGATCACATTGAAGAGCAAGATACCATTAAGCGGGGAATTGCAAAAATGGCAAGATGGTCTACTGATTTTTCGGTTGATGATATTAAACACTATTTATTTAGAATGGTTGCCAGTTTTCAATTTAGAGAGACGTTATTCGATGGTCTAAAAACTTTAATTGCCGAGTACAAAAATAAACCGGTACCTATGCAAAGCTTATCAGGTATAAATACTCGTTATGATGACCAAGGAACCTCACCTTCTCTAGTTGTTTCTAAATTGATCGATTTCAATCTTGCCTCAATTAATTGGGTCGATTTAATGATTAATCAAATTGACCCAACAACTCAAGAATTTTCAGTAGAGAATCCCATCACCAAAGAACAACCACAAAACGAATTTCAGAGTGCTATTCTGTCAATACATAATAGTGTATTTGTCAAAATCGAAGCAGAAATTGCAGATGGTCCACTGCATAACTGGATCATTGAGGAATTGGTTTCTATGATCGAAAAACTGGATTTACGTCAAATGGTAAAAAATAAAGCGGCAGATTTTTCACCCCAAAAATTAGAGAGTATTTTTCAAAATATGATTAGTGAGCAATTAGTTTTTATCCTACTTTAATCAGTTAAAAACCGTATAATTCTGTAACCTACTGAAATCA
>CAYVSL010000022.1:0-45990 GCA_964454125.1 uncultured Kangiella sp.
GGTTGCAAAAAAGATTGAATAGTGACCGATTTTTTTAGAATTAATAATACTTAATCTTAGTTTGAGCAAAATTGCCAGAGTTTTGAGATGATTTGACAAAGTTGTTTCATATTTTTGAGACTATCGGGGTGAATAACGGTCCCTGTTTTGTTTGAATATTGCTCTATAAAGTTCTGTTGTTGCTGGTGATTAAATTGAAAATTTAACAGAAAGCCAGCGAGATCCATGAGCGGATCGCTATAACAGGCATACTCCCAATCGATTACTTTTAATGGCGTTTGTGCATTAATCCACAATAAATTATTCAAATTTAAATCGTTATGGCAAAGTTTACTAGGAATAAACGGCTCAGCAATTAGCAAGGCTTGACGTAGTAGCTGCTTGATTTGTTCGGAGTGATCCGGTGCTCGCTCCATTGCAAGTTGGTGATAATCTCTCAAGTGTTGTTGAATATCTATTGTGACAAGTTGCTGCTGCTCATTGGAGGCACCCATATTATGTAAACTAGCCATAAAATCGCTAACAGATGAACAAAAAGTATCGTAGGTAAAAAATGCCTGAGCTTGGTTTGTTGATGAAATGATTTCAGGATTAAACCTGTCGATCGTTAACGGTTCAAAATCAATCCATTCAAACACTCTGATTGATGATGTGGAAAAATAACAATCAATTAACCAGGGTTTGATTGACGATCGGTTGGTCAGATAGTCTAATACCGATTGTGTGGCTCGGTTATTATTGCCTTGCGGCAGCAATGCTAGATTGTTTGAATTGATCACTTGAACAAAATAAAACTGTCTTCTGTCATCGCTTGTCAGGGACAGTTTATAGTTAAAGTTTGACAGGCCTCTCGTTAGTTGCTGCCAATTGGCAGGATTGGTTAATTTAATGTCCGAAAAAAAAGCCCTTAAATCAATCCATGTCTGAGCTGGATGTTGCCACCAGTTTGGCGGTTCATCAACGGTTGGCTTGTGAGGTTTGTTGCTCATAATGCTTCTTCCAAGTTTTCCATCCAATGAAAGCTAAAATGATATAACTAAAAAATAACACAGCGGTCAAAGCGAATCCCTTGGAGAGATAAAGATAAATAGAAACGCTATCGATGATGATCCAGTATAGCCAATTTTCTAATACTTTTTGAGTGATCATGTAGGTTGCCAGTATTGCAAACCAAGTAGTAAAAGAATCGATCAGTGCGAAATCCTGTTCAGTGTGATTTTTTAATAAAAAAGCTGATACAAATACCAGAAAAGTTGTTACACCAATCAGGATAAAATGTCGTTTGATGGGCCATATTAAAATGCTCTTTTGCGGTGACTCGTTATTTATTTTATTCCACTGGAACCAGCCGTAAACCGCCATAATCAGGTAATAAAAATTTAGAAATGACTGCATGTATAAATTGACGTCGAAGAACAAAATAATATAAATCGCCGTGCTGGCGAAGGCCGCAGGCCAGCACCACAAACTTTCTTTAATGGCCAATAATAAATAGGCAATCGCCGATATTACTGCGAGCCACTCCAATGCAGAAGTCGCTATAAGTTGTTGGATAAATGGTTGAGCAAATTGCATCATTGGTCGCTAATATTTTCAGGATTTACATCACTGTTTAAATACTTGGCAACAAAAACCTGTTTACCATACGTACTAAAGGAATATCCGATGATCTCTTTGACGACTCTCATCACATCATCAAATTCACCAAATAGCTGGGTGCTCATGGTATTAGTATAACAGTCAATTGTCGCAGAGCGATTTAAGCGTTCAACAATATCTTGTATGATGGGAAGAAATTCGTTTGCAAGTGGATAGAGGCTAAGTTCGACGGATATTTTCATTTTCTTTTTTCTCTTATTCAAATTCGTGAGTGAAGGAAAGTCCAATGACTCTCGGCGTGCCAAACTGGAAATATTCACCTCTGGCATAAAAATTTCTTGGGTCGTTACCAAAGCTTCCAAAACCTCTGGTTTGAATATTCTTGTCAAACGCATTATTAATGTAAAGAGAAAGGCGCCAGTCCGTTGGTTGATAGATCAACCTTAAATTAAGCAATTGGTAGGAACCTGATTTGACATCATGTTGATCAGAAAAATAAAAACTGTCTTTTGATTCCAGTTCTGGATTAAAACTTAAGTGGTCGCTGAAATAATAAATACCACCCAAAACTAGTTGATGATTAGGAGCGTGAGCAACGTCTCGACCACTCATATCAACGGGGACTGGGGGAATTGTCTCTTGATCAGCGTCGATATGATTAAAGCTTGGGAATAGATCAAATTCTGCGTTGAGTAATCCAAGGGTTGCATACAGTTTCAGGTTTTCATTGGTTTGCCAGCTTGATTCTATTTCTATACCCGAGCTACTCCCCTCGGAACTGTTAGTGATTAAACCAGTAAAACTGCAAGGGCAAATTCCATTTTGTTGAACTAAGAGTCCACTGTCGATCGAACGGACTAAATTATCCTTGGTTTGGATATCCCTTCTGTCTTGATAAAAAATAGCGGTTTGCAAGGTTAAACTGTCTTCTAGCCAAAGCCCTTTGATCCCTGCTTCATAGTTCCATTGATATTCGGTATTAAATATTCGATTTTCATTGGCGATGTTCGCATCAGAATTGATCCCCCCATTTTTATACCCGCGTGAAATTAATCCATAGATCATCCGAGAAGTATCGTATTGATATTCAATCGCTAGCTTGCCGCCCCAAAGGTTTTCTGCGGGGGAAAAAATACTGCCATCGTTATCGGTATAATCGCTACTTCGTCGTTCGAACCTGAGTCCCGAAATTAGGTCAATATTATCGCTCAATGGACTTGTGAATTGTCCATACAAGGCGATGTTGTTGGTATCAAACTGACTAGTGAAATCTTCATTTTGATAAGTATACTGGCGAGTTAAATCAATTTGTTGTTCTCGGAAATAAAACCCCGCGACCCAACTTGGATTTTCATTATCGCCAACACTATTTTCGCTATTATTAGAATGTAATTTTAAATCCAAACTAATATTATTATTGTCTCGTTGATATTGATCAAAGGAAGAATACCACCAATCAAACCCGGCGAGTTCTGAATCGCATGGCGTGCCATCACAAATACCAGTATGGCTCCAATCTTCATCATAGGCATAATCTAAATCAGAATCGGCAAAGCTTAAAACGGACTCTAGCCAGAGACTTTGATTAATATCCCAATCAAGATCAATCGCAATCGCTCTGGTTTTTTGCCGATCAAAACCCGGTTGATCAGAAAGAGTCTGTCGATTGGAATCTAAACTAAACGCATCATAGCCATTATCAATGTCAGCCAAAAATACGCTGGTTGTCATTTCTACATCCTGATTGAGTGGCGCCTCAAGCTTACCGCGCAAACTGAGCTCATCGATATTGTTAGTATCATTTCGATCTAAGAAATTATTTTTCATAAAACCGTCACTGACGTATCGTTTGAGTGCAAATCGATAACTGATATTTTCAGATAGGGGGCCACTCACCACGCCCGATAATTCTTGTCCGCCAAAAGATTCTATTGATGCCGATAGTTTTGAATAAAAACGATCCGTTGGTGAGTTTGATACCAGATTAATCAATCCTGCCAATCCGTTGGCCCCATAAAGAGTACCTTGTGGCCCGCGAAGAATTTCAATTTGCTGAATATCTAAAGTGCTTGCCGCCGTTGAAATTCCGGTTAGATCAATACCGTCCAAAACCACGCCAACAGAATAATTAACCGGTTCTTTGAATTCGCTCCGCTCGCCAATTCCCCTAATTTGGATAAAGCGACCACGAGATGCGCCAGTCGCAAAGTTTACATTGGGAGCAAGGTTGAGTATATCGGACAACTGCTGTGCATTTCTGGCTTGAATAATTTCAGCATCGATCACCGAAACACTATTGGCTAATTCCAGTACGTTAGAATCTTCTAGTTCGGCGGTAACAATGAGGGTTTCACTGGTACTCGTTTCATCAAAGGCGGCACCATTAAAAGAAAGCAAACAGCCACTAAGAGCCGCTAAAGTGGTGTATTGGTTTTTCAGTTTCACTTGGTCGATCTCCAAACAACCTACAAGATCATAAAACAAAATCGGTCGGTATTAATAAATGGAGATCCGGTAAGACGATGGTCAAGAAGGTAAGGGTCGAATGGAGGACTTATTAGGTCTGCCTGCCTGAAACTTACCACCTGTCCCTACGCCGGCATTAACCGGATCAGGTTCAAAGGGTACAAATCTCAGGCCGACTAGTAATGATTAAAAGACGACCGCCCCTCAGGTTGAGGCAGGGATTATAAGGGAAAGGAAAAAGATAGGCAAGGTTGGTTGACAGGTTGAGTCAGACTTCTTTCATTATCTTATTAAACATCATTACCACCGATTCAACTGAAATTAGCTCCATCAAGCTTTTTCCTTTAATTCTTTTTCCCCAGCGATTTTCGGCGATTGACTTATCGGTTTGTTGAATAAGAAGTTCTTCATAAATCGAAACTGTACTTGATTGAGAATGATAAGGGCCGGTTCTTTTGGGATTGCTGTGAGCATATAGACCGATAACCGGAGTATTGACAGTGGTGGCTATATGAGCGGGGCCAGAATCCGGGGCCAGTACTAATTTAGCCTTTTGCAACAATGCCAATAATTGAGGCAAGCTGGTCTTGTTTATTAAGTTAATGATTGGCGCATTGGATGCATTGATTATCTTGTTACCTAATTGTTTTTCCATTTCGGTTGGGCCGCCGGATAATACAACTTGAAGTCCTTGGGCATGGGCATAATCGGCAATGGCGGCATAACGATTAGGTAACCAATTTCTATGCGCTTTACTGGCTGCAGGTGAAATTACAATATAGGCTTTAGAGCCTGTTTGTTGCAAACACCAGCTTTGGTCTTGTTTATTTATAGGCATATCCCATGAGGGTTTTGATTCTAACGAAACGCCAATCGCTTGAGCAAATCCCCAAAAGCCATCGGCGACATGAGGTTTATTTTGCGGGGCGATCTGGTGATTAGTGAAGATCCATTGCCCTTCCTTTGCGCGGCTTCTATCAAATCCCCATTTTTCCTTTGCGCGAATACACAAAGTGGCGAGACTGGCACGCAAGGCTACTTGCATATGTAATAAAAGATCAAACTTCCGGCCTTTTAATTGATGATAAAGATCGCGATAACCTTTCAATCCCGCTTTTTTATCAAAAATAACAAACTCAATACCTTTCAAGTTAGCTAATAACTTTGCTTCGATTTTACCTATCACCCAGGTCATTCTTGCTTCTGGCCAGCGGTGTTGGATTGCTTGTACCGTTGCTACCGCGTGGCAAACATCTCCAATAGCCGAAAGGCGTAAAATACAGATGGAATTTGGGGTGGTTATTTTGCTCGGCATGGATTGTTAAATTGAGTCAGGTTGGAAACAAAAATATATATTAGCATATTCCCGGATGTTGTTATTAGTGTTTTACGACTGACTAGGCTCTATTAGTGAATTGCATATCAATTGGTCCGTCAACACCGCTGGCATCGGTTTAGCGAGAAAAAAACCTTGTCCACAATCACAACCTATGGCTTTGAGTAGTTTCATTTGTTGGGCCGTTTCAACCCCTTCTGCAATAATGCTAATATTCAGAGTTTTAGCTAAAGAAACAATAATACTGATGATAGGATGCTCGGTTATTTGTGCACTGATATGGGATACGAAAGAGCGATCGATTTTTATTATATCAAAGGGTAATTGATGAATGTAACTGAGCGATGAATAACCCGTTCCAAAATCATCCAATGAAACTCTAATTCCTAGTCTTTTTAATTGGTAAAAAAGATTACGGGCCTTGGCAATATTTTTCATCAGGATATGCTCCGTTAATTCGACCACTATGGAATTTTCTGGCAACTGATGTTTTTGCAATATTATTTTTATTTCATCGATTAATCTAGAATCAACAAATCGTTGAGATGAAATATTGATGCTGATATAAAAATGTTCCTCAGTTAGCGACTTCCAGTGCATCAGCTGTTTGGCAACGCTATCAAATAATTGGCTGTCTATTTGCCTGATTAAATCATTTTTTTCGGCTATATGAATAAATTTTTCTGGTGTAATTAAACCTTGCTTTGGATGCTGCCAGCGCATCAATGCTTCAAAACCAACAATTCGATTAGATTTTAAATCAACGATTGGTTGATAGTAGAAAAAAAGCTGATTTTCCTTGATGGCAATTTTAAGTTCTTGTAAAATTTCACGTTCCAATAAAACGGAACGATGAAGCGAAGCTTCATAGACTTGAATATTGTTTTTGCCTTTACTTTTTGCATAATACATTGCATGGTCAGCATTTCTTAATAGGTCTTCAAAAGAACTTACCTTCTCATCTTTTAAACTAATTCCGATACTGATTGAAGCTACGATGTCTTTTTTAGCGGTTTTGATTGGTTTTTTCATTACATTCAAAACTCTTTGTGAAACAGTCATTGTTAAAGATTCATCGTCTAAATCTTCCAGCAAAATGGCAAACTCATCTCCACCAATACGGGCTAATGTATCAGAAGATCGAAGTTGGGTTTGCATTCTTTGTGCAGCCACTTTTAGGATATCATCTCCCGCCTGGTGGCCGAAGTTATCATTGATCAACTTGAAGTCATCTAAATCAATAAAAAGAACGGCAATTTCTGATCGCTGTGAGCGACTTGAGCGATTGAAGGCATGTTCCAATCTATCTAAAAAAAGCGAACGGTTGGCTAACCCTGTTACTGAATCATGTAGTGCTTGAAACTGTAGTTTTTGATCCTTTAGTTTTTGATCGATCGCAGTGCTAATATGCTGACCCAAAAAAGTCAAAAATTCTTTATCTTCATCCAAAAATATTTTTTGTGGATCGTAGCTCTGCAATGCAATTGCTCCCTGCAAGGAAGAATTAATTTGAAAGGGAACGGCCAACCAACTATACACTTGCGGACCTCTGTTAATCATACGACCTTCTTTAACACGTTTTTCCAATTCATCAAAATGTGCTAGCCGTGGTTGTTGAGCAATGATTACCTCGGCGATTAAGGTTTCAGCCATTTTTTGATGGTCAATACTGGTATCAAACTCCCCCCCTTTTTGCTCATCGTGTAGGTAGGGGCACGAATAGCGATCTTCATTTGTATCCAGTAAAACGACAAAAAAGCTGTGAGTCTTGACTTGATCTGCGATGATTTGATGTAGGCCGAGATAAAAGTCTTCTATGGTTGTCGAGTGATAGGTGAGCTCCGAGATTAACAGAAATGTGTCTGAAAGCATTTTTGACTTTTCTAAAGAAAAATAGCTATCTTCTAATTTGTTGATATTGGAATTAAAGGTGATTTTTGAGGCTAGGACACCCGCCAAAATTTCCAGATAGCTTTGATGAAATTCAGTATAAAAATAAGGGTCTTGATGTTCAGAGTCGATTACACCGAGTACTTTATTGTGAAAAAATATTGGTACAGCCAATTCCGAACGTCGATATTGATCATCAACGACATAGTTGGTTTCGAGGCGAGTATCAGCCACCAGAATACTTTTTCCTTGTGCCGCAGATTGACCCACAATACCTTGCCCAAGATTTAGTTTGATGGCATTGACGATCTGCCGTTTTTTAGGATTTTTAGGACCGTAGGCTGCCACTTGGCTAAGGTAGTGGTGATCTTCATCTAATAAGTAGACAACGCAATCTTCAAAGCCCAAAGATTTTATAGTATGTTGGGCCACATGCCAAATAGCTTCTTCGATAGAATCAATTTCGTTGACGTGGCTGACAAAATTTAATAAAGCGTCTAAAGCTTGTTTATATTGCGATTTTTCAATAATTTCTGTTCTATTGTTTGTCATAGGACTAATCTGATTGATGACTTACAGCAGCCAACCCAAATTAACAACAAATAGATCACCATAGGTTTTGTTGTTGTAAGATTTTTCAATTTTTTAGACATTCATACCACACAAGGTAACATATTGATGTTGTCGATTGATTATTGCCAAAGGGGCGATCTCCATTAATCCAGTAAGCTCAATTGAACTCTTAGTTAAATATAGACCCAAAAGTAATAATTAGCTCAGGGAATCGGTGGTTTGTTAACAATTGATCGCTTTCTATTAACAACGCTGGTCACCGCTGTGATTATTGAGGTAAAATGTCACGATATAAATTCGTAACTATTCAGTTTACCTCTAAAATTTGCCATTCCTGTGTTTAAAAATGGTTACATAGACGAGACAGTTAATTGCTCCATGCATTAACTGCATGACCCACATTCATGTGGGAATATGCTCATATTTTTTGCCTTAAACTGACGAATTTTAGAGGCAACTTGGATCATTACGTTTAAATGAACCATTGGCTAAATCGTTACGCAAATCCTTAATTTTTGGCTAACCTATTGAAAATACAGACTAAAAAATCTGAATCAAAGCTGTTGATAGTACCTTCTGGTAACTCGTTTTGTGTTGATCATATAAGAGAGGGTTGGTTTGATAGCCTTTATTGGCGAGAAAAAGATGCCATTATTGGAGAATCAAAGGGACGTCATATCACCTGGTTTGTAAAACCGCCACAAGATGCTGCTGAATCGGCTTGGGTATTGCGCCACTATTATCGTGGCGGATTTGTCGCTAAAGTAACTCAGGATAATTTTTTCTACACCGGAATCAAGAGTACTCGCGCGTACAAAGAAGTCCGTTTATTACAAACAATACGAGAAATGGGCTTGCCAGTCCCTCAACCGATTGGCGGATGTATAAGGCGCAAAGGTTTGTTTTATACGGCTGATTTATTGATGGAAAAAATAGCGGCTAGCGATCTGGTGGCAAAATTAAGCGTCGCTCAACTGGCAGAAAAATATTGGATAAAAATCGGAAAAACTATCGCCAAGTTTCATCAAAAAGGAATTTATCATGCTGATCTCAATGCCCATAATATTTTATTGGATAAAGAAGATAAAGTCTGGTTGATTGATTTTGATCGTTGTCAACAGCGGACCGTAAATCATTCATGGCAACAGCAAAATCTTGCGCGATTGAAACGCTCTTTACTAAAAGAAAAAGGGCTACATATTCCATTTTTCTTTGATGATAAAAACTGGCAATGGTTGTTAGTGGGTTATCGTAACTAAAATTATTTTGCAGTCATCAATTGTTTGACAGAGGCCATTATTTTATTAATTGCGCCACTATTATTTTCAAAAATGTGTTTAGTTGCCTGAGAGCGAGAATGTATCAGTGTTGGTTGAGATAGTAATTTTTTCATTACTTCATATAATTCAGAAGTATTTTTTATTTTTTCCAGCACATTGTGTTTTTGTAATATTTGACTAATGTTGGAAAAATTATAGTCACTGGGACCCATAATAACTGGTAGGCCGCAGGCGGCAGGTTCTATTGGGTTATGACCACCTCTTTCGATTAGACTACCGCCAACGAATGCGATATCAGCGGCGCCGCACATTAGAGTCAGCTCGCCCATTGAGTCACCTACGATTATGGAATGATTTTTTTTCGGGGCGCGATCCTCACTTCGGCAGATATAATCTAATGACTGTTGTTGGCAATTCTGTTTGAATTCTTCAAATCGTTCAGGGTGACGGGGTACCGCGATAAGCAATAAATCTGGGAAACGAGTTAATAATTTTTGATGAACATTTAATACCATTTTAAATTCAGCGGGATGAATGCTGGCGGCAATCCATGTTGGCCTATTTTTACTCCATTGTTGTTTCAGTTGATGTTGTTTCGTTTTTAAATCGTTTGACAAGTGAATATCAAATTTGATATTGCCGATGAGTTCAATGGCATCATCGGCGATACCTAATGATTGAAAATTCAAACGATCGGCTTGGTATTGAGCGGCCACCCGCGTAATTTTGGAGAACAATTCTTTACTCAGTGGCCAATGTTTTTGGTATCTTTTTAGTGAAGGATCAGACAATCTTGCATTGGCTAATAAAATTGGTATGCTTCGTTTTGAAAATTGATGAAGCAGATTTGGCCATAATTCAGTTTCCATCAAGATGCTTATTTTGGGTTTAGACCATTTTACAAATCGACTACAGGCTCCTGGCCAGTCGATCGGTAAATAACAATGTTGAATGCTGCGTTGTTTATTATTGTCAGATTGTAGTTTTTGTATCCGATTTAGCACTTCAGTACGACCTGTCGGAGTGCTGGTGGTGATTAAAATATTGTCCGATGGGTATTCTTTTACAAGCCGGACGAGGAGCGGGGTTGCCGCGCGAGCCTCACCCACGGAGGCGCAATGAACATGAATACTGCCTCCTGAATAATGCGGCAAGGAAAATCCTAATCTATGTGTTAATCCTTTTAGGTAATCAGGGTCCATGATGCCGCGGTATAGAAAGTACAACCAGATTATAGGCGTTAGAATATACAAGGATATTGTATACATGCTTCTATTCATTGGTAGGATCTTGGCGCAGATTGCATAGAGAAATTATCAGGATTTCAGCAAAGTTATTTTGGGATGGCTATTTTGGCTTCTTTACTTCGTTTGAAAATCACCAGCTTACCACCAATGGTCTGTATTTTAGTCGATTGGCTCTTATTGATGATTTTTTCGATTATTTTGTTTTTTTCTTCTTTATTATCGGCTCTAATATTGATTTTAACTAATTCATGAGCACCCAGCGCAATGTTGATTTCCTCCATCACTGAAGGAGTAAAACCTTTGTCGCCAATCATGACAACTGATTTCAAGTCGTGAGCCAGACCTTTGAGGTGTCGGATTTGAGAATTTGATAATTTCATGGTGGTTTCGTTATTAATAATTGTCAATCAATAAATTTTACCATTGTTTAGCGGATTTTAAGATATCATTTACGCTATTATTCTAATTTATACTCAGATATCCCAATTTAAGTGGATTTATCCTGTTTGAGACTGATTTAGGGTCATTAATATGGCAAAAAGTAAGAGTAGTAAAGGATGGTTAAAAGAACATTTTGACGATCAATATGTCAAGATGGCGCAGGAGGATGGAGTTCGTAGTCGTGCGGTGTACAAACTGAAAGAACTTGATGATAAAGACAAGCTATTAAAAAGCGGCATAAGAGTGGTCGATTTAGGAGCTGCTCCAGGTGGATGGTCGGAATATGCGGCCCAAAAAATCGGTGATAAAGGGACTTTGGTCGCAACCGATATTCTACCGATGGAACATTTGAATGGTGTCACCTTTATTCAGGGAGATTTTAGAGAAGAATCGGTTCTTGAGACTATTTTGCAGCAAATGGAAAATAACTCTGTTGACCTTGTATTATCAGATATGGCCCCCAATATAAGCGGTGTAGATTCTATCGATCAACCAACATCCATGTATTTGGTTGAGCTAGCCTTGGATTTTGCTCAGCAAACGTTAACCGAAGATGGTCGTTTTTTAGTCAAAGTTTTTCAGGGCACTGGATTTGACGAGTACTTAAAATCTGTTAGACAGAGCTTTAAGCAGGTTAAAATACGAAAACCCAAAGCTTCTAGGGCGCGCTCTAGGGAAGTTTACATTTTAGCTCAGGGCTTTAGAGGTTGAATCGCAGAGCAGCATTTTTTCGAGATAGCGCTAAACTTTATTTGTAATATAGCGATACACTTAATAAGTAGCTCTAATAGGGCTTTTACTGATATAAACCTATTGGGTGAGTTACTAAATATTAAAGGTAAGCTGGATAGTTACCGATTGAAAATAGGAAATACGAGGATTACCCTTTGAACGATACAACAAAACATCTCTTACTTTGGCTGGTGATTGGCTTAGTGCTGGTTTCTGTTTTTAATAAGTTTGAGGATGCCAAACTCCAATCAAATGAAATAGAATTTTCTCAATTGATGGACGATATAGACCGTGGAAAGGTGGTTAGCGTGACGGTGGCTAATTCTACCGTAAAAGCAACTATGAAAAACGGTGATGAAGTGACCACCAATATTCCCTACGGTTCGCATGAAATTTTAGCTGAAAAATCACTCGAAAAGAAAATTGACTATACCGGTGCAGAGCCAGAAGGCGATAGTTTGTTATTTACTTTCTTTTTCTCATGGGGGCCAATGCTGTTATTGATCGCAGTTTGGATCTTTTTTATGCGCCAAATGCAAGGTGGCGGTAAAGGCGGCGCGATGAGTTTTGGTAAGAGCAAAGCGAGATTGTTAAGTGAAGATCAAATCAAAACCAATTTTTCCGATGTGGCTGGGTGTGAAGAAGCCAAAGAAGAAGTGGCTGAACTAGTCGATTTTTTGAAAGAACCCAGCAAATTTCAAAAATTAGGTGGCCAGATCCCTCGTGGCATTTTGATGCTGGGACCCCCCGGTACGGGAAAAACCTTATTAGCGAAAGCCATTTCTGGTGAAGCGAAAGTACCATTTTTTACGATTTCCGGTTCAGATTTTGTTGAAATGTTTGTCGGCGTAGGAGCTTCGCGAGTAAGAGATATGTTTGCTGAAGCTAAAAAACAAGCACCTTGCATTATTTTTATCGATGAAATTGATGCAGTTGGACGTCATCGTGGCGCAGGTCTTGGTGGCGGGCATGATGAACGTGAACAAACTTTAAACCAGTTATTGGTTGAAATGGATGGTTTTGATGGCGATGAAGGGGTTATTGTTATTGCCGCGACTAACCGACCTGATGTGCTTGATCCTGCGTTATTACGTCCGGGACGATTTGACCGTCAGGTAACCGTTGGTCTGCCGGATATTAAAGGTCGCGAGCAAATTTTAAAAGTCCATATGCGCAAAGTACCCTTAGGTGATGATGTACAGCCCGGGGTGATAGCCAGAGGTACACCGGGTATGTCCGGTGCAGATTTAGCTAATTTAGTCAATGAAGCCGCGTTATTTGCCGCCAAAGCGAGTGCTCGAACGGTTACTCAGGAGTTTTTTGAGAAAGCCAAAGATAAAATTCTAATGGGAACCGAGCGACGTTCAATGGTGATGGATGAAGAAGAAAAGTTAAATACCGCTTGGCACGAAGCAGGACATGCTGTGGTGGGCCGTTTGACACCAAGTTCAGATCCTATCTATAAAGTATCGATTATTCCAAGAGGAAGGGCATTGGGTATCACTATGCAATTACCTGAGAAAGATCGATATAGTCACACCAAGGAGTTTTTAGAAAGTAAGCTATCGTTACTATATGGTGGTCGGATCGCAGAAGAAATGCTGAATGGGGCGGACAAAGTGACTACAGGTGCTTCAAATGACATTAAGCGTGCAACCTCTATTGCGAGAAGTATGGTGACTCATTGGGGATTTTCAGACAAGCTAGGTCCTTTGATGTATGCCGAAGATGAAGAAGAAGTCTTTTTAGGCCGCTCAGTGACTCAAACTAAACATGTTTCGGAAGATACTGCTAAAATCATCGATGATGAAATAAAAGTACTAATTTCGAAAAACTATGATCGTGCCGAGAAGCTATTGCATGCAAATCGAGATAAATTAGAAGCAATGGCGGAAGCATTGATGAAGTACGAAACCATTGATACTAGTCAGATTGATGAAATTATGGATGGTAATACACCTAGTCCGCCAGATGGATGGGATGATACTGAAGAGCCGCCAAAGGCTTCTAAGCCAAAATCTGACAAGTCGATAGACGGTAAGATTGGCGGACCTGCAGCACAACCTTAATTGTAGGACCGGTCAATCATGAAAGGCATGAGGAGCCCGAAAAAGATATTGCATCTTTCGTATTTCTCGTGCCTTTCGTGGTTATAATTACCTTAGAACCTAAACTAACCCTATATGAAACTAGAACAAGTCAGGCGTGAATATCTAAAGCAGGGGCTAAGCCGTTCTGAGCTGGATGCCGCCCCTTTGATCCAACTCAAACATTGGCTTTCACAGGCTGCTGATGTTGAACTTGTCGATGCCACAGCAATGACCTTGTCAACGGTTGATCGTTCCGGACAACCCAGTCAAAGAGTTGTATTACTCAAAAAATTGGATGAAAAAGGACTGGTGTTTTACACCAACTTGAAAAGCCGTAAAGCTCTTGATATAGAAATCAATAATAAAGTAAGTGTTCACTTTGGATGGTTGCCCCTTGAACGGCAGATCAAAATACAAGGTATAGCACACAAGATGTCCGCTGCTGAAAATTTATCCTATTTTGCCTCCCGCCCCAAAAATAGTCAGTTGGCTGCTTGGGCTTCCAAACAAAGCCAACCAATTTCCTCAAGAAAATTTCTCAATCAAGCGTTCGAACAAATGAAAGCAAAATTTGCGGATGGCAAAATACCTTTACCCAACTTTTGGGGAGGCTATCTGGTTGAGCCTACCCGGTTTGAGTTTTGGCAAGGTGGAGGCGCACGATTGCATGATAGCTTTGCTTATTCGATACATGATGGAGCTTGGCAGATAGAAAGGCTTGCACCTTAAATTTTCGCTCCAGAGTCGGTCTGTACATACCTCTCAATAGTTACTTGACACCGCTGTTGATACGGCTATTTTTTAGCTGGACTATTTCCCGTCTAACCACTAAAATTCCCCTTTTTAAGACACAAAGAGAAGAAACCTCATGAATCCTATTTTGGACCTATTTGCAGCGTCACCCATGAAACCTATGCAAGTTCATATGCAAAAAGTGCAGGAATGTGTGAGAATTCTTCCTGAATTTTTTGATAAGGTGTTTGACGAAAATTGGGGTGAAATGCTGGTATTGCAAAAGAAAATCAAAGCGATTGAGAATGAGGCTGATGAGTTAAAGAAAACCTTACGACTGAATTTGCCAAGTGGTTTGTTTATGCCTGTGGCAAGAATTGATTTACTTAATTTACTCTCCTCTCAAGATAAAATAGCCAATAAGGCTAAAGATATTGCCGGATTGGTGACGGGTCGAAAGATGGTTTTCCCTGAGTCTATTCGTGATGATTTAAAGGCATATTTGGCACGTAGCATCGATGCCTCAGTACAAGCGGATAAGGCCATTAAACAACTGGATGAATTGTTAGAGTCTGGCTTTAAGGGTAGGGAAGTCAAAATTGTCGAAGAGATGATTGATGAGTTGGATAAGATTGAACATGATGCGGATGTTCTGCAAATCAAAATGCGTCAAAAACTCTTTGATCTGGAAGAAAGTCTCCCAGCGGTCAATGTTATTTTCTTTTATAAAGTGATCGATTGGGTTGGTGACATTGCCGATTTGGCCCAGCAAGTTGGTTCACGACTCGAATTGTTACTGGCTAGATAAGCCCTTAACATATTTTTCTAGAATTAAAATAAACAATAATACAAATAATTAGAGAGAACGAAAATGGTCGATTTTTTTTCTGAATATCAGTTAATACTGATTAGTCTCGCTGGGATCTTTGGGATTTTGATGGCATTTGGGATTGGTGCTAATGATGTGGCCAATGCAATGGGAACATCGGTAGGTGCTAAGGCTTTAACGGTTAAACAAGCAATTATCATTGCCATGATCTTTGAGTTTGCGGGTGCTTTTTTAGCGGGTGGTGAAGTGACATCTACCATAAGAAAAGGAATAATAGACGCTTCAACAATGGTGGATACGCCTGAACTATTAGTATTTGGCATGATGGCTTCTCTTTTGGCGGCCGGAATATGGCTGATCATTGCATCCTATTTTGGATGGCCGGTTTCGACGACTCATTCAATTGTTGGTGCCATTGTTGGTTTTGCTGCAGTGGGTATTGGTATGGATGTGGTTCAATGGGGTAAGGTTGGTTCGATCGTCGCCAGCTGGGTGGTGTCACCTTTGTTATCCGGCACTATGGCGTTTATGTTATTTACCAGCGTTCAAAAGTTAATTCTCAATACTGATAACCCACTTAAAAATGCCAAAAAATACGTTCCATATTATATGTTCTTAGCCGGTTTTATGATCTCGTTGGTAACTTTGATGAAAGGGCTTAAACATGTTGGAATAAACTTGTCATTTGTTGAATCTTTAGCGATCGCTTTTGGCTTTGGTCTACTGGTACTGATCCTTGGCAAAATCTTTATCAGTCGACAAAAAGTTGAAGCTAATGCAGACAAAAATTTTCACTATGCCAGTGTTGAAAAAGTGTTTTCATTGCTGATGATAGTGACTGCTTGTGGTATGGCTTTTGCCCATGGCTCAAATGATGTAGCCAATGCTATTGGACCCTTGGCGGCTGTTGTGAGTATTGTTGAGAGTGGCGGAGTCATTGGTGCAAAATCGGCGTTACCTTACTGGGTATTACTGTTAGGTGGCGGCGGGATTGTGATTGGTCTTGCGTTATTTGGTGGCCCTGTTATGAAAACGATTGGAAAACGTATTACAGAATTAACTCCCAGTCGTGGATTCGCAGCGGAGTTGGCGGCTGCGACTACGGTGGTGATTGCATCGGGGACGGGTATTCCTGTTTCAACTACTCATACTCTGGTAGGAGCGGTGCTCGGTGTCGGAATGGCGAGAGGGATTGCAGCACTTAATCTGGCAGTATTAAAAAACATTGCTGTATCGTGGGTTGTGACCTTGCCTGCCGGGGCCGTTTTATCGATGATTTTCTTCTTTATGTTGAAAGGGATTTTTCTTTAATTAAAATAGGTTGCTTGATTGAATTTATTAGAGGTCGGGAAGGTTTTCCCGACCTCTAGTGGAGCATTATATTTTTAGAACTTAGAACTTAGAACTTAGAACTTAGAACTTAGAATCTGAAGCTCGGAACCTACAAAATAAAGCGAGTTAAATCCTCATCCTGAGCTAACTCACCAAGCTGCTTCTTAACGTATTCTGCATCAATTAATAGTTTATCTCCCGCATCGGATGCGGTATAAGAAATCTCTTCCATTAATTTTTCCATTACGGTATGCAAACGTCTTGCACCAATATTTTCAGTGGTTTCATTCACTTGCCAAGCTACTTCAGCAATACTTTCGATAGCATCGTCGGTAAATACGACTTCTCTATTTTCCGTTGCCATTAAAGCGACATATTGCTTGCTAAGGGCGGCGTCAGGTTCGGTCAAAATTCGTCTAAAGTCATCAGCAGAGAGCGAGCTTAATTCAACTCGAATGGGTAATCTGCCTTGCAGTTCAGGGATCAAATCAGATGGCTTAGCCAAGTGGAAAGCTCCTGAAGCGATAAATAAAATGTGATCGGTTTTAATCATCCCGTACTTGGTTGATACTGTGCAGCCTTCGACTAAGGGTAACAGATCACGCTGAACACCTTCTCGGGATACTTCGCCACTAGTGCCTCGATCGCTTTTGGCGACTTTGTCTATTTCGTCGAGAAAAACAATGCCGTTATTTTCAACCGCTTCAACGGCTCTTGCCTTCAATTCATCTCGATTGACCAGTTTTTCAGCTTCTTCCTCCGTTAATAATTTAAACGCATTTATAATCTTCATTTTGCGTTTTTTACTTTTGGCTGGTGCTGAATTTTGAAACATATCTTGTAGTTGATTGGTCATATCTTCCATGCCCGGAGGAGCCATGATTTCGATGCCGACGCTTGGACCCGTCAGATTTATTTCGATTTCTTGCTCATCAATGGTGCCTTCGCGTAATTTCTTACGAAACATCTGTCTGGCCGCTGAGTCATCGGTGTCTTTGGGTTCGTTTTCAAAGTTGCGAGCGGGCGGCAGTAACGCATCCAGTATACGTTCCTCCGCCGCTTCTTCGGCTCTAATTTTAACCTTATGATGTTCTTGCTCACGCAACATTTTGAAAGACGAATCGACTAGATCTCTAATAATGGAATCCACATCGCGGCCAACATAACCCACTTCAGTAAATTTGGTGGCCTCAATCTTGATAAAGGGGGCGTTGGCCAATTTTGCTAACCGGCGGGCAATTTCAGTTTTTCCGACTCCAGTTGGTCCAATCATCAAGATATTCTTTGGGGTTATTTCGTTACGCAGATCCTCACTGACCTGCATACGTCGCCAGCGGTTTCTAAGTGCAATAGCCACGGACTTTTTGGCATCATTTTGACCGATGATGTGTTTATCTAATTCGTGAACGATTTCACGGGGGGTCATTTGGGACATTAGTTTGTTTCCACTGAATTTATCGAATTTTTGCTTACTTGGCGCTATTTGCAGTCCAGTTCTTCAATCGTATGGTTATGATTGGTAAATACACAAATATCACCAGCTATTTTTAAACCGGTTTCTACGATTTCTTTGGCACCTAGGTCTGTTTTATCCATTAACGCACGTGCTGCCGATTGGGCGAAAGGACCGCCTGAGCCAATTGCCATCAGGCCGTCCTCCGGTTCGATGACATCACCATTACCGGTTATTATTAGTGAATGCTCACCATCTGCAACGGCTAATAAAGCCTCTAGTCGCCGAAGCATGCGATCGGTTCGCCAGTCTTTGGCCAGTTCAACGGCGGACCTCATTAGTTTACCCTGATACTTTTCCAATTTGGCTTCGAAGCGTTCAAATAGGGTAAATGCATCCGCTGTACCGCCAGCAAAACCGGCGATAACCTGATTGTGATACAAACGGCGGACTTTTCGTGCGTTGCCTTTCATAACGGTATTACCCATTGAGACTTGTCCATCGCCGCCGATGACGACTTTGCCATTGCGACGAACTGATAATATGGTCGTTCCGCGATATTGTTCCAAGATTGACTCCGAAAATTGATGGGGCGATAGACTATCGAGTTTATTTGGGTATTAAATGGTTTTTTTCAAGGGAAGAGCCCAAAAAGCTACCAGTGACGAGCTACGAGCCGCGAGTGACAGAAAGAGGCAAAAAGGATAGACAGAGAAAGTGATTGCTAGACAATATTTCTCAGACTTCAACTTTAGTCTTCCTGCTTCTTCAAATATTGAGCCAATTGCGCCTGTAGTGACTTTGGCACTTGTTTAAAGGTTAAGCTACCTGTTTTCGGATTAAAGGTAATATTGTCTTCCATTCGATCCGATGAAAAACTGATACTTAAGTCTTTTTCTCGGCCATAAAAACGCACATATTTTTTTAAACTATTGCGATGTGCGTAGATTTCTTTTTGCGGTGTTTCCTGATGTTCACTAACAAAATCTGCAAATTTATCGGGCTCGTTTTCATTAAGCACTTGTGAGAGAGAATCAAAATTGATCGGGTTGCCCTGCATATCCTGATCCACACAATAGTCCACGATGGTATTTTTAGTGTTATTACTTTCTTCCTTATCCAAAGATTGGGCATATTGATCGACGATATTAAGGAACTCGTCGGTTTGTTGTTGAAGATTGACCCCGGAAATAAATCCGCTAAATTGAGTAAACGCGTGAGTGAGCTCTTTGCTACTACGGCTGGTTTGAATGGTTAAGTATTGTTGCCAGTCTTTTATTGCCCATTGGGAAAAATCGAGTTTTAGTACGTAATTTAGTTTTCCGCCATTGATGTAGGATAAGTTTTCCACTTGTAGTTGCGAGTCAATAAATTGTGCATCTGAATGATTGATCCAAAAAACGTATAAATACTCGTGTTCCATTAATTCCTCAACGACAAATAGTAAATGGGCCGTCAAAGGTTCTTCATTGTCTGACATGGTCAGTTTTAATTGTTCCGTCATTTTTTTGCTCACTGAAACAAAACCCAGTTCCTGATGTTGGTATTTTGCCAGCCAACCGGGCAATGGGTTATCGGTTTGTTCTGGGTCAAACAGTCCGTATTGCCTTGTTGCACTTCGTTGTAGTGAATGTTTGAGCTGGGTGAATAGAGAAACAATCGGACCTTCATTCAAGTTCTCTTCATCCCGCAAGTTCAGTTGTATTTCGTTTTTTGCGCCGGTGGAGGATAGGCCATGGATAATGCAATGTTTAATGGTCATTTAGTCTGTAGTTTAGTTAGTTTTAGCAGTGGATTTGAGTATATAGCAAAAATCGCCTATGTAACCATTTTTGAACGTAGAAATGGCGGATTTTAGAGGTGAGCGGAATCGCTCGATTGCTACGAGTTAAGAAGTTTATCAATAAATTTTTGACCGGTTCTACCGAGTTGTTTTTCTGCTCGCCAGACCAAGTGTGGAGTAAAACTAAAGCGAGAACCGTGTTGATATTTAACTTCTACCAGATGTTTAGTTGAAAGTTCTTTATCCACGAGATAATGTGGCATCCAGCCGAATCCTATGCCTTGTAAGACGGCTTGCTTTTTACTCATAAAATCACTGAGATAAAACATTCTTTCACCCCCAAAATGCATGTGTTCTACTGAGTACAATTCCTGGTTACTTGAATCATGAACACTCAACTCGATATGTTGTTGTAATGTGTTGAGGTCCACTTTTTTGATATTGGCTAAAGGGTGAGCGTGACTGACACAGAGTAAACATTCGACTTCAGAGAGAGGGTGAGCCAATAATTGGGTCGATGCTTGGTATTCTTTTACCAGCATTAAGTCAGCCTGATTTTGCTCAAAACGATGTTGTACTCCGCCTAAATATTCCATAGTCAGTGATAATTTGGTTGGTATCTCTTCACTAATCAATGATTTGATAACACTCATGATCGGTGATATTTCCAGGATGCCATCAATGACGACTTCAAAGCTGGGTTCCCATTCCTGGCCTAATTGGCGAGCTAACTGTTCAATATGATCGGCCTGAGCTAATAGTCTTTTTCCTTCACTTAAAATGGCCTTACCTTCCGGGGTCAGAACAGCTCGATATTCACTACGGTCAAGTATTGTTAGGTTTAGATTGGTTTCTAATTTGCGAATTTGATAACTGACCGCCGACTGTGCTCGATGGAGTACTTTTGCAGCTGCGGCAAAACTGCCTTGTTCGACAATAGTATTCAATACACGGACCGAATCTAAATCAAGTTTCATTGATTTTCTATCTATTTTATTGATGGATAAATAAAGAATAGCATATAAATAAGTGATTGTATTTTTCGTTCTATATTAAGGATAAATCTAAAAAAATATGCACATTATCTCCAAATTGTCTCGGATTAAATGGTTTAAATTGAAGCGCAAATCAGCAAGCATTAGGTCGGGATGTCATTATTCTAATCGGTCAAATCTTAACGGTACAAAAAGACAAAAGCTCATTGTTCGTGGTGGTCAATGTAAAGCGAATTCCGGTTCTCAGAAATGTTGTTCTTAATATTGGATCATCAGCTTTGATGATCGTGATGGAAGCATCGGAAATGGAGGCTTCAGTCGTAGAACGTCATTATCCCCTGTCATTAAAACAATCCTCGTTGTTAATATTCTTTATTGTGCAAAAAATCGCCAAAAACAATGCTTTCATAGGCATTTACGAGTAGAATACGCGCCTTTATTTAAGTCGGTGAATTTAAACGGTGTTTAAAATCCCCGGCAACCCGTTATTTTTGAGGCACCAGCCAGTGATTAGTAAGTTAAGAAATATCGCAATTATCGCTCATGTTGACCATGGTAAAACCACCTTGGTCGATGAACTGTTAAAGCAGTCTGGAACCCTTGTCACTAGAGGTGAAGCAACCGAAAGAGTCATGGATTCTAATGATCTGGAAAAAGAGCGTGGCATTACCATTTTATCTAAAAACACTGCGATCAAGTGGAACGATTATCGGATTAATATCGTGGACACCCCCGGACATGCTGATTTTGGTGGTGAAGTAGAGCGGATCATGTCGATGGTTGATTCGGTTCTGTTATTGGTTGATGCGGTTGATGGCCCAATGCCACAAACTCGTTTTGTGACTCAAAAAGCCTTCGCTCAGGGTTTAAAGCCGGTCGTTGTGGTGAACAAAATTGACCGTCATGGCGCCCGCCCCGATTGGGTTATAGATCAAATTTTTGATTTATTTGACCGTTTGGGTGCCACTGACGAACAGTTAGATTTTCCTATTATTTATGCTTCGGCGTTAAATGGTTATGCATCAACTGAAGATACGGTGAGAGACGGCAATATGGATCCATTATTTGAGGCCGTTATTGAGCATGTTGAAGCGCCACAGGTTGAAGTTGACGGCCCCACTTTAATGCAGGTTACTTCTCTAGATTACTCTAGTTATGTTGGCGCGATAGCCGTTGGCCGTGTTTCTCGGGGGAAAATTCGTAAAAACCAAATCCTTACCAGTATCGATATTGAAGGAAAAACTCGAAGAGTTAAAGTGGGTCAGGTATTAGGATATATGGGGCTGGAAAGAGATGAGGTCGAAGAAGCGTCAGCAGGCGATATTATCGCAATCACCGGAATTGGTGAGCCAAATATTTCAGATACGTTATGTGATCCAGATAATGTCGAAGCGATGGTTCCACTGACTGTTGATGAGCCGACTGTTACAATGACTTTTCAGGTTAATACATCGCCATTTGCTGGCAAAGAAGGCAAGTTTGTCACTTCTCGCCAAATTTTGGAACGCCTAGAAAAAGAATTAATCCACAATGTGGCATTACGGGTTGAACAAATGGGTGATGCGGATAAATTCAAAGTCTCCGGCCGGGGTGAATTGCATTTGTCGGTCTTAATTGAAACGATGCGCCGGGAAGGCTTTGAAATGGCTGTTTCACGCCCTGAAGTGATTATGAAAGAAGTTGACGGGGTTCTGATGGAACCTTATGAGAATGTTACCATCGACATAGAAGAAGCTCATCAAGGAACCATTATGGAACGTATGGGTGAACGTAAAGCTGAAATGCGCGATATGCAGCTCGATGGAAATGGCCGGGTTAGGATCGATTTTTATATCCCATCTCGCGGTTTAATCGGATTTCAAACTGAATTTATGACTGCGACTTCTGGTTCAGGTTTGATTTACCATACTTTTGATGCTTACGGTCCTGCTCATAAAGGGACCTTGGCGCAACGTCACAACGGCGTCATGATTTCAAATTCAATGGGTAAAGCACTCGGTTATGCACTTTTTAACTTTCAGGATCGTGGACGACTCTTTATTGGTCATGCGGTTGAAGTTTATGAAGGAATGGTCATCGGTATTCATTCAAGAGATAACGATTTGACCGTTAATGCCATTAAAGGTAAGCAGCTGAACAATATTCGAGCATCGGGAACGGATGAAAACATTGTACTTTCTCCACCGATTATTATGACTTTAGAGCAAAGCCTAGAATTTATTGATGATGATGAGTTAGTGGAAGTCACGCCAAAGAGCATTCGGATCCGTAAAAAATTCTTAACTGAAAGCGAACGTAAACGTGCTGGTCGACTGCCTAAGGAAGATAGGAAGTAACTTTAATACTGTCATCTTAAAGAGGTACGACGAAAGATCCGAGGTTCTCACCTTGGGATCCTTCGGGCGCGCAGACTCTCTTGGGATGAAAGTCAAGTAGCCCGCAAAAATGATTTTTCATTTCCTGAAAAACACACAAGAACCAAAAATCTTACCAAAAAAAGCCATTGAACTATTTGTAGCTGCTATTATCTAATATAGCCTTGGAATTTTAAAAGATCATCTCTTTATGAAAAAAGTCGTCGTTTTACTCATCGTTATTCTATTGACTGCTTGCGCGGATCCTACTCCGTTAAAAGTGATGCAGGGATTGTTGGGCTATGTCCCGCCTCCGGAAGAAACGACCATCAGCGAAGAATTAAAATTAGAATTCGAACGATGTGAAATGATCGATCCTAATAGAAACTGTGCCCAAATTGCCTATGATGTGGTACGAACGGTTAAGGGGCTGGAACCCCGCAAAGTGCCCAAAGGGGTGGTTATTATTCTAGAGGGTGATGTGGATTTGAAATCCTCAAAAGATGAAGAGACTAAACAACCTGAAAAATAACCGCAAAAATGTGCTAATCTTTGATCATCTCTTTTTTTAAAAGAAATTGAACTGACGTGCAACCTCTCTACCCGGAAATAAAGCCCAATCAATGCTATCAGTTGGACACCGATGATGGCCATCAAATCTACTATGAAGAATCAGGGACATTGGAAGGTATTCCAGTGGTTTATTTACACGGTGGACCGGGAGCGGGTTGTGACACGGCTCATCGACGATACTGTGATCCAGAGAAATATCGTATCGTTCTTATCGATCAACGTGGTTGTGGTCGTTCGACCCCTCATGCGAGTCTTGAAAATAATACCACCCAACATTTAATCGATGATATTGAGGCGATCCGACAAGCACTTGGTATCGAGAAATGGGTCGTGATGGGCGGCTCCTGGGGCGTAACGTTGGCGTTGGCATACGCTGAGAATCACCCTCAACAGGTGTTAGGATTAATTTTACGGGGTGTTTTCTTGGGAAGAAAAGAAGATATAAAATGGTTATACGCTGATGGTACCCGTCGCGTTTTTCCTGATTACTGGCAAGAATTTACGCAACTGATCCCGGAGAATGAGCGTAACGATATTGTTGCTGCTTATTACAAAAGACTCACTAGCCAAAATGAACTCGCCAAAATGGGGGCGGCGAAGGCTTGGTCAAGTTGGGAAGCTAAAATTGCCACACTTGAGCCAAACAACGCTTTGGTCGATCATTTCGAAAATCCACATTTGGCGATGGGCATGGCGCGTATCAGCGCGCATTATTTTACCAATCATTGTTTTCTGGAAGAAAATCAATTGCTGAAAAATGCGCATCAGTTAAAAGGTATTCCAGGCATTATTATTCATGGTCGTTATGATATGTTGTGCCCCTTGGAAAATGCTTGGTCGCTACAAGCCGTGTGGCGAGATGCAGAAATTCATACCATTCGAGATGCCGGGCATTCAGCTACTGAAGCGGGTATTATTGATGGTCTTGTGAGAGCCACCAAAACTTTCTATCAGGAACTGCGCTATGATTGCTCTGATCCAACGAGTGAGTAACGCGCAAGTTTCTGTCAACCGACAAATTATTGGACAGGTCGAGCAGGGCATTTTGGCATTGATCGGCATTGAAAAAAATGACACAGAGGTAATTGCCGATAAACTTGCAAAGCGGCTTATCGGTTATCGTATATTTTCTGATAATGAAGATAAAATGAATTTGAACGTTGCAGATATTAATGGAGGTCTTTTATTGGTGCCTCAATTTACTTTGGCGGCGGATACCCGCAAAGGTTTGCGACCCCATTTTTCCAGTGCTGCTTCAGCATCTCTGGGTGAACAAATGTTTGATTATTTTGTCCAACAAAGTCGATCGCTATTTAAAAATGTTCAAACGGGTGAATTTGGCGCCAATATGCAAGTGAGTCTGTGTAACGATGGCCCCGTTACTTTTTGGTTGCAGGTTTAACAAAAATATTGATAAAGGAAAACATGAGATTATTATTAGTAGAGGATGATCTACCACTTTCAAAAAGCTTATCCAAGGCGCTAAAAAGTGAAGGTTTTTCATTGCAAACGGTGTCCAATGGTCGAGAGGCAATCGCAAGTGTTGAGTTTGAACAAATTGATATTGTTATTCTTGATCTTGGTTTACCTGATATGGATGGTATCGATGTATTGAAACAAATCAAAGGTAAAAAAAATAAATGTCAAGTGTTAGTGTTAACGGCTCGAGATCAACTTTCTGATAAAGTAAAAGGTCTTGACGCTGGTGCGGACGATTATTTGGTCAAGCCTTTTGAATATGATGAATTGTCTGCAAGAATTAGAGTGTTGGAACGACATTTATGTAATCGCGAGCAACCTTTTTTACAGATCGGCGAACTAACACTTGATCCCTCTGGTCACGTTGCTTTTTTGAACGGTGATGATTTAGCTTTATCAAAAAAAGAATACATGCTGCTCAAAGCGTTAATGGAATCAATTGGACGAATTCAGACTAAAGAAAACCTAGAAGCCAAACTCTATGATTATGGTGAAGAGGTGATGAGTAATTCTATTGAAGTGCATATTCATCATTTACGCAAAAAAATCCCCCCCAATTTGATCAAAACGGTGAGAGGGATCGGCTATACAATCAATAAAGGTTCAAGCTGAGCGGTGAAATCTATTCGATTGTTTCTTACCATTAGTATCATTTCAGCGATTATTTTGGCCAATTTTCTAGCGGCATTGCATGGTTACCAAGAAAGTATGCAGGAAGCGGAAGTTCTTTTTGACCAGAAATTAGAAGATTATTCAGATTTTTTGGCGACTAGTACACCTACTCAAATCAAGTCTGAATTAACCACTCCAAATACCTTTCAAGCTCCCGTTATCCAATCAAATGCAGCAGGAGATGCTATTATTTTTCAAGTCAGAGATGAAAACAATAGTCTTTTATTTCAATCCAATAGCTTTGAAAAAAATCAATCTACTAATGAGTTTAGTTTCAATCCAAAAATAGAAAATAACTACATCAATTTTGCTAATTTTCGTTGGAGAAGTATCATCCGCCATTATCCGCAAAACCGTCGCTGGGTATTGGTTATGGAGAAACAAGATGTTCGATACAAGTTGGCTGAGAGTGTGATTTTGAAGTCTGTTTATCCCATTATCCTTGCTGTACCCACAATCGCATTAATTATTTTTTTTATAGTCAAAAGAGGGCTTAAACCTGTCGGATTGTTAGCTACCAGTGTTGATGAAAAGCAAGCCAGCAATCTATCAGCCATACAAATCGAAGATGTACCAGAAGAGTTGATTAGTCTAACTCAAAGAATCAATGACTTGCTCTTTCGACTAGATAGCTCTCTGGCGAGGGAAAAAAGGTTTGCTTCAGATGCTGCTCATGAGCTAAGGACACCAATAGCAGCATTGAATATCCAAATGAAAAATTTACTTGATGAAGGCATGAATGAGCAACAAAGCGTAGTTGAATTAAGTCGAGGTGTAAAACGGATGAGTCACCTAGTGGAGCAAATTTTGATGCTTAACCGAGTTTCTCCGGAGCTTTATGCCGATCAGTTTAAGCCCGTTAATTTAACCAATTTGCTTAAAGAACTGGTGGCAGAAATTTATCCACTTATCGATCAGAGAGGACATGATATTGAGTTGATAGAGCAAAATTTTGCTGGCATTTCATCTCATGATTGTACTGTCTGGGGAGAAGAGTTCTCGTTACATACGCTCTTTAAAAACCTTCTGGTAAACGCTATAAAATATACACCTAAAAAGGGTCAATTACAGCTCAATGTGGAGCAAGCTGAAGGATTAGTCACCGTTACTATTATGGATTCAGGCCCTGGTATCGAACCGGCCGATCGCGATCGAATTTTTGAACGTTTTTATCGCCTCGATGGTGATCGAAATCAATCAAAAGTAATCGGTTGCGGGCTTGGATTGTCGATTGTCAAACAAATTGCTAATTTGCATGATGCCATTATCGAGTTATCGACTAGTTCATGGGAGAGGGAGGCAGAGCAAGGTGTATCATCCGGGCTCTGTGTTAAAGTTATTTTCAAAAAACAACACTCGAGTGGATAGATATGAATCTGGATGGATACCTAAAAATAGAATTTTTGACAAAAATTAACCATTCGGTTTTGAAGGCTTACTTCATTTTGTTGCTGTGTTTGTTTCCGTTGTCTTCTAGTGCAAAAAAATTAGTGATTGAAATTGAAATAAAAAATCATTTTTTTGTTCCAGATAAAATCGAAATACCGGCTGATACCAAAGTTAAGCTAGTGGTACACAATCGTGATCCCAGTTCAGAAGAATTTGAAAGTTATGAGTTAAATCGTGAGAAATTGATTATGGGCGGTAGAAAAGCCAATATTTTTATTGGGCCACTTACTCCAGGTGAATATCCTTTTTTTGGTGAATTTAATCAAAAAACGGCTCAAGGGTGGATTGTCGTAAAATGAATTATTTTTATGTAGAGGGCCACAAACGGTGTTAGACGCAGTCATTATTGTGCTTAGAGAGACTCTCGAAGCATCGCTGTTGGTTAGCTTTTTGTTTGTCTATTCAAACCATTTTGCAATGCATAAACGTTGGATGGTTTCGGCGCTGGCACTAGGTATCGTTCTGGCCTTTTTGGTCGCATTTAATTTACCCAACATTTCTGATCGGTTCGATGGCGCTGGACAGGAAGTATTATTTGTCGCAGTACTTTTATTGCTATCGTTGATGATCCAGTGGATCAATGTGATTGTCATTTTACCGGGTCACTTAAATGCAGGGCAATCCTTACTTAAAAGGCTATTTTCTGGTGTTATCATTTTTGCGATCAGTTTGGAAGGAGCAGAAATTATCATTTTTTTCCAAAGTGGTATGGCAAATGAGAATAGTTTTTACCCTAATTTATTGGGAAGTATTTTAGGGGTTGGTATTGGTATTAGCGCTGGCGCAGTAAGTTACTATTTATTAGATCAATTATCCAAGGGAGGTATC
This sequence comes from uncultured Kangiella sp., assembly GCA_964454125.1. GTDB lineage: Bacteria > Pseudomonadota > Gammaproteobacteria > Enterobacterales > Kangiellaceae. The sequence goes on from CAYVSL010000022.1 coordinate 28,134, forward strand.
ATCATTGCTTTATTTTTATTGGTAATGGTTTCTGCGGGTATGGCTTCACAGTCTGTATCTTATCTCATGCAGGCCGATCTGATTGATAGTGGCTACCCTATTTGGGATACTAGCAGCCTAATCGACGAGCGATCGGTCATGGGGCAGCTTTTATATGCCCTAATGGGTTATGAAGCCACGCCGTCTTTGGTTCAAGCAATTGCTTATTTTAGTTATATTGGGATCCCATTAACGATATATATTTATTCTAGATATACTTTAGATCGAGGGCGGTAGAATGCGTCAAGGAATATTTTTTTTATTAGTTTTTAGTTTATTTTTGGTTGTTTCAGTTAGGGCTGATGTTGATAAAGTCTATCATCCCTATGTAGAGCAAAATACCTATGAATTTGAGTCTCGCTTGATCAGTTTATTAGATCGAGATCTGGCTGCCAGTTTTTCTGTTTATCGATTTGGTTTTGGTAAAGATATTAGCGAAAATTTATTTATCGAGCTTTACTTAATAGGAGCAAAAGACAGCGAGCAAAAGATTGAGTTGGAAGCTTATGAAATTGAAGCCCTCTATCAATTGACTGAGCAAGGAGAGTATTGGCTAGATGTGGGGCTCTTGGTTGAAATAGAGCGAGAAACAAATTCACAGGAGTGGGAAGGGAATTTCGCATTAATCCTAGAAAAAGAATTTGGTAAATGGAGCGCTGCGTTAAATATTCACAATCAGTATCTGTTTGAAGATGATCAACAACACGCTTGGGAGCACAACCAAGCTTTTCAGATGCGTTATCGGTATTCCGCACAAATTGAACCGGGATTTGAAGTCTACTCGGACCAAAAGAATTTTTTTATTGGTCCTGTTGTTTTGGGCCAAATAGGACTTGATAACAGTCAATTAAACTGGGAAGTGGGTATTGTAAAAGAATTTAATCATTCCACCAACGAAAGCATCTTAAGAGCGCTGATTGAATACGAATTCTAGTTAGATTCTTCATTGATAATTTGTTTAACGGACCATAAAACCGAATAAAAAGAATTTAGGGCAAGAGAGTTGATACAAGAGTCGTTTGAAAAATAGATCATTGATGGATTTAACGGTTGATGGCCCAGTGTTGATCGGCCTCCGAGAGTCATCAGCAATAATACCAACAAGGCATTTAGTGGACGCCATTTGATTGGTACTGGATTAGGACGGTGTATGTAACAGGTAACCCATTTCCAAACTAAATAGCCTGTCACTGAAGTTAATATGCTCAGATTTAGCCATTCGGGCAGTTTACTTTTAATCAGCATGCCGAAAACTTCTTTTGGATAAACAAGATACTCTACAAATAAGCGATTCGGTCTAATATTGTATTCCTGAATAAAGCTGGGCGTTGCAAGTTCCATAAAGACTAGGGAAATAGCGATCAAGGTCAGCCACATTCGTATGATGTGTTTTGTAACGGTCCAATTTGAGCTTTTATGGGATGCAACTAGCGAATATATGATTGGGACAAAGAGTAATATACACAATGTAGCAATATCGACCCGTAAACCTTGTAATAAAATCGGATACCAACCGTTAACTGCTTCGACACGTTCAAACAGCCACAGAGCCAGCATTAGTCGGCTTAGAGTAAGGAATACAATCATATACAACGAAAAATGAAGGTATAACGTCAAAGAATTTATTCGAAATAACTTGTGCATATTGAGGGTGCAGATCATTCCAAAACCGTGAAGCTTTCGGTTTAACAATAATAAAAAAATGGCTATCTTATGGCATTTTAGAATACAAAACTTAAAACAAACTTAAATCGATGAACAAAAATCGAACCAGATAGAATACTGTTGTTTAAGGGTAATTTAATGTAGGAAATTTATAATTAGGTCAAATTAAGTAGGATATTAAGCTAGTTCTTTTGGAAGTGGGCCTATACATAAAATGAAAAACTCACTAAGTCAGTTGTTTTTATATGCGATCACAGGTGTGTCCGTGTCATTGGTCGTATTTTCTCTGGTTTGTTTCCTCGGTTTCAAGGACAGTATGATGGTTCCACAAATCTTGCATTATTATGGTTTGATTATGGTCGCTGGTGGCTTTGTCGGTGGTTGTTATTACAACTACATCCATGAATGACAAATTATACCAAGCAGAAGCGAAAATAGACCATGATAGTCTGTGATAAAAAAAGGTGATATTGATATGAATAAATTTTGGAGTGAGTTATTTTTAAGTTGTATGGCGTGGATGTACGCGGCGATGATATTGTTTTCTTTGGTCTGTTTGACCTGTTTTGAAGCCACTTTAGTCAGCGATCAAATTTTAAAATTTTATGGTTCGGTTATGTTGACTGGCGCTGCATCAGGGGCTATATGGTACTATTACCGCATAATTTCCAAGATGAAACGACCTCTTTTAAACTAGAAAAACCTATCAAATTATTTACAGCGATAAAGGATATCGAGAGAGTCGATGTAATCGTTGGTCACAATATCTAGCAATCCTAGTAATGTATGAGAAAAATGATCGTGACTCAAAGATTGCGATTTATTGCTTTCCAGACAGTTCACATCGATTTTTTGATATTGACGGAATCCTTCTGAGAGCCATATCAGCATAGGCACGTGAGTTTGCTCTTCTGGTGCCATAAAATAAGGGATACCATGTAAATAATAGCCTCCTTCTCCGGTTGATTCACCATGATCGGAAAGATAAACCAGAGCAGTATCGTAATCATCTTGCAGCTTTTTTAATTCATCGATTGCCTTTGCGATCACATGGTTAGTATAAATAATACTATTGTCATAGGCGTTAATGATTTGTTGTTGAGTACATTTGCCAAAATCCTTAGATCCGCAAGCTGGTTTTAGTAATTGGTAGTTTTCTGGGGTTCGTTTAAAATAAGCTGGACCGTGGCTGCCCATCTGGTGAAGAAAGAACACCTGATCTTTTTTGGAAGAGGCTACGCGTTTGGAAAGATCCGCGACCAGCGCTTCATCAAAAAAATGGTCATAGGCAGTGTAGTCGGCTGAATTGCTATGATTGATGGGATCGTTGATTAACTGTCCACATAACCCTTTACAACCACTATTATTGTTTCGCCAAGTGACCCGATAGCCAACCCGTTGGATCAACTCTGCGATATTTTCAAATTTTCTCTTAAAGCTTCTCTGATAATCACTTTTACCGTAGGTGGAAAACATGCAAGGTAATGAAGCCGCCGTATTGGTGCCACAAGAGCTTACATTATCAAAGTAAACAAGGTTAGCCTCGGCGGATAAAAACCCCTCACGGCCAGATAACTGCTGATTGATTCTTTCAAAACTACTCGCTCTCGCCGTTTCACCTAGGATGACAATCAGAGCTAATGGTTTTTGTCTGTTACGGGTCATGACTTCGTTTATATGAGCGCTGGAGTCAATCTGTTTTTTGTCGGTTGATGTGGTTGCGTTTGCTCGGCGGATAATTTTAACCATTGAATGAATGGGTGCATAGGGTAGTAACGAATTACTCAGCTTGGTATTGTTGTTTCTGACAAATGAACTGAACTCGGCATAATAGGGTGCAATGGTTATAAAAATAACCGCCCCTGCTACGATGATTGATAGAAGGTTAACGAGGATATTTCGCCAAAATTTGGGGTAAACTAACGGTAGTTTAAAAATGATATAAGAAGGCAATAGCCCCAGCAAAGTAAACATTAACCAAAAAGAGCGGTTGAGTAAATCATTTGCTTCATTAAAGTCTGTTTCAAGTGCATTGTTTAACATTGACTCATCAAATAAGATGTTAAATCTAAGAGAAAAATATAATGCTGATGCACTGGTTAAAAAAAACGTGATAAATGCTGCTTTTTGTAGGTATGGGAAACTAAATATGGAGAAAAAAATAAGTATTAATGAAAAAACAAACAATAAAAAAGCGGCGGCTTCGACGGCTCTGGAAAAATCAATGATTGGAAAAGAGCCAATATAGGCAATTTCTATCCGTAAATTAAATACAACAGCAAAAATAACACTCACCATAACGGTCAACCAATAGCTGTTAACCGGTTTGAAGGTAAAGGAATGCTGTAATTTGAAATGGTTTGTCACTGAGAGTCTAATTAACTTTTAAAAAGAATATTGCTATCAACCTAGAAAAATTATAGATACTTTTTATTAAGCGAATCTTAAAAAATAAAAAATAAACAAGGTCCAAAAATCTACTAGTCGCTTTGATTTAATAGCGATAGTATTTCTGGCTTGTTGGCCGCTAGGTCAAAAGAGTCCAATCCACTAGCCGTTTTTCTTCTTGGGTTAGCACCATGCTCTAAAAGTATCTTAACATTCTCTATATTATGGCCGTTAATTGCCAACATTAAAGCCGTAAAGCTTTGCTGATTTCGGGTACTCAGTTCGGGTTCCGATTTAAGTAAGATTTTCAGGATCTCAATTGATTTTTGTGCGGCAAACATGACTGAGTTATTGCCCGTTTTTGATGTTTTTTCTGGACTGGCTCCGTTGAGCATTAATAGCTCGACACAACTCAAACAATTTTCTTTGGTTGCCCACATGAGTGCGGATAGTCCCTGACTATCCCTAATTTCAAGAGGTACTTTCCTTTCCAGAAGGAGAGTAATGACTTGATTATTACCTTTTTGAGCGGCAATGATCAGTGGTGTTCTTCCCGTTTCATCCTGGCTATTTAATGGGATCCCTTTTTCGATTAACAATTTAGTGACTTTGAATTTATTGTTAACGATTGAAAACCTGAGCAACTCCTCTGATGGGAGCTCTTTTAACATCGATAAAAATAAATCGGTAGAGTTAACATTTTGTTCGTCAATAGCTTTATTTAATCCTTTATGGATCAGATCGGTTATCCCCAACTGTCTGGCTCGATTCAGTAACGGTTGAATCAGCTCCGTTTTATCTTTTTCGATAGCCCGATAAAAAAAAGTTTTGATACCTCTGGGACTATTCTGTTGCTCAATAGGGTGCATTTTTAGCATTCTGCTCAACAATTCATAATACTCATTGGCCAAACTAAGGCTAATCGCTGTATCGAATTTTTGCGTTTCTTTCCAAGGCGAATGACCTTTCGTTAAAAGTTGATCAGCAATGTCTATTTGGCCTTGCGCCACGGCTATTGCTAATACAGGCCAACCTAAATAAGGACTTGATTGCGTTTTGGATTGAGTCTGCAAAGATTTTATCTGATGGGCCGCCTGTTTCAAGGCGATCTGATTATTTTGATTATTGGACCGATTTCTTCGCCCTGGACTATTAAGGTCGAGTTTGGCAATTTGATTATAGTGATCAGCCGATTTCCCGCTATTATCTTTAGTGACTCGACTCGCACCTTGATTAATTAACCATTGTGCCGTTGTTTGCTGTTTGGATTTTACCGCAATAATCAGCGGTGTTTGGCGGTTATTATTTGCTAAGTCTATATTATCGAGCTGTTTGGCTATTGCTATGACGGCTTGGATTTGGCCATGTTTTGCGGCGATATGTAATGCAGTATTTCCAAACAGATCTATCTGTTTCACATCAACTTTTTGTTTTATTAGCCAGTTGGCGATATCTTTTCTGTCGAGAGTAATCGCGGTTATTAGTGGCGGATTTCCTTTTTCATTAGGATAATTTAGATTAGCACCATTTAAGTGTTGTTTTATTGCCAAAGATAGATTGCCGCTAGCGATCGCTAGCTCGAACAACCGCTGAGTTTGTGGCTTTATTCGGTTAGAATTGACCTTTTTTGTTTTTATTGCCAGTAGTAGACTTTCTGCTCTTTTATTACCACCACTTGCGGCTATATTAAGATAGTATTTCGCTTTTTCTTCATTTTTAGCCAGCTGTTTGCCTTTGTAATATAACGAGCCTAGTAAAAAAGCTGCTTGTGATGATTGTTTCGTTGATTTTTTCAATAATAATTCAGCTCGGGTGACCGATTTTTTGACGCCTTTGCCGTTTAAAAATAAGATAGCCAACTGGTATTGCGCTTCGGTATTCTCCTGAGTGACCAATACTTTTAATTGACTAGCGGCTTTCTCAAACTGGCCTTGCAATAACTGCTGTCTGATTTCAATGGGGATATTTTCTTTGGCAATAACGATAGGAAAAAAAGTGTTAAAAAAAACAATAGTCAAAATATATTTCGCTATTGGCATTCTCTGGCTACATTGCTTAAACATTATTCTGTTCCATATTTCATTTCGACTGTGACACCGATGTCTTTGAGCAATCCAGTAGGAAGGATCCCACCTGCACAAACTATAATTGACTGATTTCGTAATGATACAGGACGTTCTTTTATTGTTAGCACGACATTTTCTTTATCAATAGATTTTACCTGAGAGGCAAAAAGCAGCCGTAACTGTCCTTTTTTCTCGGCTTGTTCGATCCTTTGTCTATTTTTTGCTTTAGCTCGACCAAAGCTATCTTTGCGATATGATAAAGTGACTTTGGGTTGTTTAGAATCACTATCGTTTAGTTCAGCAATACTACAGGCTGCTTCAAGAGCGCTATCACCACCTCCAACCACCAATACCGATTGCCCTCGATACTGCTTTGGATCGATGAGCCGGTAAACAACCTTACTTAACTCTTCTCCTGGAACGCCTAGTTTTCTTGGTGTACCTCTACGCCCAATTGCCAATAATACACTTTTGGTAAAATATTCAGATTTCGTTGTTGTAACTTTATGAATATTTCCTGCTTCTTTGGTGACTGAAATAAGTGCTTCATTTTGCTGAATTTTAAGGTGGTATTTTTCAACAATGCTGAACCAGTACTTCATTAATGTTTCTTTTCGAATTTCGCCAAATTTAAATTGTCCTACCAAGGGTATGGTGGCGGCCTGAGTCATAACCAGCTTTCCAACGGGAAAGTGGCTAATCGTACCACCGATATTATCTTGCTCGATGGTGACTGTTTTTAATTTGTGTGCTTTAGCAGCAAGAGAAGCGGTTAATCCGGCCGGGCCTGCTCCTACAATGACACAGTCTAAATGATGAGTATCATTATTTTTGTTATTTTGAACAAATTGAGCAATCGAATCAAACGCTTGCCTACCTTGTTCAATGGCATTTCTTATTAATCCCATACCGCCAAGCTCTCCGGCGATAAAGATACCTGGCACGCAGGTTTCATAATTTGGTGAAACATCGGGAATTTCAACTCCTCTTGTCGCACTACCAAAAACCAGTTTGATGGCATGCTCTGGGCAGGCTGTTTTACATGCGCCATGACCAATGCAGTTGCTCGGGTTAATGAGTTCTGCTTTTCGATGGATGAGGCCTAGGACATTTTTTTCTGGACAAGCGGTTACGCAAGAACCGCATCCTATGCAAGCCATAGGATCAATTACCGGATGTAAACTGGCCGCTTCAGTCAGCCCATCTGCAACCGCATCGCTTAAAAATGTTTGACTTTGCTTATGGTGGCGCGTTCTTTTTAGTAGATAAAACAGCAATATTATAGAAAGCGGGCTGGCGTAAACCAAGCCTATAAATAACCAATTTGGCATTATTTACTCCGAGTCGATAGGTACATAAAGGTAAGGATAACTTCAACATCTTAAGGTTATCTTAAGATACTAAAGTTATTCTTAGCAGTCAATCTAGTCAAAAATGAGAGACGTGTCCACGTTAAAATAGGCTAAAGTTGCTATCATCAATGACCTTGGTCGATTCACATGAATATATGGCGGCTAGGTGCTAGTATATAATAAACGATAACGATCCATAATGATCAATAGAGCAGGAAATTAATGGAGACAATACGTCATTTTTCTACCCATCTATTCTCGATAGTAGTGATTGCATTGCTTATTTTGGGCTGGTCAGAAAGAGACGAATATTGGCTTTCCGCTGAAAAAGGCTGGGGTTATGCCTTGGGTATTATAGGTGGGAGTTTGATGTTGGTTTTGCTTTTGTATCCATTACGTAAACATTGGAAATATGCACGTAACTGGTTCAGCGTTCGTCATTGGTTTAAAATGCACATGCTTTTTGGAATTTTAGGGCCGTTATTAATCCTGTTTCACAGTAATTTTCAACTTGGTTCACTAAATAGCAATATCGCATTATTTTCGATGCTGCTGGTTTCTGGTAGCGGTGTTATCGGACGCTATGCCTATCAAAAAATTCACCGTGGACTCTACGGTTCTCAAATAGAATTTTCTGAACTTAGAGAAGCTTTTGATAAAAGCAAATCCCACTTTGAGCACGGAGATATATTAGATGATCAAACCAAAGAAAAATTAATTAAGATTGAAAGGGATGTAGAACAACGAAAAATTCCATTTTTTACTGCACTGATCTGTTATCAGCAAGTTAAGAAAATACAAAAAATGATGGAGTTAAGGTGTCGAAAAAAAGCGGCCAACTTATTGGGGGATCGTAATGAATTGGCTATTTTTACTCAGGAAGCAAAATTTCTTCTGACCGGAATGGCTCAATTAATGCGTATGACCAATTATGCTTTATTTGCAAGAGTTTTTTCACTTTGGCATATCTTTCATCTGCCGATATTCTTTATGATGATTATCGCCGGAATTGTACATGTATTTGCGGTACATATTTATTAGGTAGATTCAGTATGGAAAACGTGCAGTGATTTTGTTTTTAATCAAAAATAATCAATATTTATGTTTTTCTTTTTTTGCAAAAAAAAGCAAAATTTTGTACATCCTCTTGTGGTTCATGAGCTTGTTGACTGTTTCAACAATAGTGAAATCTGAAGAACAAGAACTTAGTCTCAAACAAATGTTATTAACGCCAGGTGATTTAACCGAGGCTCATGCCGAGTTAGAAACAAAATGTAAGTCGTGTCACGTTCATTTCCAAAAATCTAATCAGACACCCTTGTGTCTGGATTGTCATGAACGTATCAACGATGATTTAATTGATAAAGTAGGATTTCATGGCCTTCTGCCAGTTCAACAAACTAGGGATTGTAAGAGTTGTCATACTGATCACCAAGGTCGAAATTTTGATATTAGAGGACTAGATCGAGAGAACTTTGAACACTCAAAAACAAATTTTCCATTGGATGGTCAACACAAAAATATTGGCTGTACAGGCTGCCATGCTGATGATACGGGTAAAGTCTCTTCCCGCCCGAAAGGAATAGGTCAATTACCTACCGATGGAATTTTTCGTTTCAAAAAATTTGAGTGCAACAGTTGCCACCTAGATTTTCATGAATCGCTATTAGGAGATAAGTGCGAAAATTGCCACACAACATCTGGTTGGAATATTAGCCAATTTGAACATGATAAAACTGATTTTCCGCTGGATGGAAAACATAAACAAGTCGCATGCAGTGGTTGCCACATTGATGACCAGTACAAAAATATTGATACTCAATGTCAATCATGTCATCTTGCCAAAGAACCACATTTGGGAATTTTTGGCAAAAAATGTATTGATTGTCATACCACTGAAGAGTGGCAAAATAAATTCTACAATCATCTCAAGGAGACCGGATATCACCTCAAAGACAGTCACGTGCAAGTCAAAGGTAGAAAAATTAAATGCATTGATTGTCACTTTGAAAAGCTAAAACCGCAAACCAAATGTATCGGTTGTCATCAGGCTGACGATATTCATCATGGAAACAACGGAAATCAGTGTCAGGATTGTCACAATCAAAAGAGTTGGAAAAAAACTGATTTTAATCATGACCAAGTAACCACTGGATTCGCTTTACTCGGTAAACATAAAACAACCCATTGTGATTCTTGTCATATACCGGGAGACAAACGAAAGGGACCTTCAGCTACAGACGGTACTGGTTTAGTTCGTGGTTGTATTGATTGTCATCAGGCAGATGATCCACATTATTCTAATTTAGGTAAAGAATGTGGTCGTTGTCATCAAACGGAAGGTTGGCAAAAATCCGTCAGATTTAATCATGATTTTAGTCATTTTCCTTTAACCGGATCGCATCAACTATTGGTTTGCGAATCTTGTCATTTGTCATCGGAATTTAGCGACCAGCCCCAAAAATGTATTAGTTGTCACAAGGTGGATGACTATCATGTGCAGTCTTTAGGAGAACAATGTGAATTATGTCACGATACATCAGTTTGGGGGCATTGGCAGTTTGACCATCAGCGACAAACTAATTTTTCACTGAATAATTCTCATCAAAATTTACAATGTAAACTGTGTCATAACAATGAAAAACTCGATGCTTTAAAACCGAGTAAAGATTGTTATAGCTGTCATCGGGATGATGATGTCCACAATGGTGGATTTGGTGTTGATTGTCAACAGTGCCATTCGGAAGACAAATTCGAAGACTTGATTTTTTGACGATTCAGGCCAGAAAACAAAATTGGAATATAGCCAACAAATCGTTGGGGATACAAATTATGAATACAAAATTATTTAAACGATTAACAGTACTATTTATTTCGAGCCTGCTATTGGTTTTTGGTTTATTGATAACAAAAATTTGTGCAGCTCAGTTTGATCACCAATCGACCAATTTTTCTTTAGACGGATTACATGTGGCTCTTGAGTGTCAAGATTGTCATAAAAATGGACTGTTTCGAGGTACCCCCACCCAATGTGAGCTATGTCACACTGATTCTGGTTCGGTTGATGCAACCGTTAAATCTTTAAATCATATCAATAGCGGTAATCAATGTGCAGACTGTCACACTACACAGAATTGGTCTTCGGTATTTAGAGTCGATCATCAGGCGTTGAGTAGTGATTGTTCGAGTTGCCATAATGACCAGCAAGCTTCTGGTCCGGGGAGTGACCATTTTCAATCTACTCAAAATTGTGAGTCTTGCCATATAGATAATAATTGGACAACGGTACCCAATATGGATCATTCGCAGGTGTCGGGAGATTGTTTTAGTTGTCATAACAACACCATTGCAACGGGAAAAAACCCGCAACATATTTTAACCAGTGATACTTGTGATTCCTGCCACAGTGTTCAACTATGGGATCCGGCAATTCAGGTCGATCATAATGAAGTGTTAGGTTCGTGTTTTAGCTGTCATGATGGCAATATTGCAACCGGAAAAGATCCCCAACACATATTAACCAGTGAGGTCTGCGAAAACTGTCATACATCATTGGAATGGTCGCCTGCGCTTAAAGTTGATCACAATGATGTCTTAGGTTCTTGCAGTAGTTGTCATGACGGCAATATTGCAACCGGAAAAAATCCCCAACATATATTAACCACGGATATCTGCGAAAATTGTCACACGCCTTTAGAATGGTCACCTGCGTTTAGAATTGATCATAATGATGTCTTAGGTTCTTGTAGTAGTTGTCATGATGGCAATACTGCAACCGGAAAAAATCCTCAACATATATTAACCACGGACATCTGCGAAAATTGTCACACGCCTTTAGAATGGTCACCTGCGTTTAGAGTTGACCATAATGATGTATTAGGTTCCTGTAGTAGTTGTCATGATGGCAATTTAGCTACCGGTAAAGATCTCGATCATGTTCAAACACTGCTCGAATGTGATGCTTGCCATAGTCGTTTTTCTTGGGTGCCAGCAAGCTTTGATCACGACGGTGTGGCAAACAATTGTTTTAGTTGCCATGATGATGTGACTGCACCCGGCAAGGATCCTAATCATATAATAACGACCAATATCTGTGAAAATTGTCATGTTAATACTTTTTGGGTCCCAGCAACATCAGTTGATCACAATGAAGTATTAGGCTCATGTTTTAGCTGTCATAATGGAATAATTGCAACCGGAAAAAACCCGCAACACATTTTATCGACGGATAGTTGTGAAACCTGTCATTCAACCAATGTTTGGAGCCCAGAAACAATGGTCGACCATGCGGAAGTTTTAGGTTCTTGTTCCAGCTGCCACGATGGTAATATTGCGACCGGAAAAGATCCGGATCATCTGACAACAACACTAGAGTGCGATAGTTGTCATTTGACTTCAGCTTGGACACCCGCGGTATTTGATCATGGTGATATAATAGACGGGTGCAGTAGTTGTCACGATGGAAATACTGCGACTGGAAAAGATCCGGATCATGTTTTAACATCCAATATTTGTGAAGCCTGTCATAACTCGATTGCTTGGAGTCCCATTACTCAAGTTGATCATAATGAAGTGATGGGATCTTGCTCTAGCTGTCACGATGGAAATGATGCGACGGGTATACCACCAGGGCATTTTGTGACCACCCAAGAGTGTGATACTTGTCATACCGTTCAAGTTTGGTCACCGGCTATGGAATACGTGCACACAGGCGCTTATCCTGGTGATCATCGTACCAACCTCGCTTGTACTGATTGTCACACCAATAACCAAGAAACCATTCCTTGGCAATTTCCTTACCAACCGGATTGTGCTGGTTGTCATGCAAATGATTATAAAAATGGCCCTCATAAAAAAACTGAAAATCCAAGTAAGATTAATTATACGGTGTCAGAATTAAGAGACTGTACTGGAGCTTGTCATATTTATACAGATAACACTTTTACCACAATAAAGAAAACCCGTAACAGCGAACATCGAGTTCGTGACGAATCTTTTTAACAAGGTTTATGAACTTAATATTCAAAAGCCTATTGTTGGTATTGGTAGTGATTGCAAACTCGTTGCAAGCTGCGGAAATTAGCAAAATTCGTTTCGGTAAAACCGAGCAGCGGGCACGCCTAGTCATTGAATCTGATGAAGTATTGACGGTCAACCAATCTTGGCTTTCTGGAAAGTTGATTGTTACAATTTCTGGATTAGAGCAACGTCCTCTTAATCGAAAGATATCACCAAGTGCACTTTCTATGATCGAAAAAATGCAATGGACGGAAGAAAAATCCCTGCTACAAATCACTTTGCCGATCAATCAACAAAATTTTATTAAATGGTTTAAGATCGATGCTGAAAAATCGAATCCTCATCGACTAGTAATTGACTGGTCACCTAGCGGAAAAATGATTTTTTCGCAACCTATAGCTAGGCTTGAGCCAAATAAGTTTCGGCTAAAGCCAAAACTTAAAACGAACATTCGCATTCCCTCCGATAAGGTCACTAATTTAGTAATAGAAGCTAAGAAAGCACTGACAGATAAAAATTATCCTTATGCTATTTCTTTGTTAACTAAACTATTAAAGCAGGGCGATCTAGAACAAAAAGCATTTGCACTTGAATTTTTAGGTGTCGCCCGAGAACGAAACTATCAGTTAGCCTTTGCTAAACAATATTATCAGCGTTTTTTAAAAGATTATCCTGATTTTTCCTCGGCGCCTCGAGTGAAACAAAGGCTTGCTGCACTGATTGGAATTCAAGAAATCAATCAAAAAAAACCGTTAAAAAAAGGTACTAGATTTAGTGGTCAAAAAAAGAGTAATACACGAGCTAGTGTCGCCACTGATTATCGGCAAAGTGAATTGGTTAACGACTTAGGTGAGAGTCGTCAAACACTTTCATTGCTTGGCGTTGATATAGATGTCAGAGGTGATTATCAACTTGATGCTAGCTCGGTTCAATTCCGTTTTTCAGGTGGGCACTATCAGGATTTTAGCGATGGCGGTGGTGCAACAAACGACAGGTTACGTTATGCGAATATGAGTTGGCAGAGTGGTGATCAAAAATACAGTATTAATTTTGGTCGACAACGAAGTCGTGGAAAGGGTATTTTTGGTCGCTACGATGGACTGTTAATTGGTTATGGGGTGAATGATGATCAAAGAATAAATTTAGTCGCTGGTGCCCCAGTTGCTTCCTCTAAAGTTCTATCACTTGATCCAGAACGAACCTTTATTGGACTTAGTTACGACTGGGAAGATTTATTCAAAAATATCGATGTTAATTTTTTTGTTCTTCATCAGACGATTGATAGTTTAACGGATCGGCAGGCTTTAGGAGGAGAGCTTCGTTATTTTAATCAAGGGACATCTATATTTAGTTTGATTGATTATGATATATTTTATTCGGAATTAAATGCATTCTTATTTTCAGCCTCACACACGACGGCTAATAAAACGCGATATCACTGGTCATTTAATCAACGAAAAAGCCCTTATATTAGTACTAGGAATGCATTGATTGGACAGGCGGCTGATAGTTTACAAGAATTACAGGAATTATTTCTCAGCGATGAAGAAATTTTGGACCTAGCGACCGATCGAACCCTTGAAAGTCAAACATCGACGTTACAAATTAGTCAGCCACTTAATAAAACCTATGATATTAGCGGAAGCCTCACTTGGTTAACCCTTTCAGGTGCACCTGCATCCGGTGGTGTAGCTGAAATTACCGAGCCTGGAAGTCAGTTATATTTTAACTTATATTTACGAGGTGCCCGACTATATAGCAAAGGTGATTCGAATCAACTTGGACTGAGAATGTCACAACTCAGTAGCTCGGATGTATGGTCTATTTATGTAACCAGCAAATATCGTTGGGCGAAATCTTGGAGTATTAGCGCTAAACTTAGATTCGATGACCGAGAAAATCATGCCGGAGGGGGCCAACAAAATATTTCACCGAGTTTTCGATTGCAATATCAAGATAGGCAGCAGTATGTCTATGCTGATTTTGGAGCGATCCTTTATACCAATCAAGTGGAAGGGCTATCGGATATTAGTACCGATATCTATTATACCTATATTGGCTACCGCTATTTTTTCTAGTCGCATTTCATTTAGGAATGTGCGTAATGTAAAGCCATTGCACTGAATTGGTCAATGACATTTCGCAGAGACTAACGTATCCTAGTCCGATAAAATTATTGGATTAGATTTCATGCACAACAAAAGAACCATTTTTTCCTTCATGCTTGTTATATTTTTCAGTCTCACCAGTTGTGATAACAGTGATACTGATCCTACAATCAACAGCACCAAACAACTGGACGATACACCTCTTCAAAAGCTGTCAGAGTCCAATCAATCCAATATACCTTTAGGCCAGTTAAGCGAAAAAGTGACACCTCTTCATTATTCACTATCGCTAATTTTGGAGCCTGAAGCTGAGAGCTACTCAGGGATCGTCGAAATCGATCTTGATTTTTCGGACCTCACTCAAGTTTTCTATTTACATGGAAAAGATCTTGAAGTTACAAATGTACAGATGACGACCGATTCAATACCAAAGGGACAACCTGCTGAATATGAGCAAGTTCATAAAAGTGGAATAGCTAAAATCTCTATGCAGGAAGCAATCAAGGGAAAGGCCACCTTAAAAATAAACTATCGAACAAAATACAGCCAGTCTCTCGATGCTATCTATCAGGTGAAAGAATCTGGTATTAGCTATTTGTTCAGCCAGTTCGAAGCGATATCGGCTCGTATGGCTTTTCCTTCCTTTGATGAGCCTCGGTTCAAAACACCCTTTGATATCACCGTAACCAGTAACAAGAAAAATAGTGTCATTACCAACACGCCAGAGATGTCTATCACCGAGAATAAGAACGGTCAACTGGTTCATCGTTTCAAAACCAGTAAAAAATTACCGACCTATTTATTAGCATTTGCGGTTGGTGAATTTGATATTGTTGAATGGCAGCCGTTACCTAAAAATAATATTCGAGATCGAGAACTCCCTTTACGCGGAATTGCGGCCAAAGGCAAGGGCAAAAAATTATCTTATGCCCTTGAAAATACTCAAGCGATACTACAAGCACTTGAGAGTTATTTTGCAACGCCGTACCCCTATGCCAAATTAGATTTAATCGCGGCGCCTGATTTTGCCTTTGGCGCAATGGAAAATGCTGGTGCAATTGTTTATCGCGAATCTTTATTATTGCTTGATGAAAATGCTTCTCTATCTCAAAAGCGAGCTTATGGTAGTGTGCATGCTCATGAATTGGGCCATCAATGGTTTGGTAATTTAGTGACTCCGACTTGGTGGGATGATATTTGGCTCAATGAAGCTTTTGCAACCTGGGTTACCCAAAAAGCGATCAAAAAATGGCGTCCTGAATTCGAGTTTGAACGCACCTTAACCAACAGAGCGCATTGGGCTATGGGAGTCGATTCTCGTTCATCTGCGCGCCAAATTCGTAATCCAATTGACTCCAACGATGACATCATGAACGCATTCGACGGGATCACTTATTCTAAGGGTGGCGGTGTATTGCAAATGTTTGAAAGTTACTTAGGTGAGCAGGGATTTCGAGACGGGATAAGACTGCATATGCAACGCTTTGCTTTTTCAGATGCCAATATTAATGATTTTTTGGGCTCATTGGCCGAAGGTTCCGGTCAGGCTGATCTTATCCCGGCTTTCGAAAGTTTCGTTTATCAATCCGGCGTACCTATGGCAAACATTAAAATATCGTGTGATCAGAATAATACTGCTCGGCTCAATATTACTCAGAAACGTTATGTTCCCTTGGGAGTTACCAGCAAGGAAAAGCAAAAATGGCAGATCCCTTTTTGCTACAAAACCGATCAAGGGTCGGATTGTGTATTGCTTACCGAAGAACAGAATAACATCGAGTTAAATCATTGCCCGAAATGGCTAGTTCCCAATAAAAATGGCTCCGGTTACTATCGTTGGAATTTATCCAGCAATGATTGGGCATCACTAACAAAAGAGTTTGATAACCTGACTGCTGCAGAACAAATAAGTTTTGCCGATAATTTAACGGCCTCTTTTAAAGCCGGTCAACTCAGTGCGGCCGACTTAATCAGTGCTTATAAGACCGTTGTAACAAGCAATAGTTGGGATGTAGCAATTATTCCTGCCAATGAACTTTCTGCCATAAAACAGGCGATGGGAGTTTTGTCAGGTAACAATCATTATCAGAGCTTGCTAACGAGTTTGTATGCAAATTCTGCTAAGACAGTAGGGTATTGGCCAAACACCAGTGCGGATACCCAAAAACCAAGTAACACTGCGTTACTTCGCTCAAGCATTATTTCTACAATGGTTTTAGAAGCCAATGATCGTCAAACTCAATTAGAATTGGTTGAATTAACAAAAGCTTATTTGGGAGAATCTCCCTCAAAGGTTGATCCAAGTAAAATCAATTCGAACATTATTGGTACAGCGATGATTGCCTATGTTTTACACTCTAATGAAAGTGAGATCGTCAAACTTAAAGAGCGCGCGTTAAATTCTACTGACGCCATTTTAAGAGAAAACATATTTAATGCTATTGCACACACCACTGATCAGAGACTCGGGGAAAAATTAATGATGGAATTACTTAATTCTGAGCTTGTTCGTTCCAATGAAGCACAAAAATTAATCGATGCTTTCATGAAAAATGAACAATTGAGAGAGACGACCTGGAATTGGCTAAAAGAAAATGTTGATGCTTTCCTCAAGAACTATTCATCATTTTCAATTGCTAGGGTGGTAACCGTTGGTCAGTATTTTTGCAGTGAATCAAAGAAACAGGATGTGGTTAACTTTTTCACAGAAAATGTGGAAAAAATATCGGGAGCACCTAGAAAGATAAAGGAAACCGCGGAAGTTATTGAACAATGTATTGCACTCAAAAAAGCCAAATCAAAGGAATTTAACTTGGCGCTTAAAAAGCTTAATAACCTTTAAACCTAAATTAATCAGTTGAAGTCGTAGAAAGAGTGCTAGACCAGAATGTGCTTGGTGTCGCTATTTCTCGCACTTTAACTGATTTTTCTAAGTTAAACAGAGTTACTGACGAATTCCTTCAATATACAATTCTAAATCAACTTGTGCTGAAGCAGGTCCTAGGTCCATTTTAATGCCAAAGTCCTTCATGGTAATTTTTGTCGTACCAGAAAAACCAACACGATAGCCACCCCAAGGATCATCGCCTTCACCAATTTTTTCCGCATCAATGACTAAACTTTTGCTAACGCCATGTAAGGTAAGGGTGCCTTTGATTTCAATCTTACTGTTATTTCCCGATTTCCCATAGTACAAAAGGCGGTTTTTGAGTTTTTTTAC
>CAYVSL010000023.1:0-43287 GCA_964454125.1 uncultured Kangiella sp.
CTAGTTAGGGCTGATTATTCTAGGGTAAAGGGGAGGGATTTCATTTTCACTTCCGTCAATCACTTTAACGGTTAATTCCTTCCTAATTGAATCTAAATCCGATTTTGAAATATCACATTGATAGTCTGTCTTATTTGCCGCATATCTTTGTGACTCCAGTCGATTTAGTTTATCGATTAAGGACTGATCTTTAATGTGATTAACTAAATGACCTAAAGAATGGGTCGGTTTTGCTGTAAGAGTCGAGCTCCATTCGATCAGACCGGCTTCAATTTTTTCAGTTTGACTAAGTTTTATCGCTTGGGTTAGATTTTTAAGCATGACGGATTGAGTCCGCGATTTTTCAAATTGTTGGGTAATCGCTTTTTTCTTACGTGACGAGGCGGGGGCGCTTTTGTTGAAATAAGCGACCAAAGTTAACAACCATACAATCAATATAGCTGCCGCAGAGTATTTCCAAAACAAGGTTTGAGAATCATCAATAATGGTCTTGGTTTCAATCACAGGCCCAATCATTTGTGGAGGTTGTGCGCTATTAACGGTTGTTTCTGCCGGTAAAATAGTAAATGTTCTGGCTGGTATAGATGCTGTCTTTTCCGAATTACTTTTTGTATCCCACCATTTCATTTGTATTTCGGGGATCGTTATTTTTCCTTCCTTTGATGGGATGACGGCCAATTTTTCGACGCGTTGACCTAAGATCCCTTTATCATTCACTTGGCGTTCTTTTTGCGGTGTATCAGGATACCACTGCAAGCCATCCACTTTAGGTAGTGTGATTTCAGGCAGTTGCGATTCACTAAGCCCTTGTGCATATAGTAATAAAGTCCAAGTCACTGGTTCACCGACAGTCAAGTCTTTGGATAATGGTGTCCACTTATCAGCCAGTACAACTTCACTGGCGGGTAGCCAAGGGCTTGACGCAGTACTCGGCTGGGATTTGACTTCAACTTCAACGATTTTGCTATTAACGCTGATCGGACGGGTGGTATTAAGAAAACGATTTCGATTACTCTGACCTGTGTCGTTGACGTCAGCGGTAAAATTGATGGCATCAATATTTAATGGACCGCTTTGCTGGGGAAAAATCGCATAGCGTCTTTCGGTTACGACATAACGGGTATTTTCAATCATTTTATCATATTGAATATCATCACCCAGTTTTTCAATAATACTGTCACCAGCTGTTGGCTCGGAGAGTCGTGCGTAATGAGTATTGACCGCCCGAAATAGTTTGACTGTAAATAAAATCTGTTGCTGTACATACACCTGCTGTTGGTCTACAGAAGATTCTAAAAAAATAGCTTTTTTCTGACCGTTGAGGTCAACCCGATCACTGGTGTCTTTAATCAATAAAGTGATCGCTGTCGTTTGATTATTGCCAACCGTGATTGGTGGAATGGTGATGCGACCCGTGGACAAGGTGCTCATTTTTATTTTCCAGCCTTTTATCACGCTACTACGACCATTAACATAACTCATTTGTGAGTATTGGCTATTAGAAATGATAGTAAATTCTTTTGGGATCAATGAGAGATCAGGTTGTTCACCAGTATCTTCATCGACTTGTAGAGTCAATAAAAAACTTTCACCGGCGTGAATTTCGGTTCTGTCGATTGACTGAGTTAGTTTGGCGTCCACTCCAAAAGGCAAAGCTATTAAGGCCAGTAATAAAAAATGGATTATTAGAGTGTTCATGTTTATATTTTTCAATGTCATATTTATCACCAGATTTTCTTTTCTTTTTGTTGCCGTCCACGGCGTTGGTATTCCCGATACATTTTACGCCGTAATAAGCCGCCCGGATCATCGGGAATTTTTTCTAACCAATGCTCTAAAGCTTGATCTTTTTCATTTTGATCGCGTTCGTCTTGTGACATTTGAGCTTGTTTTTCTTCTGCCTGTTTATCGGATTCTTCTTTTGACTCTTGTTCAGATTTTTGTTGCTCTGAATTTTCCTTTTCCTCTGGTTTTTTTTCGGGATCCTGTTCAGATTCAGATTCAGATTCAGATTCAGATTCAGAATCTTGCTTCTCTTTGTTTTCCTGGTCTTTATCTTCTTGGTCCTGTTTTTCTTTCTGTTGTTTTAATAATTCTTCAACGATTTTTTTATTAAACAAAGTATCTTCATGAGATGGCGATTTTTCAAGGACTTGTGCATAACTCTCAAGCGCTTGCTGAAATTGCTGCGCTTTTGCTAGGCTATTTCCTTTATTATACAAAGATTCAATATCATCTTGTTTGGAAAACTGTATTGTGGCAGCATCAAAATCGCCTTTTTTGTAACGGGATGCACCTTGCCATTGTTCATTTTTAAACAGTTCTGCCGCTTTTTCATATTCCTTTTTATCAAATGCTTTACTAGCCTGCTGATCGCGGGTATTCCACAAATCATCCCATAGGCTGGCATGTGTTGGTGTGCAAAAAATACTTGCCGATAAAAAGATCGAAATGCTAAAAAGAGATTTCATGCTGTTATTCATGTTTATAACCGCTCCATCATCTGGTTATCGGTTCGACGCAGCAACTTAATCAACATCAGCATTAAAAGTATCCAGCTGATCCAGTAACCGTCATCTATCCAGCGGCTAATTCTTTCATCAGATTGTGAAGCCTCTTTATCGGCATTTAAGTCAAGCGCTTCTAAAATAAAATCAATATCATTTGAATTGGCAGATAGTTCAACATATTGGCCATTACTGCTCTTAGTGATTTCTTTAAGATTATCCGAGGTTAACTTAGGTAGAATAATATTACCGGCAGGATCTTTTAGAAAGCCATTATTGTCTGGTAGAGGAATGGGCGCACCTTGCTCGGTGCCAATCGCTAAAATTGACAACAGGTGATTACTGTTTGTGATAGATTGTTTTATCGAGTCAATATATTTCTTCTCAATGCCATCGGTGATCCAGATGATTTGCCCTTTAGGTTGATTGGCATTTTCTAACAATGTAATCGCTTTATTGATCGCTATATCGGGGCGGCTACCGAGTATCGGCATCAGACTGGTGGATAGCGTAGGTACCATGGCAGCAATGGTATTCGCATCGGAAGTCAGCGGGCTGATAATAAAAGCATCACCCGCGTATACGACCAGTCCAATGGTTCCCTCATTATTTTTTTCCAGCAGGTCCATCATTTTATGCCTAGCTCGATTGATCCTTGCTGGTTTAATATCAGTAGCATCCATCGACAAGGATAGGTCCAGTAAAATGACTCTGGCACTTTCAGTTTGGAAAACGGGCATATTTTTTTGTCTGAAGCTAGGACCGCTAATGGCAAATATAATCAGGCAAGCAATAATGCCTGTTAACCAAAAGTTGATGTAAGATTTTTGTTTTTCACCGGATACCATTAAAAACTGAAGCAGGTGAGGCGAGATGACTTTTTGCCAGGAAGACGCTCTTTTGGCTAGTTGGCGAAAACCGTATAAAGCAATAAAGGTTGGTATAAGCAATAAAAGTAATTCTGGCCTTAGAAAATGAAATTCAGAGAAATTAACCAGCATAGTCTTCTCCCGTTACCATGTTGTTAATCTCGGCACGGTTAGCATCAACCTTGCTTGTTATCGCTTGGTCTTTCGAGTCTTTTGATCCTTGATAGATATTGCGTGTCATGACGCGAAACAAGTTGAATATCATCGGTAAAAGTAACATGGCTAATGCGAGTTGTAGAGGCCAATAATATAGTTCTGTGATTGGCCGATAGATTTCCGGCTTATCTTCCACGGGCTCTAATTGATCGAGTAAAGTATAAATTTTAGCCAGCTCTTCACTGCTTTTGGCTCTAAAATATTGGCCGCCGGTATATTTGGCAACGGCTTTTAGTGTGACCTCATCTAATTCTGCGGAGGGATTGAACGTGGTGGTGCCAAATAGTAACGAGCGTCTGGTTTGTTTGTCTGCACCTACGCCAATGGTATATATTTTTATTCCGGCATGTTTCGCTAGTTTTGCCGCTTCGATGGGATCGAGCTCGCCGGAATTATTTCGTCCATCAGTCAGTAAAATTAATACCCTGTTTTCTGCTGGTCTTTCGCGCAAACGCTTGATGGATAATCCAATTCCATCGCCAATGGCTGTTCTGGATGCGCCCGCTAAACCGATTTCCGTTTCATCTAGCATAAACTGTACGGTTTTTAAATCAAAGGTCAAAGGGGTTTGTAAATAAGCTTTTTCACCGAACAGTACTAAGCCCAAACGATCGCCTTCCCGTTTGCTGATAAATTCTGAAATAATGGATTTAACCACCACCAGTCGATTGACGGGTCTACCTTGTAATTTAAGATCTTCTTCTTCCATACTGCCCGAGATATCGATACTAAGCAATAAATCTCGTCCGGTGGTTGGTAATTCAATGGGTTCGTCAATCCATTGAGGGCGAGCACAGGCGATGACAATCGCGCACCAAGCA
This sequence comes from uncultured Kangiella sp., assembly GCA_964454125.1. GTDB lineage: Bacteria > Pseudomonadota > Gammaproteobacteria > Enterobacterales > Kangiellaceae. The sequence goes on from CAYVSL010000023.1 coordinate 4,414, forward strand.
ATAAAAGTAACAAGTTTCTGCAACATTAGTCGGCTGTCGGAGGATTGCTGTTTTTGCTGAATATTATTCCAGTTAGAAAACATCGGCGTTCTAATCGCCGCCAGTTGAGGTTGCTTGGGCTTACTTAAAATCCAGATCAGTAAAGGAATGGGAAGAGCCAATAATAACCAAGGATAAAGCAATTGGATCATAATTGGTTCCCCGTTTGAGTTTGTAACGGAGAGCCGTTTATTTGGCTTTTGGCGAATTGTTTTTTGGCCGCAGCGCGAATAATCGTTTCGATACAGTTTTCGCTTGATAATAAAAGCCGCAACCAATCCGATTTTTCAATTTTTGGATTGGCTTGGTAGGCCGCGCTGCTGAACCATTGAATATCGGCATCTGAGAAAAATGCTTTATTCTGATTAGAGCGTTTTCGTTGAGTATTTTTGGCTTGCTCATTCAAAAAAATTAACCACTCATAACCATTTAAGGATGCGACTGACCTTTTGGGAAAATAAATCAGACATACGCGTTTTAATAAAGCCGATAGTTTGGCAATTGAGTGTGCGCTCAGTTGATCTTGCGGCAAGGACCTGAGCTGATTAATTTCTGCTTTGGCTGGTTTTAATAATCTGAGTGCTTGTTGTTTTTTATAAAGTTGAAATAAATAAAAAGCGATTGCGATCAGCAACAGGGCTAATATTATCCACCAACCGGGAGCGTAAGGAAAAGGGTCAATTTGATCGGGTAGATGAATATCTCGCAATTGATCCAGCGGGTTATTTGCTGGGGCTTGCTGTGGCGGGGGGGCTACAGCCGATTGTGATTGCATGGGTGATTGACTCTGGGAAGGCGGTAAGCTACTCATGACACACCTCCGGATACAGCTGTTTTTACTGTAGTCGCGCCTTGCTGACCGAACGACTGCTGTTGATAGTCCGTATCAATCGAAGTGAAAACGCCTCGACGGCTTATCGCAAAATCTTTTATGTATTGTAATTTTTTTTCAAAGGCTTGTGCGTAGCTTTTTCGTAACTGTGAGCCGCCAGTATTTAATAACCCACTTTGCATACCGTCGGTAATACCGTAAAGGCCCGCTGGTGGTAATTGGCTTTCAATGGGATCACTGACCAATATACAATGAATATCTACATGTTGTGAAAGTTTACTGAGCTGTCTCTCACAAGCCTTATCAAATTGGCTAAAATCGCTCACAAGATGAATCACACTTCCCGGTTTTGCCAGATAAATAAGTCTTTTTAAAGTATCGCTTAAGTGATTTTTATTGTCAGTTTGCGAGGCATTTTTGTTTTGCGGAGTAGGATTGTCAGAACTCGTTCGGTTTTGATGGCCAAGGCCGAAACAGATGCTTAAGGTATGATTATAATTTTCTACGATCCGATTGAGCAGGCGCATACAATTGCGTCGATTGCCGGATGGTTTCATTTCAAAATGGGCATGTTCACCAAATAAAAGCGCACCAAAGCGATCACCATTGCTTAAAGTATTCCACATCAGTTGTGCAGCAATGTGGCTAGCGATAATTGACTTGAAAACCTTGGCAGTGCCAAAAAACATAGCAGGAGATTGATCGAGTACAACAAAGACCGGGCGTTCTCTTTCTTCTTTAAATAATTTTGTGTGAGCTTCTCCGGTTCGCGCCGTGACTTTCCAGTCAATGTTTCGAATATCGTCGCCAATCTGATACATTCTGACTTCGTCAAAATCCATGCCCCGGCCTTTAAAGCGAGATCGAAATCCGCCAACTCGATTTGTCTTTACCATCGATTCGGGAGCTAACCATTGAATGACCGGTTTGACTCGGGTTTCCAGTAGCTGATTTAAGGTGAGATCAATACCGGGGCGAAAATGAGGATCGTCAAAATCTACCGAAGCAGATGCAAAATGATGGGATAAATTTGACCAGTTAGCCATATAAATTCTTTACCTTACCTGTGATCTTACGGACGCTGATTGAACCTACGCCACAGGCGTAATAGCAATCAGTTTTTCAATAATCTGATCGCTGTCAATGCCTTCTGCTTCTGCTTCATAGGTTAGGATCAATCGGTGTCGCATGACATCAAAGGCCATATTTTGAATGTCCTCAGGGGTTACATAATCTCTTCCCGCAAGCCAAGCCGATGCTCTAGCACAACGGTCAAGCGAAATAGTTGCTCGAGGACTTGCACCATAATCTAACCATCGGGTCAAATCTTTATCGAGACTGGCAGGTTCTCGACTGTTGATGATTAATTGAATAATATAGCTTTGTAATTCGTCTGACATATGAATGTCGAGGACTTGATCACGTGCACTAAAGAGATCTTCTTGAGTCAAATCAATAGATCCCTGCTCGTGAAAATCTTTGTGTGCTTCTTTGCGGGTTAGCGCTAGTATTTTTGCTTCGGCCGCCGCATCTGGATAACCCACTTTAACATGCATTAAAAATCGGTCCAATTGCGCCTCGGGTAGTGGGTAGGTTCCTTCCTGTTCAATGGGGTTTTGAGTCGCCATCACTAGGAATAGTTTTTCTAGATCATAGGTATGACTACCTACCGTGACTTGACGCTCTGCCATTGCTTCAAGTAATGCCGACTGTACTTTGGCTGGGGCCCGGTTAATTTCATCGGCAAGTACTAGGTTATGGAATATTGGACCTTTCTCAAATTTGAAAGTACCATCTTGAGGCCGGTAGATTTCAGTACCTGTTAAATCGGCAGGTAATAAGTCGGGAGTAAATTGAATGCGGTGAAAATTGCCTTCGATACCTCTAGACAGGGCTACAATGGCACGAGTTTTTGCAAGACCTGGTGCACCTTCAACAATTAAATGGCCATCGGCTAAAAGAGCCACCATCAAACGTTCAATTAGTTTTTGCTGGCCAACTATGTGCTGACTTAAATTGTGCTGTAACTGAGTAAATTTATCCTGAAGAGACATACAATCTGACCTTTTCATGTTTGAATACCCTTCTAAAATGAATAATCCTGGGTAATGTTTTTATTTTGGGCTGCATTTTTACCCGATTTACGAGCTTATTACTAGTGGTTAGAGACGAATCAGGCAAAAAGATTCAGCTTATTTGCAACAAAGTGTTAAAGAGTCGAAGATCAACGCTTATCATTCCTTCAACTTATTATTCAGGTTAAAGGCTACTACGGTTTGATTTCGTCCTTGCTTTTTAGCCTGGTAAAGAGCTTTATCTGCCACCGCTAGCCAATCACTATAATTGAGCATATCCGCTGAAATTTCTGCAACACCCAGACTGATAGTTCCTTTGATTGGATGGTCTTTATGAAGAACGGAGTTTTCAACCTTTAACCGCAATCGCTCGGACAATGCTTCAGCGTTAATATTATCGGTATCAGGCATTAAAATACAAAATTCTTCACCTCCGTATCGCCCACATATATCGGTTTCGCGGGCGCAATCTAATAACAGACTTGCTATTTTCTGTAATATTTTATCACCAACAATATGACCATAAGTGTCATTAACTTTTTTAAAATGGTCGACATCAACAAATACGATACTTGCTTTTGCCCCATTACGTTGATTTAACTTGAAACAGTGATCGAGCTGCTCTCCCCAGTACATACGATTATTGAGACCGGTTAAACCATCGGTGCGACTTAGTTTGCGCAAAACTGATTGTTTGGCAGCCAGCTTAAGGGAAAGATTGTAAGCATTGTAGCCGACAAATAACGGATAAATAATCAGCATCGGGATGCTGGCGAGAATTTGGTAAAGATGGGCTTCTGGGTTTATATGGAGTCCGACAATCAGGACCGCGACCAAAACACCAGCCAGTTCGGTTAACAGGCCTTTAACGGCGTTGGCTAAACCGAGTACCGACATAATAGAAAGAAGATGCATGCCAAGGATTGCTATACTTGGAATAATGCTGAACGACATTACGGGGACCCAAAAGCCAATCATAAATGCATCAATGAAAAGATTAATCATTTCCCGTTTAAAAGGTTCTTTAGCCTTTTTTGCTGAAATAAAGGCAATGTGAGGCCAAATTAATGTCCAGATAATTAACAGAACCCATAGACCTAAAGAGGGCTCTTTTTGCAAAAGGAAGCTGGAAACGGCGATAAAAGCAAAACTTAATCCAGTGATTCGTGGCGCATAGACCCTTTCAATTAATCTGATGGATGAATCTCTTGTTCTTTTAGTCAACCAGTATCCCTCAAATTTTTAATGTCGAACCGGCTTATTATATGTGATGTAACAAGGTATTATCAGCTTATTTGCAACGAACCAATAAACCTGTAAGAATCAGCGCTATTATTCATTTGGTTGGCAATCCCAATCTTGCAAACAAACTTTGAATCGGTTCAATCATTAATCTGTTTTTAGGGTGAAACATTATGAAAAAACTAAAAAATGAAGCCCCGCTTGCCAAGCTCGCGGTCACGATAGGTGAGAAATACGCTAAAAATCGTGGTTACAAGCAGTTTTCTGCTACAGATTCTGCGAATCAAAAAGTTGAAAGTCTATATCGGTTATTGGTTTTGGATAAACTGGTGACACCCCTACCAACCGATCAGGAAAATCAGATGAATATGAAACACAAGCTTTCAATCTGGATCTCCAAACAATTGCCTGAAGATCACTCTTTATTAAAATGAGCTTTTTCAAGAAATACGATGAGGCAAATCATTGGTTGTTTTTGTTAGGTTTCATTCATTATTCTAGGATGATGGAACCTATTAGTAAATGCTAGCCAGCGACGAATATTATAAATAGCATACCGTTATTAGTAATAAACAACACAAAGGAAGATGCATAAAATGAAAGAAATTATCGGTAAAAATTTATTTTTGGTTAAAGAACATGTCGGCATATTTAAAGCAGCTAATAATTACGATATTCATGATCCTGAAACTGGAGAGGTGATTATGGAATGCCGAGAGCCTACCCTCGGTTTTTTTACTAAAATGCTGCGATTTACCGACTATAAACGCATGACACCGTTTGATGTTCATATTCGAACAGCGGATGGCCACCCCGTCGTTCGTATTCAACGTGGTATTTCAGTTTTTCTTTCTAAGGTGGTAGTGTCCGATAGTAACAATGAGGTGATCGGTGGTTTTAAACAAAAGTTTTTTTCCATTGGTGGTAAGTTTGATGTTTTGGATAAAAACGATAATACAATTTGTAAACTAAAAGGTAAAATGCTCGGTTGGAATTTTCATTTTATGGATGGTGATACCGAGCTAGCTCACGTATCAAAAAAATGGTCGGGATTGGGCAAAGAATTATTTACCAGTGCTGATAACTATGTTTTAGAGATATCGGATGCTGTGGGTGATGATGAGAATATTCGTAAATTAATCCTCGCAGCAGTTATGTGTATCGATATGGTTTTGAAAGAATAAGCAGAAAAGGAATGAGGGAAATTAGGTTGATATTAACGATGTATCGATAAACCAATGAGCTATCCTATGTGTAGGATTAGTCCGTTGCAATCCAATAGCCGGGAATCATTATGAGTGAAGTAAACGATAACACACCAGTAAAAAGCAAATCAGCAGACAAAGTTCAAAAATCCGTTAATATCCGTTCCGTGAAACAAGATAAAGACTCTACCAGTGAAGCTCTGATTAAAAAGAAATCGGCGGTTAAAAAGAAAGTACCTGTTAAGAAAAAAGAAGCAGTGAAAAAAGAAACGTCGACCAAGAAAAAAACACCAGCAAAAAAGAAAGTGACGACCATCAAACGAAAATCTCCACTTAAATCTAACACTGATCGGATTGCAATAGTAGCTGGATTACGTAGTCCGTTTGCTCGACAAATGACTCATTACAAAGAGCAAAATGCTATCGATATGGGGAAAATGGTGGTATCGGAAATGCTTACCCGGGCCGATATTGATTTATCCTTGATTGACAGAGTGGTGTTTGGTCAGGTTCTTGTCCACCCAGAAGCACCTAATATCGCCAGAGAAATTGTTCTCGGTACCGGTATGGATGTGGCGACTGACGCGTACAGTGTTTCAAGAGCCTGTGCCACCAGCTTTCAATCGGCGGTCAATATCGCAGAAGCCCTTATGGCGGGTAGTATTGAGGTTGGTGTCGCTGGTGGAGCAGATTCATCATCGGTGGTACCGATTAGTGTATCTAAAAAATTGGCCGCTCTATTATTGGGGTTATCCAAAGCCAAAACCTTTGGACAAAAAATGAAATTGATCAGCCAATTAAGACCCGCTGATTTAGTGCCCATTCCTCCCTCGGTGAAAGAATATTCAACCGGTTTGACCATGGGGAAAAATGCCGAACAAATGGCAAGAGATCACGATATTAGCCGACAAGCTCAAGATGAATTAGCACATCGTTCGCATACACTGGCGGCTAAAGCTTGGCAAGATGGCTTATTGGATGATGAGGTAATGACTGCCTATGTACCACCTTTTAAGCAATCATTAAGTAAAGACAATACGGTTAGATTTGACTCGATTCTGGAAGAATACGCCAAACTCAGACCCGCTTTCGATAAAAAACACGGAACTTTAACCGCGGCTAATAGCACCGGATTAACCGATGGCGCTGCGGCATTGTTAATGATGAAGGAGTCAAAAGCCAAAGAGCTAGGTTATGAGCCGCTAGGTTACATCAAGAGTTATGCGTTTGCTGCTATTGGAGTGACCATTGATATGCTAATGGGTCCTTCTCACGCGACGCCTATTGCTTTGGACAGGGCTGGAATTAAATTAAGTGATCTCACTCTGATTGATATGCACGAAGCCTTTGCCGCGCAAACTTTGTGTAACGTCAATGCTTTTGCCAGTAAGCAATTTGCTAAGGAAAAATTAGGGCGAAGTCAGGCGATTGGAGAAATCGATATGGATCGATTTAATGTACTTGGTGGCTCGTTAGCTTACGGTCATCCTTTTGCCGCAACGGGCGCTCGAATGATCACCCAAACGCTTCGAGAGCTAAAAAGGCGAGGTGGCGGATTAGGGTTGACCACAGCATGTGCAGCGGGCGGTTTAGGTGCAGCGATGATTTTGGAAGCGGAATAGGGGAGAGATGATTATGACCAATAGGAAATCGAATACACGTTCTGCTTTCAATCTGGAAATGACTGACAATGGTATTGGCTGGTTGACTATCGATGTGCCTGATGAAACACAAAACACTTTACGCGCCGAATTTGCAGATGAGTTTGAAGTAATTTTTAAGCAAATTGAAAGCAGTAAAAATATCAAGGCAATGGTTTTAATCAGCGGTAAAGTAAACGGGTTTATTGCTGGTGCAGACATTAGCATGTTGCAGAATTTAAATACTGAAGAAGCGGTGGTTGAATTAGCTAAAACCGGCCATCAAGTTTTTAACAAAATGGAATCATTAGATATTCCGATTGTCGCGGCAATCAATGGTGCTTGTTTAGGGGCGGGACTAGAGCTTGTTTTGGCCTGTAGCTATCGGATTTGTACCGATAACCAAGCGACTAAATTGGGATTGCCGGAAGTTCTGCTTGGGGTTTTACCTGGTGGTGGCGGCACTCAACGATTGCCTCGATTGGTAGGCATTGCCATATCGCTAGATTTAATGTTAACCGGCAAACAACTGAACGGTAAACGGGCTAAAAAAATGGGTTTGGTCGATGAAGTCGTTGCTATCGCTAATTTAAGAAAGGCGGCGGAAAAAGCGGCGCTTAACCTAGTAGGTCGCAGTAAAAAAATCACTAGTCGATTAAAGCTTGAAGTCAAAGCTAGTTCATTTTTTTCCAGTTCAGAAATACAAAAATTGGCACTGGAAACAACCCGTTATGGCCGCAAAATTATTTTTGATAAAGCACTGCAAACAGTGAACCGAAAAACTCGCGGCAACTATCCGTCGCCAGCAAAAATCATTAAATGTGTGCAAGTAGGTATGGAACAAGGCTTTGAAGCTGGGCTCGATATTGAAGCCAAATTTTTTGCCGAATTAGTGATGTCGAATGAAGCAGCTCAATTGATGAATATCTTTTTTGCTACCACGGAATTGAAAAAAGACAGCGGTGTTGGCTCGCCTGTCGAAACACTTAATATTGACAGGGTTGGCGTATTAGGCGGCGGTTTAATGGGGGCAGGCATTGCCTTTGTGACGGCCGATAAAGCCAAAAAGAAAGTTCGAATTAAAGATCAAAATGAGCAAGGTGTCAATCACGCGCTTAAATATTGTTGGGAAATTTACCGCAATAAAGTCAAACGGAAATACCTGAATATTAATGATGCGAGCCAGCGTTTTGCCAATATTACCGGAACCATTAACTATCAAGGTTTTAAGCGTTGTGAGTTAGTCATCGAAGCCGTTTTTGAAAATTTGGATTTAAAACAACAAATGGTTGCTGATATCGAAAGCACTTGTGGTGGGAATGCTATTTTTGCTTCAAATACTTCCTCAATCCCGATCACAAAAATCGCTAAAAAAGCAAAATATCCTGAGAAAATAATTGGCCTGCATTATTTCTCTCCGGTAGAAAAAATGCCATTACTTGAAATTATTGTTACCGATAAAACCTCCTCTCAAGTGATCGCAACCAGTGTTGAGTTTGGTAAACAACAGGGAAAAATGGTGATTGTGGTTAAAGACAGTACCGGATTTTATACCAGCCGTGTTTTGGCGCCGTTTGTTAATGAGGCGGGCTATATGTTAAGCGAAGGGGTTGCCGTTGATCGGATTGATCAAGCACTTAAAAATGCTGGTTTTCCTGTAGGTCCCATCACTTTACTTGATGAGGTGGGGATCGATATAGGAACCAAAATAGCGTCAATATTAGCGGAAGCTTTTGGTGATCGAATGTTACCGCCACCTTTGTTTGAAAAACTGGAGCAAGATAATCGAAAAGGCAAAAAAAACCAACGAGGATTTTATGATTATTCGACTAACAAGGGAAATAGAAAAGTCGATGAATCAATTTATGCCTTGTTAGATGTACAACCGCATAACGGGATGAGTGAACAAGATATAGCCGAGCGCTGTTTATTGCAAATGGTGAATGAAGCGGTGCTTTGTTTGCAAGAAGGAATACTCAATTCGCCAAGAGACGGTGATATCGGTGCAATCTTTGGTTTAGGTTTCCCACCATTTTTGGGTGGACCGTTTCGTTATGTCGATGCACAAGGGGCGAAGAAAATAGTCGAAAGACTTCAACAACTGAGATCTAAATTTGGTGAAAGATTTGCACCAGCAAAAATGCTAGTTGAAATGGCTGAAAAAGGAAGTCGTTTTTATTAGTTGATGCCAATTGGATTAGGCGTTTTGTGTTCTAATCCATCCGACAGTTTATTATCTTTAAAATTTAGATTAGAACTTAGAATCAGGAACCTATGGACAAGTAATCACCTTATTTCTTCCCTGATCTTTTGCCTGATACAAAGCCTTATCGGCAAATTCTAAAGTATCAGTGACATCTTGCATTAATTCGCTGGAAGCGATCCCAATTGATGCGGTCACTTTTACTTCTTGGTCAAGCAAAACAGTTAGTTTTTCAATTTCTTTGCGCACTCTTTCGGCAATAAATTTAGCGCCACCTTGTTTGGTATTGCTCAAAATAACGACAAACTCTTCGCCACCGTAACGAAAAACTTCATCGGATCGGCGGATCGATGAGCTAATAAGATTGGCCACCGATTTCAAAACCTTGTCACCAGCAATGTGTCCATAAGTATCATTGACGGCTTTGAAATGATCAATATCGATAATCATTAATGAAAAATCGGCCTGATGACGACGATAAGATGAGTATTCTTTATCAATCGCTTCATCAAAAGCGGCGCGATTACAGATCTCTGTCAATGGATCTCTACGTGCCTGAGCAAGCGCTTTATGATATAAAAGCGCGTTTCTAAGTGGATATATTAACAAAGACAATAGTCTTTCGATTAAATTGGTTTCGAGAATGCTAAAAGGTTTATTTCTCGAACAAACTATATCGCCGAGTTTCTCGCCCTGTAAATCGAGACTGTATTTGCAATGGTGGTTTTGAGCTTTTCCTAAACCAAAGTTCAAGGTTTGATCATCATGTTCATAACTGACAGAGTCGCAGGGGACTAACCTGCTGGTTTCTTCACAAAAGGTTCTTAATAGGGGTTCAATTTCAATAGACTGTTGAAGCTTTAATGCTAATCTCGAAATACTGGCGAGATCATCGTCACCATTAGTATGGTTTCGATAACTGTCTAAGCCGATAATTTTAGCCGGTGATGTAGTATTCATGTACGAGCAATTTCCTAATAAGAACTTCTAAGTAGAGTCAATAAATAGTCATTAATTATCAAGCCTTTTTAACACTTACTAAGGCTATAGCAATCGCTGTGCCAACGCGAATAATTTTATTAAAAACAACAAGTTATATTATTTAAAAGCAACCAAGCTAACATTTTGTCAATTAATCGGCGCTTTATTGCCGGTACAGAGTGCTATTTTTGGGGTTGGGCATCGATTGATTGTCCATGTATTTCCTGACTATCATTTCCCATTAAAAAAAGATAGAGATTGGATAGTTCGGCAGCCGTGGGCAGTCGGCTGGCATCTTCAGCGGGATAGGCTGTCGCTCTCATTTTGGTTCGGGTGGCGCCAGGATTAATGGAGTTAACACGAATGTTTGTTCCTTCCAATTCGTCAGCCAATATCTGGGTGAATCCTTCCACAGCAAATTTTGATACGGCATATGGTCCCCAAAATGCCTTACCTTTTCGTCCCACACCCGAGGTGGTGGTAATTATTGACGCGGCGGGAGATCCTCTTAGCAAAGGTAGGCAGGCCTGAGTCAGCATAAAAATGGCGTTAATATTGACCTGCATTATATCGTGCCAGAGATTTACATCGGTATATTCGATTGGTGATAATTCACTGATCATCGCCGCATTGTGCAGTATGCCATCCAGTCGGCCCAGTTCTGATTGGATCGTTTCAGCCAAACTGATGTATTGCTGATGGGGGGCATTTTTCAGATCTAATGGCATAATAGCTGGTTGAGCGCCACCTTTATTAATGATGTCATCATAAACCTGTTCGAGCTTTTCGACATTGCGGCCGTGTAAGATGACAGTGGCACCATGCTCGGCGTAACTTTTAGCAATGATCTCGCCAATACCATCACTGGCACCGGTCACTAAAATGACATTGTCTTTAAGAAGCTCGGTGGGGGCTCGATACTGAAGCATGATGATTCCTTTCTATGGAAACTATTGGCACGGGTTAAGAACGCGATTTTACCTTAATTAAGGAAAAGCCAAAAGAGATTGTCAGGATTGCTTGATGAATGAGCTTCCTTCATATCTCCTAATGGGGCACGGCAACCGCACGAATGGTCAGATCAGTTTAATATAGGCGCAAGAAGCTTCTCTGTATAATCAATATCCAACGCTGCTTTATAACGTTTTCCTTTCATCAGCACCAAGAGTAAGGATTTGCCATAGGCTTTTCTAAATCAACATAATTCATGAAGGGATAATCGTGAACCCAGTGCGTAAATAGCGCACACTGGGTTCTAACGAGGGGAGGATGTCGGGTAACCAGCTTCTCTACTCAATACTATTTTTCATTTTACCAAATTGAAATCTGAAACTTTACCAAACGGCATCATAAAATCTTGACCAAGTCACATACCCCTCCATTCAAAAAATTGCATTCTATAATGCATGAAACGGTATAACGACGGCAATACTGCTCACATTCCGCACCAAATAACTCAATCATAATCAATATTTATCAAACATAAAATTTAACAGCTAGTTTTACCCAATATTTTGTCTTAAAATTTTCTTACGGACATGACTAGCTCTACCGTGGACGGCATTTTAAATCTCTTCGGGATTTATTCCCCGCCGCTCGCGGCGTAATGTACTATGGGGCATGAGCCAATTAGCGCGAACCATCATTAACAAAGCCGACATTGGAAAGACCGGTAGTTGTCGTTTGTTCCGGCATACCATGGCCACTGTGATGCTGGAGAATGGCGCGGATATCCGATATATCCAGGAAATGCTGGGTCATGCCAAAATTGATACGACTCAAATCTACACTCAAGTATCCATTAGACGATTGAAAGAGGTGCATGATCTGACTCATCCGGCCAAATCATCAAAGAATGATGACGAAAATGAAGAATGACTAATGCAATACAATGTATGACAATCAAGTCAGTTCCAAACCAGAGGGGGAGAAATCATGCCAATAACCAGTGTAAGAATGCCCGACCAATTGATGGATAAACTTGAAACCATTGCCGAAAAACTAGATCGATCAAAAGGTTGGATCATCAAAGATGCAGTTAGCCAATACGTTGAACGGATTGATCGAAAAGAAAAAATGCTGGCTGAAACGAGACAAGCTTTATCAGAACTCGAATCAGGTAATGTGGTTGATGGTGATGAGGTGATGGCTTGGATTGAGAGCTGGGGCAACGAGAATGAAAAGAGCGCCCCTCAAGTATGAAACTAAAATTCACCATCAATCACCGCAAATCAATAATGTGGTGGTAATTCAATCATCCCACTATCGGTATTAGAATCTCCCATCCGTTCAACTTGCGAAACAATATTTTCAATAACTCGCATTAATTTATTAATATCATTTTGTTGCTGAATAAGCGCTCGATTAAGCTCGTCAATGGAATGATCTTGAAAGGTGATTTTGGTTTCAAGTTCTTCAATTCTTTGTGTGGCTGAATTTAGATTAAGATGATTTTGCTCTGGCATTTAAAGTAACTCTTCAATTGGTTGGCTCAGGTTTTCGGGTTTATCGTTTGGAGCAAAACGTTTGATGACTTCACCATTTCGATTAATCAAAAATTTGGTAAAATTCCATTTGATCCCTTTTGACCCCAAAATACCGGGTGCTTGAGATTTCATATATTGATAAATTGGTGCTGCATTGTCACCATTAACGTCTATTTTTTTAAATAATGGAAAGCTTGTTTGATAAGTGAGATCACAAAAACTCTGAATAGCGGCACTATCACCCGGTTCTTGTTTACCAAATTGATTGCAGGGAAAACCGAGTACACTAAATCCTTTTTCCGAGTAATTTTTTTGCAATTTTTCCAATCCTTCATATTGAGGGGTAAAACCGCATTTGCTTGCAGTATTGACGATTAACAGGACTTTATCTTTGTATTCTGACATTTGAACTTTTTTGCCTTTGATATCATCGCATTCAAATTGATAGATGGACGGGGTTGTTTTTTCATCATTGGTCATAAAAGGCTTCTCAAAGTACTGGAAAAAATACCAATAACAAATATATTACACTTAATTACACAATTTGGTAAGCTGCACCTCTCTAATTCTATATCGATCCAGGAAAGCAAGAATGCTAAAATTTCTCTTTAATGCCCTAGTTGGTATCAGTATTTTGATTACTAGTCTTGTCTGTTTGGCTGAGCAGCCGGTTTTGTTAACGGACAACCAGTTAAAGCAAATCGAAGCGGTCAGAGAACAAGCGTTAAAAAGCAAGCTGGGATACGAAATTTTGGAATCTTTAACGACGGAAGTTGGTCCTCGAATGGCTGGAACACTACAAGATACGTTAGCGGTAAAATGGGCGGTTGCAAAATTTAAAACCTTGGGTTTTGATAAGGTCTGGACAGAGCCGGTTACTTATTCTACTTGGAAACGCGGGATTGAAACTGCCGAAGTTGTATCCCCTTTCCCACAAGCTTTACATATCACGGCATTAGGCGGATCGGTTTCTACTCGTAAAGATGGATTGACCACTGAAGTGGTTCATTTCCATAGGCTGGATGATTTAAAAGTAGCAAAAAAATCGCAAGTTAAAGGTAAAATCGTATTTATTAGCAATAAAATGGAGCGATTTCGTAATGGTAAAGGTTATGGTCCGGCTGTGGCAGCCCGTGGATATGGCGCAATAGAAGCCGCAAAGAAAGGTGCGTTAGCCGTTATTATTCGTTCTATTGGTACCGATTCTCACCGGGTACCTCATACCGGATTAATGAAATATCAGGACGATGTAAGACAGATCCCGGCGGCGGCATTGTCGAATCCCGATGCGGATCAATTAGTAAGAATATTCAAAAGGAAAAAGCCCGTTTTTATAAAGTTAAACATTGGCGCTCAACCTGCCGGTGAGTTTACTTCTCACAATGTGATTGGTGAGATGGTCGGTAGCGTTAATCCAAATGAATATATTATTATGGGTGGCCATCTCGATTCATGGGATTTAGGGACTGGTGCAGTGGATGATGGGGCTGGTGTCGCATTAACCATGGCGGCTGCGACTCTGATTAAAAATAGTAAAATAAAGTATAAAAGGAGCATACGAGTGGTATTGTGGGCCAATGAAGAGCAAGGCTTAAAAGGAGCGGTGGCCTATGCTCAAGCACACAAAAAAGATATTAAACAACATATCATCGGTGCAGAATCCGATTTTGGCGCGGGCAAAATTTATCAATTTTCCAGTTTGGTGACCGATAAAGATAGGCCCTTTATGGCTCAAATGGAAAAAATGCTTTCACCACTTGGGATCGAAAGAGGAGGCAATAAAGCAGGTCCAGGCCCCGATCTTATTCCACTCTATAAAAAGGGTATGTCGGTGTTTAGATTGTCTCAAGACGGCAGCGATTATTTTGACTTGCACCATACTGCTGATGATACTTTAGATAAAGTCGATCCTGAGGCGCTAGCACAAAATGTGGCAGCTTATACGGTTTATGCATTGATGACTGCGCAATATCAAAGTGACTTGGCTCGCCCAAAAGAGGGAGTTAAAAATGAACACTAATGAGATTTTTGCCAAGCCCATTGAGTCTGTTTACGAAATTCAGATCGCTCGTGGCGATAAATTAAATGCGCTGACCGATGCGATGTACGGGTCATTGGTAGAGCAGTTAAAATATGCTGAATCTCATGATGAAACAAAGGTTATTTTCCTACGTAGTGACAATAAACATTTTTGTGCGGGCAATGATTTGGCTGATTTTCTTGAAACTGAATTTAATCAAGACAGTAATGTGGTGCAATTTTTAGTAACGATTGCCCGTTTAACTAAACCGATTGTTTGTGCGGTAGGCGGTGCAACTGTGGGGATTGGCACCACGATGCTTTTGCATTGCGATTTGATATACGCTTGTGACGATACCAAGTTTTCAATGCCTTTCATCAAACTAGGGTTAACTCCGGAAGGTGGGGCGTCCAAGCTTTTAGCACAACGCTGTGGTGTCGCAAAGGCGAATGATTGGTTATTCACGGGACGAACTTTCCTTGCGCAAGAAGCCCTAGATTCTGGATTAGTGAATGGAACTTTTGCCGACACTGAAACAACTTGGGCCGAAGCTAGAAAAGTCGCTCAAAGTTTAGCTAGGAATTCTTCTAGGGTCTTAAACGAAACCAAAGCATTGCTAAGGGCGGATCAGATTGAGAGTGTTATCGAATTAATGGAAAAAGAAGCGGTTGTATTTTCAGAAGGATTGGAAACTGAAGAAACCAAAGCGGCTTTTAAGGTTTTCTTGGATCGTTAGTTTTATTTTAGTGCCGATTTTTAGATCAGCCAATAACAAATTATCGTAATCAATGTAACGCCAATCATATTCAAAGCAAAGCCATTGCGTACCATCTCCTGAATGGTGACCTTTTCACTGCCATAAACAATCGCATTGGGCGCCGTTGCTACCGGTAACATAAAGGCGCAACTAGCACTCATCGCAGCAGGAACCATCAATAATGCCGGATCAATATCAGCAGAAATTGCAGCGGCTGCCAATATAGGCATTAACAAAGCGGTGGTGGCAGTATTGCTGGTCATTTCTGTCATAAAGGTGACCGTTATGGCGATCAAGGCAATCACCAATATGGCGGGTAATACGACAACATTGGCTAAATAATCGCCAATGACCTGACTGAGACCGCTCGAACCAAATGCTTTAGCGATACAAATACCGCCAGCAAATAATAATAAAACGCCCCATGGAATTTTATTGGCCGTTTCCCAGTTGAGTAATTTTCCTTGTTTTCCATCGGGAATAATAAATAACGCGATACAAGCGAGCAGTGCGACACTGGCATCATTCGATTGGGTGAGGCCGGTTAACTCACTCCATCCGCCAAAAGGTTGCTGGCGGGTAATCCATAATAAAGCCGTTGTAGCAAAAACCCATAAAACCCGTTTTTCAATGGTGGTCCATTTTCCAGTTGCTGGTACATTAACCTGTATGCTTTTTGGCAAATCACGGGTGACCCAAAGCATTGCCAGTGGAATAAAAACAATGACCAGAGGCACTCCCCATTTCATCCAGTCCAAAAATCCTAAAGAATTGCCAGTGGATTCGTTATAGGTGGACATAAATAACACGTTGGGCGGTGTACCAATTGGTGTGCCGATGCCGCCAATACTGGCTGAATAGGCTACTCCTAATAGCAGGGCACTAGTGAGTCGTTTGTCATTAGCGCTTTCGACGGTCGCGAGCGCCACTGGCAGTAGCATTAAAGTGGTTGCAGTATTGGATATCCACATGCTTAAAATAGCCGATGCGGTCATAAATCCCATAATGAGATGTTTAGGTGATGCGCTGCCGAACAAATTAACCATCATCAGAGCAATCCGCCGATGTGCGCCGGAATATGCCATCGATTGAGATAAAATAAACCCGCCCAAAAGTAATAATATTAAAGGATGACCATAGGCTCCGGCTACTTGATTGGAGCTTAGAATTCCACTCATTGTAAAGGCAGCAAGTGGGATCATTGAGGTCACGGGGATGGGAATTGGTTCAAATATCCACCAAAGTGCACACAAGAGGGTAATACTGGAAACAATGTTAATTTCTGTTTTTACGTTCAGACTAAATAGAAATACGGCTAAAGAAATTGCCAGTAGTGGGCCGATCCATAAGAAATGTTTTTTTATATTTTTCACAAAGGTGATTATCCTTAAAATAGGCATTATGCTTATTTTATTGTCAATTTAAACTGGACCAAGCATAAGATTTGTATTTATTATACGTTTTGAGTCTACACTTAATAGGTTAATGATATATTATTTCAGAGATAATAAAAAACGGCAGAGTTTTTTGAACTCAGGTTAATCAGTTGAAACACGAGAAATAACAAATTAATGAGCTTTGACAAATGAGAGTAGAAGAACTAGGGCTGGCCTGCGGTGATATTTTACAAATTCAGATTGGTGATAATGCTGAGCAGCGTTATCCGGTCAGGTTTATTGGTATTAACCCGTCGTCCAGCATCATTGTTTCTGCGCCTATAACGGGTAAAGACAAGGTTTTTTTTGTCAGGGAAGGGCTAAACGTAACGCTCAGATTTGTCGTCAAGAATGTGGTATCTGGTTTTTCCACCCGGGTGATGCAAACCCGAGGTATGCCTTACCCCTATCTGCACTTGGAAATCCCTAAGGAAGTTCAGACGGTTGAAGTACGAAAAGAAGTTCGCGTTCAAACCGAAATTTACTCCACTGTCATTAATAAGACCCATAACTCGCCAGCGCTAACCGCTAAAATGCTTAACTTGAGTTGTTCGGGTGGCCGAATCGAATCCAATGCTAAAGTGGCGTTGATGGACAATATACTCAATATCACCATGCCGTTACTGATAGATAATATCGAAAGAATCGTCACAATGGATTGTTTGGTCACTTATGTTAAAGAAGATGAGGAAGCGGCAAAATTTCTTTATGGTGTTAATATTGAGGATATTGATGAAGATGATAGTTTGTTCTTGAGAGGCTTTATTTATCAGGAACTATTACGGGTTATGCATATGATTTAAGGTGGCTACGGGCTACGGGCTACGGGCTACGGGCCAAAATAATTTTTCTCATGGCTCGCAGCTCGTGGCTGGTCATTAATTTGCGTCTAGGAATTTTTCAGCATCTAGTGCTGCCATACAACCGGCACCAGCAGAAGTGATCGCTTGTTTATATACCTGATCTGCCACATCTCCAGCCGCATAAACCCCTTCGACGCTAGTTGCCGTTGCGTTACCTCTAATGCCACTGTTTACCGTGATATAACCGTTAGCCATATCCAACTGGTCTTTGAAAATATCGGTGTTAGGCTGATGGCCAATGGCAATGAATACTCCATCTACTTTTAGCTCACTAGTGGAGTCATCTTTGGTACTCTTGATTCTCAAGCCTGTTACGCCCATATTATCGCCGAGTACTTCATCTAAAGTGTTATCCCAATGTATGGTGATATTGCCATTTTTGGCTTTGTCCATAATGTGATCTTGCAGAATTTTTTCACTGCGCAGTGCGTCTCTACGATGTATCAGATGAACCTCAGAAGCAATATTGGATAGATAGAGCGCTTCCTCGACGGCAGTATTTCCGCCACCGATAACGGCTACCGGTTTATTGCGGTAAAAGAATCCGTCGCATGTGGCACAGGCCGATACGCCTTTTCCTTTGAAAGCTTCTTCCGACTCTAAGCCCAAATACATGGCTGAAGCGCCTGTTGCTATGACTAATGCGTCGGCGGTGTACGTACCTTGGTCACCAGTAAGAGTCAATGGTCTTTTGCTGAGATCCGTGGTGTGAATATGATCAAAAATGATTTCAGTACCAAATCGAAGCGCGTGTTTTTCCATTCGCTCCATTAATTCGGGTCCTTGTACGCCTTCATTATCACCTGGCCAATTATCGACATCGGTGGTGGTGGTTAGCTGACCACCTTTTTCCATTCCTGTAATAATGACTGGTTTGAGATTAGCTCTGGCACCATAAACGGCCGCAGAATAACCTGCTGGCCCCGAGCCTAGGATTAATAACTTACAGTGACGCGATTGAGACATGAGTTTCTCCAAAAGGTATCATAAATTAATCAGTTGATCATGCGAAATAGTGCCACTTCGCAACGCGCCTGACGATGCGAAAAAGGGGTTCATCACCGGTAAGGGTGGTCATACCATTTTTCACTAGGTCATGTACGCCGCGAGATAATACTCTTTCCACGGATCCAATTGATTATTTTAGGATAAACAAATTGATTTGTAAAATGACTACAATATGACGATATAAACAATCAATCGTTACAATGTATTCGGTAAAAGATACAGCGATTTTAGGGGGAATTTACATATTCTACAAGTCAAATTGAGCATAAATATTCTTTGTAGGGTTAATCAGACTAAGTCGTCAATGTATATCTTAAAGGCCTGGTGACAGCAAGTAATTCAAATATTTTAATCGATAACTAACAGGAGCCGTGATCGGAATAAAAATTAAATGCCTACCACATTAAATCATCAGGGATCTGATAATCCGCATAAGGATCATCTTCAGCTATTTCTTCGATTTTTAGATTGAGTGGTACAATAAAATCATTGGAGCGCTGCTGAATTTTTTCTGCCACCACTTTGGGTACCAGCGAATATTCATCATTGAAGCGAGCGATCGCCAGTAACCCATTGGTAATATGTTTGTGGATTTCGTTGGATACTTCCAATTTTTTGATTTTTTCGTTGTCGGTAAAATTAAAGGTAACCTGAGCTTTACCGATATTTTGTTGATTGACTTGGATTAGTTGCTTAATTTGGGCAATAATCGCGATTTCTTCAGCTTTAGCGTTCTTTTGCTGATTGAGTTGACGGGCTTTTTCCGCCTGAGCTGTCATGGCTTTTTCCGCTGCCACTTTACTTTGGTCAATGGTTTCCAGCTTATGCTTTTTATTGATTTTTGCTTGTTTTCGTTTGGCACTTTTGGCCTTGGTGGCTTTGTCTTTGCTAACGAGTCCAGCTTTAAGTAATTGATCTTGAAGGGATGACATAGATTGCATAGTTTTGATTTTCACGATTTTTGAATTATATCACCAATATATTGCTAATCATAAAAAAGGGCGAAACAAAGTTTCGCCCTTCAACTGTTTTTTCTAGGTTCAAATCTTTTTATCGCAACGGGCTTATTCTACATATTTACTGCGTCAGCCGCTTCAACAAAGTCAAAGTCCAGATTTTCAGCAACACTCTTACAAGTTACAACACCTTTATGAACGTTTAATCCGTTCATTAAATGCTCATCTTTTTCAAGAGCCGCTTTATATCCTTTATTCGCGATACTGATGATGTAAGGTAATGTCGCGTTATTCAGGGCAAAGGTAGAAGTGTGTGGGACCGCGCCCGGCATATTAGCCACACAATAATGAACAACATCGTCAACGATATAAGTTGGTTCTGCATGGGTTGTCGCATGAGAGGTCGCAAAACAACCACCTTGGTCAATTGCTACATCAACGACTGCAGCGCCAGGCTTCATTCTTCGGATCATATCTTCAGTCACTAGTTTTGGCGCCGCTGCACCTGGAATTAATACCCCACCAATGACTAGATCGGCAGATAAAACATGTTCCTCCAAAGCCTCTTTGCTAGAGAAAACGGTTTCTAGCGGGGCACCAAACTGTGCATCAAGACGACGTAATACATCGATAGAGCGGTCTAAAATAACAACCTTTGCGCCCATACCAATTGCCATTTGTGCGGCATTTGAACCTACCACACCACCGCCAATAATCACCACTTTAGCAGGCGATACACCAGGTACGCCTCCTAAAAGCATACCGCGACCCGCTTTGGATTTTTCTAAACATTGTGCGCCTGCCTGAATCGACATTCTGCCGGCAACTTCTGACATTGGCGCCAAAAGCGGTAAACTGCCATTATTTGATGTGACCGTTTCATAAGCAATACAAATCGCTTTACTTTTGATTAAATCTTTTGTTTGTGGAAGGTCTGGAGCAAGATGTAAATAAGTAAACAAAATTTGGTCTTCCTTTAACATCGCTCGCTCTTCAGTTAACGGCTCTTTGACTTTAACGATCATATCTGCTTGTTCAAAAATTTCTGTAGCGGTATTTTTGATCTCAGCACCAATATCAATATAATTTTGATCACTAAAGCCGATGCCGACACCAGCGTTGGTTTCAACTATAATTTGATGGCCATGACTGATTAATTCTCTTGCACTACCAGGGATCATACCGACTCGGTATTCGTGGTTTTTTATCTCTTTAGGTACACCGATCAACATGATACTTACTCCAATTAAAAAATGAGCTATCTAGAATAGATTGCTAGATCGCCTTTGAAATATTACGCTAGTATATCGATTAAAAAGCAGAATAACTTGCTATATATAATCAAAATACGATATTATCAACCAAAATAAAGCATTATATAAGAGATTAATATATTTGCAAAAATTCATTTCAAAAATAGGAGAATTTCTTTGTTGTCAGTGAGCAAAGATCTCGATAGGATCGATCGTTCTATCTTACGAGAGTTACAGGGTGACGGCCGTATCGCTAACATAGAGCTATCCCGTCGGGTCGGCTTGAGTGCGACTCCTTGTTTGGAAAGGGTCAAACGGCTGGAAAGCAATGGTTATATCCAAGGATATGAAGCAGTCTTGGCGCCTTCAAAACTAGAAGCTGCGTTATTAGTCTTTGTCGAAATCCGTTTAAATCATACCTCTCCTGATGTTTTTAAAGACTTTAAAAAGGCTGTTATTGAATTACCTCAAGTGTTAGAGTGTCATCTAGTATCCGGTGATTTTGACTACCTAGTTAAAGCACGTGTCGCCGATATGGTCGCCTATCGAACCCTTCTTGGAGAGACTTTATTGACCTTGCCTGGAGTCAGTGGATCGCGAACTTATGTCGTTATGGAAGAAGTCAAAGAAAGTCGAATTTTACCCATCCCAGTTTAATAGAGAAGAATGAAGAATATAGAATCCAATAACAACCAACCCGTGTCAGACATTTTAATGGTGCGCATCAAAGAAGGTAGTTTTATCTTGCTTTTAGCCATCGCGCTTTTTCTGATGATTTCTTTATGGAGTTTTTCACCGGACGATCCGGGCTGGACAGTCGCCAGCAGTACTACGGACATTGAAAATGCCAGTGGTCGAGCAGGAGCTTGGTTTTCCAGTCGATTTTTACATTTGTTCGGCTATCTAGCTTTTCTGTTTCCTTTTATGATTATATATTCCGGTTATTTATTATTTAGAGAGAGAAAAAATACTTTGCCAAACAGTCTGGCGTTCTGGTCATTTCGATTGTTTGGTTTGATATTCACGCTTTTGCTCGGCTCGGCTATTTCCTCGTTGCATTTTATTGAACCTGAGGTGGCCAATTCCTATATGGCTGGCGGAATTTTAGGTAAGCTCATTGGTGACTTACTGATCACTTGGTTTAATCCCATCGGTACTACGCTTCTGTTGCTTGCTTCCTTTTTTGCGTCTTTAACTCTATTTACCGGTATATCATGGTTTCAATTGATGGACTGGATAGGCAAAATAACCTTACAGGGGATTGGCTGGATTGGTGATAAATACCGCAATTTACTGGACAAATATAGAGATAAAAAAGCGCAACAAGAAGTTATTCTGCAACGAGGTGTTGTCTTTCAACAAAAAAGAATAGAAATTGAAAAACGTAAACCAGTCGTTATCGAAAAAGAAGTGAAAAGAATTGAACCCAGCTTGCGGGCCGAAAAAGAGCGCCAAAGTAGTTTGTTTGATGAACCGATAGTCGGTGAGTTGCCGCAAGTGAGATTATTGGATGAGCCTCAGGCATCTACTCATACTGTGTCCAATGAAGCGCTCGAAGCGATGTCGCGTCTGGTGGAATTAAAGTTAGCTGATTTTGGCGTACAAGCGGTTGTGGTAGCGGTTCATCCCGGTCCTGTTATTACTCGATTTGAACTGGATTTAGCCGCCGGAATTAAAGTCGCCAAAATTACAGGTTTAGCAAAAGATATGGCCAGAGCGATGTCTACGACCAGTGTTCGAGTGGTGGAAGTGATCCCCGGTAAACCTTATATCGGTATCGAAGTGCCTAATGAAAACCGCGAAATTGTACGCTTAAAAGAGGTTATCGCCAGCAAGGCTTTTGATGACTCCAAATCGAATCTAACCATGGCTTTAGGTAAAGATATTTCCGGTGCGCCAACCGTTATCGATCTGGTTAAAATGCCACATTTGTTAGTGGCTGGAACCACTGGTTCTGGCAAATCAGTGGGTTTAAATGCAATGTTAGTGAGTATTTTGTATAAATCATCTCCCGAAGAGGTGCGTATGATTATGATTGATCCTAAAATGCTGGAACTATCTGTTTACGAAGGTATACCTCATTTACTGACGCCGGTGGTGACGGATATGAAAGAAGCGGCCAACTCTTTACGCTGGGCCGTGGCCGAAATGGAAAGACGTTATCAATTAATGTCTGCATTGGGCGTTAGAAATTTAGCCGGTTTTAACAAAAAAATTCTAGATGCGATCAAAAGAGGTGAGCCGATCCGAGATCCGCTTTGGGATCCACAAATGAGCATGGATGAGCAAGCGCCAGAACTGAGTACACTACCCAAAATAGTTGTCGTTATCGATGAGCTTGCGGATATGATGATGATTGTTGGCAAAAAAGTGGAAGAATTAATTGCTAGAATTGCACAAAAGGCGAGAGCCGCAGGTATTCATTTATTGTTAGCCACGCAGCGTCCCTCGGTTGATGTTATCACCGGATTAATTAAAGCCAACATTCCGTCAAGGATCGCATTTCAGGTATCGTCAAAAATCGATTCAAGAACAATCCTCGATCAAATGGGGGCGGAACAATTATTAGGTATGGGAGATATGCTTTATCTTCCTGGTGGAACGAGTATTCCGATCCGCGTACATGGTGCGTTTGTGGATGACGATGAAGTTCATCGGGTCGTCGCAGATTGGAAAAAACGCGGGGAACCCGTCTATGAAGATTCAATCACTGCCGGAGCGCCGGATACAGAAATCCCTGGAATGGGGGCGCCCGTAGGTGAGGGTGGCGATGAGCAAGATGAGCTTTATGATCATGCGGTACAGATTGTAACTGAAACACGTAAGGCTTCAATTTCAGGCGTACAGAGGCGATTAAAAATAGGTTATAACCGTGCAGCCAGAATGATCGAAGCCATGGAAGCGGCAGGAATTGTCACTGAGATGCAATCTAATGGTTCGCGGGAAGTTTTAGTGCCACCGGCACCACCTGGTTAAATGAGCGGAATAGTTACCAACTAATTAACTTTACATTCAGGGACTTTGAGTTACGATCGGCCGATATTCCTCAATCTTGATTTCGGAAAATATATGACAGCAAAAAAAATTCTCATAACCAGTTTAGCTTTGGTTCAGATTGTTTCGTCCCTTTTCGCAGCAGAAGCGGTTCAGCAACAAGAGCCAATCAAAGCAGAACAAGAAGCCGTCCAAACTAATGATGATGCCAAAAAATTGGCTGGAATACTGGCTGGTACCTTAACTTATCAGGCAGATTTTAAACAAAGTGTTTATCGAGAAGAGAGCGATCAAGCCGAAGTGACCACGGGCAGGTTTTTGATTCAAAGACCTAATCATTTCCGATGGCAAACCGTTGAACCTTTCGAACAGATCATTATTGCAGATGGTGATCATCTTTGGACTTATGATCCTGAGTTGGAACAAGTGACCATTCAGAATCAACAATCGATCTTAGCGGATTCTCCGTTATTGTTACTCACCAGCTCGGTGGAAGCATTGGTTGAAGCCTTTGATATTATTGAAATTAACGGTCAGAATAAACAAAATCAGCAACTTTTTTCTTTGTCACCTAAAAAAAATAGTTTGTTTGAAAGTGTCCATATATTAATTGAAGATAAAAAAATTAAAGAGTTTTTTCTGGTAGACACTTTAGGGGGTCGAACCGGGGTAGAGTTTATTAATATTGCGCTTAATCAAAAAATGGATGTTAAAGAATTTATCTTTGTACCGCCGCAAGGAATTGATATTATTGATTCCCGCGAAACGATTTCCGATGGCCAGTGATTTTGGCTACGGGCTACAGGTAAAAGTCTGATTTAAAAAATGACTGATCTATTTTCTCAACAAGCGATTGATTTAAATTCCATTAATGATGTTAGCATCAATTTACATCAGCCTTTGGCGGCTCGAATGCGACCT
Source organism: uncultured Kangiella sp. (assembly GCA_964454125.1). Classification (GTDB taxonomy): domain Bacteria; phylum Pseudomonadota; class Gammaproteobacteria; order Enterobacterales; family Kangiellaceae. The sequence continues at coordinate 29,325 of CAYVSL010000023.1, forward strand.
CAAATCCTGCAAGACTACGCCGGTCAAAAACATTTATTTGAACCGGGTAAACCCCTGTATGAAGCGATTTCAAATGGCAGACCTCACTCAATGTTGCTTTGGGGACCTCCGGGAACGGGCAAAACGACTCTGGCTCGTATTATTGCCAATCGATGCGACTGTCATTTTATTGCCATATCTGCAGTTCTCGGTAGTGTCAAAGATATTCGCAAGGCGGTAGAGGAGGCTAAGCGTCATCGCCAGCTTGGAAAGCAGACTTTACTATTTGTTGATGAAGTGCATCGTTTTAATAAGTCTCAGCAAGATGCTTTTTTACCTTATGTGGAAGATGGCACTTTTGTTTTTATTGGCGCGACTACTGAAAACCCTTCCTTTGAAGTGAATAATGCACTTTTATCTCGCGCTAAAACCTACGTTCTTAAGCCGCTGCAAAATAAAGATTTACAAGAAATACTCGGTAGGGCAATCAAGCTGGAAAATACTCAGCTTGAAAATGAAACCATTCAGATCACGGATGATGCGCAAGATTTATTGGTCGCCTTTGCCGATGGTGATGCCAGAAAGCTGCTCAATCTAGTTGAGATGGCACTGGAGTTGATTGAGACGGATGATGATCATTGTCGAGTGATCAATGAACAAACTGTCAGGCCTTTATTAGGTGAAAATACTCGAAGATTCGATAATAAAGGCGAGGCTTTTTACGATCAAATTTCGGCTTTGCATAAGTCCGTTCGAGGTTCTAACCCGGATGGGGCTTTGTACTGGTTTTGTCGTATGCTCGACGGTGGTTGTGATCCATTATATATTGCCAGACGCGTGGTAAGAATGGCTAGTGAAGACATCGGTAATGCCGATCCACGGGCACTTCAAATTGCGACTAATGCTTGGGATGTGCAACAACGATTAGGCAGCCCTGAAGGCGAACTAGCGATTGCTCAAGCGGTTGTTTATTTGGCGGTTGCCGCCAAGAGCAACGCCGTTTATGCCGCATTCAATCAATGCATGAGAGAGATAAAATCTGATCCTAGTTTTGATGTACCGCTGCATTTACGCAATGCCCCGACTCAATTAATGAAATCATTAGACTACGGCGCAAAATATCGCTACGATCACGACGAACAAGAAGGCTACGCTGCCGGGCAAACCTACTTCCCTGATGATAAGCCTGTGACTAGCTATTATCAGCCGGTGGATCGAGGTATGGAAAAGAAAATAAAAGAAAAACTCGAATATTTAAAAAGCCGCGATAAATTTTCTCGTAACTCGTAACTCGTAACTCGTATGTAGCATTTTTTATGGAACCATTAATAACTAAAATAATACCAACGCTGATTGTTGCGCTTGGAGGTGCGTTGGGTGCCAGTGGACGTTTTTGGGTTAGAGAATATTTACCCAGTATTACCGGAACGGAATTTCCATTTAGTACGTTGATCGTTAATGTCACTGGTTGTTTTCTATCTGGGCTGGTTTATATGTGGTTAGAATCTAGCGGTACTAGCTGGTCGTCTGAAAAATTATTATTTTTCTTTGTGGGTTTCTTAGGAGCATTCACGACTTTTTCAGCTTTTGCTTTAGACAGTCTCTTATTGATGCAACAGCAGCAAATGCTCAAGTTGGCGGTTAATATCGGCGGAAACTGTCTGTTATGCCTTATTTGTGTTTTTGTCGGAGCGATGGTTGGTGCTAGAATAGGCGCTCCCTGATGCCTCTGTTCAGCTTGCCTTTTGAAATCATTATTTCAGTGTTTAAAAATGCTTATTCACACATGTGAAATCACATTTTTGCTTTGAATTGATCATTTTTAGAACCAACCCGAGCAGCGATTTTACAACTTAAAAAATTTCGTTATTAGTCAATTTTTCGGATAAATAATCAACATGATAGATCCTAAGCTTTTTAGAAACGAACTTGATGCGGTGATCGCCAATCTGGCGCGGCGTGGTATGCCATTTGATAAACAGAGTTATCTTGATCTGGAAGAACAACGAAAGTCGCTTCAGGTTGAAACCCAGTCGCTACAAAACGATCGTAAAGTTCGTTCTCAATCAATTGGCAAAGCAAAGGCCGCTGGTGAAAATGTTCAATCGTTGCTGGATGAAGTAGCTAAAATAGGAAAAGAGTTAGATGCTACTAAAACGGGGTTTGATGAAGTTCAAGCAAAGTTGGATGAGTTGTTTCAAGGTTTGCCTAACTTGATCTCTGATCAAGTACCAGATGGCAAAAATGAAGATGACAATCAGGAAATTCGTCAATGGGGTGAAATTCCAAAATTTAATTTTGAGCCTCTGGATCACATGGAACTCGGTGAAAAACTCGGTGGTATTGATTTTGCGACTTCGGCCAAACTAAGTGGCTCTCGATTTGTGGTAATGAAATCGGCTATCGCTAGAATGCATCGCGCCTTGATCCAGTTGATGTTAGATACTCATACTGAAGAGCATGGTTATCAGGAAACTTATGTGCCTTATCTGGTAAATCCCGAGTCTTTATTTGGTACTGGGCAGTTACCAAAATTCGCAGAAGATTTATTTAGCGTACAAGGTGCTACTCAGGATAATAAGCCTTTGTATATGATCCCAACAGCAGAAGTACCGCTGACAAATAGCGTACGAGATGAAATTATTGAAGCATCTGATTTACCGATTAAACTGACTGCACATACCCCTTGTTTTAGAAGCGAAGCGGGTTCATACGGCAAAGATGTCAAAGGTTTAATTAGACAGCATCAGTTTGAAAAAGTAGAAATGGTGCAAATCGTTAAACCTGAAGATTCTTTTAATGCGCTAGAAGAGTTAACTTCTCACGCCGAAAAAATTCTACAGCTGTTGGAGTTACCGCATCGCACGATTATTTTATGCAGTGGAGATATTGGGTTTGGCGCGACCAAAACTTACGATATTGAAGTCTGGTTACCCGCTCAAAATACCTACCGCGAAATTTCATCTTGTAGCAATATGGGTGATTTTCAAGCAAGACGGATGAAAGCCCGATGGCGTAATCCGGAAACAGGGAAGCCTGAATTAGTGCATACTCTAAATGGTTCAGGGTTAGCGGTTGGACGTACACTGGTCGCTATTTTAGAGAACTATCAAACGGAAGACGGCAAGATTAGAGTGCCCGAAGTTCTTAAATCATATATGAAAATGGATGTGATTGGTTAGAGATTGAATCGACTTTCCCTTTGCGAACGGTATTCTATTCGCTTGCAACGGCTTTATTAGACTCTAATTCAACCAAAAATCTATCCATGCCCAATTTGTTAAGTCTTGGTGAAAATTGACTTTTATAACTCTTGATCATACTCACACCTTCGATGGTGAGATTAATAATTTTCCAACTTCCAGATTTGTTGCTCAGCAAATAGTCAATGATGATTGGCGTATTGCCTGATTGTTCCATTGAGCTTCTTACTTTGGCGCTCTTGCCCGATTTTGACAGAACTGGGTCACTAAATTTAAATATTTGACCATCGTACAAGGAAAGTCCTTTAGCATAGCTGCCAATAACCAAATCGATAAACAGATCGACAAATTTCTTTTTTTGTGAATCAGTGGCGTTAGTCCATGCCTTTTTTCCAATAGTTCTTTTAGCAAAGCCATCGGTGTCTATTGCAGGCAGCAGATTGCTTCTTACTAGGTCTTTCGCTAATTTTTCATTAGTATCGAGGTCTTTTTCATGTTTTTGAATTTCAGATATTAATCCATTTGCAACGGTTTCAAGAAAAATACTAGGATTTTCCTCTGAACATGCTGTGTCGATAAAAAAAAGCAGCACCAATATTGCCAATATTTTGTTCATTTTGCAGTCTCTCCCTAGAGGGTCTAGCTAAACTTGGTCATTTTAAGCACCATTCTAACAATAAAATAGCGATTTAAATAATAAAATAATTCAATAAAATGTAAGTATGTTAGTTTAATTTGGCTTAACTGAACGAATACTGAATTTAGCTTTTAATGGGTTAAATCGATCATTATTACGTACAACGTGCGGGTTTGGGTAATCCTGCAATTTTTGTGGCCTGCTTGGCTGGCCCTTCTGGAAAAAGGATTTGTAGATAAAGGCTATTACTTTTATCTTTATCCAACACCTTTTTGAGATATTTGACTAATGGGCGTACCGAAGGGCTAGTATTAAATTCTTTATAAAACTGACGGACATATTTTACCACTTGCCAGTGATCATCGGTCATTTCAATCCCTTCAATTTGAGCTACCAAAATGGCGATATTCGTATCCCACTGATCGCTATCGGTTAAATAGCCATTGGCATCCGTTTTTATGTGGTCGGGAAGCGTCATATCATTGGTTTCAACTCTACCAACTAACAATTTTGCTACAGTTTTGGCTTTTCACAACAAAATCTGCATAGTTGATGGTTTTTAGTTTATCAGTAAAACGGGTGATATTACGTGCTTGCAAATGTTCGTTTATCGCATAAACTGAAATTTTGTTGATCAACTGGTGAAATTTTTCAGATTGAAATTCAGTCAAAAATAATACAAAAACACTGTCGTTTAAAAATAATAAACTATCACCATCAGCGGCAAAACGGAGTAATAATCGTTCAAAAGTCGCAAAGCTTAATTTATTTTGGATCAGATGAAGTTGAAAATTAGAATGCAACATTAAAATACCACCAGATGATTCGCTTTTCGATTGAGCTGGTTTATTTCATTACGTGTTATAAGCTTTATCGAAGGCAGTAAATCATTTATTTTTAAACAGGTTTTATCGAGTGATTCTTTTTCCAGATAGATATTTTCAATATCGTAAAATTCCAATCCCTTAATAATATCAACATGGTTTTTATCATTAAGCATGGAAGCGATCTGACCTTTAATCAGATTATTAATACCGGCGTCCACAAATAGCAGGTTGACTTGCTGATCAAACGCGGCGCAAACCAAGCTTAAATCGATAGCCTCTTTAAAGTCGGCCCCAGCGAGGAACGAACGATTGATCACTATATTGGTTTTTATGCTCATAGTCTTGTCGTTTACTTAAAATGAATGAGTTTGATGCAGGTATCACTCATCGCTGCTGCTAGTTGTCCTAAGCCTGTTATCTTAAAGCTTTCATCTAAATTGTGTGTATCAAAATCTTGTTGTTGGCTTTCTTGAGCGTCTAATATACCTCTTCTATAACTTGCTGCCACACAAGCTTGCAATTCGATTTCATGTCGATCAGATAGCTCTTTCCATCGATGAGCCACTTGTGGCTCATCGGAGGGGGGGGAATTAAATCGGTTGGCAACTAACACCGCTTCCTGATAAAAAAAGATCGAACGAATGGGAAGTCCTTTTTCTACTAGTGCCTGAACATAGCGGATCGCTGTCAGGTGCGCCTGGGTCTTGAGCGGAGAAGCACTTATTAGTATAACGAATTCTTGTGCCATAAATTTAATCAAGTTCCAAGGCGGTGGTGAGATTGATATTGTCTTTTAAAGTGCTTTTTAAATCAAGTCTATGAGGAGCTTGTTTATAAGGAGCATTGAGCAAAATGCTAGCGAGACATTTAGTGTGCAAAAATAAGTCACAAAATAGCCAACGTATTTCCTGGTCCAGAAAAGAGCTAGATGACAGGTTAAGAAACATCATGACTGAAATACATGATCAATGCTTAAAGTATGGCAAAGAGGATGGATTTGTCGATTATGTGAAAGGGGCTAATTTGGCGGGTTTTGTCAAAGTTGCCAATGCAATGATGGCTTATGGGGTGATTTAGAAGCGAAAACCTTCACACAGCCACTTCATAGTCTGGCCGATATCGGACGTTGGATACCTGCCGGACAGTACCGCCAAGTTATTTTGGAGCTGTTCTTGGTTAAGTTCATGAAGTTCTGTGAGACTCATATGGACATCAAGATTACGAGTACCAGCGACATATCGTCAGGCCAGCGATCCGCCACGCTGATCCCCCTTGTCTCTATGTCCCGAGAGAGTTCGGCGAGCTCAGGGGGCGGAACGAAGCAGCTCTCGGAAGCATTCCCGTATGTTCATGTGCAATACTTATGTTTTAGTCATCTCCAGAAAAAGCCATTAATAGGTGTAACAAGCTTACAAAAATATTATACAACGATACATAGAGGGTTACCGTTGCGGAAATGTAATTTCTTTCACCACCTTTAATAATTTCGCTTGTTTGATAAAGAATGATCATTGATGAAAAAATCATAAATCCTGCCGAAATAGCAAGACTTAAACCAGAAATATCAAGAAACAAGGATGCCACTATTGCTATAAGCAGTACCCAAAAACCGGCGGCAATCATTCCCGATAAAAATGAAAAATCTTTCTTCGAGGTCAGCACCCACGCCGATAGTCCAAAAAATATCAAGCCGGTACCGCCGAGCGCTTGAATCAATATTTGTGGTGCCGTGGCTGAAAGCAGTCCAACAATGGGTCCTAAGGTGTACCCCATAAACCCAGTGAGCACAAAAACCCAAAGAATGCCAAAGGCGCTATTTCGAGTCTTGTGGATGACAAAAAGGGTTCCGTAAAAACCGACCAAGGTAAATATTAGGCCTGGATGTGGGAGATTCATAACCGCGGCAGCATAAGCGACCATCGCAGAAAAACCGATCGATGCACCTAATAGCATATAGGTATTCTTGAGGACTTTATTAATTTCAATTGATTGACCACTAGTACGTGTTCTTTCAATTACAGGTGAATTTTGTCTCATGGTAATGCTCCGTGTAAACAGGCTGAGCCCGTATTTGACATGTTATTTAGTATAATAGAGGCTTAAAGTAAAGATACCAAGGGTGTTGGTCAAGTATTTTTGGTCAAAATGTAACAATAAATGAGCAATTTAGCGCATCGGGCTAAAAAACACCTAATTTCTCTAAAATGTTCTTTTATCTATAAAAAGATTAATGTAATATGCGCCCCTCTTGGAGAGATGGCAGAGTGGTCGAATGCACCGGTCTTGAAAACCGGCATGGGTTTGTAGCCCATCTAGGGTTCAAATCCCTATCTCTCCGCCAAAGTGTATCAATTAAGCCTCTGTTTTCAGGGGCTTTTTTGTATGCGCTGCATTTGTGAACCGTCATTTCCATTTATTAACCAACTAGCTCAAGCCTCTGGTTGGGGTTTAGTGCACATCCCCTCGGTTAACCTTAGGGACTCACAACCTACTTCCGAGGAATCAAGAGCCTGAGTAGCAGTAACGACCATTTAATTGAATCATATACCAAAGCGGCTACAACAGGCTTAGTCCCATGTACGTCGCCCATGCTTGATCTGAGTTTTTGCATAATAAATGCAGCTTGATTCAATGAACCAACTAAGTTTTGCGAAAGAGGTTTATATTCGGATTCACTCCACTTTAAATCTATGAGTTCTTGAATAAGCTCATCCTTCACGCCAATAGCTTTTATTGACTTATTTATTCTCTCTTGGAATGAAGACTTATGTGGGTCACCAAGGTTAAATTTATTGTAGATATCGACTGTAACTGAGTCAACAGCACCACATGAAGCAGATAAAGACCCACTTAAATCTCCATCTCTCAATCTACAAGCTGCTTTCCTAATATCTTCATGTGCATTTTCTGGTATATCATTTAATTCGGACATGTCAAAAATATCAAGAGGCAAAAGACACGAATTCGAAAATTTCCATCCTACTCTTGAAAATACTCGCTCTAGCTCGCCAGAAAGCTCTGGCTTCCTAATTAGCATTTCCTCACAACATATTGATGCAATGGTACTTAAATTTTTCTCGCTAATTGACTTTACTTGGCTATCAATGGCACTGAGTAATTGAGATTTTGTTGCTCCGCCCTGAGATTTTTGCTCTAAATTAGAAAGGCTAGACATATCGATGTTGGTATAACCAATAATCTCTTTAATGCCACCGAAAGAAAAATTTTGGGTTAGAATAGAGCGTATTGGCCCCCAAGGAATTGTGTTCGTGTCCATAAAAACCTCGTGTCAAAAAAGTTAATGATCAATTCACGCTAATTAACTTTAGCTACAAACAATATAAAATTTATGATTATTAGAAAGAGGCGTCAAAAGCATCAACCCATGTTCGCTCAAACCGCTTTGTAAATGTCGGATCATCAACATAAGGCGAGAAATTCCTATATTTCATCGATTTTGTGAGTGTCTCATTTCTGTTTTTACCACCTATTTGACGCAAAATATGGATCGCATCATGATAATCCGCATCTCGACGCCATGCTCCACTCAGTTTCATCCCAAGCAACTCATGCCAACTTGCGGTATAAACGATTAAGTTTGGGTGACTAAAAACCTTTTGATTGCTTTTAGTTTGCAATCCAAAAAATGACACACCATCGTTAAGCCAAGCATGTTTTCCTTTAGGTAAGTTCTGCTCACCAGCAACTTGGTTGACTAAATCCTCAATTAGTTGTTTATCTTTTTGGGGAATGATGACATCGATATCTCGTGTCATGTGCCGACTACCAAAAATCAAAACACTGATTACACCGCCAGCAGCGACAAGTTCCACGCGCTTATTTTTCTCTTTAAGCAGTTCAGCTAGTCGCTTTAAGGCTTTTTCAATAACAAGCTTCGAAAGTGAGCCATTTCCTGCATCATAATATTTTTTTGACATCTAATTCCCTTAAATAAAAAACATAAAATTACTAACAACGAATAAATTTCGTTTTTGAAATGCCTCACAATATTGCTCATCTTCTAGCAGCCTATCACTCTGTAACTTTACAGGTTTACTCAATGCTCCTATTTTTTTGCACCATTGAGGCGGTTGCTGATGTTCATTATGTGGCGGTGAATTGAGCACTTCAGCTAATCGTTCCAATATACTTGCTTTAAGAACAATGCGTAATTCATCATCATCTTTCGGTTGTGGTACTGATTGGCACTCAAATCCCTCTCTATACCAATCAAGAATTAAGTCTGAAAAAGGAATTTCATTGCTGGCTAGAATATGACTGGTCATTTTATCAAGCATTTTAGCCGCTTCTAATTGCTTACTGTGCTGGATATCAAAACTCTCCCGAATAATTTCGGGGTGTCTTATGGCAATTTTGATTAGCGCACGAGCTGAACCTGAAGGTGTTCTTCTATTTTGTTCCCACTCTTGTAATGTTCGTACAGATATATGTAATGCTTGAGCAAATTCAACTTGTGATAATCCAGCTTGAGATCGAGCATCATTAATCTCATTATTCATATTCAAACCTCCCAAATAAAACATTCAATTGATTATACGTCAATGACGTACTTCTAGACAACTAATTATTGCTTTTAGATAGTCTCAACAAACGGTCGTTTTATGAGATATTGATATAATCCACTTAGGGCTACTGTTACAACATTTTCACTAGTCAGTTTGGCAAGGTATGACAGCCACTCCTAATTGGACGAAGTCGTTTGAACATTATTCTTGTTCTATGTGTATTCCAACAAATGAGCATTTCACATTTAACGGCATAATAAATAGCTCGCGGCTGTATTTAATATTGTCATGTTAGTCTTAATTCGCGGAATTCTAGACCTAAAATAGCAAATTGAAAATTTTGTATTTTCAATTATTAAAAGGTTTTTTTGTTTGCCTGCGACAAATGCCGCAGATAAAGCTTGCAAAAATGCGGCACTTGTCGCACAATTGCCGAAATTAATAATAAAGGCTCTCCATTGTGAATCAACCAACTGCGCCAGAACTTGAGTTTTTGAAACTGCTTTGGAAAAAGCAGCCTTGCACGGCTCGTGAACTGCACAATGCAATTGCGGAGAATTTTGAGTGGAGTTATTCGACAACTAGGAAAACCCTTGAACGAATGGGCCAAAAAGAATTTGTATTAATTGAAACGATTGGCAACAAAAAATCATATACGACCAAGCTTGATAAAGTGAGAGTTCTTGCTAATTTCGCTATAGACTTCGCTTCTCGTATCTTGGAGCTTGACAGTCCATTGCCAGTTGCCATGTTTGCCGACAGTAAATTAATAGACAAGTCTGAAATTAAAGAACTGGAAAAAATGTTAGAGAAATTATCTAAGGAAGGAAAAAGCTGATGACCTTTTTAGTAACATTACTTTTCTTTATTGTTTGGAGTACTTTTGTATTTCTATTCGCAAACTTCACATACCGCAAAAATTGGTCGATAAGCACAAGCCCTGAATTTTGGTTGATTAGCTTTTGCGTCTGCTTTCTTCCTTTATTACCACTGCCGGCCCTTGAACAAACAATCTCACTGCCAGAGGTTTTACAAACAAACAACGTCTTTACCAGCGTTGTACAGATAGTTCAAACAAAGGTAGTTCAAATTACAAATCTAGAATTGGATGTAGTTGAGTATTGTATGATTGCTGGGTTGGCATTATTCAGTTTCAAAGGACTTATTCAGTTTGGGTTGGGGTTACTTAAGACTCGGCAAATTATATTAAAGAGTGAGCAGGTTGAATTAGGCGACATTTTCACTGAAAAACAAAGCTCGCTGCTCAAAAAACACAAGGTAAAAATTAAGTTAACTGATGATAATATATCTCCTTTTTCCTTCGGTTTTTTCAATGCTTATTTGATTTTGCCGCGATTTATTCTGAAACTGCCAAAACCGCAACTCAAACTACTGATTGACCACGAGCTAAATCATATAGAGCGACAAGATCACAGGTGGTTGATATTAGTTAAACTAACTGCGCAACTTATTAGTTTCAACCCGATTTTTAAACGATTGGAGCGTCACTACATTAATGCGATTGAGTTACGCTGTGATAAAGATGTGCTGAGCCAGGTTTCTGATATTAACCTACGGAAAAGTTATGCGGAGGCAATGTTGAAGTGTTTGAAACACTCTGTTGGCGTTAAAGAACAGCCGCTAGCAGCTCATTTTAGTAATCCAGAAACAGGCGTGTCATTTTACCATACACGATTAAAAGCAATCATGAACCATGAATCTAAACTTGCTAACCGCAAACAATTGTTGTTGACTGCAATCTTGATGATATTAACCGGTGTTTCGATGAACGTGCTATCGGCTAATTATGTAGAAGGCTTTGTTAATAATATTAAAAGCTGGCAAATGCCTCTAAAGAATATAAATGTCACATCGCCCTATGGCGCTATTAATTCTTTTAGAAATAATGTATCTCATGGCGGTATCGATCTAAAAGCAGCCATAAGTACACCTGTCTATGCTGTTAGATCTGGAGTGGTGACTGTGGCGGACTCGACCAGCTTACATAAAAATTACGGTAAAGTGGTGGTGGTTAAACACGCTGATGGCTATTTGAGCCTTTACGCTCATCTAAAAAGTTTTGATGTTAATAAAAACGAAAAAATCTCAGCTGGTCAGGTATTAGGTTTGACTGGAAATACAGGGAAAACTAACGGACCCCATCTTCATCTTGAGATACTTAAAGGAGAAAAAAGAATTAATCCAAATCAGGTACTAACTTTCTAGTTAGTATTCATATAGCACTTAAAATACACTAATAAATTTTCACTTCAGATTAAAACTTAATTGAGTCGCGACCAGACTTAGGTATGGCTGCGCTCATAAAACTATGGATAAAAAATGTTTAAATATATTCTAGCCCTCGCTTTGATTCAAGTTACCCACGATTCAGCTCCTTGTTTAGCTACAGAGCAAGTCGCATTTAAAACCCCTCGAAGCCATATTATAGATGTTCAAGATTCTGTAAGCCAACGAACTTATCCATTGTTTATTAAATTACCACGCTCATATAGAGTGAATGAACAAAATAAATATCCCGTAATATACTTAACGGATGCCTGGTACGCCTTTCAAATCGTATCAGGGGCAACCCGCTTTCCTATGAATTTTGGAAAGATGGAAGAATCGATCATTGCGGGTATCTCATATTCAAAAGGTTCACATGGTAGCTCAAACCGAGAGCGAGATTACACTCCGTCCCATGATAAAAACTGGCGAATGTTAACAGGTCAAGCACGTGAGCACATGGATTTTATTGAAAAGGATGTTTTCTCCTACATTGAGAAAAATTATAGAGCCGACCCTTTTGATAGAACCTTCGTTGGCAATTCATTTGGCGGTTTGTTTGGGACTTATATTTTACTGAATAATCCTTCGATGTTTAAAAACTATGTTTTAGGCAGCCCTTCGTATTGGTGGGATCAAAGAATGATTTTTGACCTTGAATCAAAAGTGCCCAATAAAAAGAGCACGATTGCTGCAAATGTATTTATTGCTGTCGGTGAACTGGAAACAAAAAAGAACGGTCATAATGATATGGTGAAGGACGCTATCGAGTTCCATTCAAGACTATTAGCATGGAACCAACCAAGGCTCAAAACCAAATTAATGATTATTCCAGAAGCGAGTCATGAAACAGCGTTTCCTACAACAGCAATACAAGGCCTGTACTGGCTCTACAAGAAATAAAAAGCAATACTAAGAATTTTAATTTACCTTAGCTTGGTAATGTTATTGAATTTAAACAGCTGATTAATGAAGGAACTCTTATGAAACTATTGAACACTGGCTTGTTGATACTCACATTGCTATACAGCCTCACCACCAACGCTTTAACTAAAGATGAGTTTATGAGTCGCTTACAAGAGCATTATGAAGACACAAGTCGAATCCAGCATTACACCATCACTTTTCGAAAATCTAGTTCTTTTGGGCCGCAGAGTTATGATTTTAATCATCCAACAAAGGCTTATCGCCAGCAAACTACCGATGTTGATTTAGCGAAACAAAATTTTTTCACTCAGACTAAAAGAGGTGGCTTTCCCGGAGGTTTTTTATTCGAGACAAACGAATATCAAAATGATGTACAAAGTGTCCGATATGATGTGAATGGCGTATTGTATGGAAAACAAGTTTTTTCAAGAGATGAGAAAGCATTCGAAAGAGAAGTCGAAGAAATTGACTCGATTGTTGGTTTCTTTGCCGTTAAGCCTTTGATAGAAAACTCAATGAAAGAACTAAAAATCAACTTCAAAGATGGTAAGTCAAAAACGATTGTATCCCAATTCATTTCGCCAACGAGCAATTCTACAAAGACGATTTCAGGTAGTAAGATCGAACGAATAGACTATGTTTTTCGAAACGAGCCTATTCAACTTCTATCGATCCACCATTATTCTGGGGACGAAAATCAGCCATTTGCCGAGCTTCACTACAAGAATTATTCAAACATTAACAACTTTGAGATTGCGAGCCAAGTAGAAGGCAAACGGTTCAATCGGCCCTTTCAATATACTATCAAAAACTTTGCAAAGATCTCTGGAATCGAAGACGAGAAGTTAAAGATACCAAGCGGTTACGGTTTGGTCATCGAACGCATAGCCAACGAATTGTCTTTTGAAAAAATAACAAAAGATATATACATTATTGGTAATGTTAATTTTGATCGCAATGTATTGGTTAAAGTCAACAATAATGGCCTTAGAGTATTTGGCGCGCCTGGCTCAGATAAAGTGTCTGAATCGGTCATTAATTTATTAGAGAAATTTTTTCCACAAAAAATCATCAAGTCGGTTTATATTACTCACCCGCACAGCGATCATATTCGAGGACTAAGGGCTTACTCTAACCGAAATATCCCAATACTAGCCGATGCATATAGTATAGATGCAATTAAGGCTTTCCCTGGATTTAAACAAGACATAGGTTCTTTTAGGTTCCGTACGATTAAGCATAAAGAGGTCTTAGAGGGAATGCAATTTCACATTCCTAAGAATTCTCACGCTAAAGGACAGAGCTTTGTCTATTTTATAGATAGTAAAATATTATATGAAGGTGACTTCTTAGAGATACCATTCGACAATACTATTGCGAGTTATATGTCGACTGTTGAAAAAGAGTTTGTTGAATATCTAAGAAAGGAGGCTCTCAAGATTGAAAGAATTGTAGGACATTATCGAAATGGTGATATTTCACTAGAGGTGATGAATAACTACTATGAGGCAAATGCAATCTCAAAAATACAAAGTAATAATGACGTGAGTAATAGGTAAACAATAATGTTAAAAACAC
>CAYVSL010000024.1:0-42993 GCA_964454125.1 uncultured Kangiella sp.
TGATTTCAGTAGGTTACAGAATTATACGGTTTTTAACTGATTAAAGTAGGTTGATGAAGGTGATAGCCTGTTAGTGGGTGATGTTGGGTTGGCGACGACTGGCGTAGCAAGTTGTACTGTATCAAATGCATTTGTCGGCGGAGATGGACTTTCTTCATCAGTGCCTGCCAATGTAGGAGATGTTTTAAGTACTGCTGCCTATCAATCTATGGTAGCCGATCCGAACTGTTTCTCTATGAATATGGTTCCAGGTTATGCCGGTGGGTATACTCCACAGTTTGGTGGCAACATTACCGATACTTCACTAACCATGGGAACCAAAGGTGATATTAGCTCAGGCATATTGGCTGATTGGAGTTTTGATTTAAGTGGTTCGGTGGGGCGAAGTGAATCTCGCTTCAACTTAAAGAACACGCTTAACCCATCTTTAGGCCTAGACACCCCTTCAGACTTTGATACGGGTGCCTACATTCAGTTAGAAAAAACCTTTAACTTTGATCTGGTCAGGGAATTAGATTTTGGCTTTCCGGTGAACTTTGCTACAGGTGTAGAGTGGAGAGAAGAGAGTTTTGAGATCGTTTCTGGCGAAAAAGCTTCTTGGGAAGCAGGTCCTTATGCTGATCAAGGTTTTAATATTGGTTCTCATGGTTTTAAAGGTTTTGGTCCGGAATCACAAGGTGTTTCTACTCGTCACAATATGGGGGTGTATGTTGATTTAGAAGCCTACATAACCGACGATTTATTGATTGGTACCGCGTTACGTTATGAAGATTTCTCTTCTTTTGGCGACACTCTAGATTATAAACTAACTATGCAATATTCTATCACCGATGAATTTTCACTACGTGGATCATTTAGCACTGGTTTTAGAGCGCCAACGGTTGGTCAGGCTAATGTGGTTAATACTCAAACCTCACTAATTAATGGTGAGTTAATTCAAACCTTTATTGCTCCACCAACGTTTCCTTTAGCAGCATTCTATGGCGGTAAAGAGTTAACCCCTGAAGAGTCAGCAAGCTATGCTTTTGGTGGTGTTTATGAAAATGG
The DNA here is from genome assembly GCA_964454125.1 of uncultured Kangiella sp. Taxonomy (GTDB): domain Bacteria; phylum Pseudomonadota; class Gammaproteobacteria; order Enterobacterales; family Kangiellaceae. Next base: position 1,048 of record CAYVSL010000024.1, read on the forward strand.
TGATTTCTTTTTAACTATCGATTACTATAATATTGAAGTCTCCGACCGTCTGGCACAAACGAGTCAAATAAGGGTTAGGTCCGAACATTACGATGCTCTAAGAGCTTTAGGCGTACAGAATCCTGAATTAATTTCGGCGGTTACCTATTATGCTAATGATTTTGATACCACTACCCAGGGTTTGGATATAGTGGCTAACTATTCATTGGATATGATGGGCGGCAGTACCAAGCTCAGCATGGCTTATAACTGGAATGAAACTTCAGTAGATTCACGTGATCCTGTAGTTAATCCTATAACAGGAGTACCAGTTTTGGATGGGGATGGTAATCCAACTTATCTAACAAGTGATGGTAAAGTTCGACGTTTAGAAAGAGGAATGCCCGAACATCGTGCAACCTTCACAATGTCACAAAGCTGGGATGAAATTAGTATGTTTGTGCGTGCTAATTACTTTGGTGAGTACTATGCTACCCATGCAGATGACACTTCTGATTGGGGTTCTGAAATTGCTGATTCAGCGTTCACAATTGACGCCGAAGTGAGTTATTACTTTAATGACTCAATGACCTTTGCTTTAGGTGCCAATAACTTGTTTGATCAAGAAGCTCAAAAGCTAAAGGATGGTACTCTTGGTGTACTTGGTGCCGTCTATTACGAAAGTGGACCGTTTGATTATAATGGCGGATACTACTATCTAAAAGCGACTTATAATTTCTAAATTTAGAATACAATTAAGTTAACATCAACAATGTAATGCCGATCAGCTCTACTGATCGGCATTTTTTTTGTTTGTTAATTTAGCTGGATTTGGACGTTATTATTTGTATTCAAAGCCGCTGGAATGATATTGGCTGTGATTTTTATAGAAAGTTATTAAATCTATTGATTTATAGATAAAAACGGTATAAATGAAGAAGGTTTCTACAATCTAGAGAACCAAGGTGTCTACTAATAACGTTTAAAAAACATAAAATTTGATGTCAACTTTTAGTCTTTTATGGCATATTAGCCCAGCCAATCACAAGTTTGTTCGCAATCAGACCTACAGGTAAAGTTAGCAGTAATATAGTCAATGACGGACCTCGATAAAAATAACAATAGCAATCAAGACTCAATATGCTCTGATAGGAATGAGGTCAACTCATGTATTGAGAAAAAGCTGCCCGACAACCACTCTCCCCAGGGTACTAAAGAATTCCACTCTGATATGCATCATGAGGTGGAGTTGAACCAAATTTCTCAATTGCCCTCTGATAGTCGGACTCGAAAAAATCCTAGCGGAGTAAACCGCCGTTCTGGTGTTGAAAGTCAATTTAACGCACTACGTATTAAACAATTAATTACTATTATTCTACTCGCTATCGGAATGGCATTTGTTAATAATCTTATCAATCAACAGAGTGAAATTACAACCAAAGTGCTGAGTATGGCAGCACTGATGTTTACCGGTTGTTATATGCTGGTACAAAAAGGTAAGGTTTTTTTAGCCGGAGTTATTTTACTTTGGGCATTGTATATTACTATCACTATATTGCTAGTGAGTAATGAAGGACTTAGAGATCCGGTGACTATCGGCTATACCGGCATATTGATTTTTGCGGCTATGCTGGGCAATAAGAATCAATTTTTGGCACTGACTATTGTTATGGGCCTTAGTTTTGTTGTGGTTGGATACGCCAGCAGTGTCGGTTGGCTCGATTATTCACAAAACCCGTTTGGCTGGGGCACGGTGGTTGATTATTTTGTTATTTACAGCGTTATAAGTTACGCGGTATGGACTTTGGCCAATGATCTGCGTTTTGCCTTGTCGAATCTGGAAATTGAAAATTTAAGGGTTAATAAGTCTAGGCAAAAGTATCAGCGAATAGCACACTATGATTATTTGACAGGTTTACCCAATCGAATTATTGCGGTAGATCGTTTTAATCAATCGATTTACCACTCTCGTCGAAATACTGAAAAAATCGCCGTTTTATTTCTCGACTTAGATAATTTTAAAACCGTCAATGATTCCTTGGGTCATGCGGTCGGCGATAAATTGCTTCAGGAAATCGCTCACCGATTGCAATCTGCTGTGAGGGATATCGATACAGTTTGCCGACTTGGTGGAGATGAATTTTTAATATTGTTAGATGGCATTCATGAAGAAGCTTCGGTTAATCGAATATCTGGGCATATATTATCCAGTATCGCCAAACCGATTATTATTGAGCAACACAACCTGACTACCACTTGTTCGATCGGTATCGCCCTTTCACCGACTGATGGTGAGGATTTTGATTTACTACGAAAGAAAGCAGACATTGCTATGTATAAAGCGAAAGAATCCGGTCGTAATGCTTTTATGTTTTTTGATCAAAAAATGAATAAAGATCGACTCGCTCATATTGATCGTGTGAATAGCCTTAGAAAAGCGATTAGCAATAGTGAATTTGTGCTTTATTACCAGCCCAAGATTGATTTAAGCAGTGGCAAAATATTTTCTGCCGAGGCACTTATCCGTTGGCAGCCTGAAGGCCAGGCCATGGTTATGCCCGATGAGTTTATTCCCATCGCAGAGAGTACCGGAATAATCATTGAAATTGGTGAATGGGTATTATTTGAAGCCTGTCGTCAATGTAAAGAGTTTCAAAGAAAAGGATTGGCGGACTTTAGTATTGCCGTTAACCTTTCTTCCATCCAGTTCAGGCGTGGGAATTTGGCACAACTAGTCAAAAATGCTTTGGCCGCCGCTGATCTTAGTCCATTCTATTTGGAGTTAGAAGTTACAGAATCTCTATTGATTGAAGATACCGATGAAATTCGTCAACAGATCAAAGAATTGCAAAGTTGTGGGGTTACTTTTTCAATTGATGATTTTGGTACCGGTTATTCCTCGCTCAGTTACTTACGAGATTTTAATTTTGATTTTTTAAAAATTGATCGCTCTTTTATTAAAAATTGTCTACAAAAGGAAAATGATCTGGCGCTTTGTGAAGCGATGATTGTCATGGCTCATAAGTTAAAATTGATGGTTATAGCAGAAGGGATTGAAACGCTGGAGCAAAAAGAAGTGCTTTATGCCGCGGGTTGTGAGTTTGGGCAAGGGATATATTTTTCACCACCGCTACCGGTAGAAGAATTCTATCAACTGAAGCAGATAGATTTGCCGAAATTTCCTAGTCAATACATTGTCGACAAGCCTGTTAGCTCACTGATCTAACTTAGTTCTGATAAAATATCTAATGGGTTTCTAATTCGATACTTCGATAACCGAGCTATTTTTTGCCTATCGAAACAAAAAATAGACTAACAAAATCTAATTTTAAAGAGCTAATTTTATGATATCAGGCAATTTAAGAAAAATGCGAGCAGCATTAGACACTGAAGATCCAAGCAAATTGGTGGAGTATTTTTTACCTTTAGGTGAGCAGGAAATATCGCTTAATCCCTATATTGGAAAAACACTAAAACTTGAATTTGTTGGTGCTATTACTTGTCAGCATTGTGGTCGTCAAACCAAAAAAAGCTTTTCGCAAGGATACTGTTTTCCTTGTATGAAAAAGCTTGCTCAGTGTGATATGTGTATAATGAAACCGGAAACTTGTCATTACCATGAAGGCACTTGCCGCGAGCCAGAGTGGGGCGAGAAGCATTGTTTTGTGCCTCATTATGTTTATCTTTCTAATACTTCTGGACTAAAAGTGGGTATTACTCGACATACCCAGATCCCTACTCGTTGGATTGATCAAGGTGCCACTCAGGCAGTGATTATGTTTAAAGTGAAAACACGTCAGCAATCCGGATTTGTCGAAATGGTGTTTAAAGATTTAATTGCCGACAAAACCAATTGGCGAACCATGTTAAAAGAAAATCAGCCAGACCGGGATATGTTAGTTGAAGTCAAGGATTTGAAATTACAATTACAGCAAAGGATGAGTCAGGTCATTCAGTCTTTTCCGGCGGATGATATTAAAGAACAGGAAAATGACGTACTGAGTATTCATTATCCAGTGTTAGAATTTCCGGAGAAAGTTAAGTCTCATAATTTTGATAAAAATTCAATTGTTGAAGGGACTTTGATGGGGATCAAAGGGCAGTATTTACTGTTTGATACCGGGGTAATTAATATCCGTAAGTTTACCTCCTATGATGTAAGGGTTGGGGATTGAAATAATCTATGTAAGCAATAAGTTGTTGTGATCTAATTGCCAAGATTAAACTAATACTAAATCATCTCTTTTCACTATTACATCACTATCGATGTAACCGATTATTTTTTCAAAATTTTCACTATGTTGACCTTTTATTTGCTCTATAGTAGTGCGACTGTATTGGCATAACCCTTTAGCGATTATATTACCTGTCTGCTGGCAATGAATATCGACCGCATCGCCCCGTTCGAATTCGCCAGTCACACGGCTAATTCCTATGCTCAGTAGTGAAGCCCCGTTATTTAATATTGCCTCAACCGCGCCAGCATCTATTTCAATCACTCCTTTTGAGTTTAAGGTATGTTTTACCCAGTGCTTTTTGTCTGATAATGTTTTCGATTGAGCCTTAAACAAAGTGCCAATTGACGATCCTTTAATAAATGATTCAAAATTTTGAATCAGACTGCCCTGAAATAAAATGGTGGCGATACCATTACTCGTTGCCTTTATTGCCGCCTCCAACTTGGTGCGCATGCCTCCGATCGCAAGATGATTTGTTGTATCACCCGCTAAGGCAAAAATTTTAGAATTAATTTCCTCAACCAATGGAATGTGTTGTGCCTTTTTGTCGATATTTGGATCGCTGGTAAATAGTCCATCCACATCAGAACAAATTAAAAAAAGATCGGAGTTTGTCAATATGGCGACCATAGCCGCTAACCGGTCATTGTCTCCCACCTTGAGTTCTTCGGTGGCTACCGAATCATTTTCATTGACGATGGGTAAAACGTTATTTGTCAGAAGTTCATTGATCGTATTTCGAATATTGATATAACCTTCCCGATCGTGCAGGTCGGCATGAGTCATTAAGATTTGCGCGCATGGATTATCAAAAAAGCGCATCCAATTTGCCATCATCGCATTTTGGCCGATGGCGGCCATCGCTTGTTTTTGGGCGAGACTTGGTTGGCTGGTATAGAAAGGGATATGTTGTTGACCCGCGGCAACGCTTCCCGATGAAACCAAAATAACCTGTTTACCATCTTCTTGGCATTGATGAATAAAACGCGCAATGGGCAATGTATGTTTTGCATTGCAACCGGCGCCACTAGGCGCGATCAGAGCGGATCCCACTTTTATGACGATCCTTGTGCTGTCCTGATAGTTCATAATTGTTTTCTGGCTGCTAGTGAGTTCTTTCATTCTTGTAACGGAGAGGAGAAAGAAAATCATTTTGAATGACTCTTAAGTCAAATTGGGTTGAAATTAGCAACTTGCTGAATAAATACGAATAGTGATCCATAATCTATCAGTTATTCGTTTAAAAAGCCCAATTTATTCAGATAAATAGCTACAAATTATATCATTCACTGAATAACCTCAACTCGATAAGAGTAGCCAGTCATCCTTGGAATAGCTGATTATTCTAGGATTAAATAAGGGCTAAAATACTGGTGCTGGATAGTTGCTTTTATCATGAGTTGAGGCTGAATACTATTCAATTAGAGTGATTTCTATTTAATTTTTCAAATTGAGGTCTTATTGATCGCCCGATGCTTCGCTTTTATAAAGTCCTGATGAGATATGTGTAAAAGTGAGTGAATCTTACGAACGAAGTGCTCTTCATGGGCGTCCAGTTTGCCATCGATGTAAGCCAGTCGCCAAAGTGACTCTATGACTTTGGTCTTTTCTGACTGATCAAAATGAATGTTGATCACTGAGGTAAATTGATAATAGTCAGTTGATTCGCTCAGTTTTTGTGCCGCCATTTCCACTAAAGATTGTTTCTCGTCGTTACTAAGCGAAAATTTTTCATCCAATAATTGACCGAGATGCTTTTTTTCCTTGTCAGTTATTTGATTATCAATTCGCATCATCTCCGTTAACAGAACGGCAACGGCTAAATGGATGGCATGTTGTTTATCTTGTTCAGATGTTTCTTCAGGAGAAGCGAGTTTTTCAAAAAATTGCTTGATAGCATCTAACATAGTTGGCCTCACAATAAGTGCTAATGGTAAACATTCAGCACTTGATGGAAATAAAGGATTACAAAGTGATACTCCAGAATACCTGAATTCTCGATTGACTGTCTATAATTGATCGCTATAGTTACTTCGAAACATACCGACGACAGTCATTCTACTTTGGTCTCAAAGAGCTTTTTGGTATGACGTTTTTACAGGCTCCTCGTACCACGTTCCTTGCTCCTGTGTTAGTCTTATTTTTCAATCAATCGTTTGGAAGAGCCGCATGCGTGTTGTAGAAATCCTGTTAGTTGAAGCCCCTCATAAACCTGGCAATATGGCAAAAGTGCTCGCCGTGCTAGGAAATCTGGATGTTACAGTCGAGGGACTGAATGCCGTCAGGCGATTGGACAAAGATACCATTTGGGAGATCACCATTGAATATGACGATACTCTCAACATTGACGATCTGATTGAGCAAATCAATCAATTGCCGGAAACGGTAATGGTTGGAAAATCTGATCGGGTCTTTAATCGTCACAAAGGTGGAAAAATTCAGATGACCTCGCGGATCGCGATTAATTCACTAGAGATCTTACGTGATGTTTATACCCCCGGGGTGGCGCGAGTTTGTGAAGCGATCAAAGAAAATCCAGAAAAAATTAAGGATTACACCAACATTCAAAATACAGTGGCCATTGTGACCAATGGAACCGCTATTCTGGGTCTTGGTGATATTGGTGCAGAAGCAGGACTTCCGGTGATGGAAGGAAAGGCGGCGATCTTGTCTGAGTTAGTTGAATTATCGGGTGTCCCGATATTATTAGATACTAAAGATAGTCTGAAAATCATTAAAACGGTGGAAGCTATCGCCCCTTCTTTTGGCGCGATTTTATTGGAAGATATACGCGCGCCCGAATGTTTTGAGATTGAAGATGAATTAATTCAGAGACTGAATAAGCCGGTTTTTCATGATGACCAACATGGCACAGCGATCGTTGTTTTGGCCGCATTATTATCAGCGACCAAACAAACGGGAGTCAACATCAAAAGCTGTATTTTTGCTCAAATAGGTTTGGGCGCCGCAGGTATCGGCATTTGTAGCTTGATGCGAGATTATGGTGTTAAAGAAGTCTTGGGGACTGATATTGATCAGGATGCAATGCTGAGACTGAGTGATTTGGGTGGTCAGCCATTGGGGTTGGCGGAACTGATGTCAAAGGCCGATATCGTTGTGGCTACCACTGGCGTTAAAGGACTGATCAAACCAGAAATGGTCAGAGAAGGTCAGATCATCATGGCATTGACCAACCCAGATCCCGAAATTGAACCTACAGTAGCGATCGAACAAGGGGCTCGTTTTGCTACTTGCGGAAAAATCGTTAATAATATGTTAGCTTTTCCCGGCTTATTTCGTGGTACGCTGGATGCTGGAGTGAAAGAAATTTCTCATGAAATGCGTATTGCAGCGGCGGAAACTCTGTCGGCATTAGCTAAGGATGATGCTTTAGTGCCATCGGCTCTGAACAAAACGGCCCATCTGGCAGTGGCTAAAGCCGTTTATAATGCGGCAGTGAAAGCTCGATGATCCTCGTTTCCATTTTGCTGCGTGGGGTCTAAAAGAAAAACAAAAAGGGAATAAAATGAAGAGATTAGTCCAAGTTGTGGTGATCATGTCAACCATTGATTTTTTTACACTAAATCGGCAAGCCGTTCCATTGACTCAAAACCTCATTGTTTCAAATGATCACTTCCTGAACTTTTGGTATAAAAAACCGAAAGGCGATCATGGTGTGCTTTTGGAAACGCCAAAAGATCGATTAGTGCATTCCATTAATGATTTTATGGAATGGTTAGTTCGGTAATTTTTTAATATCCCTACTTTTTAATGTCCGCTGATATCAACCGAAAAATTAAAAAAACCAATTTGCCAATTGTTGAGCAATTGGACAATATTTGTTGGGCCCTATCAAAACAAAATAATTTGGTTTTACAAGCCGAACCCGGTGCCGGAAAAACCACACTCGTTCCTCTAGCCTTATTAGATACGATATCCAAAAATAAAAAAATCATTATCCTTGAGCCGCGTCGACTAGCCGCTCGAAACGCTGCGGTGCGAATGGCGGAATTACTGAATGAGCCTGTTGGAGTGACCGTCGGTTATCGTATTCGAAATGAAATTAAAGTTTCGGCCAAAACCCGTATTGAGGTCATCACCGAAGGGATCTTGATCCGAATGCTGCAATCGGATCCCGAATTGGAAAATGTGGGTTTAGTGATATTTGATGAGTTTCACGAACGTAGTTTAGATGCCGATCTAGGACTCGCTTTTTCTATCGAAGTACAGCAAAGCTTAAGAGATGATCTCAAACTATTGATCATGTCAGCCACTTTGGACACGGTTGCTGTGGCTAAATTACTTGGCAATGCGCCAGTCATTAATAGTGAAGGCCGATGTTATCCGGTTGAGATTGAATATTTACCTGGTAAATCAAAATTTGACTGGTTGGATAGATTAATAACAGCCGTTAAACAAGCTTTCAATCAAATAGAGTCCAATAAAACTAGTCAAGATATTTTAGTTTTTTTGCCGGGTATCGGTGAAATAAACAAAGCTAAGCAAAGGCTCGGATCCTTGATGGACATCGGTGAAAATATCGAAATTCTTTCCCTCTACGGCGACCTTCCTTTTGCACAACAACGTCAAGTTCTCATGCCCATTTTAGGTAAACGTAAAATTATTCTTTCCACTAATATCGCAGAAACCAGTGTGACGATTGAAGATGTCGGTTGGGTGATTGATAGCGGTTTGATGCGGCAAAGTGCCTTTGATCCTAATGTGGGGTTTAATCGTTTGAGTACTCTAAAAATTTCTAAAGCTTCAGCAATCCAGAGAAGTGGGAGAGCCGGGCGATTAGGTCCAGGGCATTGTATTCGATTGTGGTCTGAATCGGAGACTTTACGTAGTGAAACTCAGCCAGAAATATTAAGAGAAGATCTGGCCGGTTTTGTTTTGGAGTTAGCTTTGTGGGGGATTAGCGAACCTTCCAAACTAAAATTATTGGACATGCCGAATCTGGGAATGCTTAAGCAAGCTCAGCAACTTTTGTGCTCACTTAGGGCTATCGATCAGAATAATAAAATAACTTCTCACGGAAAGCGACTCTCAAAACTGGCAGTCCATCCAAGGATCGCTCATATGATAGTTGAATCAAATGCATTGGGTGCAACGGAACTTGCCAGTATTTTAGCGGCTATGTTAGAAGAAAAGGATTTACTAGAAGGCGAACAAAAAAATAACCCCGACTTTATGGCTCGGGTCAATAGTGTGCTTGATGCGCGTTCAGCCGGTCATGTCAAAAAGCAAATAATGCGACAATCTAAGCATTTACTCAGTCAATTAAAGCGCCTAGATGATTATCATTTATCTAGTCAGCGGCCGCCCGAAAAATCAAAACATTTAACCGCCATATTGTTGGCGATGGTCTTTCCAGATCGTATCGCTCAACCACGTGGTAGTGGTTATCGACTAGCCAATGGTAGTGGTGCGATAGCTAAAGATGATTTTTTTATTGCTGATGATTTCTTGGTGATCATCAAGTTAGGTGGGCAAGCAACAACCCCCCAAATATTTCAGGCTCTTGGCATTAGTCTTATTGAATTGGAGCAATATTTTTCCGAACTAATTACAGAGAGGCAACAGATAAATTGGGATGATAAGAGTCAAATGGTTAAAGCAGAGTCAAGAGTCAAATTGGGTGAACTATTCATTAGCTCAAAGCCGCTCAGAAATCCTGATGCAAGATTAATCTTAAAGGAATTATTAAAAGGCGTTAAAAAAAATGGAATTATCTCTCTGCCGTGGAACAAAGAACTACGTCAGTGGCAATCAAGGATTAATCGATTACGCCAGTTTGATCCTTTTTCTTCTCTGTTCCCGGATATGTCCGATCGAAATTTACTGGATTCGTTGTCGGATTGGTTAGGCCCTTATATTGAAGGAGCTAAAAAATTGTCGCAAATAACCAACGAGATATTGACCCAAGCGATGAAGGCTCAATTGGATTGGTCGTTACAGCAAAAATTAGATGAGTTAATGCCATTATCCATTAAAGTTGCGAGTGGGTCAAATATTAAGCTCGATTATGGCCAAGGGGATAAACCGATATTAGCGGTAAAGTTACAGGAAATGTTTGGTCAAAAGCAAACACCCACTGTGGCGGGTGGTCAATTGTCCGTAGTGGTTCATTTACTCTCGCCTGCAAGACGGCCGCTACAAATAACGGAAGATTTAGAAAGTTTTTGGGCGAATGGATATATTGATGTTAAAAAACAAATGAAAGGTCAGTATCCAAAACACCCTTGGCCGGATGATCCTTTGCACGCTACCGCGACAAAATATACCAAAAAAAGATGAACTAACTATTGGTCCATTCTTGCCAATTTTTCTGGGTCTCGATAGGTCATAGTTTGATCGCTTTTTGAAGCGGGGTCATCAATTTATTCCCCATCTCTTTGGCGGCATCTAAGGCAACTAAAATAGCTCTAGGCCGGCTTTCTAGTAAAAAATGCTAGTATCATCCATATCATTATTCTAGAACAAAAACGAATAATTTGTTAGTTACCAAGTCGCTTATTAGCAAAGTTGATTATATCGTCATCATTTTCTTGGGCAACGAGTTCTTTCAATCCTAGATTAGTACGTTGTGAATTTATTCGCTCAACATTTGCTATAGCAAGGTCTTTTATCCTGTTTTTTGTTTGTTCATTTAAATTATCCATCGATATGTTTTTGAGGACTTCTTGAGATAAGGGATCGTTAAGTTCTAAACCTGTGAGAAGCCAAACATAACTTTGTAGTTGATTATCGGTTAATTCGTTTGAAGATTTTTTTTGCTTAGTATTATCAACATAATCCTCGTTAGTTTGTATTTCAGTTTCTTTTGAATGCGAGATATTGGATTTCATTATTTCAATTTGTGCTTCTGAATTATAAGCAAGTGCTATTTGATGTATTGACGCGGTGTAACCAGCCTCTACAACGGTTTTCTCTAATTCAATAACGGCTGCTTCGCTGTCAGTCTCTAATAAATTCATAGCATAAAAAAAGGTCGCATTATGATCACCATTTTCACTGAGTTCCTTCAAGGTACCCAAATTATACGACTGGTAGTCTGATGTAAGGTTAATGTTTGGAACAGCTTTAACTATTTCAATCGGTACAAATAGGTCAAACAATTGGTAACCACTTTCTTCTAGCCAATTAGTCAATAGCTTAGATGGATCAGGATCGACGTAAGGTACAGAAGTTGAGCGTACAACAATGATATCAGGATCATTGGTGTCAATGATTTCAATTGAATTTATGCCATTTTCATCAAAACTAGACTCTTTATCTGGCAAACTAAGCGGTGGTTTATCGCTAATTTTATTGCTATCAAGGAGAAAAAACAAAGCCAGTACGGCTACAATGGACAAGCTGAAAAAGACAATCTTAGGTTTATTTACTTGTAACATTATTGCACCAATCTCTTGAAGCCAACGTTACCCCTGAAACAAGAGTAACATCGGCGTATATTTAACTTGCTATTTAATTATATGCACATCCAGGGAGCGCAGACATACACTCGCTTCTTTATAGTAAAATCCACAATTTTTGACTCTATTTCATTTTTAAGAAGGTAAAGCACTTCACCATTATAATTTGCTAAAATTTGATAATAACCTGACTGTGTAAATTCAATACTCCTTGAGCCGCCATTGGTTGAACTAACAGTAGAACCATTTGGTTTGGTGAATCCAATACTATTGTTTACAGCTACATAAACAACTAAATTATTCGTTTTGTGTCTAGCGCGATAAGTTTTAGTATTGTTTGGTTTGAGTATTACACTAGGCCCTGTTATATATGGACTAAAAAGTGGATTTGCCGATGCAGCCGAAGTGATTAGCATTCCACATAAAGCAATAATGATTGAAAAATATTTATTATTCATTTTATAATCCTTTTTAAATTTTAATGTGAGTTGAATATAAATTTAGAAAAATTAGTTAAAGAATGAAAAACAGCGCCAGCTCAAAGTGGATCAAGCACTATTCATGAGTTTAACCGATTAATCTAGGATAAATGGTTGATAGAGCATACTTTATTAGTTTTTTTACAACTTTTTAACTAAGGAAAGTAAACGAAAAGCAACCATTTTACTTTTGCCTCCCAATACCTAAAATTTTGACACCAAGTCGAAATTTTGATGAGGTACTATGGCGATCATCAAGATCGTAACATACAATAATAGGCTTTTCTCCCCCAATACATGGGTAGTAGATTACATTATTAAGTTGAGTTAGATCATCGTAAAAAACAAAAAAATGGGGCGCAATTTTCGCTCCATCGACAATCTTAATCATATTAAGATCCAGTCTGAGCTTCTTGTTTTATTCGAGTTGTATCGCCAATTGAGGTTTTAATGTTTTTTTTATGCTCCGACATTCTGGAAGGAAAATGAGTGCATAGTCAATCGCCTTCTTTATCAAAGAAACGGAAAAATTTATTACGATTTTTTTTGAACTAGGGAAAGATGGTTGTAAGCAACTAGAATTCATCTGCTCTGATATGTGGAAATTTTACTTAGAGGTGATTAGAAAGAAGGCCCCCAAAGCGTTGCCTATATTGGATAGATTTCACATTGTCGCCAAATTGAACAAAGCCGTCGATGAAGTTCGTCGAATCGAGGTCGAATGATTACAGGACGAAGGCTATGAAGATATTCTGAAGCATAGTCAATATTGTTTTTTGAAAAACGTTTTTAACTTGACGGACAATGGGTAAGTTATTAGAGTTTGAAATGACCCGCAGGTTTTTCTGAAGAGGTAAATTTATAAAAATACTATTCATCAATTAAATGATAAAATAATCCACAGAATAATATTCCGCATATATTTGACTCCTTGATACTAAAACTAATCCCTGATCATTTTTTGCTCTCCCAGTCTCACAACACAGGGTACTCTTTTATATCGCATATTTTAAAGCATGAGAAATAGCGCCAGAACAAGCTACATTTTTTCTACGATTTCATCAGCCGATTAATTTGGGTTTAAATGCCCTACTGCAAAGGCTGCCACCAATTGCCTGAAATAAACAGCATAGACAAAAGTTTTATTGAATTGGGGTAATATGTATTTGGAGTGTTATTATTGGAGCTGTTTATTAAATCCCAACCTTTATTAATAAAGTTCTGATGGTCACCATTTGCAACCGCTGCGGCAGCAATCATTGGTGCGGTAAAAGCCATATTAGAATAATTGACTAGGGCATCTCCATTCAAATCGTATCCTGCGACTATTGCGGAAGGTTTTCCTAATGTTTTTAATTCTATCCAATCAACAATATAAGTGAGTGCTTCTCGTGCGCTACTATTTCCAAAATGAGCGGCATCAAACGCTATTCTCAGTGGAACTCGACAGGCATTCCATGAAAATTGCCCGTCAGTTGTTGCCTCTAAAAAATTCTCTGGTGCGGGCCTAGGATTTTCTCCATCTATAAAATCGGGCATTAAACCAGTCGTTTGCGCGTAATTATTACGGATGATATTCATTATTTGGTAGATATTATCTGCCGTTTCATTCCAATAAGTATCGCCAGTCGCAGTAGCGAAAACCCGTAAATGACTGGTCATCCAGTCTGAAGGGCGAGTCCCGTAGGTATAAGCGCTGTTCCCAGATACCCAATCACCCAATAGGATCAGATTATCAGTGCCCATGTTACTGACTTTGATCCCTTTAGTAATTATCCGTTTCGCTTCATCAAGGTAATTAATCGAACCATCTGAGCCCCATTGTTCATGCGCTAGTATTAAGCTGTATGCAATATCCATATCGCCATCCGTTGCAGAATCATTATTATAAAAGTTATCTTCAGTGGGATTGATACACCAAGACATCAAATGATTATTAATAATGGACCTATGTTGATCATACATATTGTACATACCGTCAAAATAGTGCTTTGCTTGTGGTTCTTGGCCTGCCATTAACGCCATAATAATCATTCCATAACCGTGAGCTTCAGACGTTGTAGCGTTAGGAGAACAGCCTTCACCACCCATTTTTATATAATATCCTCCTCCGGGTGTATTGCCGTTTGATTGAGTTAAATAGGTATTTTTCCATTCATCAAAGTGAATTATAACGGCTTGATTAAGCTCGTTTTGGGTTTTGTGGGTTGGCTTATTTAACCCTGAGTAATCATTTTCTTGTGGAAAAGGCTTGGCTGCATCTTCATTTAAAACCACGTTAATACTCACGGTGGCTTCGTTACTTGTCTCGCTGCCATCATTTACCGTAAAAGTAAAACTATCACTCCCTAAAAAATCAACCTTGGGCGTGTAGATCAAATTAGGGGGGGTACCCGAAAGAGTATTGCTAGTCGGTTGTTTACTAATCATGTAGATTAACGCATCGTTATCAGCATCAGTTCCTGTCAAAGTGATCGATACAGAAGAATTTTTATTAACAACGATACTTTGTGAAATGGCCGCTGGCTGGGTATTGGTTGCGGATGGTGTATTAATAACAATTGTTGAAGAATTGGGATCAGTATTCCCACTTTCTCCTCCACAAGATGTCAAAACTAAAACACTCAAAATCAAGCCACAAAAACGGGCGAGCCGACGGTTATAATAGGATAGAAAATTACCAAGAAACATATATTACCTCACAACAACAATGATCAATAGTCCTAATTAAAAAATAGGAATAAGTAAAAAAAGATGCCTCCTCCCCATATATTAGCAAGCCAATATGAAGGCTGAAATATTAGCATTAGGGCTCTGCTATATGTGCCGATGAAGTAGAGTATTCAGATATTACCATTATTTTGTGTTGGTTTTTGGTGAAGAGTCTAGGAAATAGTACTGAATGTTTTTTGGTTTAGTCGAAATATTAGACATTTTGCTGACCCCCTATTGTGGATCGGGAAAGAGTGCTGGTATAATTCGCGCCAGTTGAAGTGTGGGCTCCCTCAAAAAATGATAGTAACGCGCTTCGTGGTAGCCATTTAGCTGCGATCCCAAGTTCTGCAACATGTATCCGTAAAAGTGAATAGCGTTGCCAATCAGCACCGTTGTTAGGTTTTAGTCTAGTTCGGGCCAATTGAGTTTGTTTTGGGCGGGGCAAAGTGAGATATGAACAAGCCCCTTATTGGGGCTTTTTCATAAGTCTATTTACTTAGGCGAAATAGGCGACGACATTAAAGTGGCGATGATATCTGGATATATGTCAGAATTCATCTAGCTCCAGTAGTTTTTGGAATGGGCCTAGTTGGCCCATTTTTTGTTTATATAAAATGGTTTTATTGTAGATGGCCAAAATTGATCAACTTACCGAATGGTTAAAACCTGCGGCAGAAGCTTTAGGTTATGAGTTTTTGGGTATTGAATATGTGGGGCAGGGAGTGCATTCTGTGTTGCGGATCTACATCGACCATAAAAATGGTATTGGCGTGGAAGATTGCACTAAGGTGAGCCATCAGGCCAGTGGAATTATGGAAGTGGAAGATCCCATTTCAAGCCAATACACTTTGGAAGTTTCATCACCAGGTTTAGATAGGCCTCTATTTACTTTGCCCCATTTTGAGAAGGTGGTTGGTCAGCAAATTAATATTCGATGTCATTTAGGGGTCGATGGAAGGCGTAAGTTTAAGGGTGAGTTAAATGAAGTAGATGCTCATCATTTAGTCATTACTGTGGATAACCAACCTTACGAGGTTGATTTTCAGGATATAGATAAGGCGAATTTAGTCGCTATTTTTTGATTTAACTCAACAGGTTATTTCAGTATTAATCTGAGTTTGATTGAGGTTGATTTATGAACAACAAAGAAATTTTATTAGTCGTTGATGCGGTCTCTAACGAGAAAGATATTGAGCCGGAAATTATTTTTCAGGCCATAGAAGCTGCGATTGCAACCGCCACCAAGAAAAAGAAAGGGGTAGATATCGAAGTACGTATCGATATCGATCGGGTGACAGGCGATTATGATACATATCGGCGCTGGCTTGTGGTTGAGCCTGAAGACGATGGACTTGGGCTTGAAAATCCACTTTCGGAAATTACTCTGGAAGCGGCTCAAATTGATCAGCCAGAAATACAAGCCGGTGAATATGTCGAAGAAGAAATCGAATCGATTGCTTTTGGCCGAATTGCCGCACAAACCGCTAAACAAGTTATTGTGCAAAAAGTACGTGAAGCGGAAAGAGCCAAGGTTATTGATGCGTTTGAATCCAGAGTTGGTGAGTTAGTGACGGGTGTGGTCAAAAAAGCGAACCGAGATTCGATTATTATCGACTTAGGTGGTAACGCCGAGGCTATCATCCATCGTGAAGAAATGATGCCACGTGAAGCGGTACGCGCTGGCGATCGCTTACGAGGATTCTTGTATGCGGTTAATCCAGAAGTTAGAGGCCCGCAACTGTTTATTAGTCGTGCAAATTCAGAAATGCTGATCGAATTATTTCGAATTGAAGTTCCAGAAATCGCAGAAGAAACCATTGATCTGATGGGCGCAGCGAGAGATCCTGGTTCACGAGCTAAAATTGCTGTGAAAAGCAATGATAAGCGTATCGATCCGGTCGGTGCTTGTGTTGGTATGCGCGGTTCACGAGTTCAAGCTGTTTCTGGTGAGCTCGCTGGCGAACGGATTGACATTGTATTATATGATGATAACCCGGCTCAGTTTGTTATCAATGCTATGTCACCGGCAGAAGTGTCGTCAATCGTTTTAGATGAAGATAAACATACCATGGATATTGCTGTTGAAGAAGATCAGTTAGCGCAGGCAATTGGACGAAATGGACAAAACGTACGGCTAGCCAGCCAGTTGACAGGTTGGTCACTAAACGTCATGACCGTTGAAGATGCTGAAAACAAAAGTAAAGAAGAAAATCAGGGTTTGGTTGATAAGTTTGTTAAAGAGCTGGAAGTGGATGAAGACTTGGCTGAAGTATTGGCCCAAGAAGGATTCACCTCGGTTGAAGAAGTGGCTTATGTACCAACGTCTGAAATGTTGGACATTGAAGGATTTGATGAAGATCTTGTGGAAGCATTAAAAGCTCGGGCAAAAGATGCGCTGTTGACCAAAGCCATCGCCAGTGAAGAATCATTAGACAAGAACGAACCTGCAGCAGACCTATTGGAAATGGACGGTATGGATCGTCATCTGGCATTTGTTTTGGCGAGCCGAGGAATTATTACCATGGAAGATTTAGCGGAACAGTCCGTTGATGAGCTAATCGATTTGGAAGAACTCGATGAAACCCGTGCAGCAGAGTTAATCATGACAGCCCGTGCGCCATGGTTTGCCGAAGAGTAAAAAACGGAAAGTCAGAATTTAGGCGCTAAATATTAAACACTAGGCACCAGATACTGAGAGAGAAAAAATGATGCAACAAAAATACGTTAGTGATTTTGTTGTAAGTTCGGAAGAATTGATACGTGTTGGGAGTTCTATATGTCCGAAGTGACGGTCGAAAAGTTAGCGAAAGTCGTCGGTACGCCGGTTGACAAACTACTAGATCAAATGAAAGAAGCTGGCGTGCATTTAACCGGCGAAAACGACGTTGTGTCTGAAGAACAGAAAAAGGCATTGCTGGTCCATTTACAAAAAAGCCACGGGGAATCAGCCAAAAGTGACAGCCCTAAAAAAATCACTTTAAGTCGAACTAAAAAAAGTTCGCTTAAAATGTCGAGTAAATCTGGGCGAACTAAAAGTGTATCGGTCGAAGTTCGTAAAAAACGTACCTATGTAAAGCGACCCGTTGAAATTGAGTCAGAAGCTCAATCAGCTGAAGGTTTGGTTACAACGGATACTCTTCATATTGATGAAACCTCTGTTGCAGAGGTACAAAAACCAGATACTCAAGAATCTGAATATGCGGTCGTTGAGGAAGTTACTGCTGAAACTGAAGCGGAAAAACAGGCTAAAGCAGAACAAGTCATCATGCTGGAAGAAGAGCGAGTTAAAAAAGACGCTGAGCTCAAAGTACGTACCGAAGTTGAAGCACAAGCTAAAAATGAAGCTCATCGCATTGTGACCGGGCGGGTTGAAGCCGATATAATGGCTCGCCTTGACGCAAAAAGAAAAGCTAAGGTGGATGCAGAAAAAGCTCAAAAAGAGGCGGAAGCAGAAGCCAAAGCGACCCGGCAAACTCGTTTTAAAACCGTTCAAGCGACAACAGAAACGACCACTGATGGCGATCAGCGTCGAAAGAAAAAGAAGAAAAAGAAAGGTCGTAGTGATAGCTTTGGCGGCAAAGGGGACATGCTGGCTGATTTTCGTCGCCCTGTTCACCGAAGAAATAAAGATGAAAATCCGTTATCCGATGGTAGAAAGAAAGTGGTTGCACCTAAATCAATGAAACATGGCTTTAAGAAACCGACTAGCGATGTCGTTAAGTCTGAGATCAATATCGGCGAAAGTATCACCGTTAGCGACTTGGCTCAACAAATGTCGGTGAAAGGTGTTCAATTGATAAAAACATTAATGGGCATGGGGATCATGGCCACTATCAATCAGACCATTGATCAAGAAACGGCTCAATTGGTTGCAGACGAGATGGGATATAATGTTAATTTAGTCGCAGCCAATGCGGCTGAAATCGAATTACTGGATTCTGTCGAACAACAAGGCGAAGCGAAAACTCGTCCGCCAGTGGTTACAATAATGGGTCATGTCGACCATGGTAAAACGTCCTTGTTGGATTATATTCGTGCATCCAAAGTCGCGGATGGAGAAGCTGGCGGTATTACCCAGCATATCGGCGCGTATCATGTTGAAACATCAAAAGGGATCATTTCATTCCTAGACACGCCGGGACATGCCGCGTTTACGGCCATGAGAGCTCGCGGCGCCAATGCGACTGATATTGTGATCTTAGTGGTTGCTGCTGATGATGGGGTCATGCCACAAACCGTCGAAGCCATTAAACATGCTAAAGCGGCTGGCGTACCCTTGATTGTTGCGGTTAATAAAATGGATAAAGATGAAGCGGACCCCGATCGAGTTAGAAACGAATTGTCTCAGCATGATGTTATTTCCGAAGAGTGGGGGGGCGATACTGTGTTTGCCCCCGTTTCAGCCAAAACAGGAGACGGAATTGACGCATTGCTCGATAGTATCGCACTTACCGCTGAACTCCTTGAGTTAACGGCTATTGATACAGGGCCTGCAAAAGGCATTGTAATTGAAGCGCGACTTGATAAAGGACGCGGCCCCGTTGCCTCAATGTTGGTTCAATCGGGTGAGTTAAAAATTGGCGATATCGTTTTAGCCGGTTTTCACTATGGAAAAATCAGGGCGTTGTTGGATGAAAATGGTCAAAATATCAAATCTGCCGGGCCTTCCATTCCGGTCGAAGTACTTGGTTTGTCCGGTGTACCAGAAGCTGGTGATGAAGTCTCTGTAGTGGCAAGTGAACGAAAAGCGCGCGAAGTCGCTGCGTTCCGTCATACCAAGCATCGTGAAGCGCAAATGGCTAGACAGCAAAGTGCCAAACTTGAAAACATGTTCGCCAACATGGGTGAAAATGAAAAATCAAATCTTAACGTATTAATTAAAGCGGATGTACAGGGATCGGCGGAAGCCATTTCCCGCTCGTTGATGGATTTATCAACGGATGAAGTTACGGTCACCATTATTTCATCAGCGGTAGGCGGTATCACTGAAACCGATATTACCTTGGCATCGGCATCCAATGCCATCGTGATTGGATTTAATGTTCGCGCTGATTCTAGCGGCCGTAAAGCGGTTGAAAAAGAAGGCATCGATTTACGTTATTACAGTATTATTTATGAAGTGATCGATGATGTGAAAGCAGCGATGAGCGGCATGTTATCACCCGAAATGCGTGAAGAAATTGTTGGTCTTGCGGAAGTGCGAGATGTGTTTAAATCACCTAAATTCGGTGCTATTGCCGGTTGTATGGTGATTGAGGGGACGGTGAAGCGAAACAATCCCATTCGCGTTCTACGGGATAATGTGGTGATTTATGAAGGTGAACTTGAATCCTTAAGACGCTTTAAAGAAGATGCCAACGAAGTCCGTAATGGTATGGAATGTGGTATTGGCGTTAAAAACTATAATGATGTTAAAGCTGGCGATCAAATTGAAGTGTTTCAAATTACTGAAGTGGCGAGAACTATTGATTAGTTAAAATACCATTGACTAAGTGTTTAGAGTATACACACCCTAAGAAACGCAGAGACTACCGAGGATTATGATCTGAAGGCTCTGCGTTTTTGTTTTAATAAAGAGAAATCGAAATGGCCAGAGAATTTAAAAGAACCGACCGAGTGGCGGAACAATTACAACGAGAGTTGGCGCAAATTATTCAATTGGAAGTGCGCGATCCCCGTGTGGGCATGGTCACTGTGTGTGCAGTTGACCTATCGCGAGATCTTCATTATGCGACCGTTTATGTCACTTTTTTAGGCATAGACGAAACGGTAAAAGCCACCCAAGAGGCTATTGATGTTTTGAATGAAGCCGTTAGTTTTATTCGTATACAAATAGGCAAACGAATGAGAATGCGAGCTGTACCACATGTTAAATTCCTGTTCGATAAATCCATCTCCCGTGGACGAGATTTGTCTTCATTAATTGATCAAGCAAGCGATAAAAATCAAAATTTGCCTATTGAACAAAACGATCTGCAATCCAATAACGAAACTGAGTAGTTACAATGGCACGAATAAAAAAAGGTCGCGCCATTAGCGGCGTGCTTCTTTTAGATAAGCCACAAGGGCTCAGCTCAAATGCTGCTCTACAAAAGGTAAAACGCCTATTTAATGCACGAAAAGCCGGGCATACTGGCGCACTCGATCCTCTGGCAACCGGTATGCTACCTTTATGTTTTGGAGAGGCGACTAAGTTTTCTCAATTTTTATTAGAGTCCGATAAAGGTTACCGAGTGATTGGCAAATTGGGAATAAGGACTGACAGCGGTGATTCGACCGGGGAAATCATTGAGACCAAAGCGGTCAAAGTTTCGAAAATACAGCTCGAAAAAGCACTACCACAGTTTCGTGGTGATATTATGCAGATCCCTTCCATGTTCTCTGCACTAAAACACCAAGGTCAACCTTTGTATAAATATGCGCGTAAGGGGATTGAAATAGAGCGCCCACCACGACCGGTGACTATTTTTTCACTTGAGCTTATACGATTTGAAAAAGACGAAGTCGAACTTGAAATTGAGTGCAGCAAAGGAACCTACATTAGAAATATTATTGATGATTTAGGCCAGCTACTTAACTGTGGTGCACATGTCACTTTACTACATAGAAACTTTGTCGCTGATTATCCTGTTGAACAAATGATTTCTCTGCAGCAACTGGAAAAAGATCGAGAAAACAATTTAAGTCTGGATCATTATTTATTACCTACCGATAGCCCTGTAGCTGATCTTGACATCGCCGAGCTGGATCAGGAAAGTGCTAATTATTTTGCTCACGGTCAGGCGATCAATTATCCAAATTTGTGTGAAGGTGATTGGTTACGAGTTTACAATGGCAATGGACTATTCTTGGGCATCGCAGAAGTTGATGAAGAAGATATGCTGGCGCCCAAGCGACTAGTCAATAACTCTTTGTGAACAAACTACCCCAAACGGCTCAATTATCATGCCAATAGAATTCAACGGATTAAGTGATGAAAATCGAAATCTTCGTAAACACACACATGCTCAATGCCTTCTATTTAACCGTGATCCCAGCAAAGGACATTTAAGACAGCTTAAGAAACTTTTCGCTAATTTTGGTGAGGATTTGATCATCGAAAAAGGTTTTCACTGTGACTATGGTAACAAAATCAGTTTTGGGGATAGAGTCTATCTAAACATCAATTGTACGTTACTTGATGGCGGAAATATTATCATTGGCGATGATGTATTGGTGGGGCCAAATGTACAAATACTAACGGTTAATCATTCACTCAAACCAAAAGAAAGACTTAATCGGACCAATTTGGCAAAAGATGTTTCCATTGGAAATAGTGTTTGGATAGGAGCTGGTGCCATTATTCTTCCTGGTATCAAGATTGGTGATGGAGCAGTCGTTGGTGCAGGAAGTGTTGTGACTAATAATATTGAAGAGAGTTCACTCTATGTGGGTAATCCAGCCGTCAAAATTAAAGAAATTGATGATGACTGAATACTTGAACCTGGAAAAATCGATTCATTTCAGACGGGTTCTTGATTGGCTATTTTATTTGACAAGCCTTATTAATTCGAGTAATCTCAACTACATCTGTAACAGTTGTGAAAAAAATTATAATCATGGGCAAGAAATCTAAATTGGCTGGCGATCTGCCAGATTTAAGTCGAACCGAACTACAGATGTTAAATGTTCTTTGGAAAAGTAAGGAAGGTTTATCAGTCCGTGAAGTTCACGAACAAATCAAGAATGAGTTCGAATGGGCTTATTCCACTACCAAAACCACCATGGATCGTATGGTAAAAAAAGACCTACTAAGGCGTGAAGACTTTCATGGTGTTTTTCTCTACCAAGCACAAATCTCTAGACCCGCAGGATTAGCGCGATTACTTAGCTTTTTTATGAATGACTTACTGGATATGGAACAGAGTGCTTTGGTCTCTTTGTTTGGCAGAAGCAAAGCACTTTCTAGCTCAGAGATTGATGAATTGGAAAGCTTGTTAGATCAGCAAACGAAACAGAAAAAAGAAGTAAAATTTGAGGAAAATTGATTTTGTTGTCCCTTTTGGAAACCTTTTTTGTCAATGCTGAAATTATTCTTAATTTCCTTATCCTTAATAGTGTTTATTCCGCTCTTTTAGCTTTGATCCTTTTGGCAAGTAAACTGATTTTTCCAAGAATGCCGAGTGCGATCGAATATGGTTTGTGGTGTATTGTCCTGATACGATTAATATTACCTACGGATTTTTCGATTAGTTATTCATTGGGTTATTTAAGTCATGATTGGTTCACTGCGGAGATCCCGGCGGTAATATCTGGTACCGATTGGCTCACTAGCTTGGTCAATCAGAGTATTTTTATTGATTCGACCAGCTCGATTACCTGGCTGAAATTATTGATCCTTACTTGGCTTGCTATTTCAATTATCGTCGCAAGTCAATATGTTGCGCTAAAAATTAAACTTACCCGATTGATGGCAGTTGCTCATCCCGTTGAAGATTATTGGATTGTTAAAGCGATCAACGAATGGCGACGAGAATTTAATATACGTCGGCAAATTATTGTTATCGATTCAGATGATTTTTTATCACCCTTTACCTTCGCTGTGCTATCTCCGGTGGTTTTCATTCCTCAACAAATACTGGATAAAAAAAATCAAAAAATTATTGGTCCAATAATCGCTCACGAGTTAGCTCACATAAAAAGATTGGATGCATTGTGGTTGGTATTTCAAAACCTGATCCAGATTGTTTTTTGTTTGAATCCGGTTGTATGGTTAGCTGTGAGGCGTCTTAATTCTTTGAGAGAAGAAATGTGTGACCAAAAGGTATTGGATACCAGAAATATTAGTAATGATGAGTATGGCAAGAGTTTATTACATGTTCTCAGGTTAAATAGTTTGGGATTTAACGTTGGCCGTCGTTCTCCTGAACTTTTTGCGACATTTTTCCTGAGCCATAAAAGTGTGTTCAAAAAGAGAATTGCAGCCATTGGGGCTAATCGCGCTTTGAAATCAAAAATAGCTTTTCAATATTCGGCGGTTGGCTTGTTTGGCTTGTTTTTCTTGCCCTTAAGTTGGCAACAAAGCGCTCCGCATCCGTCGGTAAAGCCCATTATTGAAACATCAGAGGAGATTAACTCTCCTTTTCCTGATGAAATACGAAAAAATTACCAACCACCAGTACTACCTAATCCAAAAAACAAAAATTCCAGATACATTCATTGGGAATAGAAATAAGCTTCGCCAACGTCAAGCTTACAGGTTCTAAATTTTAAATTGAAGCTCTCAATTCTTTGGTCTCGATTGTTACTCTCTTCCTGAATGACCAAAGCCACCTTCTCCACGAATGCTATCATCAAAATTTTCGACTATCTCAAATGTCGCTTGAACTACAGGAAGAAAAACCAGCTGCGCCATTCTGTCTCCCGGATTAACCTCAAATGCCGTTTGGCCACGATTCCAGCATGAAATAAATATCTGTCCCTGATAATCTGAATCAATTAACCCTACTAGGTTACCTAAAACGATACCGTGTTTATGGCCTAAGCCGGAACGCGGCAAAATGGTCGCTGCTAGACGGGGATCGGCGATATGAATAGCGAGACCAGTCGGTATTAATTGGGTTTCGCCTGGCTCTAAACTCATTGTGTCATCAATGCAAGCACGAAGGTCCATACCCGCTGAACCACTGGTGGCATATTCAGGTAATGGAAACTCTGAACCGATCCGTGAGTCAAGAATTTTTAGGTTTATTTTTGTCATAACATGTTCTCTATTGAAGTCAATATTGTTTTGCTTTTTAGAATTTTTCTTTCTTAATCATTTCATAAGCGGCTTGGATTTCTTGCGATTTTTCGGTGGCGACTTTAATCATTTCTTCTGGCATACCTTTAGCGACGAGCTTGTCAGGATGGTGTTGTGACATTAGTTTGCGGTAGGCTCTTTTTATTTCTGTTTTATTTGAATCCGGAGATATTCCCAGTACTTTATAGGCTTGTTCAATCGTGGGCCCGCTTTGGTTTCTTGCCGATCCCGAATACCCTCCCTGATGGAATGATCGTTGAGCAATAACCATCTCGACTAAACGATCAATTTGTGCTCGTGAAATTCTAAATGAACCGCCGATCCGATATAAGATTTCTCGCTCAGATTGACTGACCTGCCCATCAGCCGTCGCGGCTAATATCTGGATTTCCAGAAACATCTGGATCAGGCTTGGTTTTCGAATACAATTTTTAATCAACGATTCTAAACTGGCGGATAGGTCAAAATCATCACCTTTACCTAGGCTAAAGGCATTAATCGCTTCTCTTCGTTTATTCTCATCTAAACCTAATTGTTGCATCACTTGTTCAGCGGCGGCAATTTCTTGTTTAGATACCACACCATCGGCTTTGGCGATGTGCCCCATTACGGCGAAGGTTGTGGCAAAAAATATCCGTTGGGTTTCAGTAGGGTCAGCATTGCCAAACATACTGGTAAAATCTTGATTGAGGCCCTTGTCAAAGCTGTTTCCTATCCAGATACCCAAAAATAGTCCAATCGGGCCACCTAACATTAGACCAAGAATACCACCGATTATTTTGCCCCAGTTATTCATACCGTTATTTATTGATTCCAGTGGGTTAATCGAAATTTAATCATCCAATATGCGGTCAAGTGTGCTTCATTTCAAGTCCAGAACACCAATAGGGTTAATAGATTGAATGTAAATTGACTAACCTCTTTCAGGGCAAACACAATAAATTGCAATATAAATACCCGATTTTTAACAGATTTGTTTCTTTATAACCTTCGATTATGGCGACATATCGGTCTTTTTTCGATACAATAGCGCCAGTTTTACCACTCCTACAAAAGCCCATAAACCTCGGTTTTAAGCACTTTATTGTTATAATCAGGAAAGTACTCCCAATGTTACGTAATAACCAATCTATTGCTGAATTTGATAACGAATTATGGCAATCCATCGAGTCTGAAAAAAAACGTCAAGAAGAACATATTGAGTTAATTGCCTCCGAAAACTACACTAGTGCCAGAGTCATGGCTGCACAAGGCTCGGTATTGACTAACAAATATGCAGAGGGCTACCCACATAAACGTTACTATGGTGGTTGCGAATATGTTGATGTGGCTGAAAATTTGGCCATTAAGCGTGTCAAAAAATTGTTTGGTGCCGATTATGCCAATGTACAGCCACATTCCGGTTCACAAGCGAACTCTGCCGTTTACATGGCTTTGCTTCGACCGGGTGATACCGTTTTAGGAATGAATTTAAATGAAGGCGGCCATTTAACTCATGGTTCGCCGGTTAATTTTTCTGGGAAAATTTATCAGTCAGTACAATATGGACTAGATGCAAAGGGGTATATCGATTATGAACAGGTGGAAGCTTTAGCGCTTGAGCATCAACCTAAAATGATCCTGGCGGGATTTTCAGCCTATTCGAGAACAGTTGACTGGTCAAAATTCAGAACTATCGCAGACAAAGTTGGCGCCTATTTTATGGTGGATATGGCTCATGTCGCAGGTCTTATTGCTGCCGGTTTATACCCCAATCCGGTTCCTCATGCCGATGTGGTCACTTCAACGACTCACAAAACCTTAGCGGGACCTCGGGGCGGTATTATTTTGGCGCGGGAAAATACTGATCTACAAAAGAAATTTAATTCAGCAGTATTTCCTGGTAGTCAGGGTGGCCCTTTGATGCATGTTATTGCGGCCAAAGCGGTTGCTTTTAAAGAAGCGCTTGGCGATGAATTTAAACAGACTCAAGCACAAGTACTGGTCAATTCTAAAGCGATGGTTTCGGTTTTACAAAATCGAGGTTATAAGATCGTATCTGGTGGCACTGACAATCATTTATTTTTGATTGATCTCATCGATAAGGATATTACTGGCAAAGATGCTGAAGCAGCATTAGGTGCAGCCTTCATTACGGTTAATAAAAATACCGTACCCAATGAGCCACGCTCACCATTTGTCACCAGTGGTCTTCGTATGGGAACGCCTGCAATCACCACCCGAGGTATGAAAGAAGCTGAAGCATCTCAGTTAGCTGAATGGATTTGTGATATTTTAGACGCTATTGACAATGAAAAAATAATTGCTAGTGTGAAGGCTAAAGTTTTAGAGCTGACCGCTAAGTTCCCTGTTTACGCTCAGTCATTTTTATCGGAATAATGGATAGGAGTGAGGCTCTGGCTGCGAAAAATTTAGTAATGAGTGCGTGTTAAAAATTAGGCTTTGTATTTAAACCTAAACATCGCATGGCAGCAAGATGCAACTTCTACCCAAAGTTAATACTCAATAGTCAAATAGGGTCATTTAATGCACTGTCCATTTTGTTCTTTTCAAGATACTAAAGTCATTGACTCGCGTTTAGTGACCGATGGTGGGCAGGTGCGTCGCCGTCGTGAATGCATCGAATGTGGTGAACGGTTTACCACTTTTGAATCGGCGGAACTGATGATGCCGAAAGTGATTAAGGGCGATGGCAGCCGTCAACCGTTTGATGATCATAAGTTAAAATCTGGCATCTTAAGAGCAGTAGAAAAACGACCTGTTTCGGTAGAAGCCGTTGAAGAATCAATTATCAATATTCAGTCGAAGTTACGAGCCATGGGCGAAAGAGAAGTGGCTGCCAGTGTGATAGGCGAACTAGTCATGGATGCGCTCCGAAAGCTTGATCAGGTCTCTTTTGTCAGGTTTGCTTCGGTGTATCGACGGTTTAAAGATGTTAGCGACTTCCGTGAAGAAATCGAAAGGCTAGAATCGAAAGATTAGCCGCAAAAAGTATATTCACTTGAGTAAATCATGAATTGGTCAGATAAAGACTATCAATCGATGGCTCTCGCATTACAGCTTGCGAAGAAAGGCCAATACACGGCGCGACCCAACCCAATGGTTGGCTGTGTGATTGTCAGAGATGGGCAAATCGTTGGTCAGGGGTGGCATCGGAAATTCGGCGGTGCTCACGCCGAAGTCAATGCGTTGCAGCAGGCGGGCGACAAAGCTAAGGGCGCGACTTGTTACGTCACCTTAGAGCCGTGTTCACATGTTGGAAAAACCGGGCCCTGCGCCACTGCCTTAATTGATTCGGGTGTTATCAAAGTCATTGCGGCTATGCAAGATCCTAATCCGCAAGTTTGCGGTAAAGGTTTTGAACACTTAAAAAATGCCGGTGTTCATACTGAATTTGGGTTACTGGAAAAGCAAGCGCGGCAATTAAACCGAGGTTTTGTTTCAAGACTCCAAAAAAACAGACCTTGGCTGAGTTTAAAACTAGCCATGAGTCTGGACGGTCGAACCGCTTTGGCTGACGGCTCTAGCAAATGGATCACCGGGTCAGCGGCAAGATTGGATGTACAAAAATTGAGAGCTCGCCAAGATGCCATCATTACCGGTATCGGAACTTTGCTGACTGATAACCCCAGTATGACTGTTCGAACCGATGGCCAGTCGGACTGGTTTGAAGGATTAGAATCCTTTCAACAACCCACTCGAATTTTGCTCGATCGAAATGCAAAAGCTAGCTTAGAAGCTCAATTTTTTAATCGGGATGCTTCAGTCTGGTGGGTCGCTCTGGATAGTGAGACGGCTCAAAAAACGCGGTTATCTCCACTTTCTGGCCCGTCGGACAATTCACATATAAAGCGAATACAAAAACAATCTTTGCAAGAATTAATCGATTTTTGTGCTGAGCAAGGGATGAATAACGTCCTTGTTGAGGCGGGTCATAAGCTCGCCGGTCAATTTATTCAACAAAATTTAGTGGATGAGTTGATTATTTATATTGCAGCCAAACTCATGGGTAATACCGGACTTGGACTGCTTGATTTAAAGGTTAATAAAATGATCGAATGTCCAGAATTAAGGCTAAATAGCATCCATCAATTTGGTGATGATATTCGTTTGATTTATACGCCCGTGTTAAACAAATAGACACAAAAAAGGGATCATAACAGATATGTTTACAGGTATAATTGAAAGTATTGGGAATATCGAAAAAATTGATCAACTATCGGGCGATGTTAAATTAACCATCCAAGTCGGTCAACTGGACATGAGCGATGTTGCGCTTGGTGATAGCATTGCTTGTAACGGCGTTTGCTTAACGGCGATTAAATTCAATGCTCATTCCTATACTGCTGATGTGTCAGGTGAAACGCTAAGACTCACCACTTTGGGTGATTTGGCTGTTGGCAGTCCAGTGAATCTGGAAAAAGCGCTTACCCCAAGCACTCGTCTGGGTGGACATTTGGTTAGTGGACATGTCGATGGGATCGGTGAAATTTTTTCCGTTAAAAAAGATTCCAGAAGCATTCAATATCAGATCAAAGCGCCTCAGGAACTAGCGCATTATATTGCCAAAAAGGGTTCAATTTGTGTTGATGGCGTTAGCTTGACCGTTAATGAAATATCAAACCGTATTTTTGATCTCAATTTGGTGCCTCATACACTGGTCGAAACTACGGCAAGTGATTATCAAGTTGGAACAAAAGTTAATTTGGAAGTTGATCTTCTTGCCAGATACCTGGAAAGGTTATTAACCGGGCAAAATGTAGTATCTGAGTCTAAAATTACAGCAGGCTTTTTGCAAAATAGCGGTTTTATTAAATAGCAATACAAAAGAACTATTCACCACGGAGACACGGAGAAGGAACTAAAAGAGCTGATTGGAACAGATATTAACTTTACTCGATAATAGAAAGATTAAGAAATATTCAAGATTCGAGTTATTTTCTTTTTTCTCCGCTCCCCCGTGTCTCCGTGGTGAATTTGTTTTTGTATTTAAATGAGAAAAACGATGCAACTGAATATAGCAAAAGAATTAATCGATGATATAGCCGCCGGAAAAATGGTTGTTTTGATGGACGATGAAGATCGGGAAAATGAAGGTGATCTGATTATGGCCTCAAGTATGGTGCGTCCCGATGATATTAATTTTATGGCAAAATTTGGTCGGGGACTGATCTGTCTGACCTTGACTCAACAAAGGTGTGAGCAGCTCAATTTAAAACTCATGGTCGACAATAATCAGGCCTCATTTGAGACTAATTTTACTTTGTCGATAGAAGCGGCAGAAGGAGTGACTACCGGCATTTCTGCAGCCGATAGGGCACGAACCATTCAAGCTGCGGTTGCAGCGGATGCTAAACCTGTTGATATTGTTCAACCGGGACATATTTTTCCGATTATGGCAAAAAAAGGCGGCATTTTAATTAGGGCAGGACATACCGAAGCGGGCTGTGATTTGGCTCGTTTGGCTGGGTTAGAAGCCAGTGCCACGATTGTTGAAATTTTAAATGAAGATGGCTCGATGGCACGTCGTCCCGATCTGGAAAAATTTGCTAAAGAACACCAGTTAAAAATCGGTACTATTGCTGATTTGATCGAATATCGAATGAATACCGAAAATTCGGTTAATAAGGAATTTAGTGTTGATTGGTCAACGGAATTTGGTAATTTTAAATTACACGCCTATACGGATGATATCGAAGGGCAAACTCATATTGCATTGGTTAAAGGTGAAATCAAGCAAGATGAATCGACCTTGGTCAGAGTACATATTGCCGATATTGCTACGGATCTGCTCGCTCGGGAGAAAAAAGATTTAGGCAGTTGGACGATAAGGCGAGCATTACAAAAAGTTGCCGAAGAAGGCACCGGAGTGGTGTTACTTTTAGGTAACCAATCGTCAGCAGAGACAATTCTTGATAGAATAGCAGGATTAAGTGGCGCTAAGCTAAGTGGTCAGGGGCGACCCAGCTCTAAAGAACAAGCGCAGCAAAGCCGTGCAACTCGTACCGTTGGTATTGGATCGCAAATATTGGTTGATCTTAATGTTCATAAAATGAGATTACTCAGCCCTCTGAAAAAATATCATTCACTAGCGGGTTTTAAGCTGCAAGTAGTTGAATATATTGAAGATAATTGACGGGTACGACGAATTAATAATACTTTCTATTCGAAAGATAAGGTGATATAAAACAATGAAAACAATTGAAGGTAACCTAGCGGGATCTAAAGGCAAATTTGCTATTTTAGCTGGCCGTTTTAATCATTTTATCGTGGAAAGCTTGCTTGACGGCGCGTTAGATACTTTAAAGCGTCATGGTGTTAATGAAAATGATATTGAAATCGTGCGAGTTCCCGGTGCATTTGAAATGCCAATCGCCGCTCAGCGTATGGCTAGCCAAAATAAATACGATGCTATCATCGCGTTAGGTGCAGTGATTAGAGGTGGTACTCCACATTTTGAATACGTGGCGGGTGAATGTATCAAAGGGCTGTCTCAGGTTTCTTTGAATGCCAATATTCCAATCGCATGCGGTGTGTTGACGGTTGATTCCATTGAACAAGCTATTGAAAGAGCGGGTACAAAAGCCGGTAATAAAGGTGGCGAAGCCGCCATTACGGCTTTGGAAATGGTTAACTTGTTTGCTGAGCTGGACAAATAGTTCAATATGGATAAGTCTAAAACGGGTTCAGCTAAGAATATCCGATCTAAAAATGATCAGACGGTCAGAATTCTAAAACCTTCGATGCGAAAAAAGGCCCGCCGTTATGCCGTACAGGGTATTTATCAGTGGCATTTGAGTGGTAACCCCATCAAAGATATAGAATTTCAATTTCTTGAAACGATCAATTCAAAAAAAGTGGACGTGGAATATTTCCAAGAGATCCTAGTTAATACTCTAACCGGTATTACTGAAATCGATGAATTATTAACGCCCATTCTCGATCGTGAATTGAATGAAGTTAATCCAGTGGAAATGGCAATTATTCGGTTGGCTTGTTATGAATTAATGTCAAGGTTAGACGTGCCATACAAAGTGGTCATTAATGAAGCTTTAGAATTGAGCAAAACTTTTGGCGCTACGGAAGGTCATAAGTTTGTGAACGGCGTGCTTGATAAGTTGGCTCATCAGTTACGTAAGATGGAAACGCAATAAAGATCAGTTACGAACTAAAAACAAAGATAATCAAAAGCGCGGAAAAAGCGCTTTTTTAATCTCAAGCGAAAAATGAACGTTTACTACCCGGACCAACGGGGGCACTTGTTACTGATCTCGTAAAGGATATTAATGAACGAATTTGAAATCATTGATCAATTTTTAGCATTGAAATCGAAAAATCGAAAAGACGTATTACAGGGCGTCGGTGATGATTGCGCGTTATTAAAGGTTCCTCGTGGGCAACGACTGGCCATTACTATGGATACCTTAATCTCGGGAGTGCATTTTTTAGAAGGCTGTAATGCCGCAGATATTGCGCATAAAGCGATTGCGGTCAATCTAAGTGATTTAGCTGCCGCTGGTGCGGAGCCGGCTTGGATCACTCTATCGTTGAGTATGCCGGAATTAGATCAGCACTGGTTGCAGGATTTTCATGATGGTCTGAAACGCATGGTTGAGCATTTTGGTATTCAGATTGTCGGTGGTGATACCTGTCGTGGACCATTGTCTATTACCGTTCAAGCACATGGTTTTGTTCCAGAACAGGTTTTTAGCCGACGAAATACGGCTAAAGCGGGCGAGTTAATTTGTGTCACCGGTAATCTGGGAGATGCAGCTTTGGGATTGTTAGTGGCTCAAAATAAACTGGAATGTCATTCAAAGGAAAGCATGGACTACTTATTAAAAAAATTCCAGACACCTTATCCTCAAGTCGCGGCTGGTATAGCGCTAAGAAGTCGAGCCACGGCCAGTATTGATATTTCTGATGGGCTATTAGCGGATCTTAACCATATCAGTCAGGCGAGCGATGTGGGGGTTTTGCTTCGTTGGGAGAAAGTCCCTATGTCTGAACACGCTAGGAAAATTACTGACAAAAATTTACTAATGAAAAGTGCTTTAACCGGTGGTGATGATTACGAGCTTTGTTTTACGGTGAAAGAGGATGAGTTGCAAGCCACTCAGCAAGCTTTGGAGACGGTTGGCGCTCAATGTATCCCCATTGGAAGAATGTTTGGTAAGCCCGGCATTAGAGTGTTGGATCATGACGAAGAGATAAAAATCTCGGAATTGGGATTTCAGCATTTTAAATAATATTCCGGCTATCGTCTATAATTTGAAACTAATCAAACTCAATTACCCACTATGCCAAAATTAATTCCTGCCAAATTAATATTCATCAATCCGGTTAATTTTCTGGCATTTGGTTTTGGAAGCGGCTTGGTGCCTAAGGCTCCAGGGACTTTTGGAACATTGGCCTGTATTCCTCTTTATCTACTTTTGTCTGATTTATCGCTCATACATTATGTTATTGTTTGTGGGTTAGTCTCGGTTATTGGTATTTATATTTGTGGTTATGCCGCTGACGCACTTAAATCCCATGATCATCCGGGGATTGTCTGGGATGAATTTGCTGGTTTTTTAATTACCATGATCGGAGTTAGTTTTAGCTGGGGCAATATATTGTTCGGCTTCGTTTTATTCCGAATATTTGATATTTTAAAACCTTGGCCGATTAGTTGGTTGGATCAAAATATTTCTGGTGGGCTCGGAATTATGATCGATGATGTCGTAGCCGGTCTTTTTGCATTGGTAGCGTTACATGCTATTTTATTTTATATGAGCTGATATATGCGGATACTAAAGACTCTATTAACTTTCATTTTTTTATTTTTGTCGTTGAAATTGATGGCTGAAGAGTTAGATTTTAAAGTGATCGCTTTGTTTAAAAACGCGGTGATGATTGAACATGATAATAAACAAAAAATGATCCGCAGTGGACAGATTTACAAGCAGGTCAAGCTGTTATCTGCGGATAGTCATTCAGCCAATTTTTTAATCAATGGCCAACCCATTTCGCTCGGTTTACATGAATCAAAAATCGGCAACAGGCTTGCCAACGATGCACCTTTACAAAAGAAATTTGTTCGTATACCAAGAGACAATTCCGGCATGTATCGGACTGCGGGCTTCATTAATGGCGTCCCAGTCAATTTTTTAGTTGATACAGGGGCATCACAAGTTGCAATGAATGAGGTGACTGCTAGGCGGGTGGGGCTACAGTATAAACTTTACGGGCAAAAAACAGGCGTATCGACCGCCGCTGGAAAATCTACAGCATGGTTTTTGAAACTAAAAAAAGTCAATATTGGTGGTGTCGAATTAAAACAAGTCGACGCGTTAGTGGTTAAAGGGGTCGGCCCTGATGAAGTTTTACTTGGCATGTCTTTTCTTAGGCAATTAAAAATGCAAGACGATGGCGAACTCCTTAAACTGACCAAAAAATTCTAGTTGAGAAAAGCGACGGCTAGTAAAAATCAGTTGAAGTCGTTAGCAACCCAACCAGCCACCACATCCACCCAATCAGGATGATCATTCAAACAAGGAATAAGCCGAAGTGATCGTCCACCAGCCTGAATAAAAGTCTTTTTTCCCCGGATGGCTATTTCTTCTAATGTTTCCAAACAATCGGTGACAAAAGCTGGACAAATCACTACCACATCTTGGATGCCTTGGTTGGCCAATAGTTTTAATTGATTTTCGGTACTGGGCTCCAGCCATTTTGCGCGACCTAGTCGTGATTGAAAACTGATGCTGTATTGTTCGGTTTTTAATCCTGCGCATTCGACAAATAATCGGGTGGTTTCCATTACCTGATGCCGGTAGCAAGTTTTATGTGCGGTGGAAGGAGTGTTGCAACAATCTTTTAATTTTAAACAATGTTTACCCGTTGGATCTGCTTTGGTTAGGTGGATTTCAGGTAAACCGTGATAGCTAAATAATATATGAGGATCACTACTGTCCGTTTGATTATTGGTTATTGTTGCATCTCGTGATGCTCGTTCAAAAATATAGGGGGCGCAACTTTCAACCAGTGCTCGGATATAAGCAGGTTCATTATAAAATGTTGGTTGGGTTTTTACTTTGAGATCTAGATGATGATCGGCGATCACTTTTTCAACTTCTTTAACGGATGTTGTAACAGTGCTCTGTGCATAATGAGGATAAAGTGGGGCAAAAAGGACTTGTTTAATTTGTTTATTTTTAGCAATGGTCAATAGTTGACTTTTGATACTGGGATTGCCATACCTCATTGCCATATAAACCGGTGTGTCATTTTTTTGAGACTTAAGTTTTTGCTTTACTGCTGATTTTAGTTTTTCAGAAAATATCAAAAGAGGAGAACCGTCTTTTGACCAGATGCTCTGGTAAGCAAGGGCAGAAACTGCGGGACGTTTGGGTAAAACAAATAGGCTGATGATTAACCTTCTAATAATCCAGGGAAGTTGGATCACTAATGGGTCCATCAAAAATTGATCCAGATATCGTCTGACAGATCCCGTACTGGGTTCATCGGGAGATCCTAAATTGGCTAACAATAATGCTGTTTTTGTCATAGATAAGCAATTTTTGAATGGAAGCATGTCAGAATGGATCCATTTTAGTGGATGTGTAGGTTTATTAGAAGCATTATTCAGGCTAAAAAAACACGACACAAAATAAACCAATTACAGGTATTTCAGCTTTATTTCCTGCTCTTATACGCTTTTCTAAATTCGCTAGGCGTGATTTCTTTGAATTGCAAGAATCGCCGATTAAAATTGGATGCGTGATTAAATCCACAATGATCGCTGATAGTCGTGATTGGCATCGTGCTATTAATGAGCAAAGAGCAGGCTTTGCTAATTCTAAGCTGATTGACTAATTCTGTAAAAGTTTGCTCGGTTCGTTGTTTGATAAATCGGTGAAAATGGTTAGTACTCATATGTATTAGTTGGGCAAGCTCTGCCGCTTTTAAGTCTTCGGTATAATGTTGATGTAAATGTCGGATGATTTTGTCAAGCTTGTCGGTAAAAGGATCCGATGTTATAGCAATATTGTAACCAGAACTTGACAGAACTTGCATGTCTTTATCATCACTCATTAAGTTAAATATTTGTAACAGCCCGATAAAGCGTTCTGTCGGGGTGGCACTCTTCATCATGGTGAAAATTTCAGTGCATTTTATTGATATGGATTGGCAGAATTTTATTCCTCTTTTTGACAATTCTAGCAATGGTATTAATGACGTTAGGTCCGGCATATTGGCTAGTTGTTCAAGGAAAGCGACGGGGATTTGTGCGACATATACTTGTTGTTCGTGTCCTAAAATTTCTTGTGAAGAGCACCAAGTGTGCGGCAAATGAGGACCCAATAAAGTGAGGTCAAAATCGCCATAATTTTCTATGCTATCACCAACATATCTTTGTCCGTAGCTATTCAAAGTCAAGGCAATTTCATATTCGGGGTGGTAGTGAAAGTTGAAAGGTAGTTCATCAATTTCATAAAGCCAATATCTCCAAGAAGAATTTTCGGTAGGTAGTACTTTTTCGTACATTAGTTTCATAATAGCCTTAGCTATGCTTCATAATAATAGAAAAGTACCATAATATGGTAGAAAAGTGTAGCAATAAACCTCCGCAAGGTTGCAAACTAATGAGGCGTCAAGGGGGCGCAATACAAGTTTATTAATGAATGACCATTTAGCATATCGTTAAGCATAATCGTTATTTGTTAGTCATGAAGTCTAAGTCTTATTTTAGGTTACCAAAAGAGGTTGAAACTATGCCACACACAAATGCAATAAAAAAGAGGTCACTGGTTGTTGCACTTTCTGCAGCACTCATAGCTATGTTCACACTTCCAGCTGTTTCGGCTGAGGAAGAAGTTGATGAAGAAGCTAAAGATAGAGACAAATTGAATATTATAACTATAACAGCAACCAAGCATGTGACAAATTTGATGGAAACGCCACTAGCAGTTACAGCGCTCGATCCTGACAATTTAGTTCGTCAAAATGTTAAAGAACTCAGCGATCTCAGTGGGTTGGTTCCCAATTTTCAACTTGGACTGTCAAATGCCGATTCAGGTGTTCAAGCATCTATCCGAGGTGTGACTTCAAATAATTTTACCGAAATTGCTGACCCAGCGGTGGGTATTCATATTGATGGTATCTATTCACCACGGCCACAAGGATCGCTCGCCTTAATGTTTGACTTGCAGCAAGTTGAAGTACTGCGGGGCGCGCAAGGGACACTTTTTGGTCGTAATTCTACCGCGGGTGTTGTCAATATTATTCCAGCTAAACCAGATTTCGATGACGATTTTGGTTGGAGTACCTTGCAGTTAGGTAATTATAATGCTCAGCAACTACGCAGTGTTTATAACATGGCTGTGACGGATACTTTTGCAATTAGAGCAGCTTTGATGGTTGATAAGCGAGATGGTTATATCAATCAACAACGAGATTTAACTGACCGCGGTTGGGGAGTGTATGATGATGATGGTGTTTTTGTATCATCAACTCCTGATGGACTACCTGATGTTGATATGCGTTTAAATAGAAAAGTATCCCCTTCCGATTATTATTCAAACTCCAATCAATGGGGGGCTCGTGTAACGGGGTTGTGGGAAGTTTCAGATTTATCAGATTGGAGCGTGAGTTATGAACATTATCAAAATAATGGTGCTGGTGATGTCAATCTAAAAGATTGTGCGGCTGCAGCCGGGACTCGTTATGCATGTGATAGTGTTGATCATTTCGATCAAACCGTATTAATCAATGTACCTGGTAAAATTGATATGACTATTGATACTGTTCGCAGTCTTTTTGCCTATGATATCGATTCACATACAGTATTAGAGCATCGTTTTGCTTATGCCAATCAACAGCGAGTTCAGCATCACGATGATGACGCGGGTCAACATGCGTTGCTCTCTGAAACAAACCCAATGGATTGGTGGGGAAGAGCCTATGTGGATGATAGAGCGAGTTATACCTTAGATTCTGAATATCAATCCTACGTTAATGAGTTACAAATTAAACAGGTATTTGATGATTATCGGGTTGTTGTAGGTGGTTTTTGGATGTATGAAAACAATGCGATTCGATTTGCCCAAGATATGTTAGTTACTCCACCGTTTGGAATGCCCTATGGTCAGTACTATAACCAGCCTAAACGAGAAATTGATTCAAAAGCAGTATTCGGACAAGCTGATATCGAATTAGCGGATCGTTGGACAGCGACTGTTGGTATTCGCTATACCCAAGATGAGCGCATTGACAATGATGGTGAAACGTGGGGGAGCTGGGGGGCAGATGATCCTTGGTACTATAACGGAGCAGACGGTTTACCAATTAACCCGATCGGTACAGGTATTCCGCATAATGGGGCAGATTTAACCTTTGATATGGGTCCGTTTGCCGGAAGCGATGCGTACGGTGACACTAAAATAATCAATACTTATAAAAAGGACTGGGAGCAAGTTACTTGGCGTTTAGGTTTACAGTATGATTTTGCTGATAAGCAAATGATCTTTGGATCGGTTGCCACGGGTTATCGAGCCGGAGGTTTTGGCGATAAATTTGATACTTGTGGAGGTGGTACCTGTGCAGATGGTTCAACTGAACAATTTAGCTTCCTAGATTATGATCCAGAAACAACCGTTAACTATGAGTTAGGATATAAGGGGTCATTATTAGATGATACTTTAAATCTAACGGCGGTCTTTTTCTTTACCAAATACCAAGATATGCATTACACCGATATGCACCCCGTCGGTCAAAAACTACTTGCGCCAGGCCAAGTATGCCCTGAGTGGGATCAAGCATGTGATATTGTTCAAGCATGGAAAACTGAAAATATTGGTAATGCTGATATCTACGGTTTGGAGTTAGAGTTTAAATACATTCCTTGGGAAAATGGCGACCTTACAGGGTTTTACGCTTATTTAGGGACGGAAATCACTGCCTATGATTCCTATAGTGATAATTGGATGTGTGGATACCGCGAGGAAAATGGTGCGCCAGGTTGCGCCGAGCTATTTGTCGAGCCTGGAAATCCCTTAAGTGGTCGTCAATTGTACGATGTCACTGGTAATCAGTTACCTAACTCTCCAGAACATTCTCTGGGTCTTAACTATTCGCATTACTTTGATATTGGCGAGTATTTATTGGTGCCATGGGTTGGGGCGCGCTGGCAGGATCGAATGTATTTTACTCCAAGAAACTTAGACAATCCTGTTATTGGAGATTATCAGCCCAGCTATACGAATATTGATGCGTCGTTAAAATTCTCTAATGAAGCCGAAGATTGGTATATCGAACTTTATGGTAATAACTTAACTGATGAAGTGGTAACCAATTGGATGGGTCAGGCCGCAAACGGTGGTTTTAAGTCAAGTTCTTTTAACCCACCGCGTATGTATGGTGTTCGTTTTAATATTAGTTATTAATACTAGTGAAGAGTTTAAATGAGACTTCGTTATTGACATAACCTTCCCTGTTCTCATTTAAATCCGAGTTGCTTATTTGAGTAAATCAATCTGTTAGTGGCAACTCGGTTTTTCCCGCTGATACTTCATTCTTTATTTTTTTGGATGGAGTATCAGTTTTAATATTGACGGACATATTTGAATGACTCGTTTTTCAGCCCTTGATGCTATGAGGGGGTTTACCATTGCAGCAATGATATTGGTAAATACACCTGGTGATTGGAACTATGTTTATTCACCGCTACTGCATTCACATTGGCACGGCTTAACAGCAACCGATTTAGTCTTCCCATTTTTTATATTTATTATTGGAAGTGCTATGTTTTTTGCCTTTAAAAAAATCGACTATTGTTTTTCTGCAAACTCTTTCAATCATATAGTAAAGCGGAGCGTGACAATATTTTTAATTGGCTTGTTCCTAAACGCCTTTCCTTTTTTGGTAGATTTGGATAACTTGCGAATAATGGGAGTATTGCAACGAATAGCCCTTTGTTATTTTTTTGCATCATTATCAATATTGCTTTTGAGCGCCAACCAGCTAAGAGTTTTTATTGTCATTATCTTGTGTGCCTACGCCCTTGTGATGTCTTTTTTTGGCTATTCGCTAGAAGATAATATTGTTAAGTGGGTGGATTTATCCTTGTTGGGTGAGAATCATATGTATGCTCTGCATGGTAGCGCATTTGATCCCGAGGGAGTGTTATCAAGTATACCGGCAATTGCTAGTATGCTCATTGGTTTTGAAGTGACTAAAATCTTGTATCAGAGTGAAAATGTTAAAGAAGGTATAAAAAAACTGTTATGGATATCCTGTGTGTTCTTAGTTTTAGGTTATTTGTTAGCATTAGAAATACCTATCAATAAGTCGCTTTGGACCAGTAGTTTTGTCTTGATTAGCTCAGGATTTGCTTGTTTGTTTTTGATGTTATTTGTATTGCTATGTGATGTTTTTCGAATAAAGAGCATTACTTACCCGTTTTTAGTTTATGGCTTAAATCCCTTGTTTATTTATGTCATTTCATGGCTCTGGGAGTCATGCTATAAATTAATTGAAATAGAATTGAACAATCATTTGATATTGAAATTGGGTGCTTTTATTCAGTGGAATTTGGTTCAATATATTTCTCCTATTAGTGCATCATTGCTTTATGCAGTATCACACGTGATATTATTTTGGTTTTTATCTTTGTGGCTTTATAAAAAGCACATAGTGATAAAAATTTAGTTAAAGGAAAAAGTTATGAATAAAAACATTCTGTCTGTCATTTTAGTGTTAGTGACTTTCTTTGCAATATCATTTATTACAAATATTATTGGGCCAATTTTTCCTTCGTTGGTAAAAGATTTTGATATTAGCTTAGCGGTTGCTGGTTTTTTGCCGTTTTCATTTTTTGCTGCTTATGGGGTTATGTCTATTCCTTCAGGAATATTAGTTGACAAATTTTCAGAAAAGCCTGTTCTCATTGCCGCTTTTGCCATATCAGCATTCGGCTCATTATTATTTGCACTAATTCCAAGCTTTTTCATGGCAATGGGATCATTGTTTTTGATTGGAACCGGTATGGCAATGTTACAAGTAGCCATTAATCCTTTACTAAGAGTTTCTGGCGGACAAGAAAATTTTGCTTTTTATTCGGTGCTTGCCCAGTTAATTTTTGGTGCGGCGGCGACCCTGAGCCCTCTAGTGTATAGTTTTCTTGTACAAGGAATTCACAAAGAACAAAGTGGTGGTTTTTTTCAGCTATTATCCGATATGGTTCCTAAGGACTTGCCATGGTTATCCATGTATTGGTTGTTTGCACTAGTATCGATTTTAATGCTGGTATTTATTTTACTGATTAAGCTACCAAGAGTTGTCCATAATGAAGAGGAGCAAGTGGGAAGTTGGAATATTTATGCTGAGCTATTCAAAAATAAAATGGTCATCTATTTTTTTATTGCCATTGCTGCCTATGTTGGAACCGAACAAGGGGTTGCTAATGCTATTTCACTTTTCTTAGAAAAATACCATGGCTTAGATCCTCTTAAGGTTGGTGCCGGGGTTGTTAGTGATTTTTGGTTAATGCTGACCTTGGGTTGTTTTTTAGGGCTAGCGCTGCTTAAAGTGATCGATAGTCGTTTGGTGTTAAAAATATTTTCAGTAGGTGCTGTTATTTCTTTAACCGCAGCATTGTTTGGGAGTGTTGATATCGCTTTGATCGCTTTCCCATTAGTTGGTTTTTTTCTATCCGTTATGTGGTCGGTTATTTTCTCTCTTGCGCTAAATTCAATAGCCGATTATCACGGATCGTTTGCAGGCATTTTATGTACTGGTATTGTTGGTGGCGGTTTGGCATCTCCAATTATCGGTTTAATAGCCGATCTGACGGGTGATCTACGAATAGGAATGTTAGTGATCTACTTAACTTTGGGTTATATCTTCACCATTGGATATTGGGCTAAACCATTAGTCAATAATAAAACGATTAGCCTAAAGGGAAAGGACGGTTCTGACGGTGCAAAGGCCGTTGAAAATGAGTAGCTGTTTAAGTCGTTATCGTATCCCCATTGCTTGCTTCTGGTTGCTTTTATTGACGGCATGTCAAGGTGAGGTCAATAGAGAGAACCAAGCTGGTGTAACAAGAATTACCCAAAGCCGGCTGAACTCATTGGCAAATTCGTTACAAGTAAGATATCAATTTTTATCAAATATCGAGACCGATTGTCCTGATTTAGATAATAAAAAAGTGTATTTTTGTTATAGTGCAAAAATTTTGTTATCAGACATTAACGACTTTGTGGGGAGTGGAGAAGGCCATTCATGGAAACTCAATTTTTCCCAAGTTTATCCCATTTACGCGAGCCTTAGTGATGATTTTCAGGTGA
>CAYVSL010000025.1:0-40079 GCA_964454125.1 uncultured Kangiella sp.
AAATTTAAAAGTCAGAATGCTTTGTTGGTAGGGTGAACTGATTTTTTTAGGGTAAAAGTTCAACCACAGAATAAAGCAGTAAAAAGAGCATATTAAAATTAACTTGGCCTGCCAACAACATGATCAATATAATTTTCAATAAAATCATTAAATAGGCAAGTATTAGGGTTGATACATCAATTCCGCCAAATCCCGGGATCAATTTTCTCATTGGTTTGATTAGCGGATCGGTCGCTTTGATCACAAACTGGGACAAGGGATTATAAAAATCAGCTCTAAAATATTGCAGAAAAAATCTCAATAAAATAACGGTGATGTAAAGACCGACAAGAATGTCAATCAGTTGCGCAAAAGGATTCATTTATGCTTGTTCTCCAAGTTCTTTTCCACGATTAATGGCTGCAGAAATTGCCTTTTTGATTATATTAGAAAATTCATTTTGTTCAAAGCTGGCGATTGCTGCTGCAGTGGTACCGCCCGGCGAAGTGACAATTTTTCGTAATTCATTTAATGAATCGTCTGATTGTATTTGCGCCAGTTTGGACGCGCCCATGACAGCCTGAGTGGCAAGGTTTCGGGCAACTATCGGATCGAGCCCATTGTTAATGGCTTGTTCAACCATTGCTTGAATCAATAAAAAAACATAGGCAGGAGCGCTACCGGCAATTGCGGTTACTACGTCTATTAGTGATTCCTGCTCAACCCACTCGGTTTTGCCGATAGTGGAAAAAATGGCAACGGCTGAATCTTTTTGGTTTTGCGAGGTTTGGTTGTTGGCAAAAAGCCCGGTGGCACTTTCCGAGATACTCGCTGGTGTATTTGGCATGGCGCGAACAATAGCAACTGGCTGGTTTAGAAGCTCTGCTATTTTGTCGCTAGTAACACCTGCGGCCACTGAAATAAATAATTTGTTGGATAGATCGATATCGTTTAGTTGTTTACAGACTAGTGGCAAGATTTGAGGTTTTACCGATATTACAATCACCTCAGAAAACTCAACCGCTTTACGATTGTCGATGGTAGTGAGAATACCGGACAACTCTTTAATCTTGTTGAGTTTTTCATGTCCGCGATTACTGGCTTTGATATTCGTTGGCGCAAGCCCTTTGTCGACTAATCCCAAGATGATGGCCGAAGCCATATTACCGCAACCGATAAAACTGATTTTATTGTTGAAAGTCATTGATTTAACTCTATTAGCAAGCTCATTTTTTTCTCTTTCCAAAAAGCGCTGTCCCTACTCTTACCATGGTTGATCCCGCAGCAATGGCGGCTTCAAGATCACGACTCATACCAATCGATAAGGTATCCATCTGTGGAAATTGCTTTTGGTGCTGCATAAAGTAGGATGCAATCTGTTGGTATTGGAACTTTTGAGTTTCAAGACAGCTGGTTTTTGGTGGAATGGCCATTAATCCTCTTAGCTTTATATTGGGGAGCTGGTTGGCTAATTCAAGCAATTCAATAATTTCAGCCTGTTTCGCCCCTTTTTTTTGTGGTTCATTAAAATAATTGATTTGAATGCAGGTATTGAGTGGTGGCATTTTATCTGGGCGTTGTCCGTCTAAACGGATCAGTAATTTTTTTCGGTCGACACTCTGTACCCAGTCAAAGTGAGCCGATATCAGACGAGTTTTATTACTTTGAATGGGGCCAATAAAATGCCAGTTAATGGGCCATTTTGCTAAAGAATGTATTTTGTCGACCGCTTCTTGTAGATAGCTTTCTCCAAATTCTGTGATGCCTGCCTCATATGCCGCTTGAATTGCACTTGCAGGATGTGTTTTACTCACAGCTAATAGTTTTAACTCATTGATGTTAATATGGTATTTTGCACATAGATCGTGA
Source organism: uncultured Kangiella sp. (assembly GCA_964454125.1). Taxonomy (GTDB): domain Bacteria; phylum Pseudomonadota; class Gammaproteobacteria; order Enterobacterales; family Kangiellaceae. Next base: position 1,849 of record CAYVSL010000025.1, read on the forward strand.
AGATCTTGGCGAACATTTTTGATACGATCTGTTATAGTCATTCTGTTATAGTCTGTTGTTAGGCCATTTTCGCCAAAAAAGAAAAATAGTCTTTAATCAAGAGGCACATTTGTGTGCATCTTGAGTGAATTCGACTAGTATTTTAACACTGGGTTGAATTTAACCACAAAAAAGAACAAAGTTTGTCACTAATAAAACCTTAATCTAGGTGAGCGCTGTATGGATATTACTGAATTATTGGCTTTTAGCGTTAAGAACAAAGCCTCGGATTTACATTTATCGGCTGGTTTACCGCCAATGATACGGGTGGACGGCGATGTCAGACGCATTAACGTTCCGCCAATGGATCACAAAATGGTGCATAGCTTGGTCTATGACATCATGAATGATAAGCAGCGTAAGGATTTTGAAGAATTTCTGGAAACGGATTTCTCTTTTGCTCTGCCAGGCATTGCTCGATTTCGTGTTAATGCGTTTAACCAAAATCGTGGTGCTTCGGCCGTATTTCGTACCATCCCATCGCAAGTTTTAACCTTGGAAGAATTGGCAGCACCTTCGATATTTAAAGAAATGTGTATGCATCCTCGTGGTCTGGTACTGGTGACCGGTCCGACAGGCTCTGGTAAAAGTACCACTCTGGCCGGCATGGTTGATTATATTAATGATAATCATTATGGTCATATATTAACCATTGAAGATCCCATTGAATTTGTTCACGAGAGTAAAAAATGTTTAATTAATCAGCGTGAAGTTCATCGCGATACATTAGGTTTTAGTGAAGCCTTGCGTTCAGCGCTTCGTGAAGATCCCGATATCATCCTAATTGGTGAACTTCGTGATTTAGAGACGATTCGATTGGCCTTAACGGCTGCTGAAACGGGTCATCTGGTGTTTGGCACATTGCATACTTCATCGGCTGCCAAAACGATCGATAGAATTATTGATGTATTTCCCGCTGCAGAAAAAGACATGACGCGTTCAATGTTATCGGAATCACTGCAAGCGGTTATCTCGCAAACTTTATTGAAAAAAAATGGTGGCGGCCGAGTGGCTGCTCACGAAATTATGATTGGTACACCGGCCATTCGAAATTTAATCCGTGAAGATAAAGTGGCGCAAATGTATAGTGCTATTCAGACTGGCCTAGGCGTCGGGATGCAAACCTTGGATCAATGTTTGAAAGATCTTTTAGGTAAAGGGTTAATTGCCCGAGAAGATGCCCGACATGCGGCTAAAAATAAGGATGAATTCTAATGGACTTTGAGGGGCTGTTAAAATTAATGGTGACCAAAAAGGCATCGGATCTTTTTATTACAGCGGGTGTGCCACCCAGCATAAAAATTCACGGTAAAGTCATGCCAGTCACGCAAAGGGCGCTTACTCCCGAAAAAGCTCGTGAGGTTGTTCTGAGCGTGATGAATGAAGAACAACGGCGAGAATTTGCCCGGGTGAGAGAATGTAATTTTGCGATTAGCGCAGCGGGCATCGGTCGTTATCGAGTCAGTGCCTTTCAGCAGCGAAATCACATTGGTATGGTGTTACGACGGATCGAAACCACTATTCCGACCATTGAAGAATTACGCCTCCCCAATATCCTGAAAAAATTGTCGCTGACTAAGCGTGGTTTGGTGATTTTTGTTGGCGCGACTGGCACAGGTAAGTCAACTTCTTTAGCCTCAATGATCGGCTATCGTAATCGCTCTACTACCGGGCATATTATTTCTATCGAAGATCCGATTGAATTTGTTCACAATCACGACAAATGCATTATCACTCAACGAGAAGTAGGCATTGATACCGACTCATTTGGTACTGCGCTTAAAAATACTTTAAGACAGGCGCCGGATGTCATTCTAATTGGTGAGGTCAGAACCAGCGAAACTATGGACTATGCGGTGGCTTTCGCAGAAACGGGGCATTTATGTATGTGTACTTTGCATGCCAACAATGCAAACCAAGCGCTAGATCGTATTTTACATTTCTTCCCTAAAGAAAAACATAATCAGGTGCTAATGGATTTATCACTAAACTTGCGTGCGATTATTGCTCAGCAATTGATCCCGACACCCGATGGCAAAGGTCGTCGCCCGGCGATCGAAATCATAATCAATACACCGCTGGTTTCGGACCATATTCGTAAAGGAGAATTGCATTTACTTAAAAATCTGATGAGTAAATCTAACGAACAAGGAATGCAAACCTTTGATCAATCACTGTTTAAATTATTTAAAACGGGTGAAGTGACCTATGAAGATGCCTTGCATCATGCTGACTCTCCAAATGATTTAAGATTAATGATCAAGTTGGATGCTTCAGAAAATGGTGAACCAGTATTTGATAATGGAATGGGAGCAATGTCACTTGAAGATCAAGATCCTCGGTAAATGCCCCTTACCTTAATTGTAACTCTGTTTGTTCTGCTTTCAATTGCCATTATCGGTAACAAAATCAGCCGATTGCCAGCCAATGTCTGGTTGCTTTTTTTGGCTCAGCCGTTGGGTTTATCAACAGCATCTATGGTCGTTTTTGCTGGCGGCTTGCTTGGCGGAAAAATAGCTCCATCTCCTGAATATGCCACTATTCCACTGACGGTTATGATCTTAATGACCGCCGCAGGCGTTGTACCTGCGGCATTGTTAATGAAGAAATTGGGTCGACGTGTCGGAACGGTTATTGGTTTGTTTAGTGCCGTTATTGGATCTTTAATTGCAGCCTTTGCAGCGGCTTCAGCTAGTTTCATGTTGTTAATTATGGGCTCCGCTTTTCTTGGTTTTAGTATGGCTTTTGTGGCACAAATGCGGTTTGCAGTGATAGAAAGTCTGGCTGATCCAAAGGATATTCCCAAAGCCATTTCGGTTTTAATGATCGGTAGTATGTTTGCGGCCGTTTTGGGACCGGAAATGGCGGTGATAGGCAAAGACTGGATTCATTCGCCTTTTGGATTTGCAGGTTCTTTTGTTGGTTTGTCTATTATGGTGTCAATGGCGATTATTATCGTGACTCGTCTATCTCCCATTGGTGTTGCAGAGCAAAACATTGATACGTCATCAAGAACATTAACCAAAATTATCCGACAACCTATTTTTATCATTGCTGTTTGCTCTGGGGCTATCGCTTATGGAGTGATGAGCTACGTAATGACGGCTTCTCCTCTCAGTATGCATCAAATAAATGGTCATGATCTTGAGGCCACGAAATGGGTTATTCAAAGTCATATTATTGCAATGTATTTACCATCGCTTTTTTCGGCGGTATTGATTCGATTTTTGGGGCTAAGTAGACTGATGGCTATTGGAACTTCGGTTTATTTTTTGGTGATGTTAGTGGCATTGTCTGGCCAACAAGTGATGCATTATTGGTGGGCCATGGTGTTATTGGGGATTGGCTGGAATTTTCTTTACACTACTGGGACGGTTTTATTACCGGAGTCATATAGCTCAAATGAGCGATTTAAAGTACAAGCGACTAACGATTTCTTAATTTTCTTTATTCAAGCAATAGCATCATTATCTGCCGGATGGATATTATTTAACTTTGGTTGGGACACGTTAATCCAATTGGTACTACCGGTATTGATACTCATGCTATTCGTTTCTGCTTGGTTTTTACGAATTCGGATCAATCGCGGCCAATAAATGCGATGGCTTAGTAGGCGTATGATAATCCTAGAAAAATCAGTTGAAGCGCGAGAAATAGCGCCAGCTCGCAACGCACGCGCCTGACTATGCGAAAAATGGACTCATCACCGGTAAGGTGAGCATGCCATTTTTTACTAGGTCATGCACGCCTCGGGATAGCATTCTTTCCACGGCTTCAACTGATTAATTTAGGATAATTGGTCGTTGGGGAATGTTCTGGCGGAGTGAGCTACCAAAATTATTTGGCACTTTTGCGCCTAGGGTTAACTTAAAAATGCTATCTGAATTGATTTTGTTGACGATTGACTTAAGGTTTGGTTGGTTGGTTGGCAAACCAGCTTTCTAAAATCAATGCTGCGGCAATACTGTCGATTGGTGTATTTTTGAGTTTTCGATAACCACCATATTCAAAAATCTCTTCTCTAGCTGCTGCACTGGATAAACGTTCATCAAACATTTCGAAGGGGAGTCCGAAGCGACCATGTAGCCGGTTGGCAAACTTTCTTGCTCTTAGGGTGATTGGTTGATCGCTTGCATCCATATTGAATGGTTCGCCGACTAGTAACAATTTGGGTTGCCATTCTTTGATTAGTTTTTCGATGGTTTGCCAATCAGGAGTACCTTCTTTGGCTTTCAATGTTGCTAAAGGGGTGGCGGTGGCGGTGATCGGCTGGCCAACCGCTACTCCTATGCGTGCCAAACCAAAATCAAAGGCTAGAACTTGACTCATCACCATTTAATTTATGCGTTTCCGCAAAAATAACTCAGTTGGTTAATATCAAAACCCAAGCTGTTTGCAGCTTTATTCCAGCGGGTTTCAATATCCGTTTCAAATAATATTTCAGCTTCCAACGGAATATTGAGCCAGCTGTTTGCCAATAGCTCCTGCTCAAGTTGGCCGGGGCCCCAACCAGCGTAACCTAATGCGACAAACGCATCGTTGGAGATTTCCTGACGACCCATGGCGTGTAATATGTCTGAGGAAGTAGTTATAGTAATATCTTGTGCCAAATGAATACTGGATTTCCACAATTTTTCAGCCCTATGTATAACAAAACCGCGATCGGTTTGTACTGGTCCTCCCGCTAATACGGGGTTTATGTTGCGACTTTGGTTACAGGGAATATCCATATGTTCCAGTAGTTCAACTGTTGAAAGATCGAGCGGATGATTAATCACGATCCCCATGGCACCTTCTTTATTGTGTTCGCAGATAACCGTGACGCTTTGACAAAAATCGGCATCTTTTAATGCTGGCATCGCGATCAGAAGTTGGTTTTTTAAGCTGGAAATTTTTTTCATAACCATATTGTTGTGTCTTACTACCCAAATTACAAGTTTCTAGTTTGGAATTATGGGGATATTTTGCCGAAAAATCACATTATTCAAATTAACTAGTATGTACTTTATTATCGGCTTGAAATCGCCAAATACGAATTATTTCGAGAATATCGGTATCCTTTGACATCTCTTCGGTTAAAGGCTTAAACGGTGCTGCCAGACGCACGATACGGATCGCAGCGTCATCCAGTAATTTTTTACCTGAGCTTTTCATAATGGATACCTGATTGATAGTGCCATTTTGATTGATCGCTACTTTTAAGGTGAGATTGCCATAAATCTTTTCTTGTTTGGCTTTTTCAGGATAGTTTTGATTGCCGACTTGTTCGATTTTTCGTCTCCAGGTATCTAAATAGAGCGCATCCGTTGATCGGTGGATCGCGGCAGAAACCTGTCTTTTTTTACCTTTTTGAGCCTGATTAATTTGTTGGTTATCAAGATTAGCGATTAAACCGGACAGTTGATAGCTTTTTTGTAAAAGTGATTCAGTATCAGGGATGTTGGATTGTTGCTCTTTGCTTATTTCTGAACGATTTAAGTGGCTGATTTTACGGTTATCACTAGTAATATATTCGGGAAAAATCTGATGGTCTAATGGTTTTTGCGGTGCCAGTTTAGTTTCGCTTGATATACGATCTGGATCATTGAATTGGGCTTTTTCTATTGCGCTAGGCGCTAGTAATTGCTCACTTTCGCCACCTGCTTCCTGATCCGCCTGACCAATGAAATTTGCTTTTTTCGGTTTGTTTTTTGTTTCAAACTGAGCCAGCACGACATTAAAGGTTTTATTGACGCTTCCGTTTGATAAATCGGGTATTTTAAAGCCGACGCCAAACAACAGTAGTGCATGAAATGCCACCGCTAAAAATAGGCAAAAGAGTATTTTGTCTGTTTGGCTTATTTTGGGTTGTCCATTGATAGAGATGGTTCCATCGTGATTTTGCATGCTATTAATTCTCAGCTAATCGTTTTTCTATCGCGTCAAAAAGAGTACCGGCGATGTTAGTGCCATAGGCAGCATCAATTTCTTTAATACAGGTTGGACTGGTCACATTGATTTCGGTGACATAGCCACCTATAACGTCAATCCCGACAAAAATAAGTCCTTTTTGCTTCAAAGTAGGACCTATTTGCTCGGCAATCCAATAATCCCGAGGTGAGAGAGGTTGTGCTTCACCCCGGCCACCTGCCGCGAGGTTTCCTCGTGTTTCTCCTTTTGCCGGGATCCTCGCTAGGCAATAAGGGATCGGTTCGCCATCGATCATCAAAATACGTTTATCTCCCTGTTTTATTTCGGGAATAAACTTTTGCGCCATGGCCATTTGTGTTTGCATCTGAGTTAAAGTTTCAATGATGACTCCAATATTGGGATCATTCTCTTTCACTCTAAAGATGGAGCTGCCACCCATGCCATCTAATGGTTTCAAAATAATGTCTTTATGTTCCGCCAAAAAAGCACGAAACTCTGTATCTTTACGACTAACCAGCATATCAGTGCAGCATTGGGGGAACAGAGCGGTAAATAATTTTTCATTATGATCTCGTAAACTTTGAGGATTGTTTATTACCAGTAGGCCTGCCTTATGGGCTAATTCAAGTAAATAAGTACTGTAAACAAACTCCATGTCAAAAGGTGGGTCTTTTCGCATCAAGAGTGCATCCATATTTGCTAAAGGCGTTAGACAAGGGGGCTGTAATTCAAACCAATTATTCGCATCTTGTTTAACGCTTAGCTTGGAGATGTGGGCGAAAACCTGACCATCCTTTAACACTAAATCTGATTGTTCCAGATAATATAACTCATAGTGACGTGATTGCGCCTCGATCAACATCGCAAAACTTGAGTCTTTTTTAATATTTATTTGGCTAATGGGGTCCATTAAAATGGCAATTTTGTGTGTCATCTGAGATATCTACTATAGTTAATACAGCTGGAATTTTAACTGATAGACGTATTATAGAATACCGAATTAAATTTTCAAGTATAAAATGAATATAATCAATAAGTTACAGTTGTTTTTTAAGGTTTTACACTTAACCCGTGACTTAAAAGATTGATTTTTATCGATTTATTTCATAATATCTCCATTAGTAAATACAGTGAATGGTTGGCAAAAACATCATCTCTATGTGGCATAGACATGATTTTTGTGATAAAAACACCTTGGTAAGAGGTATGTTTTGTTGTGTCTCAAAAAATAACCAAGTAAGGCGAACAGGAAAATATGTTCGGCGAGGATAAGATGAATGGATAATAGCTTTGAGGGCCTTAAGGCAATGGTGATTGACGATAGTAAAACTATCCGACGTACTGCCGAAACCTTATTAAAAAAGGTGGGTTGTGAAGTAGTAACAGCAACGGATGGATTTGATGCGCTTGCTAAAATTGCTGATAGCAAACCTGATATTATTTTTGTTGATATTATGATGCCCCGTCTGGATGGATATCAAACTTGTGCGTTAATAAAAAATAATAAGGAATTTCAGTCAACCCCCGTTATTATGTTGTCGAGCAAGGATGGATTGTTTGATCGTGCAAAAGGACGAATTGTTGGTTCTGACCAATATTTAACCAAACCTTTTAGCCGAGATGAATTGTTAGGTGCCATTTCAACCCATGTGGCAAATGTTTAATGTCATCAGTAGAAGTTTGTTATAAACACTTTTGTTGATAGAAAGATAAGTTTCGTTTAGCTGCTAAAGCAAGTGAACGACTAATTAGGAATCCTTTAAATGACTAAGATTTTGATTGTTGATGACTCACCAACCGAAACTCATGTTTTGAAAACCATACTAGAGTCAAATAAATACCAAGTAGTCACTGCAGAAAGTGGTGAAAATGGCGTTGCTGTCGCAAAAGCTGAATTGCCTGATTTAGTGCTGATGGATGTTGTAATGCCTGGACTAAATGGATTTCAGGCGACCCGACAGTTGAAAAAAGAACCAACTACCGCCCATATACCGGTTGTCATCGTGACCACTAAAGATCAGGAGACAGACAAAATATGGGGAATGCGACAAGGTGCAAAGGATTATTTAACCAAGCCGGTGGAAGAAGGTAATTTAATCAGTACCATTCAAGCTATCTTAGGAAGTTAGAGTCCCATTATGCCGGAGTTTACGGATTTACAAGCATTCGAATTTTTACAACTTGTTGAAGAACGAAGTTTTGAGAATGCTGGTTTGTCGAGCCGAGAACAAGATCTCAGCCGATTTTGGACTGGTGTTGGTTTTCGAATTGCAGGAAATGACTATTTGGTAAACTTAAAGGAGGTTGCTGAAATACTTTCTATTCCTCAGCACACAAGAGTACCAGGTGCAAAATCTTGGGTAAAAGGGCTAGCTAACGTACGGGGTACCTTAATACCGATCATGGATTTACATGGGTTTCTTGGTCGAAAAGCCCCTGCTAGTTTACGTAGACAGCGACTATTGGTGGTGAATTATTCTGGCGTACATTGCGGCGTGATCGTCGATGAAGTACTTGGACTCAATCATTATGAAGACGAAAACTGGGTTAAAGAAGTAGAAATTGCTGATGATGCCATGGGACCATTCCTTAACGGAGGATTCTATAATGATGATAAATTGTGGAATGTTTTTAGCCTGTTCACATTGGCTGAAACCCCAGCCTTTCGTCAAGTAGCACTATAACGGTAATTCGTTGTTTTATACTCAGTACCTTATTATTAAACTATGCTTTCAGGAATTAAATTATGAGTGCAGCAGAAAATAAAAAAAGAGATTCAGGAACTAAATCTAATACCGTCGGTTATATCTGGTTATTGTTCTTGTTTATTCTTGGCGGTGGTCTCAACCTTACCTATGGGCTTATTCAGGGCCAACAAAACCAGGTACGATTAACCAAAGCGGGTAACTTACGAGTACTTTCTCAGCAGGTGGCAAAAAATGCGACCGAGGCCTCAAAGGGTAATCCGGCAGCATTTGATTTGTTGACAGATTCCATCAAAGAATTCGAAGCACAATATAATCATCTGAATAAAGGCGACGATTCAAAAGGGTTAACCATTTCACCAAAATTAATTCTTAACAATGAGGTAAAACAGGTTGGTAATTTGTGGCGGCAAATGAAACAAAATGCAGAGGAAATATCTGCAGGCCGGGAAACCGTCGTACAGCTTTATCAAATTTCCAGTGAGTTATCTTCTTCCATACCGCAAATGGAATTTTTATATACTAACGTACAGGACATTCTACTTGATACGCGAGCGCCAGCAGAGCAGGTTATGTATGCCACCAGACAATCAACCTATTTGGAACGAATTATTCGAAGTTTCCAAAAAGTACTGGTAGGTGGAGAAGGTGCTGAGCTTGCTGCGGAAAATTTTGGTCAGGATGTTGATATCTTTGGTGAAATACTCACGGGTATGCTCGAAGGTGATGAAATGCTTGGAGTGCGTAATATATCTGATTCTGATGCGCGGGCCTCATTGTCAGAAATTAAAACCTTATATCAAGAAGTTAAAAAGAACGTGACCTTTGTTATTGGCTCACGAGAAGAATTATTCAAAGTACATCAAGCGTCTAGTGAAGTATTTAGTCAAGCAAACAGTATGTTAACTATGACGGAATTATTACAAAATGCTTATTCATTACAGACTATTATTAAAGGGCTTGGTCATTGGTTGTATTCGGCTGTTGCGGGTGGCTTTGTTCTTATTTTTATTATATTGCTTTACTTTCGGCAACGTGGTGATGACCAAATCAGAACTCAAAAAGCACGTGTTTCGGCCGATCAGGAAAAACTGCAAAACGAAAGAAATCAGCAAGCGATCATACGACTACTTGATGAAATGGAAGGTTTGGCGGATGGTGATCTTACAGCCAATGCAACTGTTACCGAAGATTTTACAGGAGCGATCGCCGATGCGATGAACTTCACCATTGACCAATTAAGGAACCTAGTCTCAACCATCAAAGATTCGGTAGGAAAACTATCCGATGCAACTACCGAAACACAAGGTATATCAATAGAACTTGCTCAAGCATCTCGTAATCAGGCTCAAGAAATAACCGGAGCTTCTGCGGCGATCAACGAAATGGCAGTATCGATTGAACAGGTATCTGCAAACGCATCAGAATCTACTACGGTTGCGGAAAAATCGGTTGAAATCGCTAAAAAAGGTGGAGAAGTTGTACGAAATACTATTCAAGGTATGGATACTATCCGTGAGCAAATTCAAGAAACATCAAAACGGATCAAACGTCTGGGTGAATCATCTCAGGAAATTGGGGATATCGTATCGCTTATCAATGATATCTCTGACCAAACTAACATTTTGGCACTTAACGCGGCAATTCAGGCATCCATGGCTGGGGAAGCAGGACGTGGGTTTGCGGTTGTTGCGGATGAAGTACAGCGGCTGGCGGAACGCTCTGGTAACGCGACCAACCAAATTGAAGCACTGGTAAAAACCATCCAAACCGATACTAACGAAGCCGTTATATCGATGGAATCCAGTACCGCAGAGGTGGTACACGGAGCTAGGTTGGCACAAGATGCGGGTGTGGCACTGGAAGAAATTGAACGAGTATCAACCAGTTTGGCTGATTTGATTCAAAACATCTCGAACGCGGCGCGGCAACAAGCAGCATCAGCGGGCCACGTGTCAAATACGATGAATGTTATCCAAGAAATTACTAACCAGACATCAGAAGGTACTGCCAACACCGCCAACTCGATTGGTAAATTGGCTGAGCTAGCCGATGAATTGAATGACTCGATCGCTGGTTTCAAATTGCCAGATGAAGCGTAAACTCTTACTAAAATCAGACATCACAGAAATGGCCAATCATGTTTGAAATAACTGAAGTTGTTGAGGGGTTCAATGTCCGCTTTTAAGATACCAGAAATGGGGGCTGAAGAGTTTTTGCTTTGGCGCTCGTTGCTGGAAAAGCGAACGGGTCTATGGATGCCAGAAACTCGAAAAGCTTTTCTTGTTACTAGCTTGCATCGTCATATGCGCGAAAAAGGTATTCAAAATTACCATGATTTTTATCAAATGCTTGATGAGGGGCTGGTTTCAAGTTTAGATTGGGCTAGTTTGGTTGATTCATTGACTGTTCACGAGACTTGTTTTTATCGTGACAAAGATTCATTAAATCTGGTGACCAATTATTGCCGTAATAAAGCACTAAAAGCTTTTGAACGCCAACCGAATGAGTCGCAGCACTTTCAGTTATGGAGTGTTGGTTGTTCCACCGGAGAAGAAACCTACACTCTGGCTTTAGAAATGGAAAAGCTTAACATCAGTTTACGAGAATCCGTTAGAAAAACAATTTATTATGGCGTGACAGGGATTGACGTTAGTTATCCATCACTGGCCATCGCACGAGAGGGAATTTACTCGGATAAAAAATTGGATTTTATCCCCCCGACTTCATTTAATCATTATTTCGAAAAATTGGCAGATGGACACGTACAGGTTAAACAAAAAATAAGAAAACGAACCTGTTTTTTGCAAAAAAATATTCTGGAAATGAACCTCCAGCCGAATCAGTTTTATGATGTTATTTATTGCCAAAACGTGATGATTTATTTCAGACAGGAGCGTAAAAAATCAATCGTCAATGATTTGGCCAAACGATTGAAGCCGGGTGGGATTTTGATATTAGGCCATGGCGAAGTAACCAGCATATCTAATTCAGATTTGACTAGAATCGATAATAAACATTGCCTCGCTTTTATAAAAGGTGACGGCGATTTAATCAATATGGCGGAGTTGTCATGACCGACAATTATGATCAATTAGCTTTAAGTTGGGTCAGAAAAGAAATTAATAATACTCTTGATCAAGCGAGACAGGGGCTAGAAACCTTTGTTGAAGATAATCAGGATCAAACCCAAATCCGGTTTTGTATAAACTGTTTGCACCAAGTGCAAGGTACGCTGCAAATGCTTGGTTTTGATGGTGCAGCCCGATTGGCTTCAGAAATGGAAGTGTTGGCAGAAAAATTGGCCGATAATTCAAGCCATATAAAAGAATCTACTTTTGAGGTTCTTATGCGGTCGATGTTACAAATGCCTGGCTACTTAGAACGAGTCGAAAGCGGCCAAAAAGATGTTCCCGTGGTTTTATTACCACTTATTAATGAACTACGTTCTGCATCAGGTTTAGGTCCCGTTAAAGAAAATGAGTTTTTCACTGCGGACACATCAAGCGTTGCACCTCCTAAGCCAAATGAATCTGTAAGCCAAAAAGACAAAACAGTTTCGTTTCAAGATAACGCCAGAAAGCTACGAGTTCATTTTCAAAAAGGCTTGACTGGTATTATTCGCGGCGCGAGGGTCAAAGAATGTCTAGCTAGAATTCACAAAGTACTCCTGCGTCTAGAGGCGCTAACAGAAGGGTATAGTGTTGCTCGTCTTTGGTGGGTCGCTGATGGGTTTATTTTTTCAATCGCAGAGAAAGGTTTATACAAAGAAAAAGAAATTCATTTATTGCTTAGCCAGGTAGATAAACAAATAAAAAGATTGGCAGATGAAGGTGATAAGGCACGGAATGATGAAATTCCTGCCCAACTATTGTCTAAATTATTGTATTTTGTTGCTCGATCAAAATCTAAGAATAGTCGAGTGGTTAGTCTTAAGAAAGAATTCAATTTAAAGGAGTCCTTGCCTGAAAGTAAAACAGTTAAAAAACAACGTGAGCAGTTGGCTAGACCCGATTCAACATCAATGGCAAAAGTTTTGGAAGCTATTGGTGAGGAGTTGGATTCGGTCAAAGATCAATTGGATCTTTTTGTGCGTGCTCAAGCAAAAGAGCCGGCTCAATTGCGATCTTTGTCAGAGTCCTTAACTAAAGTTGCTAATACCTTAACAATTCTTGAATTGCCAATTCCAAGAGATGTTATTCGAGAACAAACTAAACATATTAAGAAGTTGATCGATCTGAACAAAATGCCTGATGATGCCTCCATTATGGATATTGCAGGTGCATTGTTATTTGTTGATGCAAATCTAAGTAATTTTGATCTTGATAATTTTGCCAAAGAGGAAGAACTTTCAGAAGACTTAACTGAGGTAGGAGAAAAAAGAGCAAAAGAAACTCAGGTTAATGAAGCGACTATTTCTCTGGTTAAGGTAGCACGGAAAAATCTTCAACTAGCTAAAGATGGAATGATCAACTACATAGCAACTAGTTTTAACCAGAATGAATTACAGAAAGTTCCAGGACTGTTGGATGAAGTGCTTGGTGCCATGAAAATAATCGAATTTGACGATGCGACTGAAGTTTTAGACGTTGCTAGACGATTCGTGGAAAATTGTTTACTCGGCGATAATCAACAGCCCAATGAAGAACATCTCGATGCTTTGGCCGATATTGTTACCAGTGTTGATTATTATTTGGAAGGAACTGAAGACGGCAGTAGTAAGGCAATTGTTTCTATTTTACGAAGTGCAAAATCTAGCCAAGATATGCTGGTGATGGCTATCGAAAATAGCCAACAGTCGACCGATAAAGTGGTTGAGATTGAAGCATTAGTTGAAGCCCCAGAAGGCACGTCAAGTACATTGCCTGAAAAAGACACTTCGACCACCGAAACGAAAAAATCAGTAGAAAGCGCCAAAATTATTCCAATGGTTCAATCTTCAAGTGCCAAAGAAATTGATGAATCCTTAATTGATGATGAAGTCCTAGAGATTTTTCTTGAAGAAGCTGAAGAAGAAATTGAAGTGATTCAAAAGACATTACCTGTTTGGATCAGTCAACTTAATAATGAGGAAGCACTAAGCACCATAAGACGGTCATTTCATACTCTAAAAGGAAGTGGACGATTAGTGGGGGCGTCGGTTATTGGTGATTTAAGTTGGGCGGTAGAAAATATGCTCAATAAGGTTATTGAGGACACGATCCCAGCGGAAAATCCGGCTATAAGTGTTTTAAACGATGCTTTAACGATATTACCAAGGCTCGTATCAGAATTTTCAAAAAATGAACATCCTCAAAGTGATGATGTGGAAGAATTAATTGCTAGGGCCGAACATATCGCTAATGGACTCAATTTAACTGATTTTGTTTTTGCTTCCAAAAGTACAGAACAAGCTTTTGAAATACCCACTTTGTCCGAGGAAATGGATACCAGCACAGAAGAAGAAGCGATTGATCCGGTTTTATTAGAGATTTTTGTCACTGAAGCAAAAATTCACTTAAAAGCGATTAGTGACTTTGTTGTAGACGCAGCACCGGGAGCGAGTGCCGCAGTGACTGATGGATTGATCAGAGCCTTGCATACACTTAAAGGAAGTGCTCATATGGCAAAGGTCGATTCTATTGCCAAAATTGCAGGTCCCTTTGAAAAATTTGCCAGAGTTTCAAAAGGTAGTAACCGTCGGTTTGACCATGAAACAGTTTCTCTTCTGGATGAATCAGGGCAGTTTTTGGCCACTGTAGTAGAGCAATTAAGCAACTCACAACCCATGGACACAACCCATTTTGCCTCATTAGTGGGTCGAATTGCAACACTGGTCGGAGTCAAAACTGAAGATCAGGTTGCCCAAGCTCCATCCAGACAAAAAGATCAACAGTTGATCTCTATTTTCTTGACTGAAGGATTAGATATTCTTCAGGAGATTGGTGTTTCGTTGAAAGCATTAAGTTCCAGTCCTGGCGACCAATCGATTTCGGACAAAATATCAACGGAACTACACGCTTTTAAACGTGGAAGTGAAATGATTGGTGCGCTGGAACTACAACAATTTTCCGCCATTTGTGAATCGGTCAGCCATTTGGATGCTGCGGATGGTGATGGTCATCAACAATATCACCGATTACTTAGTGCGGGAGTTGAAGAATTAACGGAAATGTTAAATTTACTGGTTTCCGAGCAAGATATCAGTTTACCTACTGCATTAGTTGAGGAAATGCAAAGTTGGATTGAAGAGATTTCCAGAAATGCTGCACCTGAGGAAATGGATCAGGAATTGGTCGAGCTTTTCGTGGAAGAGGCTGATGAATTAATTGAAACAACCCAAGATTTACTTGCTAGATGGCAACAACATCTTAGTAGTGATGAAATAAATAATGAGCTGCGTAGGATTTATCATACCTTCAAAGGTAGTTCAAGAATGGCTGGTGCGATGAATATTGGAGATTTGGCCTATGCCATTGAAGAAATATTCAACCGTGCAGTCGATTTTGGCCATGAAAACTCTTCGGCTGATTATGAGATGGTATGTTTGGCAAGCGATAAGCTTGTTGAAATGGTCGATGTGTTGAGAAATTTCCGATGGCCTGTTGCTGCAACCGTCGAACTACGCAAACTTCAAGAACATTTGAAAGGTGAGGTTCTAACAGAAGAAGTCGCTGAAATAACCGAAGTAATCGAAGCCACTGAATCGATAGAAATCGAAGAAATCGAAGAAATCAAAGAAATCAAAGAAATCAAAGAAGTCGAAGAGGTCGCTACGCCAATCTCTGAAGCCATTGTTAGTGAAAATACCATTGCACCGTCCGCGCCGATAGTGGTTAGTGGTAATGTTCATCAAATCGATTTAGATGAAGATGGAAAGGAAGTACTTGAAATTTATTTGGAAGAAGCTGATGAATTATTAGTGGCGCTAGACGAAGCAATGCATCTTTGGGGAGAGAATTTGGTTGACCAAGATGCGATCGATACTTTGCAAAGAACGTTACATACCTTTAAAGGGGGAGCTCGTCTTTCCGACTTAGTCATTCTGGGTGATTTAACCCATGAAATGGAAACTTATTTTGAAAAAATCAGTAGTGGTTCATTAAAGGCAAAACAATCTGATTTGGATTTTATGCTACAGGGATACGATGTTATTGATTCTCTGGTTAATGAAGTGAAAGACAAAAACCAAATGACGTTACCGGAGCAATATTTTTCTCAGCTGAAACAGTTAATTGCTGGTGAAGATATTGCAGATTCAGTGATTGAGGCGGCTGTAGAAGAAAGAGTGGTTGATACGTCCGTTAGCGATCAAGCCGTAGAGCAAAAAGCGAAAACAAAAGCAACTGACAATAAAGAAAAAGGCTCCAAAAGTTCGGTTGAAAGAGCGGCATCGGCTTCCGCAGAGATTGTTTCTTTCGAAAAGCGCAAACAACAGCAAGAAGAAACACGTAAACAGGTTTCCAGCTCGGATAGCGTCAGGGTTAATTCTAACCAGCTTGAAAATCTGGTTAATTTGGCGGGTGAAACCAGTATTTTCCGTTCACGACTTGAGCAACAGATGTCGGTGCTTCGATACAACCTTGAAGAAATGAATTCGACCGTTGATCGACTAAGAGATCAATTAAGAAATCTGGATATCGAAACGGATGCTCAAATTTCCTATCGACGAGAAATTAGTGGTGGTACTGATTATGAAGATTTTGATCCACTTGAAATGGACCGATATACACGTCAACAGGAATTAACCCGAGGCTTAGGGGAAAGTGCGGTGGATTTAGTGAACCTTAAAGACACCCTAGATGCGTTGACTTCGGATTCGGAAACCTTGTTGTTACAACAGGGGCGGGTTAACACTGAAATGCAAGAAAGCTTGATGCAAACCCGAATGACGCCGTTTGAAAGTTTAGTACCAAGATTACGTAGAATGATCCGTCAAATTAGTACCGAACTTGGAAAAACCATTGAGCTATCAATCAGTGCTGATGGAGAAATGGATAGAAGTGTATTAGAAAGAATGATCGCACCGCTTGAACATATGTTAAGAAATGCGATGGACCATGGTATAGAAACCCCAGCGGAGCGCAAAATACTAAACAAACCTAAGACCGGTAAAATTTCCATATCACTGTATCGTGAAGGCAGTGAGGTTTTTATCAGAATTAAAGATGATGGCCGAGGCCTTAACCTTGATGCTATTCGTGAAAAAGCGATTGAAAGAGGTGTAATCAGTAAAGACACCGAATTAAGCCAACATGAATTGCAGCAATTAATTTTGGAAGCGGGTTTTAGTACTGCTGAAACCGTTACTCAAATATCTGGCCGTGGTGTTGGAATGGATGTGGTTAATAGCGAAATCAAGCAGCTAGGTGGTGTAATAGAAATTGAATCTGAGAGTGGAAAGGGTTCTATCTTTACAGTTCGATTGCCATTCACTGTTTCAGTTAATCATGCCTTGATGGTTCAAATTGGCGAAGAAATATACGCAATTCCACTCGCTAATATCGAAGGTATTGTGCGAGTTAGTCCTTTTGAACTAGAAGAATATTATTCCAATCAAGAATCAAAATTCGGCTATGCAGGGATTGATTATTCTATGTATTATCTGGGGCAAATGCTGGATCATCATTCAAAGGCAAGGCTCGCAGGTGTCTCTCAGCCATTGCCAGTATTGCTTTTACATGGGGCTGATCACCCTACTGCGCTACAGGTAGATGATCTGTTGGGTAGTCGTGAAATTGTTGTAAAATCAATCGGTAGTCAATTGAGCTCCGTTAGTGGACTCTCGGGTGCAACCATTCAGGGTGATGGACGGGTGGTACTTATTTTGGATATGCCTGCATTGATACGCCGGGTGGATGCCGTTGTTGATGATACCGATATAGTCGAAGAGCTTGTGGAAGAAGATAAAATACCCATGATTATGGTGGTGGATGATTCTATTACAGTGAGAAAAGTAACCACCCGATTATTAGAAAGGAATAATTTTGAAGTCATCACAGCAAAAGATGGTGTGGATGCCGTTACAATATTGGCTGACAATTTGCCGGATGTGATGTTATTGGATATCGAAATGCCAAGAATGGACGGGTTCGAACTCGCGACTATTATTCGCCATGATGAACGATTGAAAAACTTGCCAATTGTTATGATCACCTCAAGAACCGGTGAAAAACACAGGGAAAGAGCAGAAGCTATCGGTGTAAACCAATATATGGGTAAGCCATATAATGAAGTTGACCTACTTGAAACCATTAATGGTTTACTATCAGAAAATACTTGAGGACCACTGTGAGTAACTTATCAATTGGTTTGGTCACCTCGCCAAATGAAGAAAGCAAACA
Organism: uncultured Kangiella sp.; assembly: GCA_964454125.1. Classification (GTDB taxonomy): domain Bacteria; phylum Pseudomonadota; class Gammaproteobacteria; order Enterobacterales; family Kangiellaceae. The sequence goes on from CAYVSL010000025.1 coordinate 19,826, forward strand.
ACTAATTAGTTTGTTGGAAGCACTTGGTGTTCAAGTCACCTATCATATTACCCCGCAAGAAATATCAAGTTCACATATTGAAGATAAATCATTAAACGTTTGGTTGCTCAATATAGATGATGACCATTGGCACGATAATATTGATCAGCTTTTAGATGAATCCGACGCTTCCATTTATTTTAATGAACCCGGAACTTTAATCAAACAGTCGCATCCTGATTTTTGGTGCCAAAAACTGGTTAGTCGACTTCATGAGCTGACGGGGTTGGATGAAGAGCCAGAGCCTAAGAATCCATTACCTGCATCTACAGAACAACCCTCTACTCTTGCTGCTCAAGGCAATTTGTCATCCGCGAGTACGTCTCAGAGTGAAATTGAGCAAATTGATTCACGCCAACCCGATCCAATATTAACAGAGTCGCATCATTCTGTATCAGAAGTATATGAAGGTCTTGAATCGGTCGATGAATTGAGTTCTGCTCTGGATCAATTAGAAACGAGTTCTATCGGATTACCCAGTGACATCGCTGCAGAACTGGTCTCTGAACTTGAAAGCATTTCTCCGGAACTTGAGAATGCTGTTGATGATTCTCTTTTTTTGGAGTCTGAACTTTTGCTTGAGCCTGGACTTTCGCATGAGCAGGACTCCGAAATTGAGCGGAAATTATTGAACGAACAAGATTTTTCTCTTGAAGATAAACCAAATAGTATGCTCGTTTCAGACGAAAATACAACGTCAGGAGAAAACTCACTTGATGATTTTTCTGAGGAAATATTGGAAGTATCAGAGCCAAATTTTTCGCTCGGTCAGCTTGAAATCGAAGAACCCTCAGAAACCGCAGAAATTGCAGATGAAATTATGGCTCTAGCAGCCCAACCAGAAGAATCAATAAATGATCTTGAATCGATAGCGGTCACCTTTGATGAAATTGATTTTTCTAGCAGTTCGATCCCTGTGCTGGAATCTGCCAGAGAAGATGATCAGAAAATTTTAGAATCTAACTATGGTCCGAAGGTTGATGAAGAGCGGTCTATTAATGAAGACAGTCTAGATATTGAAGAGGATATTAAGCAAGATGATTTATCGCTAACCTCTATTGAGGAAGAAAAAATAACCGGCAAAGCGATATTCCTAGAAGAAGAGCAATCCAAACAAGCCGTTCCAGTCGAGCAGCCATCTGATGATGGCTTGTCACTGGAGTCTATTGCTCAGACAACGATCTCAGGTCGTGCGACATTTATTGAAGAAGAACCTCAAGAACCACTAAAATCTGCGACGGAAGAAGAGGAACCTTTGGATGATGGTGGACTCAGTTTAGAGACTAACTCAAAAAGCCCTATAAACGGAAAGGCCGAATTTGTTATTGATGACCAGCCCAAAGAATCAGACTTAGAAAAATCGCCGTTAATTGCAGAAAAAAAACCGGTTGTTAAACAGCAACCAGAGGATGATTTTTCCGGATTAAATTTGCAACCAATCGATGATCAAAATCAGACTAGTTGGCTTTCCGATCATCCGTCGGGATCTGATATGCCAGAACCCGCTATGCCGGAATCAGAAATACTAGGATCAGAAATACCAAGATCAGAAATTGCCGAGCCAGAGCTAAAGCAATCAGAGCAAGAAGCCATCGAACATTTTGCCGAAACCGATGAAAATTTAACTTCCTTCAACAATGAGTCAGATTTTGATATTGATTTAAAACAGCCATCTTCTGCTACAAAGCTGGATGATTTGGGAGAAACACTAGAGTTACAAGAATTTGAAATCCCCATGCTGGAAGAGTCGGCAACAGGATTAGATTTTGAAGAGGTTGTTCAACAGCCGCTTGCTAATGAGTTAACGCCGTGTTGGGTTATTGGTGCTTCTCTGGGAGGCCCGGCAGCAGTGAAACGATTTTTACAAAGTTTGCCAGCGGATATTAATGCCAGCTTTATTGTTGCCCAGCATATCGATGAAAATTTTTTACCGGTATTGGCTGAAATATTGACTAGCAACAGTCACTTTGAGGTGCAGGTTGCCAAAGGGAGTAATTCCATCAGTGCAGGCAAGATTTATCTGGCTCCGTTAAAAGGTAAGCTTATTTTTTTGAAAGACGGATCGATGTTAGTTGATCATTCGCAAAAATGGAGTGAACCTTATTTGCCCTGCATTGATGATGTGATTGAATCACTTGCTGTTATTTACGGCAAAAAAAGTGGTGCCATTATTTTTAGTGGTATGGGGCAGGATGGATTGAACGGCGTCAAAAAAATGTTGTCATTAAATGGTCAGGTTTGGGCTCAGTCAGTTGATACTTGTGCCAATTCATCAATGCCTGAAGCGGTGATCAATGCTGGCCTTGCGAGTGTTGTTGCCGCTCCGGAAATGCTTGCGGATAGATTAGTAAGCTATTTAAATCAGTAGTTTAACAATATTGGGATAAAATTATGGCTAAAAATATTCAAGAAGTGTATAGCTTAATGATACCAACGGTGAACAGTAATATCCTATTGCCGAACACTAACGTGGCCGAGATCGTTCCTTTCAGTAATGTTGAATTATTTGATAAAGATATGGGCAAACCCAATTGGTTTTTGGGTCATCTATTATGGCGGGGTATCAATATTCCGTTAGTATCAATTGACATCATTAAAGGACTTGAAGATCCTCAAGCTAACAAACGTTCTCGTATAGCCATTGCACATACACTGAATTCTAATCGTGATTTACCTTATTTGGCTATTGTGGTACAAGGCATTCCAAGATTGTCTCATGTTCGATCAGACAATATTAAATATATGCACGATGAAGAGTTATCGGTTGCGGAAAAAATGCGGGTTGAAATAGATTCTATTGCGGCTTCGATCCCTGATCTAGACAAACTCGAAACGATGGTTTTAGAGGAGTCATCGGATGAGGTTTAGTGATCAACGAACTTCATGATACAAACAATAAATTCAAACTGAAACAAATTATCAGATGTCAACTCTGGGCAACCAATCTAAAGTATTTTTCCCAATACTGATTGCCGGCTTTTTACTTGGATTATTTCTAAGCTGGAGCCTACTCAGTGGCGATCAGCAAGGTCGGGTAAACCTCCTACAGTTGGTTGCTATTTACGTATTTTTGCCAATTTTCAGTCTGTTGTTTTCTTCTATTTCATTGCTTATAGGTAAAAGTTGGAATTTTGCCAAACTGGTTAGTCTCGTTCCGTTATGGTCACAAAAGCAACAAAATGAATGGCTCCATTTAATTCAACATCCACAGGCCAAGCTGTATTTTTTTTATCAAAGTCAAGTGGCTGCCCTCAGTTTTAGTTTTGCCAGTTTGCTGGTGCTATTAATGTTATTGCTTTCGACCGACGTTAATTTTATCTGGAGAAGTACCTTACTTGATGCGAAACAGCTTTATTGGTTATTAGAGGAGCTAGCCACTCCTTGGTCATTTTGGCCGTCCGCACAACCGGATCTTGAACTGCTTCAATTGACTCAAGATTCACGGATACAAATGCAAAAAATTACCAATGTTCACTTTGGTGACTGGTGGCAGTTTATTTTTGCGGCTCAATTATTTTATGCATTCTTATTGCGATTTATCACGATTATTGGTTGTAAAATTGTTTTTAGAATAGCGGATAAACAACCTCAATCGATTCAGTTGGTGCGGACCCGCCATTACCAATCAGAGGCCGTTAGCGCTCTGGAATTAGCTCCAGTGATCAATCAAACTCAATCAGATTTTGCTCTCAATAACTGGTGTGGGCTGAAACAATCTTTATTAGACAAAATTCAACAAAAACTGAATCATCAAAAAACTTCAGAACTAAGTGCTGGACCTTTAGCCTTATACTCAGAACAAATGGTCGCTGAGCGATGGCAGGAAACTCAATTATTAATTGTCAAAGGTTGGGAGCCGCCATTGGCAGAACTTTCCGATTTTATGCAAAATGGTAAAGGTTATTTGTTACCCTTAGATTGGAAGGGCGAAAATATTCTTCCTTTAAGTAAAAGACACCTAGATGAATGGCGACGATTTGTTAAAACCTTGCCGAATTGGCAATTATTGCAAATAGAGGATCCATGAATATGCGTTCAGCAAGAGCTTCGTTCGCGGTGGTGGGCCATCCTAATAAAGGTAAATCATCGATTGTTTCTACTTTGGCAAGAGATGATTCAATCCTTATATCTCAGCAAAGTGGTACTACTACCGATTCTGACCGCTACAAAATTGATACCGGGCATGCCGGTTTCGAATTAATTGATACGCCGGGTTTTCAAAGACCTCAAAAGGTGCTTTATTGGTTAAACCAACATGCTGATAGTGCCGACCAAAGAGTTTCTGCCGTAGAAAAATTGATCAATGACGCTGATTGCCAGTCAAGATTTCCAGATGAAGTAAAATTGTTAACACCGTTAGTCAAAGGGGCAGCGATATTGTATGTGGTGGATGGATCGCGCCCATACGGGGTCGAGTATGAAGCAGAGATGGAAATATTACGCTGGACCGGAAGACCCAGTATGGCGTTGATCAATCCGATAGAAAATGATGACTATGTGGAGTCATGGCAAAATGCGCTCGGTCAGTTTTTTAAGATTGTTAGAGTCTTTAATCCGATGCAGGCAGATTTTAGTAAGCAGTTGGCATTGCTGGAAGCTTTTTCTCATTTGGAACTCCGCTGGAAAGAAACGCTTAAGCAAGTTGTATTGGATTTAAAAGCTCATCAGCAGGCCAATATTGTGCAGAGTTCAATTTTGCTTAGCGAATTATTAGTGGATTTATGCAGCTATCAAACTCAGCAAAAGGTCTTATCAGAATCTCAAGCGAAGGCCCTGCATCCTATTTTGAGCAAGCAGTATCATCAATGGATGAAAAATCGAGAACAACAGGCTTTTGGCAAATTATGCCAGATATTTGCGCATCAACAGTGTGATTTACACAACGATGATATTCATTTACCACCAGATTTATTTGACAGCAAACAGTGGTATGCCTGGGGGCTAAATAAAAAGCAATTGGCTATCGTTAGCGCAATGACCGGTGCGGCTGCGGGGGCAGCCATTGATATTGCCGTGGCAGGACACAGTTTTATGTTGGGGGCGATTAGCGGCGGTGTGGCAGGGTTTACCAGCGCCTGGTTCGGGGCTGACAAACTGACCACCATTAAACTGGTCGGTCTACCTCTTGGCGGATTCCAAGCCTGTCAGGGACCGATCCACAGTATAAATTTCCCCTATGTGGTAATAGGCCGTTTTTTACATTTATTCGAACAACTGAAAGTCAAAAATCATGCCGATAGAAGTTCGATTACCCTGTCAGAGGGAGGTTTGAAAGAAAAGTTGGAATTGCTACAGAAAACAGAATCAAAGGCGCTCCATCTCGTTTGTAAGAATCTTAGTGCACAGAAATCCAATGAAAACCTGCAGCAAGTGTTATTGGTTTTATTTGATGTTGACTGACTAATCTGCTTACATTTATCAATTCGACATTTTGATGGTTCTAAACTAATCTTTTGGTAGAGAGTAGAGTATTAGTGCAGCTTGGACTTTGTCTATAGAAGGTAGCAAGCTCAACAGGCTCTAGTCATCCATTTAGCCAAAGTTATTCTCTTATGCAAAAAACAATCTCATGTATAAAAATCGAATCCCATGCCCCTAATAATTAACCTCATTTCAATCGCTTTGTTCGGTATGATCTCTTGCACAAACGCTGCCGTTCACCGCTATCAAATTGAAATCGATCAGAAGATTGCTCACGCCACTGTCAATATCTGTTTTGATGGCATCGCGCCTAAATACTTGGCCGTTGAAAGTAAAATAGGCAATGATGATCTAGTCCAATTTCCTCATTCCGAGCAAGGCAATATCGAAATTCAGGGGCGCTACTGGAAGACCAAACATTTGGCTGACAATGCCTGTATCGACTATAAGGTGAATATTGAGAGATATCATGCTAAAAGGAGCAAACAAAGTAAAAAACGAAAAAATATTGCTTATATTGAAGATAATACTTGGCTTTGGTTACCGGAAGTTATATCACAGTCCGATCAAATAGAGCTCGACTTCCAGTTACCAAAGTGGGCCGAAATTTCCACACCATGGCAACAGGTGAATTTCTCAGAATATCGTTTTTTGTTAGGTCATCAACCGCAGGAATGGGGGTATACTTTGATGATTGGCGATTTTAAAGTTGATCATCCTAAAGTCGCAAACGGACATTATTTAAATATTGCATCGGTTAATAGTATGCCAAAATCAGTGGCGATTAATCAGTGGTTAACTGATATTGCCAAGGGTATCGAACATTATTTGGGGAGTTATCCCGTTGCCCAAACTCAAGTGATTGTTATTGCAAAAAATAAACCAAAAAGCGGTCCGGTTCCTTGGGGGGATTTTAGTCGAGGAAATGGCTTTGGTATTCGTTTTGTTGTGATGATAAATTACGAAATGGAAAAATTTTATACCGACTGGACTGCTGCTCATGAGTTTAGTCACCAACTTTTACCTAAATTACATTTCGATGATATCTGGCTTTCGGAAGGATTATCTTCTTATTTACAATATGTATTAATGGGGCAAATGGGGGTATTGAGTGAAGAAAAAGCTTGGACTCGGCTTTATAGTGCATTTGAGCGAACCGAAAAAAGTATGGCCAAATCGAAAGCGGAGGCACTTTTAGAAACCTCCAAAAATTGGGGGGAAGGTTACCACAGAGGCAGACGAATGCGGGTTTATTGGAGCGGAGCATTAATGTTTTTAAAAGCAGATGTCACTTTGAGAGAAAAATCAAATGGACAAATCGGGTTAAACGATATCTTGCTTAAGCTGAATCAATGCTGTATCAAAGGTCCCAAAATCTGGCGTGGCAAAAATTTAGTTAAGCAGCTCGATCACTTATCTGCCAGTATTATTTTTAGTAAACTATATCGGGAGTTTGCCAATAACCCTAGTTTTCCTTCCTATGATAACACCTTCATACAGTTAGGGATTATCTTGCCGATGAATGATAAGCAAACATTAGTGATCAAACAGGACTCGATTGCTCGAAGTATTATGCAATAGTGGATCATTTGTTAGTTCTAAATAGCTGTTAGGTTTTGGTTATATAGTGTAGTCAGTTTGTTCGCTCTACACCATCTTGGTGGGAATCATTATCTTATGTTTGGTATGGTTTATTTTGTTTTTAAACGGAATTGACAAGATATAAACCCTAGCTAATATAGGGGTAAAATTCTCAAAAGAAGTTTGGATATAGTGGCGATATTGGTTAAAATGCGGTCACCTGCAACCATTCATATCATTTTGTCGAAGCCAAAGAATCGTTAATTATGAGCCGTAAATTTAAATCCGAAAAAGTCATCGATGTCCATCATTGGAATGATACTCTGTTTTCCTTCAAAACAACCCGCAGCCCTAGTTTGCGTTTCAGAAATGGTGAATTTATTATGATTGGCTTGGCCCAAGGAGATGCTAAACCGATTATGCGCGCTTACAGCATCGCCAGCGCTAATTATGAAGAACATTTAGAGTTTTTTAGTATTAAAGTCCAAGATGGAGCCTTAACCTCCAAGTTACAACATTTAAACCCCGGTGATGAGGTGTTGATCGGGAGTAAGCCAACCGGTACTTTGGTTATTGATGATTTACGTGATGGGCGAAATTTATTGTTGATTGGTACAGGAACGGGCTTAGCGCCTTTTTTGAGTATTATTAAAGATCCCGAAACTTATGAACGATTTGAAAAAGTAGTGTTATTTCATGGGGTGCGATTCATTAATGAAGTGGCTTATCATAAAATGTTATCCAAAGATCTTGCCTGCCACGAATACCTTGGTGATATGGTTAAAGAACAATTAATTTATTATCCCTGTGTCACTCGGGAAAAATATCAAAACCAAGGTCGAATTACCGATCTAATGAGGTCCGGAACTTTATGTGATGAGATAGGTTTACCTAAGCTTGATCCAAAATTCGATCGTGTAATGATGTGCGGAAGTCCGTCAATGTTAACAGAAACTTGCGTAATTCTTGATGAGCATGGTTTTGAGGAAAGCCGAAAAAAGGGTGTTCAGGGGGATTATGTGGTTGAGCGCGCCTTTGTTGAGAGTTAATCTGATTATTCTAGGTTTAATATCCCTGCATTATCCAGCGCTTAACTCATTAAAACTATTCAAGATTTTTATTTATCTGCCGATAAATGAGTATTCCTAAATTTGATAGTTCAAGATGCTAATACAACAACTAGAAGAAAAATCTCGATTAGGTAAGATTTTAGTCAAACGCCAGTATATCAGTGAAAGCGAACTTATTGATGCGCTTGTTTATCAAGCAACCCATGATGTACGAATTGGTGAAGCTCTTATGGCGCTTGATCTAATTACTCCTCTACAACTCAAAAGGGCACTTAGGCGACAAAACTGGTTACGTGCATTTGCCACCGGAGTGGCGTTAGTGGTAACACCGTTCACTCCGGCATTGGCGGCCGGAAATGGCACGCTCGGTTCGACATCTAGCGCTACTAGTCATATCACATTAACCATTTTGCCTAAGAGTCAGGCGCAAGGCAAAAGTGAACTTAAATTGACATCCAATAACCAAGCGATCGAAAGTGGTTTTTGTACTGGCGAATTTGGTGCTGATCTATTTAGAGTCAAATTAAATGGCTCCGGTGAAAACGGTCATTTTACAGTCTCAAATGGTCATCGAAGCCCGTTAAGTTATCAGGTTTCTTATAAACATCAACAACAGGCTTTTCAATCTTTGCAAGCCAATCAATCTTCTCAGGTATATTCTAATTTGGATGTTGAAGGGCGATGTAAAAATGCCTATGCTAATCAAATAAAGGTGAACTTTCCTGAACAAGATTATTCTTCTAATGCTAGCAAAGCCTACAATGGTGTGTTGACTTTAACAATTGCCGCCGAGTAGTTAAACCTAGAAAACGGTTGACATTTAGTCTGTAACATATTGTAATAGAAAGAAAAAAGACTGAGTAAATCTGTGCGCAATTCTATTTTAATTTTTGGGGCCTTTATTGGTTTTTTCGCCGTTATTAATCACGTCAATGCAGGCATGTCTTTAAGTCAAGCGATTGTCCATTTTGAAGATGGCGGTGAGCGAAGTCGTGACATTGAAGTGTTTAATCAGGGCGAGGACACTTTGTATATACGAGTGATCCCGAGCGTTATTCACCATCCGGGAACAGAGCAGGAAAAACGGGAGCAGTATCGCGATCCTCGAAAAGCGGGTTTGTTGGTGTCACCACAACGTCTGGTGATTGCTCCAGGTGGTCGTAAACGAATTCGCTTTGTAAGGCTCGACAAACCTGTCACAGCTAATTCTGATATAACCCCAACGGGCAAAAACCAAAAATTGCCAACGATTATTGTCAAAGATCGTGTTTTTAGGGTGTTGGTTAAGCCGGAAGTTGGTGAAGTGAAGAGCACTGAAACGGCTGTTAAAATTGTGGTGGCTTATGAAGTATTAGTGCTTTCACAACCTGATAGAGCCAAGGTTGATTTAAAAGGCAAGCTAGTCGGTAAATCATTGCATATCACTAATCTTGGCAATACTAATGTTTTACTATTAGAAGGGCATCAGTGCCCTAAAGGGCAATCTAGGCAGGATGAAGAGAATCAATGCGTTAAATTAGGTGGCAAGCGAATTTATGCCGGTAATCAATGGCAAGTGGAAGTGCCCTATTTAACGCCCGTTACCTATCAAATATCAAAAGGACTTGAGAACTCGATAAAAACTTTTAAATTAGTTCCATAATGGTAAAGGCATTTAATATCTGGTGGTTAGCCAATGGGTTGATATTGTCGGCTTGTACGCTGGCTGCCGAGCAATCCAGAGAGTGGGTCGATAAAGATATTTCCGCAGAGGTCTCGTTGCAAAAAAATGGGATTCTGACCGCAGAAAAATCAAGGAGCATTCTCAAGGCACAAGATAAAGCCAAGGCAAGTGCAACGATAAAGGCTGAACTACAAAATGATCTTTCCAAGATCGAGAAAAACGGATCCGTTAATATTATCACTAGTGGAATTCCCGAAGGATTTGATGATCTGTTAGCCCCGCAAATAGCGCTGGTTGATATTTATTTTAATGGGCAGCCTTTGATTTCCAGCATGCTGAGTTATAGTCAGGAATGGATTGAGTTTGATCATCCTCAAGATATATTAAAATTACTTACTGATTTGGCTGATCCGGCAAAGATATTAGAAAAATTGCAAGGCAAACTAGCACCTAACACTGGATCGGTTTGCTATTACCAATCTCAAAATAATTGTGGTATTTTGTCTCCAGAAATTGTCGGTGTCATTTTTAACGAGAGTCTATTTCGATTGGATCTATTTATCAATCCGCTCTACATTAATCAGACTCGTTTGCAATTTGATCGCTACTTACCGGCATCAACCAGTCAACTATCATTCATAAACTCGATCTCTCTTGCCGCTACTGGCGGAGAACAAATTGAGAGTGCTCATACGCTTCAGCTCAATAGTGTACTTGGATTGCAAAACTATCGATTGCAGATGAATATCGATAATGATAGTGAAAATCAGACCCGACTTGATCAGTTTTCTCTTATCTATGACTATCGAGATATCGCTTATGAGATTGGCTCTTTTAAGAGTTTTACCCAGTCCAATGGATTTTATACTCAACGAGATTTTATTGGTGCCCGTATTCAAACGTCATTATCTAGCCGCACCGATTTGGAACAAGTGAGCGGTAGTTCTATTTTTGTCTTTTTAAGTGAACGCTCGCGAATTGATGTTTATAAAGACGGTCAATTGATTGATAGCCGAAATTACGACGCAGGCAATAAAGAGATCGATACTCGGGATTTTCCTGATGGCGCATATAACATCGATCTTAAAATAACCAGTGTTAGTGGTCGTGAAACTAGCGAAACGCATTTCTATTCAAAATCTCTACGACTACCTCCGGTAGGTGAATCACTTTATTTTGCTGAATTCGGTGTGCCGGGATCTATCATTGATCAACAGCAAAATGGCATTCCACATGCTGAATCTCATTCTGTATTAAGAGCAGGTGTTATTAGCAGACTATCAGAAAATTTTGGTGTCAACGTGTCTTTTGTGAGCAACTCAAATGAAACAAGTGGTGAGTTTGGCAGTTTTATGATGGCTGATGGGATTAATTTTCAGAACAACTATGTATTCAGTTCCGATGACGGCATCGGAAGTTTTTATCAATTAGATCTTAATTATCGACCATTCATTGTTACCGCCAGTTATCGTAAAACAGATCGTCAGGAGAGAGTTGATTATGGTCTCGAGTATGAGTTATTGCAAAATGATAGCCGTCAGATATTACTTAATTTGGCCATTCCTTTTGAATCTTCAACACTCAATATTTCTGCCAGAGAAAGTATTCGTGTGGGTCGGGAAAAAACCAAGGTTATTGGTGCCAGTTGGCGAAAAAATATTTACCGGGGTGCAGGTAACTTAATTGATTTTTCAATTGATGCCACTCAGAATGAATTGGAAACCCGAGTTATTTTGGGTTTTAGTATGCGCTTTTTCTCTAGGCACACAGATGTTGATCTAACAGCCAGACAAAATCATAGAAGATTTAGATCCGGTACAGAAAAAAATGACGTTAACAACCATGTGGATAGACGATTGAGAGTGGCATTCAAAAATCAATCAGAAAGTTATGGTTCATTGTCGAATGTATTCGAGATCAATCAAGAAGCAGAGCAAACAACCTCCAGCTTTAAATCTGAACTTAATAATGAGCATGGTTATGGTCGTATTGAACTCGAACAAAACCGAGCTGATGCGAGTAAACCGCTTGGTTACTCGGTGACTGGCCGATTTAATATTGTCGCAAGCGAAGGAAAAATGGCTATTGGTGGTAACCGAAGAAATAGCGCTGGAGTCATGATTAATTTAGAATCGATCGATTCTGATTCCCTCCGTTTTGTAGTTGTCATAAATGGTGTCGAGCGAGCAAAAATTGACGCAGGTAAAAGTCGTTTTATCGCATTGCAGCCCTATGAAACTTATCAGATAGTATTATCACCGCGCGGCGAAACATTGGTTAACTATGATAACCGGCCTCGAATTGTCACTTTATATCCCGGGAACATTAAAAACCTAGAATGGCAAATCAATAGCGTTAAAGTCGTGATTATGCAAATTGTGAATAAGCAAAATCAGCCAGTAGCCAATGCGCGTTTAAAAGGATTTAATGGGTATGCAAAAACAGATGATTTAGGTTGGGTACAATTAAGGTTGGAGAAAAGTGGTGAACTTATTTTGGTTGATTTAAACGGAAATGAATGTCGTGTAAATATCTCTGAAAATGAATTGGTGGAAACCGTGAATTATTTAGCGGAGAAAAATTGTTGGTAGTTTATTTTTTGTTTACAGGACTCAGATTTACTCTGGCGAAACGGTCATGGTTAACGTCCCACGATATCTACCTGGGTTAGCGGCTTGCAAATCCTGACGACGAATGCGAATACGAATATTGGCACTGAGCCCATCACTGCAATTCAATTGATCGGATGCGCGACTTTGACGAGTTAAGGGTTGACCTGGCCGCATTCTTCTTGCACCGCGTCTGCGAGGCCTGTCATTGTAAAAAACCCGGTAGGAAATGCGGTCGATCCCATTGGATATTTCAAAACTGCCAGCAGCACCGTCTCCTAACATGACAATTTGGTATCGACCGTTTGGGATCACGTTGGTACAAATATTTTTGCCATCTTGAAGACGCCCATTCCCCGGATATAAGCCAAAATCAAAATCTTGTAAGTCTGATATTTTGACATCCGCATTGAGCGGCATAATAGCGGTTGTCATGCAAATCAGTGAAAAAAACTTTAGACTCTTGAACCCGTTCATTATTCAGGGATCATCGTTAGAGTCAAAGTGCCAGAGTAGGAGCCACCACCCGCTGTCGTGAGAGAACTGTTCTCTATTAATAAATCAATATTCGCATTTTCGGTAAAACAACCAAACAAATTAAAAAATGACCCGCTTGTTGTTTGTCCAAGCAAAGCTGAATTTGAAGACAATTCTAACTGTCCAGTAGTCCCTGTTTGATCGTTGAAAAAAACGCGATAAGGTAAAAAATCGGTGCCGTTGGTTAATGCAAAGGCGTTAATGTCGAAGCCATCACCATCACCTGTTGCACTCACACGATATTGCGTGGTGCCATAGACACCTATACATAAATTGTCGTTGGCCGATAAATTACCGCCAGACCAAGAACCGAAAGTGAAGTCACTTAACCCGGTGACTCGACTTAACAGTCCTAAAGTCAGGGTAATGTCTACACTGGCATCAGAGCTTGCACCCAGTTGACCTTGTTCGGCAGAAAAAATGGTCTGGTTGAATAAAAGCGAGGCGAAAAGAAATATAAAGCTAAATAAACGCTTAGTATTTATTGGAGAAATTTTAGTCGAGTTAGTCATCTATGAAAAAGCAGCTAGAGGTTTCTAGCTGCTTTAAACCTAAAAAATCAGTCGCTGATTATTCTGGCGATACAACCATGGTTAATGTGCCACCATAGGTTCCAGCAGGTGCTGCCGCTAAATCGCCGCTCGCTACTGTAATTGTGACAGATACATTATCGGTACCACCACAAGTTGTACTGCTAGTGTTGGCGTTTAACTGTCCACCTAGTACGACGTTAGTGGTCATTGTTGTGGTGGTTGAAGCTGGAATATTGGTGAAATCAACGGCATAAGGAACTGTACTTGTTCCATCGGTTAGAGTAAATGCGCTAGAACCACCATCACCAGACATAGTGATATCAAACGTTCCAGCCCCGTTACGGTAGACGCAGAAAGTGTCAGTAGCACTCAAATCTACACCACCGCCGCTGAAGGTACCTAAAGCTAAATCTGTTAGATTTGAAACCTGAACTAGGTCATTAATGTCAACGGTTATGTCTAATGTACCAGTTGAATTTGTACCTAAAGATCCTTGAGTCGCAGCCATTACTGAACCAGAAATAAGACCTAAAGCCAATAAGGATGTTTTGATCAATTGTAATTTTTTCATTGTTTTATACCTACTTAATTTAATGGATGTAATCAATCGAGGCCCTGCTTTTTGCTAAACCTCATTAACCATGAACACCTTGTTTTGCTGACTCTATACTACAAAAATGAGCTTATGCCTATCCTTTGACGTTTTGAGTTATTGGTTGATTCGCCATTAGTCTATCGAATTTATTAATGTAACACAAGAGAATTGTTATCTAACTAATTGATTTATAAGGTTATAATATGTGACGTATTTTTGTTTTCTATGACAAAAATTGTCACATGATTTTGACGGTTTATATCATTGGTTATCTATCTATTTGATTTTTAAATATAAATGACCGTTTTAATCATGTTTCTGCATTGATGCTGAGTGAATGAAGTGTCAAAATAATGGCAGTATGGAAATCAATTAATTTCAATTGAATGAGTTTTATTTATTTATTTTGTGAACTAGTAGGCGTTTTTGTATTTAAAAAAATGAATAATGAAGGGTTTGGTGTTTAATCTTGGTCAGAGGGCTGAGTAAAGCCTATTAGATATCACCAAAATAACACTGAAGGATCGAAATTGCCGAAAGTCCTGCAGTTTCAGTTCTTAGAATTCTTGGTCCTATCACTACCCCCTCACATTGGATCGCATTAAGATGTTTTGTGTCTTTTTCGGAAAAACCGCCTTCTGGGCCTATCATCAGCTGTAAAGATTGCTGAATGTTAAGATCGCGAAATTTTTTTTGGGCAGTAGGCTCTAAATAGACCGAAAGGCTTTGGAATTTTTCCAGTTTATTTAACGATATTGGTTTGTGAAGTTGTGGAATAACAGCCCGGCCAGATTGCTCGCAAGCACTGATGATAGTCTTATGCCAGTGTTGTAATTTTTTATCCAGTCTTTTGCCATCTAGTTTGACATTACATCGTTCAGTGAACAATGGAGTGAATTCTTTTATGCCTAATTCAATCGCTTTCTGAATAATTAAATCCATTTTATCACCGCGAGCGATGCCCTGAAATAAATGGATTTTTAATGGGGATTCATTTTGCGGATCAATTCGATTGGATAGTTTAACTTGACAGCTTTTTTTTTCGATTTGTTCAACAGTCGCTAAGTAATCGAAACCATCACCGTTAAAAAGTACTAATTCGTCGCCCATTCGATATCTTAAAACTTGAACACAGTGATGTGCAGCATCGGAAGGCAGATCTAATGAAGAGTTTTCTTTAAGTTCAATGGGGGTGTAAAAACGATGGCTTCGCATAGGCTTTTCTTGTAGTAGGGGCGTGCGTCTCACCGCGAATAGGTCGTAGGTAAATGTATGAACATTTTTCTGAACGATTGTTTCGTGGCGAGACGCGCGTTTAAGGTGTTAATACCGATAATGATCTGGTTTATAAGGGCCGTCCACATTCACACCAATATAATCCGCTTGTTCTTGAGACATTACCGTTAATTTGGCACCAATTTTTTGCAAATGTAATCGTGCAACTTTTTCATCTAGATGTTTTGGTAGGACGTAAACTTCATTGCCGTATTGATCACCCTTTTTCCAAAGCTCAATTTGCGCTAAGGTTTGGTTGGTAAATGAATTAGACATTACAAAACTGGGATGCCCAGTAGCACAACCTAGATTGACCAAACGACCTTCCGCCAACATGATTATTTTATTACCATTAGGTAGAATAATATGATCGACCTGAGGTTTAATATTATCCCATTGATACTGTTGCATCGCTGCGATTTGAATTTCGTTATCAAAATGACCAATATTACAAACGATGGCTTGGTTTTTCATTTTCAGCATGTGGGTTTCGGTGATAATATCGAAGTTACCGGTGGTGGTGACAAAAATATCTACATTGTGGCAAACATCATCGGTGGTCACAACACGATATCCTTCCATCGCTGCTTGGAGCGCGCAAATCGGGTCGATCTCTGTAATCATTACTGTGGCTCCTTGGCCTCTTAAGGATTGGGCGCAACCTTTACCGACATCGCCGTAACCACAAACCAAAGCCACTTTACCTGCGATCATGACATCGGTGGCGCGTTTGATGCCATCTAATAAAGATTCTCGACAGCCATACAGGTTATCAAACTTTGATTTAGTGACCGAATCATTCACGTTAATCGCAGAAAATGGCAAAGTGCCTTCTTGTTGCATTTGATATAAACGTTTAACACCAGTAGTCGTTTCTTCAGTGACCCCCTGAATCGAATCAGTTAAGCGTTGATAAAGGTCCGCGTCTTTTTCCAGCTGGATTTTAATCGCGTTAAACATTTCGATTTCTTCCTCGCTGCCAGGATTATCAAGCACACTGATATCTTTAGCGGCTTTCAGACCGAGCACAACCGCCATGGTCGCATCTCCACCATCGTCTAAGATCATGTTACAAGTTTGGCCATTGCCCCAGTCTAAGATCCGATGGGTAAATTCCCAATATTCTTTTAGAGATTCGCCCTTGTATGCAAAAACAGGAACTCCCTTTGCTGCCATTGCAGCGGCAGCATGATCCTGAGTCGAATAGATATTACAAGATACCCAGCGAACTTCCGCACCAAGGGCGATTAAAGTTTCCATCAAAACAGCGGTTTGAATGGTCATATGCAAAGAGCCAGCAATACGAGCCCCTTTCAGCGGCTTAGCATCGCCAAACTCTTCGCGCATTGCCATGAGTCCTGGCATTTCAGTTTCAGCGATGGCGATTTCTTTATCGCCCCAAGTGGACTGTGATAGATCTTTGACGAAAAAATCTCCGTCGCAATCAAAAGTGTTGTTATCAGACATAGGTAGTCTCCATTCTAAAAGTTAGAATGAGCGCCCTTTATAAAATAGGAGTTCCAGTTGAGCGTGACAGGATTATTGGGTTCATTAAAAGCTAAACCGATGTACCTGCTGCAGCGCCCCTCAACTGGGGTTGAAAATCATTTGTAAATTATAGACTATATTTTATAACTTACAGCCCTGCATCAGCTCTTAATGCATCAGCTTTGTCGGTAGCTTCCCAAGTAAAATCTGAATCTTCACGGCCAAAATGACCATAGACTGCGGTTTTTTGATAGATCGGTCGGATTAAATTTAGCATCTTAATTAGGCCGTAAGGGGTTAAATCAAAATGAGAATTAACTAAATTGATGAGTTTGTCTTCTGATACTTTGCCAGTCCCGAAGGTATCTAAGCTAATACTGGTGGGCTCAGCGACACCGATAGCATAAGAGATTTGAATTTCACAACGATCAGCCAGACCTGCCGCAACAATATTTTTTGCTACATATCGACCCGCATAGGCCGCAGAGCGATCAACCTTAGAAGGATCTTTACCGGAAAAAGCGCCACCACCATGGTGAGCCGAACCGCCATAGGTATCAACAATAATTTTACGTCCGGTGAGGCCGCAATCGCCGACGGGGCCGCCTATGACAAAATTACCGGTTGGATTAATATGAAATTTGGTATCTGTATGAATTAATTCTGATGGTAAAATAGGCTTAATCACCAATTCCATTAAGGCTTCTTTGAGTTCATTTTGACTAACATCCGGATGATGCTGAGTAGATAAAACCACCGCATCAATGGCCGAAGGCTTGCCATTGTCATAGCGAAGTGTCACCTGGCTTTTGGCGTCAGGCCTTAACCAAGAGACGGTATTGTTTTTTCTAATCTCGGCTTGTTTGGCGACCAGCTGATGTGACCAAGTAATGGCGGCAGGCATAAGCACGCTGGTTTCATTAGTGGCGTAACCAAACATGAGCCCTTGGTCACCGGCACCTTGTTGTTCTTTTTCTGAACGATCCACCCCCTGATTGATATCGGGTGATTGTTTTCCTATCGCATTGATCACAGCGCAGGTCTGGCCATCGAAGCCCATTTCAGAGCTGGTATAACCGATATCACAGATGGTCTTTCGGACAATTTCCTCCAAATCAACCCAAGCTGATGTCGTCACTTCACCAGCGATGATCGCCATACCTGTTTTCACCATAGTCTCGACAGCAACACGAGCATTTTTGTCTTTGACTAAAATAGCATCTAATACCGCGTCGGATATTTGATCTGCTATTTTATCCGGATGACCTTCTGACACGGATTCTGAAGTAAAGGTTTTGTATGTTGCCATTATGAGAATGTCCTTTCAATGAGGCCTAAAACTATTTGAATTAAGTTAGATGCTTGTCAAATCAAGCCTACACATAGGCCCGAATCAGAGAGAATTGTATCCTTTTTTGAAGCGGATTTAAAACTCTATTTTGAGCCCGGCTGAAGTGGTTGCTATTTTTTGTTATCACGCTAAGTTGGATGATTTCGATTGATTTTCCGGATATCGCTCGATAATATCACCGGCCTGCGCCTTGAAATCACCAGCAGCATCCACAAAAAAGAAAAAGGCTTGAATTTGCCATTGGTTTTTTAACGGTTTTCTCCAGTGATAAACTTTGGCTCCTTGAAGCATGACGCCATCGCCGATCTTAAGTGAAACCGCGTGGCCTTGTTTTGCCTGTTTTTCTTCCGACAGGTAAATTGGCCAAACCTCGTCACCTTGGTAGTCGATGGGGATGCTGAGTGAGAATTCACAGGCCTCACGGTCAATGTGTTTTGGTAGAGTGGCATTTTGGGAATAAAGACGAACAGCGTTAAAGGTGGCGACTAGTTCAATACCAAAAAGTGATGAGAGCTGCTCGCAAAAAAATTGGTGAACTTCGGCAAAACAATCATCGCCGTAAACCCATTGACTCAAAGGGCATAGGCCGCATTTTTTGAGTTTATCGGCAGATTGTAAAATATGAATACGCTTTGATAGTAATTGGCAGGTTTCTGGTGTTAATAATTTATCGAGTTGCACAAATCGTTTATTAGATAATTCTTGAGCTAAGCCTGTTAATAAATCTAAACCAGTTGTCGATTGTCTTAACATTCTACTGTCTCTTGTTGGATCACCCGGTTAATATGAGGGGTTAACCGTTTTTTCATATGGGTCATTATTTTGAACAGATCGTCACAATAGACACTGGGATTGTCGAATCGGTTTTTATCCGACCAACGAGTTGCCATCGGCCCTCCAGCACAAGCATCTTTAAATTCGCAAGATAAGCATTTTTCGCTGAGATTTAGGGAACTATGGTAGATTTCCTGCCATAGTGGATCTTCGCAGACTTGCTGTAGTTTATCCGTTTTTATGTTGATTTTACTAGGAGCGAGCCCCGCAGCACCTCGTAGATCGTCAGTAGCTTCCAGAGTGCCATCCGTTAATAAGGTTACGGTGGAAATATAACCTGCTCCAGAATTTTGTTGCTGGGCGCTCAATACCATTTGTTTCATGTATCTATCCAGCGTGCGAATGCCAATGTCTTGTTCGATTAGTTTGTCTATATAGTGGTCAAATAGATCGCAATAATAGTCAGCAATGGGCTCTAATTTATTTTCATGATGTAAACAGGGGATCAATGAATCAAACTGCTTAATGCCGAGTTCATTAACCAAATGGTCAACAAATTTGGTTGCACCTGTTTGTGGATCGGCGACTGATAAAATATAAACCGACAGACCCGCATCGCGTAGTTTCTTAATGGCCGCAACCGTTTTTAAGTAAGTTCCTCTGCCCTTATGGTCAATCCGGTACTTGTCATGGACCTGTTGCGCACCGTCCATGCTAATACCTAAAACGACATTGTATTTTTTCAAAATTTCGATCCACTTTTCATCAATTAATAAACCATTACTTTGCATGGATAAATAGAATTTACAGTGGGTTGATTGTTCAATGTTTTTGAGCGAACGACAAAGTGATTTAAAGCGATCAAGCGGAAAAAGAGTCGGCTCACCTCCATGAAATGTGATCGAAAATTTTTTCATCGCATAACGAGATACATGTTCCGACAGCTTGGTAATAAGGCTGGTAATAACGTCTGGTAGAATCATTTTAGGTGATGACATCACCAATGGGTCTCTAAACCAATAGCAGTAACTACAGTTAATATTGCAACGACTTGCCAGTTTTATAATTAGCCCATTAACTGTCGGGTATTCAGTCCGGAAGACTTTATCGAGAGGAGGCGTTGCGAGCTTTTTCTTTTTCATTTGTTTCCTTACGGCTCATATTCAGAGCTTAGTGTGGTATTCCATACTAAATTTTTCTTGGCAGAATAAATCAGCGCTTTACACAGCGCTGATTTATTAGTGCAACGATTAGGTTAGCTATCATGCATTTGCTGGTCAGGTTGTTTGTCATGCATTTGCTGGTCAGGTTGTTTGTC
>CAYVSL010000025.1:40179-42553 GCA_964454125.1 uncultured Kangiella sp.
CATGCATTTGCTGGTCAGGTTGTTTGTCATGCATTTGCTGGTCAGGTTGTTTGTCGTGCATTTGCTGGTCAGGTTGTTTGTCATGCATTTGTTGGTCAGGTTGTTTGTCGTGCATTTGCTGGTCAGGTTGTTTGTCATGCATTTGTTGGTCAGGTTGTTTGTCGTGCATTTGCGTTATTGAACCACCATCGTTTACTGTATTTAACATTGATTGTAGTTTACTATTTAATTTATCAGAATTGTTGGCATAAGCTAAATTTGATCGCATAATTAATGGTCCTTTTTTAGTTAAACTTCAGTAGAGCTCATATAATGTAAAGCTCGGAATGATATAGACTAGAACAGTTATATATTGCTGTCAAATAATAGGTTACACTTCTTTAGCCGATAATATAGTTGGTTTTTAATAATAAATGCAGCTTTCCTCATCAACAACTAACTCCAAGTCAAAGAACGAGTGGAATAATCGTTTCGTTTCTGCAATTCAGTTTTTTGGTTTTATATTCTTCAGTTGTCAAATGACCTTAGTAAAGGCGGAGGACAACTTTTTAAGTAATATATGGAATCCATATTTTCAATCCTATACGGCCGATGATGGACTATCTCAATCTGAGGTATTAAAGATTATTCAGGACGATAATGAGTTTTTGTGGTTCTTGACATCCGCTGGGGTCGATCGTTTTAACGGTTTTGGTTTTGAACAGATATCTTTTGATGATTCGGCTGGACTTAATGCCCAACTAGATATTGTAACGTTATTTCTCAATCATCAAAAACAAGTTAGCGTTATCACTCGTTTTGGTAGCTACTATATTTTTGATCCGGTTCAAGTTCAGTTTGTTGCTGGTTTCATACCTGTCAATAATCAACGGGTCAACATTGCTAAAATGATGGCCAACGGTCAAGTCTATTTGTTTGGTTTTCTTGGTGTGACGGTATTGGATTTAGAAGCAAAACCCGTAATCTACAAAGAACCGATAAATAAGCAATTAGCCGAATTAATCAACATTACCAACGTTTATGTTGATAATAATCAAATATTTTGGATTAGCAGCAAAGACGGTCAATTATTTTCCTTTGATCCTTTTGAAAAAAATTCATCTGTTGGGTTAGTTACACATCATTTTTTGCTGAATGATGGTAGTCCTGTGAATCATCAAAAAGGCATATTTGTCACAACATACAATAAGCAATACGTCATTGTCGCATTTCGCTCGGGAGAATTATTTCGGGCTAGTCACGATATTATACTTGGAAAAATATTGCCAACACTAAATAATCTGCAAAAACAACCTAAATTGATTTCTTCTATACTTCAAACAAGTTCGGATTATTTTTGGATAGGAACACGCAATGACGGTCTTTTTAGGGTTTCTATATCGTCATTTTCGGCTCGGAATTATCGTGCTGAGGTCAATCAGCCTGGTTCACTTATATCCAATAATATAGATGGTTTATTCTTGGATAAACAGGGGCAGCTTTGGGTGAACTCTTCCAACGGAGTTAATTTTGCTAACATTAATTTGAAACGATTTTTTCAAATTGGAGGAAATTTTGCTTATGTACCAAAGCTACCATCATCCTTTGTTAGTCCGATATTATTAGGCTTAAATAATGAATTATGGACAGGTAGTTCAGACGCGGGATTGAGCCTTTCAAACTTCAATAGGAAACAAAACAGTTCACCATTGATCCATTTCAACAATCCGGTTTTCATAACAAGGCTGGGACTGGACAGTGAAAATAAAATTTGGGTTGGAAGTGATCGCCAGTTTCAATGGTTTGATGCCACTAATCATGATGAATTACCTATTAGTGAATTGTGGAACAAAGCCAGTAGATTTGGTGTGTCTGCGATGAGAATTCGAGGAGGGGAAAAATTGTTAGTCGATAGAAATAATCGTCTTTCTTATCAAAATAATAATGAGCAGGTTTTTCAATGTATAATTTCTCAAAATGACTCTGACCCCCTCATATCGGTGATAAGCAACCCAATTAATCAGACTTATTGGTTGGCCGGGAATAAAAACAATCTGCTGTATCAATTCAATGCTAAAACTAAAACTGTGACCAAAGAAGAGCTATTTGCGGTCAATGGAAAGGCAATTAAAGGTATTATTTCCTTATTGAATTTAAACAATAGATTTCTTTGGATAGGAACTAAAGGACAGGGAATTCTTCGTAAAAATCTAAAAACCGGCGAAGCATCTTGGTTAGTCGCAAATGACGGATTACCCGACAATACTATCTATTCTTTACTTTCAGACAATCTTGGAAATATCTGGATTACTTCCAATAAAGGACTCAGCCGTTTTTCTGTGAGTACTCAAAAAATTCAAAATTTTACGGTAGCAGACGGTATTCAGAGTAATGA
>CAYVSL010000026.1:0-41408 GCA_964454125.1 uncultured Kangiella sp.
CGATACCGGAGATCCGGTTTGTGGTTAGATTGATCCCGATTTGAGGGCTGCTAGCTGGGCCATCTAATGACATATCTATCACCGCGCCAGAATCCTGACAGACACTAGCCACACTGGTGTCGGTCACTTGTAAGGTGAATGGCCGACTAACACTACTGGAACCATCGCTTAATGTGATGTTAACAGGGTAACTGGAAGTGTCTCCCGTTGCGATCCCGCTGATGGTGCCATTCGTGTTTAGTGATAATCCCGCCACTTGGTTACCTTGATCCCAACTCCAAGTATAACCGGATGACTCACCCCCGCTACCATTTAAGCTTTCGTTGTAATCCTGCCCAACCACTGCGCCCGTTAATGAGGTTGAAACAATGGCTAGCTCGTTTGAGTCTGGTTGAGCTATCAGCAAAGTGAATGACTGATGATCGGTGCGCGCCGTGTTGTTGCTGTCTGTCGCTTCCACTGTAAACTCAAAAGTTCCGTTCACCGTTGGGGTACCGCCAATTGACGAGCCATTTAAAGTGAGTCCATCAGGTAGGTTGCCCGCCACCACTTGCCAATCATAGCTATTGGCCCCACTGGCCGCTAAAGCTTGAGAATAAACATCCCCTTCTTTTCCATCGGGTAACGTCGTGGTAGTAATGGTTATCGGTGAGGCCGCGGTCACTTCAATGGCCACTGTCGCCGAGTTGCTGGTATCGGTGCCATCGTTGACCGTAAAAGTGAAGTTATCATTACCAACAAAACCGTCATTGATGGGGGTATAGATGAGGTTAGGAGCGGTCCCGGTTAAAGATCCATTGGCAGGATCGTTAACGATTGCGTACGTCAGTGGATCATTATCGACATCGGTCCCCGTTAGGGTAATGGTCATATTGGTACCCTGTGTCATCGTCAGCAATTGCCCCATTGCTTGAGGCGCTGTATTGGTCGACACGGCGGCCACGGTTATATTGACGATAGCGGTGCTACTGGTATCGGTGCCATCGTTGACCGTAAAAGTGAAACTGTCATTACCAACA
Organism: uncultured Kangiella sp.; assembly: GCA_964454125.1. Classification (GTDB taxonomy): domain Bacteria; phylum Pseudomonadota; class Gammaproteobacteria; order Enterobacterales; family Kangiellaceae. Next base: position 1,020 of record CAYVSL010000026.1, read on the forward strand.
AAACTGTCATTGATGGGGGTATAGATAAGGTTAGGAGCGGTCTCGGTTAAATCTCCATTGGCCGGTTGACTGGTAATGTTGTAAGTTAAAGTGTCACCATCGGCATCGGTGCCGACTAAGGTGATGGCAACCGCAGTACCTTCCATCGTAGTGACAGATTGAGCTTCCGCTACCGGGGTGACATTGACAACCGAATTGTCACCCTCCTCCTCTTCTTCACCGGAGCTACCGCCACATGCGGTTAAGGTAAATAAAATAACAGCCCATATTAAAGATAATGGCCGTCTCGGAAAAAAAAACTTATCTAAATTGTACTTCATGGATATCCCTCAATGTAAAACTGATTTCAATAATGATATTGTGCGTGATGTTACTCGCATAGTGTTTTTTCCTTTACCCCTAAACTAGGGGGTTACAGCCTATTTTGTGAACTTAGTCACACAAAATACAATTAACTACAACCAAACTAAATCTGTAGACTATGTCCTTGATTTAAATTTGAGTTTAAGTCAAGATTATCTGCGAAAAAGCCAGCGGCAATAGAATTCCACTTTAAATTAAGCTATTGAGAAAATAAAATGAGTCACTTGCTTTTACTTGAAGATGATTTGAGTATTAATAAATATCTTAGCGAGTTAATTTCGAAATCCTTTAACCTGCTTGAAAGTTTCACCTATTTAACAACCGCAAAACATTATTGCTCTAACAATCTGATCGATCTTGCGATCATTGATATTGGTTTACCCGATGGAAGTGGCTTCGAATTAGTTGAATATTTGACCGTTATGCAGCCTAGTGCAAAAAAATTGGTTTTTACAATATTTGATGATTCTGAATTTTTTTTGAAATGTGTTAGGTACGGTATTGACGGCTATATTTTGAAGGATGCAGAAGAGGTTGATATTCTTGATACCATATCGAAAACTTTAAATGGTCATTCCTATATCAGTCCTAAAATGGCAAGATATTTACTCGATAGTGAAAAAACAATTTCTAATAAAGCGTACCAATCTAATTATTTTAATTTAACTCCTCGAGAAAAAGATGTACTAAGACTGATTTGTATAGGACATAGTTATTCAGATATTGCATCTCAGTTGAACTTACAACTAAGTACCGTTTCATCTTATGTTAAAAGTTTATACTCAAAAATGAATGTCAAGTCAAAAAATGAAGCCGCATATAAGGTATTTAAACATGGTGCCATTACAGTTGATTAAAAATGAAAACTTCACTTTATGCGTCTAATTATCATTTTATGTTCTATAATAGCCGGTCTTTCAATCGGTTTTTTGATCACTAAGACGAGTAGTCCAAATTCCAATCTCTCAGAGCTCAAAAATAAAAAAGTTTATTTTAAATATTTAACGGCCCCAGAAAAAGAATTCGATTTGACAGATGAGTACAAACAAATCAATCTACCACATCACTGGCCAAAAAAAACTAACAATAATTTTTTTGCCGCATATCAAATAGAATTCAACATGGCATCCTTAGATTACAACTTATATAGCATCTACATTCCTGGCTATAGACACAACATGGAAATTTATATTAATGAACTTTTTATCGGTTCAACAGGTGTTTTTTCACCAAGAGTTACAAGAAACTGGCGAACCCCCTTTCTGCTCTCCTTTAATCGCACTTTACTAAAGAGTGGCAAAAATAAAATCACCATTATTTCCGGAACTACTTTTTCAAATTCTGGCTATTTAAGTGATATATATATTAATAAGTCTGATTTATTATCGCCTCATTATCAAAAACAGTATCTATGGTCTGTTATTGCGGTTCGAATTGAATCGGCTATTTTGTTTTTTTCATGCTTGATCGGATTTCTTCTGTTTGTTAGCAGACAAAATAAACTTTATCAACTTTACGCCATCACTGCTTTTTGTTGGGCGCTCTATTGTGCACTGATGCTAGTAACCTATAACCCCAATAGCAGCCCGAGCTTGATCGGTGTACTTATGCAGCTTTGCATCGTTTGGTTTGCGTATTTTTTTCTTAGAATAATCAATATATTGTCTTACAAGAAAAACAGCACTTTAAACCATTTCATCCTCATTAATTGCAGCATTATCAGCTTATTAACTCTTATTAAAATACTATTTTCTATTAATACCGACTTAATTATGAACTACCTTTCTAGCATATCTGCCGTCTTGGCTTTTCTCTATACTTTGTATGTGTTTTTCAAAATTTCAAGAAACTTTAGCGCTTTACAACTAATTTTATTGACAACCAATCTTTCTACATGGCTGCTTTTAATGTCCTACGACTTATCTAAAATATTAAATATTATGCATTCACATACTTTTTATGTTCATCATTCTGTTTTTATTTACTTGGTAAGTTTTTTGGTTTTAATCATTGAATATGACTTAAAAGAAAAAACAACTGATGTTAAAAGAGAAGAGCAATTACTGCTGCACAAAGAAAAAGAGACTATACGCCAAAACATACATGATGGAGTGGCCAGCAAGCTGGTATCAATGGTTAGTTCAATAAAGAAAACTAAAAAGATTAATCGCCTTGACTTAGAACAAAATCTTCACATTGCACTCTCAGACTTAAGAGATGTCTTTACTGACAACTCCAAAATGACCATTACTTTGATTGATTTCTTCAAAAAAACTAAGCATGAGATTGGCGAGACATTTTCTTTATGTGAAATTAAATCAAACTGGACTTTCCAGACCAATAACCCAAACACCTCTATTGAAGATTCGCTAGTTAAAGTCCCCCAAAAAATAGTCTATGCCGTCACATTCAACCTCGAAAAAATATTTTGTGAATTAGCGGCTAACATTATTAAGCATTCTGAGGCCAACCTAGTCGATGTTGATTTTTCCCTAGGAACAGATGTATTAGTAATTACAGTGTGTGACAACGGTATTGGAATTCCAAAAGATAAACTAAAAGCAGCCTTTGATAAAACCCTTAAAAAAGGCACCGGGCTAATTAGCATCAGGAATCGAGTCGAACACATCTCAGGAAAATTAATTACTACAGCCTCGAAGTCCGGCACTAAGGCCCAAATATATATACCCATTGAAATTCTTTATGTAAATGATGGTGTTGTGTGACTAATCCATCTAATTTTTCCATTTAATCTAAGTGTATTTTGACCTCATTATCATTTACATATTTTTTAACCTGAATAATCAGTTTAACTTGATTGGGCTTATTTTTATTCATTTCCATTGGTTGGCAAAGTAACTCTAAACGATGTCCCTATTCCTTCAGCAGATTCGATTTCAATCCGTCCATCATGTAATTCAACTAGGTGTTTACAAATAGACAGACCTAAGCCCGCGCCTTCTCTTATTCGCGTGGTATCAATGATTTGTTTGAAAGGTTCAAAAACATGTGGCAGGTCTTCTTCCTTAATACCGATCCCGCTATCTGACACGACAATTGTTGTTTCCTGTTCGTTAGTTTGAAGCTTTACTTCTATCGTTCCTTTGTCTGTATATTTAATCGCATTGTCGATCAGGATAGATATAATTTGCCTGAATCTTCTAGCATCTACATAAACTAATGCTTGTTGTTTATCATCGAAGACCAAATTAAGATTTTTATTTTGAGCTGCCTGAGTAAAAGTTATTAAGATTTTTTTAACGTGAGATTCTACGTTAATCTGTTCGGGATACAATTTAACTACATCGCGGCGAGTTTGAGCAAATTCTAATAATTCCAAAACTAAAACTCTAAGGTGTTCACCTCTAGAAGCTATAAGCTCCAAGTATTCTCTTTTATCTTTTTCATTGAAATCAGCCTGCTCATCCAACAATATTTCCGATAATCCTATGATCCCATTTAATGGCGTATTCAGTTCATGTGAGGTTTTTGCTAGGAAATCATCTTTTAATTGATCAACCTCTTTCAATGCGTAGTTGGCTGATGCTAATTCAGCATTTTGAACTTGCATCAACCTTTGAGTTTGTTCCGCTTGCATTCTCACTAATTTTTCCCGTTGAAGCTTGGACTCTAAAATAGTTTGTTTCATTGACTGCATTCTATCGATCATTCCTAGTGCCAAAAACACACCTTGAATACCAGAGGCTAACTGAGTGATATTTTTTACTGAAAGGGGGAAAGTGTTGGGTTCAATCATTTCAACTTGTAGAAGCGCCCACAAAATAAAACTGAGCAAAACCATGCCATTACCGGCTACAAAATACCACGCATAGCGGATCCCTTTAAAGGACATTTTTATGCTTGCTTGTAAAATAAGAATGGAGGTTGTCATTAAAATTAAAGATGAAATAGAGAGCAACCATTTGGTTTGCTGGAAGACTGCTAGCCCGGTAAATAGACTGGTATACAATAATACGGTGACGATTTTCTCTAATTGAGGCATATGGGTACCGAGGTTTAAATAACAGACACCAAATCTTAAATAAACGGCTGCGGTGATATTACCCAAAATAGCGGGAGAGTATTCATTCCACACAGGCAATGTGGGCCAAAAAAGTGTAAAACCGAAACCATACATTGCGTGAAAAAAAATGGGCGATGCAACTGCGGACGCGACTAACCATAAATAAGTTTTTTCCCTAAACCAAAACCAGAGTACCAAATGAAATCCCGCCAACCCAAAAGTAAAACCCAAAAAGCCACCTTGAAAATGGAGCTGTTTTTTTTCAACTTGTTGAAGATGGGTTTCTGAAATAACCATCAAGTGTTGAGAATTGGCTGGTCGCCCATAGCGGAAGCCTCGCGATTTGATAAAAATTTCTTTTGTTTCAATACCAAGTGTAAACGAGACAAACGGTAGGTTATTTTTTATTTTTCTTTCTTTTAAAGGTACAAATACGCTCAGATTATGGGTTTGCCATTGGTTTTGATCATTGAGACTAAATAGCTGACTATAGTGCCAAAATCCAGAAGATATCAACCAACGCTGATCTGTCTGCGTTGTATGAAGTTTTAATTTGAACCAGTAAGTTTTATCAGGAAAAAGTTCCTTTGAAGAATCAAACGTCTTCCATGCAGATTTCTCCAAGCGGCGGATGTCGCTAATCAAACTCTGACGATCCATCGATTCATAAACTTTAACTTCTGAAGTTGGGTAATAAATTTGATTAATATCATCCAATTCCAGTACACCTTCTAATGCTCCAGCTTGCAGTGAAATACCGCCCAACAAAAGCAAGCATACAAAAAGATTTATCGTTCGAAAGGCTTTATACATCGGTCAATGCTGAATTCTTATTTTAATGATTTTGGCTCAAAGTTATTCCTTAATCTGAGAATCTCAGTTGATGTTGTGGAAAGAATGCTAGAGCGCATGATGTAGCTAAAAATAATGTTGCCACCTTGCTGGTGACGAATTAATTTTTTACATAGTTAGGGCGCTGTAGGCTGGCGCAATTTTTCGTGCTTCAACTGATTTTTTTAAATTAACATACCGCTATTCTATCAGATAATTGAAAAATGGCGTAAATCGTATTATTGATATATTTTATTGCCAATAAAAAAGATCAATAGTACCTATTTAGCGAGTGGCTAATTTAACCTAGAATTATCAGTTGAAGTCGTGGAAAGAGTGCTATCCTGCGCTTCAACTGATTTTTCTAGGTTTAAGCGTAATGATTAGTATCGCTGAAATACCAAACTGGCGTTGGTACCGCCAAATCCAAAGCTATTGGATAGAATCCGATTGAGTTGGGCGGTTTCAGTTTGTTTAACGATTGGCAAATCGGCTGCAAGTGGGTCGATATGCTCTATATTAATTGAACCAGCAATAAAATTATTTTGCATCATTAACAAACTGTAAATAGCTTCATGTACGCTGGTGGCCCCTAAAGAATGGCCCGCTAGGGATTTAGTAGAGCCAATCTTCGGTATTTTATCGGCAAATAATTCATTGATTGCACTGAGTTCTGCAGTATCGCCCACTGGAGTGCTGGTGCCGTGGGTATTAATGTAATCGATTTCACCATCAACGGTGGACAAAGCTTGTTGCATACATCTGACAGCACCTTCGCCAGATGGTGCGACCATATCGTAACCGTCAGAAGTAGCGCCAAATCCAACAATTTCCGCATAAATTTTGGCTCCACGAGCCTTTGCATGCTCCAGCTCTTCTAATACCAAGGTGCCACCGCCTGAGGATATAACAAAGCCATCTCTAGTTTCGTCATAAGGTCTTGAAGCCAATTCTGGTGTTTCGTTATATTTTGAAGACAAGGCGCCCATCGCATCAAATAAAAGGGTTAAGCGCCAATCTTCTTCTTCACCGCCTCCAGCAAAAATAATATCCTGCTTACCCATTTGAATTTGCTCATAAGCATTTCCAATACAATGTGCGCTAGTGGCACAGGCAGAAACAATGGAATAATTTAATCCTTTTATTTTAAAAGGCGTGGCTAAGCATGCTGAAGTAGTACTAGTCATTGTTTTAGGCACGGCATAAGGACCAACTCGTTTTACCCCTTTGGTGATACAAGTATTAACCGCTTCTGTTTGAGCTTTTTGCGAGCCCCCTCCCGAACCAAACATCAATCCAGTACGGACATTGGAAACAAGATCATCACTTAAGCCCGCATCTTCGATCGCTTGAGCCATTGAAATATAAGCATAAGCAGCGGCATCGCCCATAAATCGGCGAACTTTACGGTCGATATGCTCGGTAATATCGATATCCGGACGACCGCAAACATGACTACGAAGCCCCATTTCTTTATATTTTTCGTTAAAGGTAATACCTGATTTACCATCCTTCAATGACTGAGTAACCGTTTCGGCATCGTTACCAAGGCAGGACACAATGCCTATCCCGGTGATCACTACTCGTTTCATTTTAATTCCTCTTTTTAAAAGATATACTGTCGCCTGATTCAACCTAGATCAATAGTATTAAAAGTTTTCTGTCGATTCGAATAGACCAACTTTCAAGTTCTTTGCGGTATAGATTTCTTTTCCGTCAACAGCAACAGAACCGTCGGCAATGATCATCGCTAATCCGCGTTTAATGATCCGGCGCACGTCAATTTTATAAGTGACTTTTTTCGCCGTTTGTAATACTTGACCAAAAAATTTAATTTCACCAGAACCTAACGCACGGCCTTTTCCCGGACTACCATTCCATGACAAATAAAAGCCACACAACTGCCACATGGCATCAACGCCCAAACAACCAGGCATTACTGGATCTGTTTTAAAATGACAATCAAAAAACCATAAATCAGGTGTTATATCTAACTCGGCGATAATTTCACCTTTACCGTAGCGACCACCTTCATCAGATATTTTTACGACACGATCCATCATCAACATATTCGGTAACGGTAGTCGAGCTAAAGGACGACCTTCAGAAGCGGAACCTACAAGCTCTCCGTTTCCGCATGTGATCAAATCTCCTCGAGTAAAGCTTTCTGTACGGCTCATGTTATGCGACCTTCTTATGACAGTCCGGTGATTATTATCAGACTATTTTGGGTGGACTAAGATAAATTTGGCGCCATTATCCCTTGTTTAGTTAGTCGAACTGGTACGACCTTTTGAGAATTCTTTTATCTTATTGTTTTAATTGAATTATTTCAGCATACATGCGTTCGCTAAAATACTATTTCTGGAGGAAAGCTAGGCAAACTGGAAAGAAGATGGGAGCGACAGATAGCTCTCCACCTTGATAAAGCCCATTAAGAGCGACGCCAAGTGGTTTTACCATCTTTATCTTCTAGCACAATCCCCATCTGATTGAATTGATCTCTAATTTCATCGGCTCTGGCCCAGTCTTTATCTTCTCTGGCTTGCTTCCGTTCAACAATCAATTGCTCAATTAATTGAACATCCTGAGTTTCCTCACCCACCGATGCGGTTAGAAATTCGTTGGGGGATTGTTGAACAATACCAAGAACACGACCAAGTTTGATCAAAATGGCTGCCAGCGAACCGGTGCTTTCAGGATGTTCGCTTTTACTTCGATTGAGCTCCTTTGCAATTTCAAATAATACCGCTACCGCCTCCGGGGTATTAAAGTCATCATCCATCGCTACTTTAAATTTGACAATATAGTGACTGGATTCATCCACCTCAGGTAAATTGGATAAATCTAAATCCCGCAATGACAGGTACAAACGTTCCAATGCTGCGTCCGCAGAATCTAGGTTATCTTCACCATAACTGAGCTGGCTACGATAATGGCTGGAAAGCATAAAATAGCGGATGGTTTCTGCTCTGTATTTTTTGAGTACTTCTCTGATCGTAAAGAAATTATCCAACGATTTGGACATTTTGACTTTGTCCACTTGCACCATGCCGGTATGGATCCAGGTATTGGCAAACACGCAGCCGTTTGCCGCTTCCGATTGAGCGATTTCATTTTCATGATGGGGAAATTGTAAATCAGAGCCGCCACCGTGAATGTCAAAATGTTTACCTAAGCATTTTTTTGTCATTGCTGAACATTCAATATGCCAGCCGGGCCGTCCTTCGCCCCAAGGTGAATCCCATTTTGGCTCGCCAGATTTTGACATTTTCCAAAGTACAAAGTCCATGCTATTTTGCTTGTCTCTAGCCACTTCAACCCGTTCCCCCGCTTGCAATGCCTCCAGATTCTGTTTACTTAATTTGCCATAACTTTCAAATTTAGGTACGTTGTAATAAACATCACCACTAGCACCCTGATAGGCAAACCCCTTATCAATAAGGCTTTCAATAGTCTCAATAATTTCCGCAATTGAGTCGGTTGCTTTTGGTTCGATATCGGGCTCAGCCATACCGAGTGCTGCAAAATCTTGATGCATTATCTCAGTATATCGTTCGCTTAGCTGATGATAATCTTCACCATTTTCGCTCGCCCTAGCAATTATTTTGTCGTCTATATCGGTTATGTTTCGAACATAGGTGAGGTCGTAGCCAGAAAAACGAAGATAACGAGTTATGATGTCGAAAGAAACAAAGGTTCGTGCATGACCAATGTGGCTATAGTCATAAACTGTAATGCCACATACATACATACGAATTTTTCCGCTTTCGATGGGCTTAAATTCTTGTTTGCTTTGGGTCAATGTATTGTGGATTTTTAACATGACTGATTTAAGTCTCTTATCTTTAGGTCAAATAGTTAGTTAGGTATATACCTAGTTTGCGCCATTATAAAAGGCTTAGATCAAAATCGCACCAACATTGTAGTTCTAAAAGAAATAATCAGGATCTAACGGAAATGATGTCCAATTGCCAAACCAAGCCACCAAACCAACTTGGGTATCAAGCAAAACTAAGGTAAAATCGCGGTTTTCCGGTTAACGAGTCAACATTATGGTTATTATTCATACAAATCTTGGTGATATTAAAATTGCCCTAAATTCAGAAAAAGCACCAGAAACAGTGAAAAATTTCTTGGAATATGTCAATTCTGGACATTTTGAAGGTACTATTTTCCACCGTGTAATTGAGAACTTCATGATCCAGGGCGGTGGTTTTGATGCCGATATGAATCAAAAATCAGTTAATGCGCCTATTAAATGCGAATCAAATAATGGCCTTTCTAATAAAGTTGGCACCGTCGCCATGGCCAGAACCAATGACCCACATTCTGCAACGGCACAATTTTTTATTAATACCAAAGATAATGATTTTCTCGACTTTACCGCTGAAACGATGCAAGGTTGGGGTTATTGTGTATTTGCTGAAGTGACTGAGGGCATGGCTATCGTTAACCAGATCAAAATGGTAGAGACCAGCTTTGCATCGGGTATGCAAGATGTTCCGGTTGAAAACGTTATTATCAAAAGCGTAACCATTGAAGAATAATTTTACCAAAAATATTGTAAAAAGCTTTTTTGACCATGACACAAACGACTCATATCATTTCTGATCTGCACTTATGTCAAACCAAGCCCAACTTGTTTGCGCTTTTTGAACATTATATGCAAAAAATCGCTGTTAATAGCAACCAATTATTTGTACTGGGTGATTTATTTGAAGCGTGGATTGGAGATGATTATTTAGAGTTCGAAAGTCCAAATACTCAACTCTATAGCGATGTAATTTTTTTATTCCAAGAGTACAGCCGTCAACAAGGAGAGTTATTTTTTATTCATGGTAATCGTGATTTTTTATTGTCTAATAAATTCGAAGAACAAACTGGCGGAAAGATTTTACAAGAGCCTTATTGGTTAAATTTATCTGGCAAAAAAATAGCTTTATTACACGGTGATAGTCTTTGTACCGATGATACCGACTATCAGACATTTCGTGCCATGGTCAGAAACCCACAATGGCAAAAAGAGTTTCTTGCTTTGCCAATTGAAAAACGAATAGATATCGCATCGGGACTTCGTCAGCAGAGTAAAGAAGCACAATCGGAAAAATCGATGGCGATCATGGATGTTAATCCACAAAGCGTTGAATCATTTTTTCTTCAACATGATATTAACTGGTTAATACATGGACATACTCATCGGCAGGCGACTCATGAATTGATAGTAAATGATAAACAAGTTAAGCGAATTGTTTTGAGTGATTGGGAAGTACAAGGATTTTATTTATCGATTGATAAGAAAGATATTAGCGAAAACTATTTTGGTATCTAATTCGACTAAGATCATTGCGTATCTCATCCTAGAATAATCAATAAAACCAGACTAATCCTCGTAAACCCTTTCAAAATGAGAAAACATTGGAAAGTAAAGACCAGCAATAATTTTTCGACTTTCCATGTTCTTAAACAAATCAACGTACTCGCTGATTTGTTTTATATATAGAGCCGTTTCTTTTTTCAAAAATAATTCTATCGACTCTCCCTCTTGTGGTTCAGCCGATTTATAATCAACGATCCATCGTTTACCTTCGAACACAAAAGTTCGATCAATGACTTTGGCAACAAAAACACCATCGAATATGTTTTTGTGTAATATCATTTCACTTTTAGCTTCTAAATGTTTTTTGAGAATAAAACGTCCCGTTTTATCATTCAGTGTATTTGAAATCGCCTTAATGACCAAACCAATATATTTTTCAAAACAGCCATCACTTGAATGAATACCGGCAGCAATTAACTGGCTAGCCGTAATCTCTTTCCAGTTTGTGGATAAAATATAATCGGATATTGCTTGTTTAGAAAGCCACTCTAATTGTCGATGAATGACATTACCTACAATAGTCGCTGTAGAATGATATTCGGTCTTGATATTGTCGATATCATTTTTCCCTGTCACAAATTGGTTTGACCGAGTATTTTCACAAATTAAAAATTCGCTTACTTCTTCTATATTTTCGATATTAGTTTGTTTTACTTTTCGTGCGGGGAATATATAGGCCAGTTGTAATTGTTGACTGTCTAATGCTGTTAGGCCCGCCAACGCGGTTTCATCCATTTTGGCGGGCGCCAAAGTTTGGCCTTCTATAGAAGCATCAATTATTTCATCCGTATCTATTATTTCTAAATCTTGATGGATGCCATCCCATAACATTCCTAAAAAGCTATTGCTCGTTGGACGTTTGAAGTAAATATTACCGGTTTCATCTTTACTGGTATTTTTCTCATCAACGCAGGCATTGGCGAATAAATATAGCTCTGATTTAGCTCGGGTAACAGCGACATATAAGATTCGTTGACGTTCATATTTTTCTTTTTGTTGATCGAGATAACTAATAAACTGATAAATTGAATCGTTATCCATACCTGTTTGTTTGGATACCGCAAGAAGATTGTGAGCAACACCATGACTATCCACGACTTCAGCCCATTTAAGTAGTGGTGAATCGATCCCGATGCTTCTGGCATCCAATCTCGGTAAGATCACTCGATCAAATTCAAGTCCTTTAGATTTATGGATGGTCATGATTTGAACCTGATTATCGGCATCTGGATTAGGTGCCGCATACAGCCCTTCTAGTGCCTGATTAAGCCTAGCTCGATCGATCAATTCACCGCCATTTTCAAACTCGCTAATAGTATTAATACAAGTTTGCAAATCTTGATGTTCGGAAGCAATATCAATTTGCAATAATCCACCCACAGCTTGGAAACAACCGTGCAACCATTTTGTAAAAGGTTTTCTGCCTTTTTGCCTGATCGCATGTTTGAGGATCGGCAATAATTTTTGTATTCTTTTAAGAGACTGGATACTTAAACCACATTCATTTTCTTCGCTAGTACCAGCTAATTGTTCGAGTAGTTCCGGTATGTTTTTTTTGCTTGTTTTGAGCCGCTCCAGAATAATCCGAACATCATTTAATTTAACCCCAAACCAAGGCGAACGAAAACAAGCCACCCAAGACAACTGATCGTAAACATCGGTCAAAGCGAGCGCCAAACTGGTAATATCACTAACAATCATTTTATTAATTAAAGGTTCTATTTCTAGTGCCTGATAAGCGATGGAATGCTGATTTAGTGCTTCAATAATTTCAGTCAGATGACTACGACTACGAACCAATATAGCTAACGTTTTAAGAGGTTCATCATTAGCGAGTTGTGCATTTTCCTGTAAATGATTTTTAACCCGTTTTAATATCTGTTTCGCTTGCAAATAATGATCTTGCGCATCGATAGTGACACAACATTTAACCCGACTGGATGACAAAACCTGATGAAATGCCGTTGATTGTGCGTAACTAACAGCCGATAAAGTTAAATCATCTTGCTCTGGCATAATCTGAACAAACTGCCGATTAACCCACTCAATTATTTTTTGATTTGATCTAAAATTAACTTGTAATTGTCGAAATTGAGGCCTTAACTGCCCTACTCCTCGCTTAACAATTTTCATAAACAAACTGACATTAGCATCTCTAAACCGGTAAATAGACTGCATCGGATCACCCACTAAAAATAGGCTTTTATTGCTACTTGCGTCCCAACCGGCGGTTAACAATTCAATTAATTTTATCTGTGGTGATGAGGTATCTTGAAACTCATCAACTAAAATATGTTCAATTTGATAGTCCAACGCGAGTGCTACATCGGTTGGTGTATCCTCACAGCTTAGCGCGCTCAGAGAAGACAAACTCAATTCGCTAAAATCAAGAATATTAAATTCCTGAAATACCAGCTTTAGATGACTGGCAGCAATTGGCAATAATTGAATCACCGATTGTAAAACAGGATTTTCAATTGCAGATTCAATATTATCTGGCAGCAGACGGATATCATTTAATGCTTGAGCTAATTCAGGATGATTCGATAGATCGGTTAGGATCTTTTTTAAACCTTGTTTGTGACTAATAAATTTTTCTGCCTGCGCCTCATTGTTAGCATCTTTGGCGACCGGAAATCCGTTATTTTTTGTTGGGCTTTTATAAAATGCCGGTTTCGATTTGTTAGAAGTTAACATCATCTCAGCAATAGCTTTCCACAATACTAGATCTGAATCAATGGGACGTCCGATCGCTCCAACTTGACCAACGGCTAACAAATTGACTAACTTACATTTTCCACTCTCTTTTAAGACCTTTGAGGCTTGTTCCAAAAGCGGCGGCAACTCAGCAATAATATCTGCCGGAAATTGGCCATAAACCGACTGAAGTTTTTCTTCAATAATAATATTGAGCGAGTCAAATAATTGCTCACAGGTCAATTGATGATCTTTAGCCGATATCCGTCCTAACCACTGCAATCGTTTGGCCAGCAACTGGGCGATCAAATCTATTACCTGTTTTAAATTATTGTCTTTATGGATCAATAAGGTTTTGATATTTTCAGCAACCTCATCGTTATTTTTAATAGAAGCTAACATCCTTTCAGCAGCCTGGACATAATAATGGTAGGCTTTTTCTTCTATTGCAGGAATAGTACCCGTTTGCGATAACAGAGGCAGAGCACTACTTAAACTGGCCGAAAGCGCATCAATAGTATAAATATTTAACCGCCCGGAGTTAGCCATTAAATTCCAGCCTTGTTGTCGATCAACTTCTAAGACCGCTCTGGCCAACTTCCAACGTACATACTCGTGACTAGTTTTAGGTGCATCCTTTTGTGCTAAAGACAAAGCGCTCATCACCCTTTCGCGCATTTCCGCTGCGGCTTTTCTGGTAAAGGTAATGGCTAAAATACTTTCTGGTTTTTTAACCGAAGCAAGCAATGCCAAAATTCTTTGAGTAAGCAGCTCTGTTTTACCTGAACCAGCTGGCGCTTGAACAATAAAAGATTGCGAAATATTAAGCAGTTCATCTCGTACGGGTTGATCGATTACCTGAGGATTTAAACTAGACATTCCCCCCCTCCTTTCTTTGGAGTCGATAGGGTTAATGTTTTTGAATGGTTCCATTCAGTAATGCTTTCAGGTTGTGGTTCATTGATTCTGCAAATAGCTTTATATTCACAATACAAACAGGATTTATTTTTGTCTTTCGGTGATACCGACATATATCCGCTATAAATACCCGCCGCCATTCTAGCCAATGATATTTGCCATTGCTTGACTAAGTCTTCAAAGTTTTTAATATTATTGTTTTTAAGTGGAACTGATTTTTTTTCTTTCAGAGAATGATCAACCTGATTGATCGGATGATGATCCGATTCAAAAATCAATCCTGATTGGGCCACTTCACCAGCTTTTAGCCTAGCGTAGTTGATACCTGAAATTGGCTGTTCTTTCATAGACAATATATAAGCTGGCATTTGCGCTTCGGTTGGCCTCACTCCAAACCAGTTTTTCACCTCTGTTTTACCAGTCTTATAGTCGATAATTTCTATCTGCCCTTTATTATTGCAATCAATCCGATCGACTCGAAATTTTAAATTTAGCGGTTCGATAACCAATTCATATTCTGCCTCCAATTGTTGTACAGTAAAATCAGTCCGTTCTTTTTCAATATCTAACCATTCGAAAATAAGTGCTGCCAACTTGTTTTTCTCAAGATCAATAATTGCTTGATCGGTGGTGGCCAAAAGATAAGCTTGATGTTTTTGTAGCGCGTTTTGTAGAGAATTGATAACCAACTCTTCCAGTTGAGATTGAGACATATTCAATAATGTTTTTTGAGTGCCTAAGGCCTGCCAAATGAGTTCCATCGTTTCGTGTAACCAACTGCCTTTAGTTTTTGCTTCAACCCCAACTTCCGGGCTTTGATAGCCTTGTAATTTTAACTGAAAAGTTGCAATCGATTTAAAGGGACACTTAGCATAATCACTCAGTAAATAAGCGCCGCCTCGTATTTCTGTGGTCGACAAATCAATATTGGAATCTTCTACCCAAATGAAATCAGGCTCAGGATAGTGATCTTTCCTTTCTTCACCCAAATCACTTACTTTAGACAAAGGTAAATGAGAAAAAAACGGCGCTGTAGTCAGCTTATTTTCAGTATCGCTTTCACCTGATGTAACAATGATGTGTTTAGCCGAATTTAATAAACTATTAGACAGGTTTCGAGCGTATTCATACTCCCTTTCTGCAGAACTGCCAGGCATATTTTTATCTCTTTGTAAATCCAAGGGCAAAAAAGGATTGATTTTGTTTTTTTGCGGCCAGTTACCTGTATTAAATCCAATCACTATTAAATGGTCAAACTGTAAACCGCTTGCTTCCAAAATACCAAGAATATGAACATTGGTTCTATCACTAGCAATTTGAAAAGCTAATTGTTGACTGGATTGATTGAGGAAATCAATCGCCTCTGTTGAGGAAATTTTGTCATAAAGATCACTCAACAATCCACAGTCTTCTATCAAGCTAAGTAAGGTGTTTTTGGCTTGAACTTCAAATTCATTTAAGTTGGTCAATTCTGCCCATCCCCAAAGAGACAAATTCTGTCGCCATTGCTCGATATGCTGAGTGATGGGTAGCATTTTATTATTCATTTTTTCTACTTGTTGCAACCGTTTTTTTAATACTTTGAGTTTTTCCGGTTGATCATTTGCCTCGATTGATTTGAGTAAAAAATCAATCGAATAATTTTTGCGAGCATTTAAACAAAGTTGCTGCAAAAAAAACTGGATCGACTGACGATCCCCCCCCCAATCGATAAAAGGCGTATTTTTGAGGAAATGAAGCTCTTCCAAACTGATCCGGTTCGCCTTTAGTTTGAGTAATAATAAACCCGTTTTTACTAGTGGTTGATCTGACAATGCGAAACCGGCAGAAACGTTATATTTAGGCTTACTTAGGGCAATCCAAGGCTTTGACTCTTCAGCTTGAAAAACATGACTAAAGGCTTGATGCACTTCTTCAAGGTGGCTTGCCAACTGCTCAACCACAATTCCGACACAATCACCTTTTTGTTGATACTTTTTTGCATAGTCTGCCGCAAAATCGAGCTCTTGTCGCAGGCCGGTAAATCCGATTTGACAAGCACTCTTTAGTGGTGATTTATAATCGATACTATCCACCTGTATTTGTTTAGTTTGTAAGCAATCAATAAATGCCTGTTGATCAGGCGTCAATTGATTAAAACCAACGAGTAGAAGATGTTTAGGTAAACAGGGCAATAACTGGTCTATATTCTGAGCAATAATATCCAATACCTCAAATGTAGCCACTAGCTTTTTCTGTTTACAAAATTTCTGAAGCTTAACAATCCATATTTTAAAATAATCAATTTCAGTACTTTGATGGCCTTTTATATCGTCTAAACAAAGCTGCCATTGAATGAGGTTTTGGTAAGCTTCCATTACCTTGATTGCGACACCCGATGGATTGGTCAAGGTCCAGGCAGGTTCCTGCCGAACCTGTTTTTCTAACCAAGATTTTATTGCAAGATTTGATAACCTTTTTGGAAGGGTTTGAAAAAATGAAAGTTCAGACCACAGTTGATCTTGCCATTGGGTCAAAGAGCGAACATCGATAGACTCAATCACCTGATTTTCAGCTGATTTTATTAGTTGACCTGAATAAACCGCTTTTTGAGTACGTGCATTTGGCGTCAGGATAAGCGTCTGACAGCTAATTAACGGAGAAAGCTTGGCGAAATCAAGTGATAGCGTCATACCGATTAGTCTTTTCAGTGGTTGAATATTGGTATTTTCAATGAGCAAGCATTGGGATGCAAGTGAATTCATTTTCGATGGGCAAATAAAAAAGGCAACTTCTTACAAAGTTGCCTTTTCTAATCTTCTTTCAATCTGTCCCAGTATAATCCTTTGCCAGTTCCTTTTGGCTCCCTTATATATTCCGACTTCCTACGAGCTAATCCTTTTGCTCTAGTCGCTTAATCCTTAAAGCACTTTCCTTGTTAGACTCAATCCTTACCGCACAATCCTTCGTGTCTGTCTGATCCTTAGAAACTCCTTTTCAGCTATTCCTGATTTATTGTCCGAAATCCTTATCGACCATTTCATTCCAAATTGAAAACAATCCTTCAATCACTCCCTTAAACGCCTGCAAATCAATCTTTGATTCTGTCCCTCAACGCCAAAAGTCCTTTCTAGCGGTTGTTCCGTCAACAGCGCTTCCCTATCCTTTATATCCTAAGACGGAGTGAATGATAGATTAATCGGTATTTATTTCAAGATAGCCTATTAGAGTATTTCCAAATGAATAATCCAGCTTTTAACCAAAATATATTATATACTTTTATTTATCAACAAGTTAACAATTTAATAGCCTCAACAAGAGAGTGAATACTGACAGAGGTTTAAGCCATCTCGCACACGCTTGTGAGAGATCTCGCACAAAGTGAATGGTCATTGACGCGGTTATTAATATGTCCGTCTCAGAAATATTTCTAATCATTTGATTTGCGAGAAAGATAATCACTAGTGTTATACTTGTAGCAACAATTTAGCTTACCTCTAAAATGACGTTTAAACTAGCAACTCGCTACAAGGAAATAACGATATGGCCATTATTAACTGCCCTTCCTGTAATCAAAAAATATCTGATAAAGCCAAAACCTGCTCAAATTGCCAGTATGATATTGTCAATAAATCAACATCAGAAGGCCTCTCCGAAGAACAGCTTGCATCAAAAAAACATTTAGCTCACATCAAGAAAAAATACTCACTACAAATGCAGGCAATGACCGGTATCATTTTGGTGCTATTAGGTGCTAGCTTGTGGTATTTTGGCGGACGAGGTTTTTCAACCGTTTCAGATATGCTTAAATTAGGACTGCTCGCGATGGGTGCAATTTGGTATTTGATCACCCGAGTCCGACTTATTGTGTTTAAGAAAGAAATTTAGCCATTAACGGCTCAATTTTACTCGCCGTTGCTCGGACAAACGGGTGAGCATCTGAGTAAAAGCAGCCTGACTGATTAGCGGACCTTGGCGAAGACTGATCATCGAACGAGTATCAAACTTTCGACATTGGCGCCAATAGGTATCCATATTTTCTGGATCCCAACTCATTATTTCAGAATCTCTTGGTATTTGAATGGTCATATTTTATCTCCTGATTTAAAAACAAAATAATTCTATCGGGCAAACAAGCTATTCAGCTGAGTAAAACTAGCTTTTTTAGGTTTAAATATGGCAAAATTATGATATTCGATCACAGAGATGGGCCTTCCATGAACAAACGAATATACAATCTTTTTCTTTCTAGAATTTTTGTACCTACCCTTATCCTGATGTTTGCTTTTGCGACCCAAGCAAAGGTTTACAAGTGGACCGATGAAAAGGGCAAAATTCATTATTCCGACAAGCCTATTGATGAGAAAAGCCAGCCGATCAAGATGAAGCGTCAGCCGACAAGCACTGAAATTATGCAGGCAAAAAAGCGTGCTTCAACACTGATCCAACATCAAAATAAAGTTCAATCGATTGCTGATGAAGAGGCCAGAGATAAACAAGTTGAGCTTCAAAAAAATGAAAAAAATCTAACCCAAACGCTCCAAACATGTAAGGAGGCGAAACGCCTTATTCGGATCTACAGCAACGGTAGGCCCATTTTCACAAAGGACGAAAATGGAAAGAAAACTTACAAAAACTACACCGATGATAAAAAAAATCAAATGATTGCTGAGTTACAAAAAAATATCAAAGAAAACTGTAATAATTAATAGAAATATTATTGACTGCCTCTTTCGCAATTTAAGAAAGAGGCACTAATATGTTACGTATGTAGAGCTACGAAAAATCATCCTCTCTAGCAATCGCTGCTGCTCTGATACTACTTTGCACCAGAATTAACAACTCTCTTAACGCCACCGAAAATTTAGCAAATTCATGACGGCTACTCGCTCTAAAATCAGCAACCATCTGTTGCCAGCGGGCTAATAATGCATTATTTTCAATTATCCAGGCAATAATTCTTTCTTCTGCATTAGCATCTTGATCAGACATATGCAAAACGGCAACAGTAAGACTGCGCTGTTGCCAGTCAAGTTCTTCTCTAAAGGTTGCTCTGGCAAAAGCTTGCCAATGATTGTCAACTGGCTGGGCTGTAATTTGTTCCAGAAACCAATGGAGTTCAAGTTTAGCTCCCAATTTATAGTAAACTTCACCGACTAATGAAACTCTTAGACCAGTCAGTTTTGACATTTCAACTATATCTAACGCAGAAAACATTGTGCTTAAATAATTAACTTTTTCAGCCAGTCTTTTGGGAACGCCCAGCTCTATCCATTGCTCGATCCCTTCCTGAATATTCGCAACCTCAGATTTATCAAGAGCCTTCTTGATATCTTTTTGTAAGGCAGCAACGCCTGTTTTGAAAAAATCGATCCCTTCATCAATAGCCAAATTCTTACGGCGATGTCTTAAGAACCATCTGGTGCATCGTCTAATCATTCGTTGAGTTTGATAAAACATGTTGTTTTTAACTTTAGCTGGTACTGAATGATCTAGAGATTCGATTTGTTTCCAGATTTTAGGCATTTCGAATATTTCTTTGGCCAATGTAAAACAGATGGCAACATCAGAAGGAACCGCACCTGTTTCGTCAATTGTTCTAAAGGCAAAATTACTTCCCAAATAATCAACCATTTCATTGGCTAGTCGCATCGCTATAATTTCATTTTTTAGAGGATGCTTTTGCATCTGATTAGAATACTTACTGCGCAATGCTGTTGGAAAATAACGAACTAATTCATTTTTATAATATTCTTCGTTCGAAACTTCTGGAGTGCATAAATCTTCTTTCAAAATCATTTTTCCGTAAGCTGCCAGAACCGCCAGCTCGGCCCGGGTAAGGCCTTGGTTTTTGGCCAATCTTTCTAATAACTCTTCGTCGGTTGGCAAGAATTCCAACTCACGATCAATTTTGCCTTCTTTTTCCATCCAGTGAATAAAACGCATCAACTCTTTGACCATTTTTACTGAACGTTCTTCACTCATGCTGATCGTTTGAGCTTGTAGAAAATTTTCTCTCAAGACAATTTCGCCCACTTCATCGGTCATGCTCATCAAGACTCTATTACGTTGTTTGACGGTCATATCACCGTCAGCAACAATTTGATTTAACAAGATTTTAATATTAACCTCATTATCAGAACAATTAACACCGCCAGCATTGTCGATAAAATCTGAATTCCCTCGTCCACCATTTTGCATATATTCAATCCGGCCTAATTGGGTGACGCCTAAATTCCCACCTTCACCGATAACTTTACATTTTAATTCATTGCCGTTAACTCTTAAATTATCATTAGCTCTGTCACCGACATCAGTAGCGGTCTCACTAGTGGCTTTAATGTAGGTTCCAATACCTCCATTCCATAATAAATCTACATTGGATTTTAAAATTTCATTAATTAGTTTGTTGGGAGTTAAACTATCAACAGTTACTCCCAGCCAATTTTTGATTTCTTTACTCAAAGGAATTGATTTTGCAGTACGAGAAAAAATACCACCGCCTTTTGAAATCAATTTGGCGCTATAGTCTTCCCAACTTGAACGAGGGAGATTAAATAATCTCTCACGTTCACAGTAGCTTTTTTCAGGATCGGGAGTAGGATCGATAAAGATATGTAAATGGTTAAACGCTGCAATTAACTTAATATGTCGAGAACATAACATTCCATTGCCAAAAACATCGCCAGCCATATCGCCAATACCAACAGCGGTAAAGTCCGTTGACTGGCAATCGACCCCCATTTCCATAAAATGACGTTTAACGGATTCCCAAGCCCCTTTTGCTGTAATCCCCATTTTTTTATGGTCGTAACCAATACTTCCACCAGAAGCAAATGCATCGCCTAACCAAAAACTATACTTTTCCGAAATCCCATTTGCGATGTCAGAAAAGGTTGCAGTACCTTTGTCTGCCGCAACGACAAGATAGGGATCATCATCATCTAGCCTGACAACCTTATTAGGTGGGATCAATTTTCCTTCAACCAAGTTGTCTGTCACATCTAACAAAGCACTAATAAATATCTTGTAGCAACTGATGCCTTCTTGCATAAATTCGTCACGTGATAGTCCCACCAAGCTGCGTTTACAAACAAAACCACCTTTTGCACCTACCGGGACAATCACAGAATTTTTTACTTGCTGAGCTTTAACTAAACCAAGGATTTCGGTACGAAAATCCTCTTTTCTATCGGACCATCTTAATCCACCACGCGCAACTTTTCCGCCACGAAGATGAACACCTTCCAGTTTTGGCGAATAAACAAAAATTTCAAACATTGGTGCCGGTTGAGGTA
Organism: uncultured Kangiella sp.; assembly: GCA_964454125.1. Classification (GTDB taxonomy): domain Bacteria; phylum Pseudomonadota; class Gammaproteobacteria; order Enterobacterales; family Kangiellaceae. The sequence continues at coordinate 22,510 of CAYVSL010000026.1, forward strand.
TATCAATAACTTTGGCTGGTGTTAATTTGAGAGAAATATAATTTTTCGGTTTATTATTTTCATCCAATTGGAAAAAATTGGTTCTAACGGTAACTCCTATCAATTCTAAATAGCGATTGAGAATTCTATCTTGATCAAGGTTGGAAACACGTTCTAACCCTTTTACAATTTTTTCGTAAATAGCTTTTTCAATGCGTTCATTTCTTTCAATGGAAGGATCGAATTTTTGATAAAAATAGTCAACAATTAATCTGGAAATTTCAGGATAGCTGGCTAGCGTTTCTTCGACATATTGCTGTGAAAAACTAGAACCAATTTGCCACTTATATTTAGCATAGGCTCTTAATAATGCCGTTTCTCGCCAGTCTAGAGAGGCACTTAAAATAAGGCGATTAAAACCATCATTTTCTGCATCACCTAACCAAATTTCACGAAAGGCCTCCTGAAATTTGTCCTTTAAGGCCTCCAAATCCAAATTCCCGCCACTGGCGTGTCTCATTTCAAAATCACTGATCCAACGATTCACCCCACCAACCGGCTTTATCTTAAATGGTGTTTCACCAATCACTTTTAATCCCATATTCTCCAACATAGGCATCACTTCAGATAATGGTTTGGGATGGTTCCGATAGAATAATTTAAATTTTATTTTTTCCTGCTCATCTTCTTGTGAACGATACAACAACATGCTGAGTTCATTAGTTTCAGACAGTAACTCCATGTGCTTGATATCTAATACCGCGGTTGGAATAATTGAATCATCCTGATAACCCGGTTGAAAAGCATTAGCATACCGTTTAATCAAGCGTTTCCCTTCAGCTTCACCATAGGATGTAAGTAATGACTCTTTAAGATTATCTTCCCAAGAACGCGCTGATTGTTGTAAATCTTTTTCAATAGATGCCAGATTGAAATGAATGGCTTCTGCATTTTCAACCGGTACAATAAAATGAATTCTTGATAGCACCGACTCTGAAAATGTGGTGGTAAATTGTACTGGTCCTGTCGCGCCCAATTCTTCTGATAATATCTCGGTGATCCTTAACCGTATTTTTGTATTATAGATTTCACGCGGCACATAAACCAAACAGGCGAAAAATCGACCATAAGGATCAGCTCGGATAAACAATCTTATAATTGGCCGCTCTTGCATCTGTAGTATTCCCATAGACGTCTCAAGCAAATTGGCATAACCCGTTTGAAATAACTCATCTCTTGGGTAAGTTTCCAGTATATTTCTAAGCACTTTACTATCATGCTCAAAATTGGATAATCTCGATTCTTTTTGTACGACTAGAATTTTCTGCCTTAGGACCGGTATGTTCATAGGGTTAATATTATAAGCTGCCGAGGTATACAGACCGATAAATCGGTCTTCGCCAATAATTTCGCCTTTGGCATTCACTCGTTTAATTCCAACATAATCAATGTGTGCAGGACGATGAACCCGTGAAACAGCACTTAGCTTAGTCAGTACTAGCAAGTTATCTTTTTTGAGAATTAAGTTTCGCGCACCTTTAGGTAAATCGTCCAGTTTATAGGCTTTTGGTTTCCATGCGTCAAGAGTATTAATCCCCAAAAATGAGTTACGTTTGGGCACCAGTTTTTGTCCTGATCCTGAATCTTTTAGTTCGTAATAAGCGTAACCTAATAATGTGAAGTGATTACCACTAATCCACTGCAAAAACTCACGGCTTTCAGTGTTTTTCTCGCTTTGTAAACTCCTAGGTAAGTCACCCATGTTTTCGATCACTTGATCCAGTTTTCCACACATGGATTTCCAGTCAGAAACCGCAGCAGCAACTTCTTCTAACACCCTGATAATGTTATCTCGAATAAGGTCCAACTCAGATTGTTCTAGCTGCCGATCGATCTCTAATAACATGGGAGTAACGGAAGGCTTGTCCTCAATTTGGCCCGGCTTTTGGAGTCTTGTAATTAACCCTTTTTTATCCCGAGTCAAGGTCATCGGTAAATGAATATGCAAATGCACACCAACTCCTAAGCGATTTAATTCCATTCGGATAGAATCGACTAAAAAAGGCATGTCTTCATGTATCAGTTCAATAACACTGTGTTTAGTCTGCCATCCTTGAGTTTCCAGTTCAGGTGAGTAAACACGAACACATCGACTAGACTCATTCTCTTGAGTAAAACGCCACAAACTGACGATCGGAGAGTAAAGGTCATTCGCTGTCTTAAATTCCACATCGCCAGCGGTGATATTGGTACAAAAATAGCGGGCAAACTCCGTAACTAGCGCAGCTTGTCTTTTTCTAAATTTGGATTCGATGAGTTTAATGACGTTTTTGAACAAAACACTTTCGTGAGGTCTGGTGCTATTTAACATAAGAATTCCTTAAGGAATATTATTTTTGCTTAAACTGTTGTTATTGTAGGATAAAATTTAGGAATTGGCACTAATATTTAATGACATAGCGAATTTTTTTATTCTACTTGCAAATAACCAGACTAACAATTAAATCAAGATAACCTAGATCAAGAAAAATCCTTCATAATCGACTTAGTGACAGAGCCTTTCCGTTTTGATCATAGCTTAATAGAAATCGCCCATTGACACCGTCACGGGTAACGTAAGGAACGATTAAATTAGCCGGAAATTGGAGCTTTAGGCCATCGACGGTGCGCACTAATATGCTTTGTGCTTGTCCTCGGTAATACTGCTCAACTTCTGCGACATTTAGATGGAGAGTGAATTCAACGCTAGGCATAATAAATTAAGTGTGGTTACTATTATCCTAAATTAATCAGTTGAATCACGAGAAATAGCACTCTTTCCACGGATCCAACTGATTACTTTAGGATTATCGTTGACGATAGATTAGCCTTTGGTAATCTTCCTCTAGCCTGAGCAATGAAACCCGCATCTGGTCAATCTCAATATGAATGGATTCGGATTCTCTTTCTAGCTCCTTTATTTCTTTTAATAACTCTCGACGGCGGTATTCTCTTGTATTTCGGTCAATCAGCTCTTCTTCTTTACTGACTGTAATTTCTGACATCTCTTGTAATTTATGCTCGTGAGAATCGATACTATGACGTAACTTGTTAATTTCACTCTCCATCCGATATACTCGATATCCCTTTTGATAACCTCGTTGAAAGCCTCCAGTTAAATCGGCTGGACATAAATTATTATTTACTCGCCCCTGTAAACCCTGTTGATAACCATTTTGCTCAGTACAAAATTGGCGAAGACCTGCCGCATGACCTTTCAAGTAAACGGTTAAATCTGGCGCTATATTATGTTCTGCGCACGCCTTACGATGTTCACCAATATAGGATGAATGGTTACCGCGACTGCCATCTTCTAGGCCAATAATCTCCCAATTAGCGGTTTTACATTCAGATTCATTTAGTGTGGCGCAGGATGTGATATTTAATAGAAAGAGAATACTGATTATTGCCGTCAGAAGAGATTTGGCCAATCGAAAATTCATGTGGTTTCACCAAGCTATTGAGTCTTTTCTAATATTAGCAGTTACTAGTACTTCTTCACAGGTGAATTGATACCAATTTAATTTAGGCGATGGTTGACTTACAGTCTGGAAAATAGAGGAAGGGGAAAATAAAAAAGGGTTAGCAGTTACCTGTCAACCCTTTGATATATGGCGCGCATGGAAGGAGTCGAACCTCCGACCGCCTGGTTCGTAGCCAGGTACTCTATCCAGCTGAGCTACATGCGCGTATTCGGTTTTCACTTTCGACCCAAGGTCGAAAGGAGCGGTATTATCTATTTCGATTAGCTCTTTGTCAATAAAACAATGCGCTAATTCTAAAAAAATTACTACCACAATATAAATATGGCGGAGAGAGAGGGATTCGAACCCTCGATGGGCTATAAAACCCATACTCCCTTAGCAGGGGAGCGCCTTCAGCCGCTCGGCCATCTCTCCGGTATAAAACTTGATTGAATTGCAAAAAAGCAACCAATACATCTGCTGCTTTTTGCGGGATGGAATGTTACCTGATTGATACTAAAAATCAAACATTTTTTTAGTGATCCCAGTAATCATCTCACTGAGAAGGAAACAATAGCTTATTCGTCTGAAGCCATTTCCTTTTCGCGCTGAATACGCATATAGATTTCTTCCCGATGTACAGAGATCTCTTTGGGCGCATTGACTCCAATGCGAACCTGATTTCCTTTAACACCTAAAACTGTAACAGTGACATCATCACCGATCATTAATGTTTCGCCAACACGACGAGTTAAAATTAGCATTGCCAATCTCCTTACAAAATATGGCTTTTTAGACTTATTTTGCGTCCTTTGCAATTCAGTCCTACATAAAAAGGGTCGCAAGTATAACAATAGACTATATCACAGTCACTTACTTAATTTTTTTCTGTAAAATAATAGCGCTTTTTACAGTTTTATCTTATCTTTCTGCCCAATTTCCAACAATAAGCCAAGAATACAACAAATATATCTGTGCTACTTCAAAATACAGTTTTCAGCACGGGTATAAATTGTTTCACATTCTAACCTTGTTGTTCAATCCATTGCTTAACCCAGTCAAGCGTACTATCCAATGCGGCAACGTTGCTACCGCCTCCTTGAGCCATATCGGGTCGTCCACCGCCTTTACCGTCTAACTTGTTGGCCAACTCCCGCATTAGATTACCTGCATGAAATTTACCGGTTAGATCTTTGCTGACCCCTGTGATCAAGTTCACTTTGCCCTCTTTAACTGTTGCAAGAACAATAATGCCTGACCCCAATTTACTCTTTATCTGATCACTCAATACTCTTAATGATTTGGCATCCATTCCCTCAACTTTCACTGCCAGTAATGGAATATTACCTACCATTTGTTTTGCGTCGAGTAAATGATTGCCTTGAGTTGAGGAAATTTTATTCTTTAATTTGTCAATTTCACGATCTTGCTGTTTTGACTTCAAAATCAACTGATCAACCTTGTCGTTCAAAGACAGTCGATCAGTTTTCAATGAAGAGGCCAATTTGGAAATCAACCAGCCTTGTTTTTGCGTATACTCAATCGCACTGTCACCTGTGATCGCCTCTATCCGTCGTACCCCTGATGCAATGCCCTGCTCGCTAATAATTTTGAATGCCCCAATATCACCGGTTCTATTTACATGAGTACCACCACACAGTTCAACGGAGAACTCAGACATTGACAGCACCCGAACAGTTTCACCATACTTTTCACCAAACAACATCATTGCGCCCAGAGTCTTCGCCTTTTCAATTGAAGTTTCCTGAGTTTCTACGATGTAATTTGCCCGAATATGGTGATTAACCGATTTTTCAATTGTTACTAACTCCTCTGAAGTGACGGCAACTGGATGAGAAAAATCAAAACGTAAATGTTCACTATCAACCAACGATCCTTTCTGTTGCACATGATCTCCAAGAATATTACGAAGCGCCGCATGCATTAGATGAGTAGCGGAATGGTTTAGCTCTGTTTCCAGACGTTTTTGCCGATCAACCGTTGCGATGACTCTTTCAGCCTTTTGAATCGTTCCCGAGCGAACAATACCTTTGTGCAAAAAAGCATCCTGTACTTTTATTGTCTCTTGAACCTCAAATTCAAATCCTTCCCCGCTAAGCAACCCTTTATCCCCAATCTGCCCACCAGATTCTGCGTAAAAAGGGGTTTCTGATAGAACGATTGTCGCTTCAGTCCCCATAGTGATGGCGTCAACAGGACTGCCACCTATTAATAGTTCGACAACATTGGATTGGCCGTCAAGGTGTTGATAACCGATAAACTGAGTTTTACCTTCAACTTCAAGAGTGTCATTATAATCCATGGCAAAATTTGACTGACCACGACCACTTTCTTGCTGGACCGTTAAAAGTTGGTCGAATCTATCTTTATCAATGGTCAAACCTTTTTCTCTGGCGATATCGGCAGTCAAATCATCGGGAAAACCATAAGTGTCTTTTAGTTTAAAGACCATTTCACCATCGATCACGCTATCTTGCATCTCATCAATATAAGTCTGAAGAATTTTCATACCATTGCTCAAAGTTCGAGCAAACTGCCGCTCTTCAATCAACAACGTTTTGACCACAAAATCTCGTTTCTTGATTAACTCTGGATAAGCCTGCCCCATCACATTAACTAAGCCATCCACCAGTAGATTAAAAAATGGCTGAGATGCACCTAATTTGTTGCCGTGTCTAACCGCTCGGCGAATGATCCTTCGTAATACATAACCCCGGCCTTCATTTCCAGGCAAAACACCGTCAATAATCATAAATACGCACGAGCGAATATGATCAGCAATAACTCTAAGAGATTGATTTTCGGAGTCATTTCTGTTGAGTTTAGCGGCAATAAATTCGATCAATTGTGAGAAAAGATCAATTTGATAATTATTATGTACCGATTGCATCACCGCTGTAATACGCTCAAGTCCCATACCGGTATCAACGGACGGTTTAGGTAACGGGGTCATAGTGCCATTTTTGTCCCGATTATACTGCATAAAAACCAAATTCCAGATTTCAATATAACGGTCACCATCTTCATCTGGACTTCCTGGAGGTCCACCATCAACTGATCCACCATGATCATAAAAAATTTCACTACAAGGCCCACAAGGCCCCGTATCACCCATCGACCAGAAATTGTCTTTGTCACCTAACCGAGAAAATTTTGTTTTGTCGATACCAATTTCATCAAACCAGATTTTTTCCGCTTCCTGATCGGTCTCATGTACCGTTACCCAGAGCTTATCAGCAGGCAATTTAAGTATGACGGTCAAAAATTCCCAAGCATACCGAATGGCTTCCTGTTTAAAATAATCACCGAAACTGAAATTGCCTAACATTTCAAAGAAGGTATGATGACGTGCAGTATAACCAACATTTTCCAGATCATTATGCTTACCACCCGCTCTGACACATCGCTGCGAACTAGTTGCGCGAACATATGGGCGTTTGTCGCTGCCAAGAAAACAATCCTTAAAGGGCACCATGCCGGCATTGGTAAACAGTAACGTCGGATCATTTTCGGGAACCAAAGATGCAGATTCGACACGTTGATGCCCATGCTTTTCGAAATAGCTTAGAAATGCCTCGCGGATTTCACTGGTTGTTTTACTCACTTATCTTGAACTCCTAGCGTTCTCTGGGATCTAAGAGCCTGTCCTAGATTGATCAGTTGATACATATTTTTTTATTGCAATTCTTATTTCTTCAGTTGAAAAACCTCGATAACGAAGGAAATTTTCCAACTTTGTTTTTTGCTTACTGGTTTTAACAATTAATTTGTTTTGATTTGAATCATCTGAAAAATTTACCGGAACAGAAATCATTGTCCCGAACAAACCCGATAATTGCCTGATTTTTTTGACTAAAACCTGATCACAATTTTGTTGCCAGTCAATATCTTCTATATCAAGTTGTTGCTCAATCACTGTTTGATGAATATTAAGCCTCAATAACTCTGACTCAATGCGAGTAAGCCCTTGGCCTTTGGAGACCTTGGAACGAATAAAACTATTGCAAAAACGTATTTCAGATAGCCAATTTTCATCAATTAGGTGTTCGATGCAATGATTTATGGCCTCATCACCAAATCCTTTTTTAATCAATTTCAATCGCATTTGTTGCCGACTATGCTCTCTTATAGCCAGCATTCGACAAGCAGAATGGATCGCACACTTTATTTCCTGGGCGATTTCCGCAACAGTACAATCATTATTCATCTAAAGTATTTTAATCGAAGCCATAAGAATGGGCTAGTGTTGATTAGCGTTTTGTGTGGAAGTTTGTTTTATACTCAAAGTAACCTTTACAATATTGGCTAATGATTATATTCCATCGGGAGGAAAACTTGCCAACAGGTAGTCGGCATTAGTCATTGCTATTGACGCTCTTTCTTCTGGTGTTCTATTTCGGTACACCCCTAACTTACGTGAAACAGAGCCCCTCCAAATAACTTCTTTCTTAACAGGGTCAACTATATCTAGCACTAGGGTCCCTATTTCGTATTCGCGAACAATGGTATTATTGTAATAAGGCGGTCTATGATAATGATGATAATAAGGGTAGTAACCCCAGAGACTGTAAAAAGAGTCAACGTCAACTTTTTTGTCAGTAATGGTATGAGTTCGGAGCAAAAAATCAGGCTTTTCTGCCTTAATAAACCCCTTACGGTTTAATACAGTTTCTATTGCATTGATTTGCCGCCGATTTTCCAAAGTGCTTACCTTTATAGGTTCCTTTTGAACAACCCATGCGTAAGTTCGGAGTTTAGAATAATCAAAACTGATATCATAATCAGAGGTCACTGGTGGGCCAATTTTACACGCCGATAACAGCATAAACAGGCCTGCCATTAGAATTTTAACTTGTACCCTGATCATTCTCTACTCCAATCCTATTGATGATTCAATCAATTTTAATATTTAGCCTAAAACAGAAATGTACGTATTTTTTAAATGATAACATTTTTTGACCCCATTACTCGGTGAAGAAGCTTTTTATTAACAAAAAAGAGGCCAAAGGCCCCTTCTGATCCAAATGCACAAGTGATTATCCTAAAATAATCAATTGGATTCGTGGAAAGAGTGCTATCCCGCGGCCTACATGACGTAGTGGAAAAGGGCATAGCCAAGTGCGCTTCGGGCTGACAAAATTGCTCGTGCTTCAACTGATTTTTTTCAAGATTATTGACTAACTTCTTCTTTTTTGTTATTGGTCTCCTCATTTGATGGTAATAACTCTGCACGAATACGTTTTTCAATATCATCGGCGATCCTTGGATTAGCGGTTAAAAAATCCGCAACTTTCGCTTTACCCTGACCAATTCTATCGCCATTATAGCTGTACCAAGCCCCAGCCTTGTCTACAATTCCCTGTTTAACTCCTAAATCAATGATTTCACCCATTTTTGACGTCCCTTTACCATATAAAATCTGAAATTCAGCTTGTTTAAAGGGAGGGGCTACTTTATTTTTAACGACCTTAACTCGGGTTTCATTACCGACAATTTCATCACCCTGCTTAACCGCACCTATTCGACGAATATCCAACCTTACTGATGCGTAAAATTTGAGAGCATTACCGCCAGTCGTTGTTTCTGGTGAACCAAACATTACACCAATCTTCATTCGGATCTGATTGATGAAAATCACCATGCAATTGGTTCGCTTAATATTACCCGTTAATTTACGCAAAGCTTGCGACATCAAGCGCGCTTGCAAACCCATATGAGAATCGCCCATATCACCTTCAATTTCGGCCTTAGGGGTTAATGCAGCCACTGAATCAATAACCACCAAATCAACGGCTCCAGAGCGAACCAACATGTCACATATCTCTAGTGCTTGTTCGCCGGTATCCGGCTGAGAAACTAATAGGTTATCAAGATCTACGCCTAGAGCTTCGGCATAAATGGGATCGAGTGCATGTTCAGCATCGATAAAAGCCGCAGTGCCTCCATTTTTTTGGCATTGAGATATCACTTGTAAAGTCATCGTTGTTTTACCGGATGATTCTGGTCCATAAATTTCAACGACTCGTCCTTTGGGAAGACCACCTATTCCTAGCGCGATATCTAGACCCAGAGAACCTGTAGAAATTGTATCCATTTTTTGCGCCTGAACCTCTCCCATGCGCATCACAGAGCCTTTACCGAATTGACGTTCTATTTGACTTAACGCAGCTGTGAGTGCTTGTTTACGATTATCGTCCATTATCTTCTCCACTTAATTTTTGCTTATTAATTTAATGTTTCTCTGATTAAGTGTTTAACAATTGAACAACTTAATCGCAGGGGTAATTGTGTTTACTTGCTTGCATTTCTACTACTCATCCTACACCTACTTATACAAGTAGGCAACTTTTATTTTTTAAACTTCTTGTAAAGTGATCTTCAACCTCGAACAATCAGTTGAAGTCGTAAAAAGAGTGCTTCAACTAATTTTTCTAGGTTCAACAGGTTTCCCACAGAATTTTTTGAAATTATAATCGCAGAATACTATCAGGTCGATAGTATTCATTTAAATTTGATCTCTTTTCAAATGAAAAACCGTATCTTGGCCCGGAAAAATACACACAATTATTGTATTGTTCAATCCTTGTCATTTCACGTAAAATACTGGCTTTAAACTGAACTAAATTGATACAGGCACTGATCGTTACCCTAAAATAATCAGTTGAAGTCGTGGTAAAGAGTGCTAGACCAGAGTTTACATAGCTAGGCGCACTGTAGACTTGGCGCTATTTCTCATGCTTCAACTGATTTTTCTAGGGTTACCTATCAGGGTAGCCTCAGACACAGGTATATAAGATGTCCATAATTATCAAAACGCCAGAACAAATCGAAAAGATGCGGGTCGCTGGTCGATTGACAATGGAAGTACTCGAAATGATCAAACCTTATGTCAAAAAAGGTGTGACGACCGAGAAACTCAATCAAGTTTGTCACGACTACATCGTTAACGAGCAAAAGGCTATCCCCGCGCCACTTGATTATCATGGTTTCCCAAAATCCATTTGTACATCGCTCAACCATGTTATTTGCCACGGTATTCCCACCGACAAAAAACTCAAAGACGGCGATATTATTAATATCGATATCACGGTAATCAAAGATGGTTTTCATGGAGATAGCTCAGCAATGTTTTTTATCGGCAAAAAATCAATTCTTGCCGAGCGGCTAGTCAGTAACGCTCAACAATGTTTGTATCTAGCGATAAAAATGGTTAAACCCGGTATACATTTAGGCGATATTGGTCACGCCATAGAAAAACATGCCCACGCTGCACGCTTTAGTGTCGTCCAGGAATACTGCGGCCACGGTATAGGCGAAGGATTCCACGAAGATCCCCAAGTTTTACACTACGGCAAAAAAGGAACCGGACCAATACTAGAAGAAGGCATGATTTTTACTATTGAGCCGATGATCAACGCCGGTAAAAGGCATTCCAGAGTATTAAAGGATGAATGGACGGTTGTGACTAAAGATAAAAGTCTGTCGGCACAATGGGAGCACACGTTATTGGTTACCTCAACGGGTGTTGAAGTCTTAACGAAAAGACCCGATGAAGTCATCTAGTTGGCATGGTATAAATTGGCGATGATGACTTTTACAACCCTATTCTGCTTTATCAAACATGAGTGCTGAAAGTTTGGAATTCGAATTCAAGATCGACCCTACAAACGACCTGCTTAAACAACTAAAAGTGTTTGAAGCTAGTTCGAGCCAATATCTTAATCAAGGATTTTCTCAGGGCATTAATGTTCGAGAACTGGTTATGACTCGTTCAAACCATATCGACACATTACTTTTTAATCTGTGGCAACATTTACAGATTACTAATACCTTCTCGTTAATTGCGGTGGGCGGATATGGTCGCGGGGAACTTCATCCTTTTTCAGACATCGATCTATTGATCCTTGCCGAAGACTCAACCGATCCAGAACAAGCCACTAAACTTAGCAATTTTATTACATTGCTTTGGGATACAGGATTGACCATTGGCCATGCAACTCGTACTCTCAAACAATGCGTTAAGTTGGCCAAACAGGATATTTCCGTAGTCACCAACTTGATGGAATCCCGTTTACTTTGCGGTTGTGAAGAGCCGTTTAAGCAAATGAAAAATCTGACAGCGCCGGATAAGATATGGAATGCAAGAAAATTTTTCGATGCAAAAACCAAAGAACAAAAAGAACGTTATAAAAAATTTGATGGATCCTCCTATGACTTGGAGCCCAATGTAAAATCTAGCCCAGGCGGGTTAAGAGATATCCAGCTAATAGCGTGGGTTGCTCAACGCCGCTACTATCCAAAATCACTATTTCAACTAATCAAACAAAATGTGATCACCAAAAAGGAATATTATACCTTAGTCAAGTGCCAATTATTTATCTGGAAGGTACGATTTGCACTTCACCTAATAAGCGGAAAAGCGGAAGATCGTCTGCTATTTGATTTCCAAAAAGACACGGCTGATCTAATGGGTTTTAAAGACAACGAAAACCTGCTCGCCGTTGAAAAAATGATGAAGCGATATTATCGAAGTGTTTTAGTGATTAGGAATATTAGCGACATTTTGTTGCAGTCCATCGAAGAAGATTTACCCGGTAGTGGTTTTACAAAAAATTCTAAAAAAATTGACGCTGATTTTCAAATCATTAACCAACGGATCGATGCTATTGACACTAAGATTTTTGATTCCCAACCAAGCAGCTTGCTCAAAATATTTCATTTTGTGGCAAAAAACCCGAACATCAAAGGGATCACCGCACCGACTTTACGAGCAATCAGAGCAGCAAGAAATAATATCACACCAAAATTCCGAAAAATTGCAACCAACCAAAAACTTTTCCTGCAGTTCTGGCACATTAAACATACCAATTCAAAAGCCATGTTTTTAATGAAAAGAAGCGGAATATTATCAGACTATCTTCCCGCTTTTCAGAACATCAGCGGACAAATGCAATATGACATGTTTCATAGCTATACAGTGGATGAGCACACACTTTTTTTGTTGAAAAACCTGACCGAATTTACCCAAGATGATGCAAAAAAATGCTATCCATTATGTTATGAAATAATGAATAAACTAGAAAAACCTGAACTGATCTATCTAGCGGGACTGTTTCACGATATCGGCAAGGGCCAAGGAGGCGACCATAGTGAAATTGGCGCTCAAGAAGTGCTAATTTTTTGCAAAAAACATAAAATGAATGCAGAAGATAGTGAAACAATCAGCTGGTTAGTAGCTAATCACCTAATAATGAGCCTCACCGCTCAAAAACGCGATACTTCCGATCCTCAAGTCATTAAAAATTTTGGCGATATCGTCGCGACGCCACAGCGATTGGAATTATTGTATATACTAACTGTTGCAGATATACGCGCGACCAGTCACTCTCTCTGGAATTCATGGAAAGATTCTCTATTAAAAGAGTTGGCGGTAGCCACGCTTGCCTACTTGAAACATGAACAAAATAGAAAGTTAGATTCGTGGGAAAAAACCAAAAAAATTGCGCTTGAAATATTAACTGAAGATGGTTTCTCAGTCGACAAGGTGGAATTCTATTGGCAACATCTGGATGTCGCCTACTTCATGAAAATTCCAGCCGAAACAATTTCTTGGCACAGCAAGTCGATTTTAAATCAAATGGGTATTGAAGCAATTCCATCCAAAACAAACGATTCAGAAAATAGCATTGCAGAAACCGTGGTAGCCATCCGAAAAAGACGCGATGGTGGCGGTAGTGAGATTTTTGTTTATAGCAAAGACGTGGACGACCTATTCGCCAGCCTGACTGCAACCCTTGCTCAACAAGGTTTGAATGTTCAGGGGGCGAGCATTTATACGGATGCCAATGGTTATTGCTACGATAGTTTTTTTACCTTAGATAATACCGGTAAACCCATTATCACTCAGGCGGAGCAAAGACGGCTTGAAAAAGCCATAAAACAAAACATTAAAGCACTAGATTCAAGTAGTATTGCCATTCAGAGACGAATGCCTCGCCAATTCAAACATTTTAATGTTAATACCGAAATAGTATTTTCTAAGGACGAGTACAGCCATTATACTCGCCTTGATATTATTGCCAGAGATCAACCGGGACTACTCGCACTTTTAGCTCAAGCATTTAAACAATGTAATGTCAGACTGCATGATGCGCGCATTACCACGCTAGGAGAGAAAGTGGAAGATACCTTTATCATCAGCCACAAAGATAATAGCGCAATAGATGATCCACAAAATCAAAACGATATCAAGCAAGCGATCAAAAGGCAATTAACCAACAAAATATAAATATGATGTTTAAATAAAGGGCTTAATAATAATGAGTGATTTACAATCAATAATTGAACAGGCATTTGAAAACCGCCAACAAATTCAACCCGATAATGTTTCACCAGAGGTTTTTTCAGCGATCACACAAACCCTTAAAAAACTCGACAATGGTGGCTTAAGAGTCGCCGAACCGACCGAGCAAGGTTGGCAAGTTAACGAATGGGCAAAAAAAGCCGTGCTTTTGTCTTTTAGAATTAGAGACAATCAAAAAATAGATGCTGGACACACCTGTTATTTTGACAAGGTGCCATTAAAATATACCAATACCACTGAACAGGAATTTAACCAGATGGGTGTTCGGGTCGTCCCTCAAGCGATTGTAAGAAATGGTTGTTTTATTAATAAAAATGTCGTGTTAATGCCAAGTTACGTTAATATTGGAGCCTACATTGACGAAGGTACAATGGTTGATACTTGGGCAACGGTCGGCTCCTGTGCACAAATCGGAAAAAATGTTCACCTATCCGGCGGCGTTGGAATTGGTGGTGTATTGGAACCCTTACAAGCCAGTCCTACAATAATTGAAGATAATTGTTTTATCGGCGCAAGAAGTGAAATTGTCGAAGGCGTCATCGTTGAAAAAGGATCGGTCATATCAATGGGGGTCTTTATTGGTCAGAGCACAAAAATATTTAATCGCGCGACCGGTGAAGTAACCTATGGTAAAGTGCCTGCCGGTTCGGTAGTCGTTTCAGGTAGTTTACCCTCGGCTGATGGCTCCTGTCATTTATATTGTGCTGTTATTGTAAAACAGGTTGATGAGAAAACTCGTTCAAAAACATCCATCAATGATTTACTGAGAATGGATTGATAGAATAAATTAACCCAGAATAATCAGTTGAAGTCGTGGAAAGAGTACTATCTTGCGCTTCAACTGATTTCTCTAGGATTAAGGACGTTTGCTATAAAGGTCAATTTGAGTGAAAGCTCCAGCTTTCAGGCTTTATCATTTTACAAAGGAAAAAATATGTCCTCTAATATCCATATGTACGGTATTAAAAATTGTGATACCGTCCGAAAGTCCATAAAATGGCTGGCCGAAAAACAAATTGATTGTGAGTTTCACGATCTAAAAAAAGAAGTTTTGGATGACGCGCTTATTATTGAATGGCTGGAGCAAGTCAATAAGGATAAATTAATCAATAAGAGAGGATTAACCTGGAAAAAAATCCCTGCCGAAGACAAAATACTTGACGGACAAATCGAGGTTATTAAATTAATTCAAAACCATCCTACCGTGGTTAAGCGCCCGCTAATATTTAATGGCACATTTTGGTCGGTTGGATTTAAACCCGATGACTGGAATGAGCTTTTTCTCTAAAAAAGCGTACGAACAACTCAATGAAGAATAATACTTTAGATATCGCCAAAACCCTTATCGCTCGGAAATCTGTGACTCCCGAAGATGCAGATTGCCAAATACTTATTCAAGAATTACTCAAAGACTCGCAATTTATTTTTGAAGAGATGAATTTTGCTGACACCAAAAATCTTTGGGCTATCAGAAACTCAAACAATCAAAACAATTCAGAACCGGTATTCCTATTTGCAGGCCATACGGACGTAGTCCCTGCCGGCAATTTGGATAAATGGGATACGCCTCCGTTCGAACCAACTATAAAGGATGGTGTTCTTTTTGGACGCGGCGCAGCAGATATGAAAGGCTCTATTGCTGCAATGATAAGCGCAACCAATCGATTTATCCAGGATTTTCCTGAGCATAACGGCTGTATCGCTTTTCTAATTACCAGCGATGAGGAAGGACCTTTTATAAATGGCACCGTCAAAGTTATCAAAGAGTTACAAAAAAGAAAACAGAGGATCGATTATGCATTAGTTGGCGAACCTTCATCAACAACAAAGCTTGGTGACGTGATCAAAATTGGAAGGCGTGGTTCATTAACGGGCTGGCTAAAAATTCATGGTATTCAAGGACATGTTGCCTATCCTCATCTAGCTGAAAACGCTATTCATACCGCAGCGTATTTTATGGAAGAAGTCACAAAAATAGAGTGGGATAAAGGCAACAAAAATTTCCCTCCCACAAGTTTGCAGATAACCAATATTAAAGCGGGTGAAGCGAGTAATGTCATTCCTGGTGAAATTGACATTGAATTTAATTTTCGTTTTTCAACAGTATTTACCCCATTAGAATTACGTGATCGAATGACTGCATTTGTAAACAAGCACTGTAAAAATTCTGATTTAGAATGGAAACTTAATGGCGAACCTTTTATTACAGAATCTCCCGAACTGATTAATGCGACCAGTGATGCCATTAGAAAAGTCTGCGGAATTGAAACTTCTAAACAAACCAGCGGTGGAACTTCTGATGGTCGATTTATTGCAAAAACTGGCGCACAGATTGTCGAGCTGGGACCTATCAACAGCAGTATTCATCAGGTGAATGAATTTGTAAGCGTGAAAGATTTGGATCAACTATCTGATATTTATTACCAGATACTCATCAACTTATTGACAGTTTCAAAATGAATTTAAGCTGGCAACAATCCATCGGACTTGAGCAACAACACCTGATTGAATGCCAACATTCAGATAACCATCAGCCAAACTCTCAAAAATATCGTATCGCCAAATCGATCCAGTCGGACCTCAGTCGACTATTATTGGCTGCCAGGAATGACAATGTCGAAATCTCAATCGTCAGCAGCTACCGCTCCTTTGAACAGCAACTATCAATCTGGAATGATAAATGGCGGGGCTATCGACCTGTTTTTTCCCGCCATGGACGCCCACTTAATATTACTCAAATGTCCAATATGGAAAAATACAAAGCTATCAGCTTATGGTCAGCTCTACCTGGAATGAGTCGCCATCATTGGGGAACGGATCTTGATATTTTTTCTAAAAAAGCAATAAAAGAGGGTCATAAAGTAGAACTTATTCCTGATGAATTTTCGCCAAAAGGCGTTTGCGTAGAACTCAATCACTGGCTGAATAGGAACCTCCCGAAGTACGGTTTTTTCAGACCTTATCTGAATTACCAACAAGGTGTATCTGCGGAAGCTTGGCATATTTCTCACATAAAAACTAGCAAACAAATATTAAGCACCTTTCCTTTCGAGCAATGCCTTAAAACACTCAATCAAAGTGATATTAAATCAAGAATATTTATTAGCGAACATTTTGAGAATTATAAAACTCAATATTTTCTAAATATTTGTCCGGCAGATATCACTACAAACAGTCTGGAGTAGCAACAATAATATGTGGGCAGCTATCCTTATTATAGTTTTAGTATTACTTTTTATCATTGGTGGAATGATGACGTTATTAAAATCCAAGGATTTTAAAATTCCAGATAATTACGATAAATCGAAATCGGGTTTTGATGATGATGAAGATGATGATAATCAAAGCTCGGGATTCTAAGCATTCCTATGCTTAAATCACTACTCCCTATCGAAGATCTAACATTACAAAGATTTCCGACCACCAAAGATCAAACGCTCAAGGCTTGGAACGCGGCCGATGAATATTTGATCGAATGGATAGATGACAATTCGCTCAATCAAAACGATAAAATCCTTATCATTAATGATCAATTCGGCGCACTCAGCTGCAGCTTAAGCCAGTTCCGACCTTTTTATTGGACCGATTCTTATCTTTCTAAAACGGCCATACAAAAAAACATCACATTAAACTCTCTTGATGATTCATTGCAGCATATAAATCAGTGTGATCAAATACTGCCAGAATATATTAAATTTGATTGGGTGATAGTTCGTATTCCAAAACACAATAGTTTATTAAATTTTCAATTAAGAAGCCTTTTACCTTTTATTCATTCAGACACGAAAATATTGTCCGCTGGAATGACCAAGGAAATTCATAAATCCAATCTAAATCTATTTGAATCAATCATTGGTCAAACGACAACCTCGCTTGCTAAGAAGAAAGCTCGGTTAATTTTTACACAAGTTAATAAAAAATCGGATGGGATTCCTAAAAAAAACCATCCTATCAATTTTGCTAGTCGCTATAAAATAAAACAATTCGGGCTTAACATCATTGGATTACCTGGTGTTTTTTCCAGAGATAGCCTAGATAGAGGTTCCAGAATTTTACTGCAATATATGCCAGAAACAAAACCTCATCAAAAATTAATTGACCTTGGCTGTGGCACAGGTGTTTTAGGAGTTTACGCCGCCAAACAAAACCCGCAACTAGAAGTAACTTTCACCGATGAATCTTGCCTCGCTGTTGAATCAGCAAAAAGAACGTTTCAAGAAAATACAGGCAACATCCCCTTTATAAAAGTAACCGATGTGTTAGATGGATTACCAAACAATAACTATGACCATATTTTATGTAACCCCCCTTTCCATCAACAAAATGTACAAACTCTGTCAATTGCAAATCGCATGTTTAAGGAGTCTGCAAAAAAATTGAATTCTAAGGGTGAATTAAGAATAGTGGCCAATCGACATTTAAAATACAATCCAATGCTTAACCAATATTTTGAGAAAGTTCAGATGATATCCAAAGATCCCAAATTTGTTGTTTGGCTGGCAAAACAACCTTACCCATAGAATAATCTATGGGTCATTTCAGGATCTCGATCAAGCGTATAAACAGATTTTTCCAACCAACCTACCAATCACGATAATTGACACTAATTTTGAACAAGCGCTAGTTACTTTATATAACCTGCCGTACATACGACCGAAAGAATAATGACTATTAGCAAGAGTATTATGCCTGTTCTATTCATTTTATATATCCCTTTTATTTATCAATGATAATTGTGAGAAAAAATATTTGATTCTCTCAGTTGTTATTTTGGTTCACTAGACCACCATTTCGACATCACAATCCTTATTCACGCAACGCAACAACCATTCATAATTAGCGCACATTCAGGACAAGCTTTATCATTTATTTTAATACGGTCAATTTGAGTTAAAATACTATTCAAAGATTCATGCAGTTCTTTTAATTCAGTTTTGATCTTACAGGGAATTTTCTTAATATCAGATAATTCATCCCAATCGATTTGAGATAGTACGTAAAAAAGGTGATCTGCATATTTCTCCTTTCGGCCA
>CAYVSL010000027.1:0-40546 GCA_964454125.1 uncultured Kangiella sp.
CGCATGCAGGGTGGTGTGGGGGCTGGAGGTTAGATACCTCCGGCTACCCGATTAGGTAACTAGAACGCATAAGACATTTGAAGACTTACACCATCAAGATCTGTCATTGACGTAGGTGCAAATGAAAACTTAAACCGATCTTTTAATTTGTCTGGCTGATCAAGTTTATAATTATTCTTCGAGTTGGGTTCTAGAGTAGAGTAATACCAGTATGCCGCTCCTACAACTAAAACTGCTAATATAATTTCACCACCACCGCCAGAACTGGAACTTTTGGAATCATGACAATGATAGCCACCATTTATATTATCGTTATGGCATCCATCACTATTGGTTCCACCAGAATGAGCAAATACATGTGTAGGAAGCGATAAACAAACACCTAAAATAGAACTTATTAACTTATATTTAAATTTCACACCAAACTCCATTTGTTACCTAACGCCGTTTTAAGCGGCAAATTGCAGTTGGCTAAAATAAGTGAGGCATGAACAAAAAGCCAACTGTAATTTGTCCGACTTGAAAACCCTTGTTAGGTACTACTTTGCACCAGGTCTTTACTACAGTACCTGCAAACAATAGCCTCTTGCTTAACAAGCTCAGCACAATACGGGCATTTTTTCATCCCTTCCGAAATTTGTTTTTCTTCAACTGATTTTTTGTCAGCAGACATAATAAGTGCATGAGGTAATGCAATAATAAAAAGCATTGCTCCGTAAAACCACCAAAGTCCAAATGACTTCCCTTTAGATTGCGCTACCATTGCAGGTATTAAACCTAGTAAAACCGCTATAACTAATATTCCCATTATCTACCGTACTCCTTACCGTCCGTAGAAATTCCATATAAAAATTCACTATAAGGTAACCTAACTAATACCGTACCTTTATTGATAATTGCAGCCATAGTCATTCCTCGGCACAACAAACTGACCCCATTCATTTCTCTTGCACATATAGCATCTGCACTATCAATAGATTTAGTTTTTTTCATTCGAATGTCCAATATACGTAAAAAGTGACTAAATATCTATCTTTTCAGTCGAATGTTTAGGTTTGTAAAAAATCAAACGAGTAATCATTCCTTTGTTTTCTGGAAATGGTTTAATCTGTAGATGTTTGACTTGTTATAAATACGTCTTAACTATCAACAAGTTAACAGTGTACAGTGCATGCAGTTAGATAAAAGAAGGAACGGTTCCTTTGTTTTCATCAATATATCGTCGAAAACTTGTATTGAATCTTTTCAAGCACTATTTTAACAAGTAGTGCTTTTGGCTAAAAGGAGAATAGGCTATGGAAGATATACCCATTCATGTAAACCACAAATTAAATCGATTTATTGATCACGTTAGATTATTTATTCGATCTCGTAACTTAGCGTATGCAACAGAACAAATCGATGTATCTTGGATACTCCGTTATATTCGATATCACGATAAGAAAGCTATGGAGAGGCTTATGTATGGTTCTATCAATGGCTAAATTTTTGGCCTAAGGTTAATTTCGAGGGAATGCCCCCCCTCAAAAAAAAAGTGTGAAAATAAAATTCAAGATTTTCTATTTGATAATATCGCGCGAGCGACTTTTGATCCATTATCTCGTTTAAGAAACTGACTGATATAATCACCGGCATCAACGAGTTTATCCAAATCAACTCCGGATTTAATCGATAGCCCATTTAATAGATAGACCACATCTTCAGTCGCAACATTGCCTGAAGCCCCTTTTGCGTATGGACATCCGCCTAATCCAGCGACTGATGAATCAATATTGGAAATCCCCCTTTGCAAGGCGGTATAGATATTGGCTAGTGCTTGGCCATAGGTATCATGAAAATGAACAGCCAATTTTTCCATTGGAACCACTTTGCTAACCTGATCTAAAAGCTTGTTTGTTTGATCGGGTGTACCCACACCAATGGTGTCGCCTAAAGAAATTTCATAACATCCGTTTTGGTATAATCTTTCAGTGACAAGCGCAACGTTGTGAGCCGCAATTTTCCCTTCATAAGGACAGCCAAGAACACAAGAAACATAACCCCTTACAGGTATATTTAATGCTTTAGCTCGAACAAAAATCGATTGAAATCGCTGAATACTTTGCTCTATGGAACAATGAATATTTTTCTGTGAAAAGCTTTCTGATGCGGCGGTAAAAACAGCGACCTCTTGGGCACCAGCCATTATGGCATTTTCGAACCCTTTAATATTAGGAGTGAGGACTGGAAATTTTGTTTTATGACTTTCAGTGAAATGGGAATTAGCTAATTGTGCCATCAGTTGGCTATGATCAGCTAATTGTGGTACCCATTTAGGAGAGACAAAACTGGTTGCTTCGATGACGGATAAGCCACTGGCCACCAGTTTTTTAATCAGTTCTATTTTTACTTCGGTGGGTACTGGGTTTGGTTCGTTTTGAAGGCCGTCTCGTACACCGACTTCGACTATTTTTACTTTATCTGGAAATGGGTTTAGATTTGGCACGGCTATTCTTCCTCAAAGCGGATTAGCTCGGCACCTTCATCAACCAAATCACCAACCGTATACAAAACTTCACTGACAATCATGTTCTTGTGAGCTTTAATAGTATGCTCCATTTTCATTGCTTCCATAACCATCAAGTCTTGACCTGCTTCAACACCTTCACCCGCAGTAACGAATACATCAATAATAGTCCCGGGCATCGGCGCGGTTAAATTCGCTTGTTCTTCTTGTCCGAGATCGGCAAGACTATTATCTTTTATTTCGAGTGCCCAATGGGAAGCGTTCTTAAACAAAACCAATTGGTTGCCATTTCTTGCACTACTGATGGTTAATTGGTGGCCGTCAATATTGAGATGAATTTTGTTAGCCTTCAAAAATCCGCTAACCTGATATTCTTTATCGTCAATTTCAAATAGAAAATTTTTGTGTTTCGATAGGACGGTATCTCGAAAATGAGCGGTCACACTAAATAGATTACCACCATGCAAAAATTCGATTAAATGGTGATTGTCTTCATTGAGCCGCCAACCGGATTTTTCATTCCAAGGGGAATATTGATCCCCCCCCATATCTTCTGATTTTTTCGATTGCTCTAACATAACGGTTAAGCCAGCGGCGGCAAGAATTTCGGCAGTGATATTAGTGCTGATATCACACAATTCTTCGCCATGTTTGTCTAGAAAATGGGTATCGATATCGGCTTGGTTAAAAGAGTCATTGCTTGCCAATTGATGCAAAAATTCAATATTTGTGGTTATACCAGCAACATGAAAACAGGCTAGAGCACCACGTAAACGAGCCAAAGCGGCAGCACGATCTTTATCCCAGACAATTAATTTTGCAATCATCGGATCGTAATAAATACTAACACGATCACCGGAAATAATTCCAGAATCGACTCGCACATACTCGCTCAATGGTGGTAGGTCCATATAACTAATTTTTCCTGTGGTAGGAAGAAAGTCGTTGTTTGGGTCTTCGGCATAAATTCTGGCTTCAAAGGCGTGGCCATTAATGGTTAACTCATTTTGCTTAAGTGGCAGCGGCATACCGTTGGCTACGATGATTTGCCATTCGACTAAATCTAGCCCTGTAATCATTTCAGTGACCGGGTGTTCAACCTGTAGGCGGGTATTCATTTCCATAAAATAAAAAGAACCGTCTTCATCGTATAAAAACTCAACGGTTCCAGCACCACGATAGCCGATGGCTTTGGCAGCAGTCATGGCAACTAGCCCCATTTTCTGTCGAGTTTTTTCCGGGAGTCCCGGGGCAGGGGCTTCTTCTATTACTTTTTGATGCCGCCTTTGTACGCTACAATCTCTCTCAAATAAATGCACTGTATTGCCGTCATTATCAGCGAATATCTGGATCTCTACATGACGTGGTTTGGTTAAATATTTTTCAATTAAAACTCTATCATCGCCAAAGGATGATAAAGCTTCTCTCTTACACGAGTTAAGAGAGTCAATAAATCCAGCTGATTTTTTAACGACTCGCATGCCTTTACCACCACCACCAGCCGTCGCTTTAATCAGAATAGGATAACCAATATAGCCCGCTTTTGACTGGAGTAATGATTCGGTTTGATCGTCTCCATGGTAGCCTTTTACTAGTGGCACTTTGGCTTGAGTCATAATATTTTTTGCTTCACTTTTTGAACCCATGGCTAAAATAGCCTCTTTAGGCGGTCCGATAAAAATAATATTGTTAAGTGCACAAGCATTGGCAAACTCTGCATTTTCTGCAAGAAATCCGTAACCTGGATGGATTGCGTTGGCGTGAGATGACTTTGCGATATGCAGAATTTTATCAGCTTTTAAATAACTATCTTTAGCGGCAGAGCCACCTATATACCAAGCCTCATTGGCTAATTGTACATGTTGAGCATTACAATCGGCATCGGAATAAATCGCCACACATTCGATCCCCATTCGTTGCGCTGTACGGATGATCCGACAGGCGATTTCGCCACGATTGGCGATTAAAATTTTGTTTATTTTGAGATTAGCCATTACGCTATTTTCCTAAAATCTATCACTACTAAAAATAGTTGCTTAAAATAGTTGCTTATTTGAACCTAGAATTCGTTCTTACTGCTTGCATTCCAATCTGCAAGGCGTTTTTCCAAAAAAGCTGAAACACCTTCTTTGCCTTCACTGGTTGCCCTGATATCGGCGATCCTTTGCGCCGTTTCGCGTACTAGGTCTTCATTAATAGGTTGGTTATAAACATAGTTTACTAGGCGTTTACTTTGAATCATCGCGTGGGGGCCATTGGCCAAAATTCGGTTTATATAATCTTGTGACTGCTCAGCAAGTGTTTCATGCGATATAATTTTGTGGATCAGTTGGATGTTTTTCGCTTCATGTGCATCAAATTTTTCGGCGGTTGCAAAATATCGTTTGCTATTTCTCTCTCCGATAGCTTTGACAATATAGGGGCTAATCACGGAAGGGATTAAGCCAAGTTTTACTTCAGATAAACAAAAAATTGATTTATCACTGGCAAGTGCTATGTCGCAACAAGCGATCAAACCAACACCGCCGCCCATAGCCGTACCTTGTACTATCGCGATGGTCGTTTTTTCGCAATCATGTAACGCTTGCATTAACCCTGCGAGTTTGAGCGAGTCTTGGTAGTTTTCTTCCCAACTGTAGCCAGCCATTCGTTTCATCCAGTTAAGATCCGCGCCTGCTGAGAAGCTCTTTCCTGTTGCATCTAAAACCAAAATTCTAATCCTTTCATCTTGTGTGATTTGGTCGATAGCATTGGTTAGTTCTTTAATGACGTAGTCGTCAAACGTATTGTGAAGTTCGGGTCGATTTAGAGTGATCCTCGCTACTCCATTTTTGTCTTTATTCACAATGATACTTGGATTTAATTTTTCCTTGGACATGTTATTTCCTATTAATAATCGATGAATGGCTAAAAGATAAAAATATTTTACATTCTAAACACACCAAATTGAGTCTCTTCACTTGGCGCATTTAAGCTAGCCGATAATCCCAGCCCTAATACCTGTCGGGTATCAGTCGGATCGATGATCCCATCGTCCCATAATCTGGCACTAGCATAATAGGGATGACCCTGAGTTTCATACATTTCTTTAATGGGGGCTTTGAAATTTGCTTCATCCTCCTCCGGCCAATCTATGCCCTTACGATCAAAATTATCACGTTTAACTTGAGCTAAAACGTTGGCAGCTTGTTCACCACCCATTACCGAAATTCGGGCGTTCGGCCACATCCACAAGAATCGTGGGCTATAAGCACGGCCACACATTCCGTAATTTCCAGCGCCAAAACTTCCGCCCACTATAACCGTAAATTTGGGGACTTTTGCACAAGCAACAGCCATCACCATTTTGGCGCCATTTTTAGCGATACCGCTATTTTCATATTTTCGGCCGACCATAAAACCGGTGATATTTTGGAGAAACACCAAGGGAATATTTCTTTGACAGCACAATTCAATAAAATGAGCGCCCTTTAATGCCGATTCGGAAAATAAAATTCCATTGTTTGCGATGATGCCAACTGGATAACCATGAATTCTGGCAAAACCACAAATAAGAGTTGTGCCGTACAAAGATTTAAATTCATCCAATTCGCTGCCGTCGACCACTCGTGCAATAATTTCTCTGATATCGAAAGGCTTGCGAGGATCAGTGGGAATTACTCCATATAAATCTTCTTTAGGGTAAAGTGGTTTAACTGGTTTTTTGATATTCCAAGGCTGGTATTTCTGTTTATTGATATGAGAAATAATGGTTCGAGTAATGCTGAGTGCATGTTTATCATCAACAGCGTAATGATCAGTCACACCGGAATTTTTACAATGCACATCAGCACCACCAAGATCTTCTGCGCTGACTTCCTCACCGGTCGCGGCTTTGACCAAAGGAGGGCCCGCTAAAAATATGGTGCCCTGTTGTTTGACAATAATGCTTTCATCAGCCATCGCAGGAACATAAGCGCCGCCCGCGGTACAACTTCCCATCACCACTGCTATTTGAGCAATACCTTTAGCTGACATGTTAGCCTGATTAAAAAAAATCCGGCCAAAGTGATCTCTATCAGGAAAAACTTGATCTTGTTGGGGGAGGTTGGCACCACCGGAATCAACCAGATAAATACAAGGCAAATGATTTTGTTCTGCAATTTCCTGTGCTCTCAAATGTTTCTTTATGGTTTCGGGAAAGTAGGTTCCACCTTTTACTGTGGCGTCATTGACTACAATGATACATTCCTGGCCATTGACTCGACCGATGCCGGTGATGATCCCTGCCGATGGCACCTGATTGTCATACATATTAAATGCTGCGAATTGTGATAATTCCAAAAAAGGTGAACCGACGTCGAGCAGTTGTCTGATGCGTTCTCGGGGTAATAATTTTCCTCGACTCAAATGTTTGTCTTGGCGCTCTTTTCCACCGCCTTCAGCAATCACGCTCATCTTGTCATTTAAATCGTCGAGCAGTGATTGCATGGCTTCTGCGTTGACAGAAAATTCCTGGCTTTTGGGATTAAGTTTAGTTTTTATGGAGGGCATTTATTTTTCCATTAAGCGTTACTTTGTTATTTACTTTAAAGCTCGCTCATTACCGAGCGACTGATCACTAGTTTTTGAACTTCACTGGTTCCTTCGTAAATCTGGCAAATTCGGACATCCCGGTAATAGCGCTCCACAGGAAAGTCCTTTAAATAACCGTAACCACCAAAAATCTGAATCGCATCGGAGCATATTTTTTCTGCCGTTTCTGAGGCAAAAAGTTTTGCCATGGACGCTTCTTTTAAACAAGGTTTGTTCGCATCTTTTAAACGCGCTGCGCGATGCACCATTAATCGGGCCGCATCCAGTTGAGTGGCCATGTCGGCTATTTTAAATCCAACCGCTTGGTGTTGGTGGATCGGTTTTCCGAAAGCTTCTCTTTCTGAGGCGTATTGTTTTGCTGCTTCTAATGCGGCTCTGGCTATACCGACACATTGAGCGGCTATCCCCATTCGGCCGCCTTCCAAACCGGAAAGAGCGATCTTATATCCTTCACCTTCTTTACCCAATAAATTTTCTTTTGGTATTTTACAATTTTCAAAAACTATTTGTGCGGTATCGGATGCGTGTTGTCCCATTTTGTGTTCAATGTTTGATACGGTATAACCGGGAGTATTGGTTGGCACAATAAAAGCCGATATTCCTTTTTTGCCCGCGCCGGGATCTGTTACCGCGAACACAATGGCAATATCACCATTTTTTCCTGATGTGATAAATTGTTTGACACCATTGATCACATATTCATCATCCATTAATTTTGCTTTGGTTCTTAAATCGGAAGCATCGGAACCGGCATGTGGTTCGGTCAAACAAAAAGCGCCTAGTTGCTCACCGGCCGCTAATGGTTTAAGAAATTTTTCCTTTTGAGCATCGCTACCAAAATTGACTATTGGCATACAACCAACAGAGTTGGTTACGCTTATAATCGTTGAGCAAGAAGCGTCACCAGCGGCAATTTCTTCAAGCACTAACGCCGCAGAAAAATAACCTATTTCACAACCGTTCCATTGCTCTGGAACCAGCATCCCATAAAAGCCTAATTCACCGAGGCCTTTTAGCGCATCTGTTGGAAAGGTTTTGTTACGATCCCATTCGGCTGAAAAGGGGGCTATTTTTTCCTGTACGTATTGACGGGCAGCATCCTGGATCATTGTTTCTTCTTCACTTAAAAACATGGTCATTCTCTATAAATATTTAAAATCAAAGTTAAAACATTTCCTACCACAGAGGTGCAGAGAATACGGAGAAAAAATCTAAAAGCTATCGAGTCGCTAGCTTTTCACAAACTATGATTGTTTTTCTTTTCTCTGTGTTCTCTGTGGTGAACAGTCTTTTATCTTTTATCTTTTATCTTTTATCTTTTATCTTTTATCGTAACTCGTAGCGGTTAAACCAGCTCAATCGCCATCGCAGTCGCCTCACCGCCACCGATACAAAGTGAAGCGACCCCTTTTGTTTTACCGTATTTTTGTAGTGCTGCAATCAAAGTAACCACAATGCGGGTTCCACTGGTTCCGATAGGATGACCTAACGCACAAGCACCGCCGTGAACATTGACTTTAGATTCGTCTAGCGCCAGCTCTTTAATGGCCGCCATGGTGACAACGGCAAAAGCTTCGTTGATTTCAAATAAATCCACATCGTCAACCGTCCAGTCTACTTTATTTAATAAGGTTTTCATTGCGGTAACTGGCGCAATCGTAAATTCAGCAGGCTTTCGGGCATGAGTGCTATGGCCGATTATTCTTGCCAACGGATTTAAGCCGCGTTTTTGGGCTTCCGATTGACGCATTAACACTACCGCCGCAGCGCCATCTGAAATAGAGCTGGCATTAGCGGCTGTAACGGTTCCATCTTTTTTGAACGCTGGACGTAATGTCGGAATTTTGTCGGGACGAGCTTTTAAAGGTTGTTCGTCATGTTCTACTGTTATTTCACCTTTACGAGTTTTAATGGTCACTGGTGTGACTTCTGAATCAAAAGAACCATCTTCAATCGCTTGTTTTGATTTTGCCAGTGAACCGATGGCAAATGCATCTTGTTGCTCCCGACTAAACGAATATCGTTCAGCACAATCTTCAGCAAAAAAACCCATGGCTTTACCTTCGTACGCATCTTCTAAACCGTCAAAGGCCATATGATCTAATAATGTACCATGGCCGAACCGATAGCCGCTGCGAGCTTTAGGTAACATATGTGGTGCGTTGCTCATACTTTCCATTCCGCCTGCAACCATGACATGATTGGTTCCAGCGGTTAATAAATCGTTGGCAAACATGATGGATTTCATCCCGGAACCACACACTTTATTAATCGTAGTACAACCAGTGGATAGAGGTAAGTTTGCGCCGAGCGCTGCTTGACGAGCGGGCGCTTGACCAAGTGCCGCTGGTAGTACGCAGCCCATAATGACTTCTTCTATATCGGTAGGTTCAACACCTGAGCGTTCTACAGCTGCTTTTATGGCGACCGATCCCAACTCGGTGGTTTTGACCCCGGCTAGGTCGCCCATAAAGCCGCCCATTGGAGTTCTTGCCATACCGACGATGACGATTGGATCTTGTAACATGATTTTTCCTTGGTTTGTTAATCTTTGATTTAAATTTTCTAACGATATGATTGAGTCGTTATATTTTAGCCCCATTTATGCGATCAAGCGGGGGGTCATTGGTATTTGTTTTAAGCTGTTTCATTAAATAATTCACGACCAATTAACATTCTTCTGATTTCAGACGTTCCGGCGCCAATTTCATACAGTTTGGCATCTCGCAATAACCGGCCACTAGCAAATTCATTGATATAGCCATTGCCACCCAAACATTGGATCGCTTCTAAGGCCATTTGAGTGGCTTTTTCGGCAGCATAAAGAATCACTCCAGCGGCATCCTTACGAGTTGTTTCGCCTCGATCACAAGCTTGAGCAACGTTATATACGTATGATTTTGTCGCGTTCATCGTTGTATACATATCGGCTAGCTTGCCCTGCATTAATTGGAATTCACCGATGGCTTTGCCAAATTGTTTTCTTTCATGAATGTAAGGCAAAACAATATCCATGCAAGCTTGCATTATCCCGGTGGAGCCGCCAGACAAGACCACTCTTTCATAGTCTAGTCCGCTCATTAAAACAGCGACACCCCGATTCAAACCGCCTAGGATATTTTCTTTAGGGACTTTGCAATCTTCAAAAACCAGTTCACAGGTATTGGAACCACGCATGCCTAGTTTATCGAGTTTTTGTGCAGTTGAGAAACCTTCAAATTCTTTTTCGATAATAAAAGCGGTGATACCTCTTGAACCGGCGTTTTTGTCTGTTTTGGCATATACAATTAATACGTTAGCATCAGGTCCGTTAGTGATCCACATTTTGTTTCCGTTAAGTAGGTAGTAGTCATCCTTATCTTCTGCTTTTAAAGACATGCTGACCACATCTGAACCGGAGCCGGGTTCACTCATGGCCAATGCGCCAACGTGTTCACCGCTGCAAAGTTTGGGTAGATATTTTTGTTTTTGTTCTTCTGTTCCGTTTTTTCTCATCTGGTTTAAACACAGATTAGAATGGGCACCATAGCTGAGGCCGATACTTGCAGATGCGCGACTTATCTCTTCCATCGCCACGACATGTTCAAGATATCCCAGTTCAGAACCACCGTATTGCTCTTCCACTGTCATTCCTAACAAACCCATATCGCCCAATTTTTTCCAGAGGTGATTTGGAAATTCATTATCCCGATCCACTTGCTCGGCAATGGGAGCAATTTCTTTGGTCGCAAACGCCCTAACGGTATCACGGATCATATCCGTGGTTTCCCCAAGATTGAAGTTCAAACCTCTAGTCATAACGGCCTCTTTACTTAATTAGTCGATTTTCCAGTTGGCTAAGTTCCACCAACATCGTTTCTATGTCTTTTTGCTGTTGATTTAATGCAATACGTCGCTGTTCAATTTTGCCTAGTAACAGTTCTGTTTGTTTTTGCTCACCACAAGGGGAGTCGTACATGGTCATGATCTCTCTGATTTCGGCTAGTGAAAAACCGATCCTTTTACCTCGTAATATTAATTGTAGTCTGACTCGATCACCTTTTGTGTAAATTCGTTGAGAGCCAGATCGTTTAGGCAATATGAGTTGTTCTTGTTCGTAGTGGCGGATCGAGCGTGGCGTTATCTCGAACTCTTTTGAAAGCTCACTAATTGAGTAAGTTTTTGGGTTTATTTTATTCATCAGAGTATTATAGGTTACCTTTACGTTAACGTAAATCAATAAGTTTGTGGTTAGACCACCGCGATTAAGGCTATTCTAGGATAATGGTTTAACCAAGACACAAATCTATCTATAATAGCGGTTATATACTAAAATTAACCACATCAAAAATTAGCCACATCTAATATAAGCTGCCTGATATAGGCAAGATCCGGAGAACATCCATGCGAATTATCCTTCTAGGCGCACCAGGCGCTGGCAAAGGCACACAAGCTCAATTCTTAACATCTAAATATGATATTCCACAAATTTCGACAGGGGATATGCTACGTGCTGCGGTAAAAGCGGGTACACCGCTAGGTTTAGAAGCTAAAAAAGTAATGGATGCTGGTGGACTGGTTTCTGATCAGATAATCATTGGACTGGTTAAAGAGCGAGTGACTCAATCTGACTGTGTAAATGGTTACTTATTGGATGGTTTTCCTAGAACAATCCCTCAGGCTGATGCAATGAAAGAAAATAATATCGATGTAGATTTTGTTGTAGAAATCGACGTCCATGACAGCGAAATTGTACAACGCATGGCAGGTCGTCGTATGCATATGGCTTCGGGGCGAACTTATCATATTCAATACAATCCACCAAAAGTCGAAGGTAAAGATGATGAAACCGGTGAAGATTTAATTCAGCGTGACGATGATAAAGAAGAAACGGTTAAGCAGCGATTAGGCGTTTATCATTCACAGACCAAACCTTTGGTTGACTATTATTCAAGTTGGGCCGACTCCGGTGAAAATAAAGCGCCGTCTTATGTGAAAGTTGCGGGGGTTGGTAGTTTAGAAGACATTAGAGAAAGTATTTTTACGGCGCTGGATTGACCTAGCCAAATAGTATCTTTTTCACCTGATCAAAATGACTGACAAATTGCACCTTAAGCCCTTTGGTAACATGGGCTGGTAGTTTGTCGTAAGTCGCTTTTACTGATTCAGGCAATAATAAGTTATTGATCCCTTCCCGTTTAGCCGCGATGACCTTTTCACGTATACCACCCACCGCCAAGACTGAACCGGTGAGTGTCATTTCACCTGTCATGGCATATTTGGATTTAATCTTTTTGTTGAGTACCAACGAAAGCAAAGCGCTTGCCATAGTAATGCCCGCACTAGGTCCATCTTTTGGTGTTGCACCTTCGGGTACATGTAGGTGAATACTTGATTTATCCAAACACTCTTCTTGAGCACCATATTTAACGAGGTTAGCCGCGATATAACTGTATGCAATCTGAGCCGACTCTTTCATGACGTTGCCCAACTGTCCGGTTAATTTAAAACCTCTTCCGCTATCGTGAATTTTGGCTGCTTCAATATTAAGGGTCACTCCGCCAAGCGATGTCCAAGCGAGTCCCTTGGTGATGCCGACTCCGGTCAAATGGGATCCTTTGCCAAAATGGGGCATACCGAGATATTTGAATAAGTTAGCTTTGTTAACCCGTATATTTTGGTTTTTATTATTAATTAAGCTAACCGCTGATTTGCGTATGATTTTGGCCAATAATTTGTCTAAATGGCGGACGCCTGCTTCTCTGGCGTAACCATCTATGATGGCCTTAAGTGCAGAATCAGCTAAGTTAAGCTTTGATTTTGCGATACCGGCTTTGTCCAGTAATTTTGGCCATAAGTGATCCTTGGCAATTTGCAATTTTTCTTCGGCAATATAGCCTGAAAGCCGAATGGTTTCCATTCGGTCTAAAAGTGCTCTTGGAATGGTATCTAACTGGTTGGCGGTACAGATAAATAGCACTTTGGATAAATCGAATCGTACGTCGAGGTAATGATCTAGGAATTGATTATTTTGCTCAGGATCTAATACCTCAAGCAATGCCGAAGAAGGATCACCTTGATAACTAGAACCAAGCTTGTCAATTTCGTCTAACATAATGACGGGATTGGACGTACCGGTTTCGATAAAAGCTTGGACTATTTTACCGGGCATAGCACCGATATAAGTTTTTCGGTGGCCCTTAATTTCAGCTTCATCTCGCATACCACCTAGGGAAAAACGATAAAATTTTCGCCTTAGTGCTGTAGCGATTGAACGGCCGATTGAGGTTTTTCCGACTCCGGGGGGGCCGACTAGCAGTATTATCGATCCCGAGATCTCGCCTTTAAGTACACCAAGTGCCATAAACTCAACGATTCGATTTTTAACGTCACCTAAGGCCGAATGTTCTTTATTGAGAGATTTTTTGGCTGAACGTAAACTCATGTTATCTTTGCTATAAATTCCCCATGGTAGTCGAGAGAATACATCCAGATAATTTCGTGTGACGGCATATTCTGGTGAACCTGATTCAAGTACTGATAACTTGTCCAGCTCGTCATTGAATTTTGTAATAGCCACTTCCGAAAGATTTTTAGCACGAATATTCTTTTGGAACCTTTCCATATCAGCGGTTTTATCATCTTTGGCAATTCCCAGCTCTTTTTGGATCGCTTTTAATTGCTCTTTAAGAAAGAAATGGCGCTGATGTTGAGTTAAGGTGTCTTCTACCTGATCCTGAATATCTTTTTGCATTTCAGCAACTTCGAGTTCTTTTTTGATTAAAACCAATACCCGTTCCATACGTTTTTTCAGGTGTACGGTTTCCAGTACGTCTTGGAGATCATGACGGGGGGCTGTCGTAACGCTGGCGGCAAAATCTGCCAATTGTGAAGGTTCATTAGGATTAAATCGATTTAAAAAGAATTTGAGTTCTTCGCTGTAAAGCGGATTTAATGGCATTAATTCTTTTAAGGTATTGATGATTGCCATCGCATAAGCTTTGATTTCATCGGACTCTTTATATTTCGGTTCAGTCGGATACTCAACTTCAACTAAATATGGAGCTTCTTTACTGAGCCATTTTTTGATGCGAAATCGTTGCACACCTTCGGCAATAAACTGCACTTTACCTGAAGTTAGCACCGGATGGTGGATTTTAACTAGTGTACCTACTTTATAGAACTCTTCAGGTTTTGAATCTTCAGGTTTAGTGTTTTTGACTAGTACCAGACCGGTAACGTTTTTATGTTCGTCATTAATGAATTCGATCGTTTGCTGCCAATCTTCTTGATTCATCAGAATAGGAAGGGTTTGTGGGGGGAAAAAGGGTCTTTCACTGATAGGAAGCAGGCAAACCTGTTTGGGTAGATAGATGTTTTCGCTTCTCTTTTTGTTTATTTTACTAATTTTGTCTTTCATTTAAACGATCCTTTTGCCAAAAATATAAAACGACTGATTAGTGTTATATCCGCTTATCGCTGGCATTTAAACTCGAATTAAAAGGCGGATAAAAAAAAGTATAGCAGTTATTTTTAATTTATTATTATGATCCTAGGATGATTGCTAATTTTGACCGTTCAATGGCCGATAACAAGCATGTAAAGATGTTTTTTTTCAAAAAGTTAATATTGAATATTGAAGGTTTTATATCCGTGCTACCTCAAAATGCAGGTTCCAGTACTCGGCTAAAAAGCCTGAACAAGGCACCGCTCGAAGGCAAGACTTTAAGTTAGCATTTTCTTTGTTATGAAATATGGTCGCTTATAGTTTGGCTGGAGCCTGCATTTTGAGATAACGGGTATATAAGATGAATATTGGAGAAATCAGTAAACCAACTGTAGACAGGACCCAAATCAAGAAAAAACTTGATGTAAAGCCTAGCGAGCCAATCACGCCCAGCAGGAAGGTATCTGATTTGATCGACCTGTCTGAAGAATCTCGAGATAAGTATGAAAAAAAAATAAGTGAGCGGAATTCGTCGAAAAATCACCGTTCAACGGATGATTTAGAAAAAAATTCTACCAATGTAAAACACTCAATCGATATTGAGGTTTAACTAAATATTTCTAGTCTCAGACTGCAAAAGACAAGTACTAGAAAATAACGAAATGGCAATCAACCAATAAAGTACACCAAAATTGCGGCTCGTTGATTAGGTCAAAGCTGTGTAGCGAATATCAAGAAAAGACCTGTCAAAGAACAGGTAGGTTAATGGACTATCGTCTGGGGATCCTATTGAGATTAAAGTATAAATCTTTGTAACGATCCAGCTTAAATTAGCCACTCGCTGAATCAGTGACCAATCTTTATGATAAATGGATCTAAGTCATTAATTTAACACTCATTGAGAGTATTCTCGGATTTATTATTTTGTCAATTAACTGTATAATCTCGCCCATCTGAACTATTCTAATTTATTAACGAGCATAAATTAACGAGCATTAACGAACGAGCTGATTTTGTGGGTTGTTGAAACTCTATAGCAATCAAGCATATTCTGTCTCGAACCATCCATAACGAGGATCTCTAGCGTGTTACAAGCCTACCGAAATCATGTACAAGAAAGAGCCGAACAAGGAATTGTCCCCCAACCCATTTCAGTCGATCAAATGGACGATCTGGTTGAATTGCTTAAAAAACCACCGACTGGGGAGGAAGATTTTATTCTTGACTTAATCACTAATCGAGTTCCGGCTGGTGTTGATCAAGCGGCCTATGTTAAAGCTGGGTTTTTGTCGGCGATTGCTAAGGGAGAAGCCCATTCACCGATTATCGACCAACGACATGCCGTTAAATTGTTAGGCACTATGTTGGGTGGCTATAATATTAAAACATTGGTTGATCTCTTGGATCATTCTGATTTAGCTGAGTTGGCTGGTGAGCAACTAAAGCACACTTTGTTAATGTTTGATGCATTTCATGATGTTGCTGATAAGGCTAAAGCTGGTAATGCGATTGCTAGCGCTGTTATTCAAAGTTGGGCTGATGCTGAGTGGTTTACTAACCGAGACGCGTTAGCCGAAAAAATTACTTTAACGGTTTTTATGGTACCAGGTGAAACCAATACCGATGATCTTTCTCCGGCGCAAGATGCTTGGTCGCGCCCCGATATTCCATTACATGCCTTGGCGATGCTTAAAAACCCAAAGCCGGGTTTAGAAGGCGATCCGTTGAACGTGATTGAAAAACTTAAAGAGAAAGGCCATCCGGTTGTTTATGTAGGTGACGTAGTTGGGACAGGATCATCTCGTAAATCGGCGACTAATTCAGTTTTGTGGTTAATGGGGGATGATATTCCTCATATTCCGAACAAAAGAGATGGCGGTTTTTGTTTAGGTGGAAAAATAGCACCTATTTTCTTTAACACTATGGAAGATGCCGGTGCGTTGCCCGTTGAAGTGGATGTTTCCAAGATGGAAATGGGGGATGTCATTGACATTTATCCTTATGCCGGAAAAATCGAAAAAGCAGGTGAAGTGATCGCTGATTTTGAACTCAAAACCGATGTGCTTTTAGACGAAGTGCAAGCGGGCGGGCGAATTCCGTTAATCATCGGTCGCGGGTTAACCGCCAGAGCGAGAGACTTTTTAAGTTTAGAGACAAGCGATTTATTCCGTCAACCAGCTCCAGTGGTAGAATCTAATAAAGGCTTTACTTTAGCGCAAAAGATGGTTGGAAAAGCATGCGGCTTGGAAGGTGTGAGAGCAGGGCAGTACTGCGAACCTAAAATGACCACCGTTGGCTCACAAGATACGACGGGTCCTATGACTCGTGATGAATTAAAGGATTTAGCCTGTCTCGGATTTTCGGCGGATTTGACCATGCAGTCTTTTTGTCATACTGCCGCTTATCCAAAGCCAATCGATATTGATACTCAGCACACGTTGCCTGATTTTATTATGACTCGCGGCGGTGTTTCGCTACGTCCTAGAGACGGCATCATACATAGTTGGCTCAATCGAATGTTATTGCCTGATACCGTTGGTACCGGTGGTGATTCCCATACTCGTTTCCCGATTGGAATTTCCTTTCCAGCGGGTTCTGGTCTGGTCGCATTTGCAGCGGCAACCGGGGTAATGCCTCTGGATATGCCTGAATCAGTTTTAGTTCGATTTAAAGGGGATATACAGCCCGGAGTGACCTTAAGAGATTTAGTCAATGCCATTCCCTATGCGGCGATCCAGGAAGGTTTATTGACTGTCGAAAAAGAAGGTAAGAAAAATATCTTTTCCGGTCGTATTTTAGAAATTGAAGGACTGCCCGATTTAAAAGTTGAACAAGCTTTTGAATTATCCGATGCCGCAGCGGAGCGGAGCGCTGCAGGTTGCTCAATTAAGCTAGATAAAGCCCCTATCATTGAATACCTAAATTCCAATATCATCATGCTTAAATGGATGATTAAAGAAGGTTACGGTGATGCAAGAACCATTAGCCGCCGTATCGAAAATATGCAAAAATGGTTGGCTAATCCTGAGTTATTATCAGCCGATGCGGATGCAGAATATGCATCGGTGATTGAAATTGATTTAAATGAAATCAAAGAGCCGATTTTAGCTTGTCCCAATGATCCTGATGACGTGAAATTATTATCGGATGTTCAAGGAACTCAAATCGATGAAGTTTTCATCGGTAGTTGCATGACCAATATCGGCCATTATCGCGCTGCTGGAAAGCTATTGGAGAAAACCAGCGCTATCCCCACTCGATTGTGGATTGCACCACCGACTAAAATGGATGAGCATCAATTAATGCAAGAAGGTTATTACAATATTTTTGCATCGGCTGGTGCAAGAACTGAGATGCCTGGCTGTTCGCTTTGTATGGGCAATCAGGCACGGGTTGCCGCTAATTCAACGGTTGTTTCGACCTCCACCAGAAACTTTCCGAATCGATTGGGTGATGGTGCTAACGTTTATTTGGCATCAGCAGAATTAGCTGCGGTTGCTGCAATTGTGGGTCAATTGCCAACGGTCGAGGAATATATGAGCTATGCCGCAGAACTGGATACCATGAGCGATGAGATTTATCGTTATTTAAATTTCAATGAGATTGAGGATTTTAAAAAATCCGCTGCCATGGTAACAATACCCGTACAAAATAAGGTTTTTGTCGGGTAGTATTGTCGGTAATTAGATAAACAATAAAAGCGCCAAACGGGCGCTTTTTTGTGTATTTCGAAAAAAATTAATTAAACTTAGAATAATCAATTGAAGTCATCCAGCAAAAAAAAATTATGACTCACAATAAAAAGACGCTTGCTCAGTGGATCACAAAAATCGAGTCTTTTCATCCCAATGAAATCGAATTAGGATTGGAAAGAATTACCCAAGTAGCCCATAAACTCAATTTAATAAATCAAACCGCTAAAATTATTATTGTCGGCGGCACTAACGGTAAAGGAAGTTGCGTAGCGACTTTAGAATCTTTAGCATTGGGAGCTGATCTTAAGATAGGTTGTTACACCTCGCCTCATTTACTAAAATTTAATGAACGGATCCGGATAAATGGAAAGGATGTTTCCGATCAAATATTACAACAAGCATTTGAAATAATTGACCGGGCGAGAGAAAAACTAGCGCTCACCTTTTTCGAATTTACCACCTTGGTTGCCCTATTGGTATTTAAGCAGGCTTTTCTGGAATTGGTTGTTTTGGAGGTCGGTTTAGGAGGGCGGTTGGATGCCGTCAATATGGTTGAGCCAGACGCTACTATTATTACGACGATTGATTTTGACCATCAGTTTTGGTTGGGTAATCGTTTGCAGGATATTGCTTTTGAAAAATCCGGGATCTGCAGAAAAGGGATTGATAATTTTGTCGGCGACCCCCAAAGTTTTGACTTGATTTTGAACGCTCGACCTGAATATTGTCGCGAATTGACCTTAATTGAAATTAACGATTCAAAAGGAGATCGCTACAAGCCACTTTTCGATTTAGTTTCCGATGATTCTATTAATCCGCATCGGTTATTATTACAAAATTTGATGTTAGCGATCCGGGCCTTCGAAGCGATATTTCCAGATGAGTTTTTTCGTCTTGATTTAGCGGAGGTGATTAGTCACATTCAGATCAAAGGCCGATTTCAAAAAATTTCAAATAGACCTTTGATGATCCTTGATGTTGGGCATAATGTTCAGGCTGCCAAAAACCTTGTTACTCAGATTAAAAAACTCGAAAAAAATCAGGTTGGTAAAAAAATTGCGATTTGTGGATTAATGGCTGACAAAGCCATTGGCGATTACTTGTCGATAATGGATGAAGTGATTGATGAATGGTATTTCGTCGATTTACCCTTAGAGCGGGCTGAAACGGCAAAAAATCTTTTGAAAAATTACCGAAATATAACGAATGAAAAACAAGTTTACACAGCACAAAGTGTTTTTAATGCTCAACGACAAATGGAAAGTAAAATTTCTAAGGATGATCGAGTTTTCATTTTTGGTTCCTTTATTACTGTTGCGGAGATGTTAAAATGCAAAAAAATTAACGCTAATAAAACATAACGCTCGCTAATTCCCCATTTTTTTCTTAAACTCACAAAGCTCTTCAATAACACAGGAACCACATCGAGGTGTCCGTGCAACACAGGTATAGCGACCATGTAAAATAAGCCAATGATGGGCATCCATCATAAATTCATCTGGAACCAATTTAACTAAGCGCTTTTCAACTTCCACGACATCTTTGCCCTTGGCGAGTCCTGTTCGATTAGAAACCCGGAAAATATGTGTATCAACGGCCATGGTTGGTTGGCCAAAAGCCGTATTTAAAACAACATTTGCCGTTTTTCTACCTACTCCGGGTAATGCCTCTAACGCTTCTCTGGTTTCTGGCACTATAGAATCATGTTCATCGGTTAATATTTTACAAGTTTTAATGACGTTGTTGGCTTTGGAATTAAAAAGGCCGATGGTTTTGATATACTCTTTTAAGCCATCAATTCCAAGTGCGTATATTTGTTTGGGCGTGTTCGCCACCGGATAGAGTTTTCTGGTGGCCTTGTTAACACTTACGTCGGTCGCTTGTGCCGACAAAATGACCGATATCAAAAGTTCAAAAGGAGAAGTATATTTCAACTCGGTTTTGGGATTGGGATTTTGTTGACGCAGTTTTTCGAATATTTTTTGTCTTTTATCTTTGTTCATAAATTAATTCTATTGATTGAAGAGCTGTTTAAAACAGGAGACAACCGACCCAGCTAGATCTTGGAACCGATAGACCATCGGATCTTCACCATAGACATCATTGCTTTGCGCATTTCATTGCTCGGCAGAGTCACGGTATCGCTTCGTAAATCGATCCTTTGGTCAGTTTTCATTCAATTGTCCATTGATTGACTCGTATGCTGCCATAATATGCCAGATACCGTTTGTTAGCCAATAGATAAATTGTTAGCATAGTGTTTTTTAAAGTTATAAATAGATGAAATGATTTCGATTTTCAGAATCAACGGTAGATCAACCTTGGCGGAATGGCCAGCTTTCTATCGAGAACTTACATTCTGATTTTGTTTTAAATGTTTACCATTTTAAGCACCAACCAACAGCCGATGGTGTTGTTTATCGCTTGCAAGGAGAGTAAAGAATGACAATAAATATTAATAGTGAATTTGAAAGTGGGAACATCCATTGTATCAATTGTCAAAGGGCTGATGATATCCAGCTGGAAATCAATAAAGATCATCAAAGCCATTTTTATCAATGGTTCTATTTCCGGGCAACCGGTGTACTTGGACATGATTGCCAGTTTAAAATCAACAATGCTGCTGGCGCTGCATACCTTGATGGATGGGATGATTATCAGGCGGTTGCATCTTACGATCGGGTGTTTTGGTTTCGAGTTCCTACTGAATATGTCAATGGCGTATTGACGATTAAACATCAACCCGAACAACAAGCCATTTATTATGCTTATTTTGCCCCGTATACCATGCAAAGACATGCAGACTTTATTGCTGATCTATTGGTTCATCCGTTGGTTAATTTAAATGTTTTGGGACAGAGTTTAGATGGCCAGGATATCGATCAATTGATCATCGGAGAACCAAGTGAGGAAAAGAAAAAACTCTGGATCCATGGTAGACAGCATCCTGGTGAAACTCAAGCCTCTTGGTGGGCAGAGGGATTTATCTCTCGTCTTTTAGATGATACCGATGCCGTTGCACAGGCTTTGCTAAAAAAAGCGATTTTCTATATCACTCCCAACATGAACCCCGATGGTAGTCGAAGAGGACATTTGCGAACCAATGCCGTTGGCGCAAATCTTAATCGGGAATGGTTAGAACCTAGCATGAAACGGAGTCCAGAAGTTTATCTGGTGATTCAAATGATGAAAAAAATCGGAGTTGATTTTTGTTTGGATGTACATGGAGATGAAGGCCTACCTTATAACTTTATCGCAGGTGCGGAAGGGATCAAAAGTTGGAGCGAGCGGCTGGCTAATCTTCAATCTGATTTTAGCCAACGATTAAAACTAGTAAACCCCGATTTTCAAACAAAAATTGGTTATGACATCGAGCCCCCCAATACGGCCAATATGACAGTCTGTACCAATTTTATTGCTGAAGAATTTGATTGCTTGTCTATGACGCTGGAAATGCCCTTTAAAGACACTGTTGAAACGCCACATAAAGAACAAGGCTGGTCACCAGAAAGGTGTCAGAATCTGGGAGCCTCATGTTTAGATGCGATTATGGCAGTGGTTGATGATTTGTAGGCAATGTCGCTTACAAATTTCTCCAGCTTTAACACTGATTTGTCATTAATTAGTTTGGCAATGATTTTATTTCCAATGCCTTAAAAATCGGCACTGTTAGGCACTCGTGGGAAAGGGATCACGTCGCGAATATTTTGCATTCCAGTGGCATATAATACCGCTCGTTCAAATCCAAGTCCAAAACCGGCGTGTGGCACGGTACCAAACTTTCTCAAATCTCTATACCACCAGTAATCTTCTTTATTTAACTCCATTTGCTCAAGACGTGCATCAAATACGTCTAGCCTCTCTTCACGTTGACTACCACCGACTAATTCACCGATACCAGGAGCGAGAATATCCATTGCCGCAACGGTTTTTTCATCATCATTCATACGCATGTAAAAAGCTTTAATATCTTTTGGGTAATTCATCAAGATAATGGGGCGACCTACTTTTTCTTCCGCTAAATATCGTTCATGTTCGGATTGAAGATCGGTTCCCCAGCGAACCGGGAATTCAAACTTTTTACCACAGTTTTCCAATATTTTGACGGCTTCTGTATATTCCATACGCTCAAAATCATTGTTAACAACGCTTTCTAAACGTTCGATCACCGTTTTATCAACCCTTTGATTGAAAAAAGCGATATCGTCGCCTCGCTCATCTAGCACCGCCTTAAAAATATATTGCATCATGGCTTCTGCTACATTGGCGTTATCATGCAAGTCAGCAAAAGCTATTTCTGGTTCAACCATCCAAAACTCCGCTAAATGGCGGGTAGTATTTGATTTTTCGGCTCGAAAAGTTGGCCCAAAAGTGTAGACCTTAGACATCGCAAGGCAATAGGCTTCAACGTTGAGCTGTCCAGAAACCGTCAAAAAGGATTCTTTTCCAAAAAAATCTTTTGAATAGTCGATTTGACCGTTATCCAGTCGAGGAAGGTTATTTTGATCTAGGGTACTAACGCGAAACATTTCTCCCGCGCCTTCGCAATCGTTGGCGGTAATTATCGGCGTGTGGATCCAGTTAAATCCTTCCCCATGCAAGAAGCGATGAGTCGCTTGCGCGAGACAGTTTCTAACACGTGTCACGGCTCCAATTGCGTTGGTTCTTGGCCTTAAATGTGCCACAGTACGCAAGTATTCCATCGTATGGGGTTTTGGCTGGATCGGATAACTGGCCGGATCGTCCACTAATCCCAGTACTTCTATGGTCGATGCATGGATCTCAAAAGATTGGCCTTTGCCTTGAGATTCGACCAGTTCACCGGTTACCACCAGTGAGGCTCCGGTAGTTGCCAATAGAATTTCTGAGGTATAATTATCAAGTTCTGCTGGGGCGATTATCTGGATAGGACTAAAACAGGAGCCATCGTGTAAATTGATAAACGAAAATCCTGCTTTTGAATCTTTTCTGGTTCTTACCCAACCTTTTACGATTACCTGACTTCCTGCTGATGACTGTCCATCCAACAATGCAGATATTGGCCAATATTGACTCATTATTTACCTCAAACTTATCCAGTGACAAAATTTGACAAGAATTCTAACCTCGAACCGCTCGTACATCCAGCCTATTTATTGGGCTGATAGAATAAATAACGATAATGTGGTCATATTAGTGATAATTACTTTGATATTAAAGTCAGATAGAGCAATATACCGCTCAAGAAACTGATAATAAATGAACTCTGTTGAAAAAGTGACTCATCTATCTAATGAACATTCTTTGCTCTGTAGACGGCGGGACCATTTTTCTAGGATTATTGCTGTGTTCGATTTAGAACGCTCTAAACTCAATCGTTTTAACGAGGATGATCACATTTAGCATCGAAAGTTTAATCAACCTTGACTCGATAAGAGCAGATTTCAATAAAGTATTGTTTTTTAACCAATAAAAGGCCAATAATTAACCATTATAGATGTTTTTTAGGATGAAATTATTCTAAACTATCGGTACAATGGCAACATAGAGCCCGTTGAAAAGAGGTTTCTATTACAGATATCTAGAATAAATATCTATTACAGGTATTTGGAATAAAAAACGGTTGTTATAACAAGGAAATATAATGTACGAGTCTTATTATAAGTTGTCGGGCAAGCCATTTCAGCTTGCACCAGATCCTTTCTTTTTCTTTGGTAGTAGTACCCACAAACGCGCTTTAGCTTATTTAAAATACGGTCTTTCTCAAGGCGAAGGTTTTATCGTTGTTACTGGTGATGTTGGTACCGGTAAAAGCACCTTGGTGCGAACGCTTTTTGCCTCTCTTGAGGGTAAAGACGATGTGGTTGCCGCTGAGTTGATTAACACACAGTTAAATTCAACTGACATTCTAAGAATGGTCGCCGCTGCTTTTGGTCTCGCTCACAAAGATAATAAAAAATCCTCACTTTTGAAAAATCTGGAAAACTTCTTCAAATCCAGAAACCGTGATGGGAAACGATGTATGTTGGTGGTTGATGAGGCGCAAAACTTACCTTTTGAAACCATTGAAGAGTTAAGAATGCTTTCAAATATTGTTGACAATGGCAAGACTATGTTGCAGATTTTTCTGTTAGGGCAAACGGAATTCAGAGAACACTTAAGAGCACCAGTGTTGGAACAGGTTCGTCAACGAGTGACGGCTTCCTATCATTTGTCACATCTGGACGGTGAAGAAACTCAAGCTTATATTGAACATCGCTTAGGAAAAGTAGACTGGGACAAGAATCCTTCATTTACGGCTGAAGCTTTTCAGTTGATTTTTGATTTTAGTGAAGGTGTTCCCCGAGTGATTAATACAACGTGTGATCGTTTATTACTTTATGGATTCCTTGAAGAAAAAACCAGAATTGATGGTGAAATTGTTAAACTGGTTACCGAAGAAATCAATGCTGAAAACTATGTAGGTAAAGATTCTACATCAACAAAAAAAATGGCTTTAAAAACGGATGCAACTTTACCTGCAAACGCAACACCAATGGATGTCAGAATACATCAACTTGAAAGAGAGATGGAAGACCTTAAAAAACGGTTTAGAAAAGAAAGGGAGTTTATGCGTAAAATCGTACAAATCTCTCTCAATTTTGAGGAAGATTGAAGTCTTATTCTTAGCTCTAAAATAGAGGCAAACAAAAAAGGTGCTATGAAGGGCACCTTTTTTAGTATTTTCTTACAACTTTCAACTAGAATTTATCGTTGATCGATATCTTCAACATCTCTTTGCTTTTCTCCGGTATAGAGTTGACGTGGACGGCCAATTTTTTGAGTAGGCTCTGCAATCATTTCTGTCCAGTGAGATACCCAGCCTACGGTTCTTGCCAATGCAAAAATAACAGTAAACATATTCATGGGTATACCAATCGCGCTTAAAATGATACCTGAATAGAAGTCAACGTTTGGATAAAGTTTCTTTTCGACGAAATAAGGATCTTCCAAAGCGATCCGTTCAAGTTCCATCGCTACTTTCAAAATGGGATCGTCAGTTTTGCCGGTTGCTTTTAATACTTCATGTGCACTGTCGCGCATGACTTTGGCTCTTGGGTCAAAATTTTTGTAAACCCGGTGACCAAAGCCCATTAGACGGAATGGATCAGTCTTATCTTTTGCTTTAGCAATATATTCAGGAATACGACTTACATCACCAATTTCATGTAGCATTCTTAAGCAGGCTTCGTTTGCACCGCCATGAGCTGGCCCCCACAAAGACGCTATGCCTGATGAAATACAAGCAAACGGGTTCGCACCAGATGATCCCGCCAATCGAACTGTTGAAGTCGAGCAATTTTGCTCATGATCAGCATGTAAAGTGAAGATTTTATCCATCGCTTTTACCAATATCGGGTCAGGCTTCTCATCGTGAGAAGGCATTGAAAACATCTGATTAAGGAAATTTTCTGCATAGCTCATTTCATTTCTAGGGTAAACAAAAGGTTTACCAATAGTGTAACGATAGCACATCGCCGCAATAGTAGGCACTTTGGCAAGCAAACGAAAGGCGCTCTTAACTCGATGAGATTCGTTATTAATGTCTAGAGAGTCATGATAAAAAGCCGATAGAGCACCAACGACTCCTACCATAATCGCCATCGGATGGGCGTCTCGACGGAAACCATTAAAAAAATGAGTGAGTTGCTCATTTAACATGGTGTGATTGTTAATTCGGTCTAGAAAAGCCTTTTTTTCTTCCACATTTGGAAGTTCTCCGTTAAGTAATAAATAACAGACTTCCATAAAATCGCAATCTTTAGCTAATTGAT
This sequence comes from uncultured Kangiella sp., assembly GCA_964454125.1. GTDB lineage: Bacteria > Pseudomonadota > Gammaproteobacteria > Enterobacterales > Kangiellaceae. The sequence goes on from CAYVSL010000027.1 coordinate 25,996, forward strand.
CAATAGGATAACCACGATAAAGAAGTATCCCTTTACCACCATCAATAAAGGTAATTTTTGACTCACAGGATGCCGTAGACATAAATCCTGGATCATAAGTAAACAAGCCATTCTTTACTAAGCCAGCAACATTGATAACGTCATTGCCTAGCGTGGGTGAATACATCTCTAATTCGAGAGTTTCACCGTTGGGTAGTGTCAGTTTGGCGGTTTTGTCCGTCATGTTGTTCGCTCCTGGGTATTTTGATGATACTGGTACTATTTGCCAGTAAATGTGCTTATTGGGCATTTACATAGCGCGCTACTATAGAAGTTATAGAAAATTTGTCAATTATATTAAAATGGTTTTTTACTCAAAATGCTCATAAATCGAACAATGTTGATCACAATCAGTGAAATTTAAGAATACATTTGTATTCAGTAGTTTAGGCTACTATAATTGCGCCAGATTTTATCGAGGGATGAAAAAACAATTTGCCCCGAGCTTATAAAGATAAAATCTATAATTAACTATAAAAAGTTTAGCAGAATATCGAAATTTTGCCTAAAATAATTCTATATCACAAACATCGAGAAGAATTGATACCGTGAAAAAAAATAGACCTGGTAACGTCAGTTTGGCCACAATGCTGACTCTAAAGTGGCCGATCACCTCATTGTCTTCCATACTACACCGCGTTAGTGGCGTTTTATTATTTTTGGCAGTCCCCTTTTGTCTTTGGGCCCTTGAGAAGAGTCTTTCTTCGCAAGCAGAATTTAATCAAGTTTTAGTGATGTTACAAGGTGGATTCGCCCCGTTTGTACTGTGGGCAATACTTTCGATGCTGGCATATCATATTATAGCGGGGATCCGGCATCTGTTGATGGATGCTGGAATTGGTGAGTCGCTCGAAGGCGGCATTTTAGGGTCCAAAGGGGTCATTTTTCTCGGTATCTTGACAGCGGCCGGATTAGGAGCGTGGATATGGTAAATTCTGTGACTAGTTTAGGTCGTAGCGGTCTGCATGACTGGATGATCCAACGGGTTAGCGCGGTTATTCTTGCCGCTTATGTTATTTATTTGGGTGCATTCATATTTTCGACACCTCACATTCAATTTTCGGTTTGGCAATCTCTATTTGCCCAAACGGGTTTCAAGATATTTTCATTTCTTGCAATTGCTTCTTTGTGTTTTCACGCCTGGATCGGATTATGGATCATTTCAACGGATTATTTGAAGCCAATCGCTATTCGTATGATATTCCAAGTATTAGTCATCATTTCTTGTTTTGTGTTTCTCCTTTGGGGCGCACAGATTTTGTGGAGTTTATAAATGACTGCCTCAACAGTTCCAGTTTTAACCTTTGATGCGGTCATCGTTGGTGGCGGTGGCGCGGGAATGCGTGCCTCATTACAGTTGGCTAAGTCTGGTCAAAAAGTCGCACTTATTTCAAAAGTGTTTCCAACTCGTTCACACACTGTTTCAGCACAAGGAGGAATAACGGTTGCGCTAGGTAACACCCATGAAGATGATTGGCGCTGGCATATGTATGATACTGTTAAAGGATCTGATTATATTGGCGACCAAGACGCTATCGAATATATGTGTCAACAAGGGCCTGATGCGGTGATTGAACTCGATCACATGGGCCTCCCTTTTTCACGATTGGACAATGGTAAAATTTATCAACGACCATTTGGTGGACAGTCCTTGAATTTTGGTGGCGAACAAGCGGCACGTACGGCTGCTGCAGCCGATCGAACCGGGCACGCTTTACTGCATACCTTATATCAACAAAATCTTGCTGCTAAAACTAACTTCTTTAATGAATGGTATGCCATTGATCTAGTTATGAATGATGATGACCAATGTTGCGGCGTCATTGCCATGTCCATTGAAACGGGTGAACTGGTTCAGTTTAAATCGAGAGCCACGGTGTTTGCGACTGGCGGAGCAGGTAGGATATACCAATCAACGACCAATGCGTTAATCAATACTGGCGATGGTATTGGTATGGCGTTAAGAGCAGGTATTCCAGTACAAGATATTGAAATGTGGCAGTTTCATCCTACTGGTATTGCAGGTGCCGGCGTGTTGGTGACCGAGGGTTGCCGCGGTGAGGGTGGATATTTAATTAATAAGGATGGCGAACGTTTTATGGAACGTTATGCGCCTAACGCCAAAGATTTGGCCAGTCGAGATGTCGTGGCACGCTCCATGACTAAGGAAATTCTGGAAGGACGTGGATGCGGGCCTAATGGTGACCATGTGATGCTGAAATTAGATCATCTTGGCGCCGACACGTTGAACAAAAGGTTGCCCGGTGTTTGTGAGTTAGCAAAGACTTTTGCTCATGTTGATCCGGTCGAAGCGCCCATACCAGTCGTTCCGACTTGTCATTATATGATGGGTGGCATTCCTACCAATAAATTTGGTCAGGTGATAGGTAAAAAATCTGGCACTGAAGAGAATATTGTTGATGGTCTATATGCGGTTGGTGAAGTGGCTTGTGTTTCAGTTCACGGCGCTAATCGCCTAGGTGGAAACTCATTACTTGATCTTGTCGTTTTTGGTCGTGCAGCGGGAATGCACCTTGAAGATTCATTGGCTGGCGGAATGCCACAAAATGAATATACGGACGAAAATATTGAAACGTCCCTCGCTCGTATTAATCGGTGGGAAGCGTCTGAGTCAGGCGAAGATCCAGTGGCTATTCGACAACAAATGCAGCAAATCATGCAAAATCATTTTGGTGTTTTTAGAACCGGTGACTCAATGGAACAAGGCATGGTTGAGCTTGAGGCCGTTGCTGAAAAACTAAAATCAGCCGCATTACCTGACAAGTCAAAAGCGTTTAATACCATGCGCATTGAATGTCTGGAACTAGAAAATTTAATGGCTATTGCCAGAGCGACTGCAAAAGCCGCTAATTTCCGTGAAGAGAGCCGAGGCGCACACAGTCGAGAAGACTTTCCTGAGCGTGATGATGAAAACTGGTTAACCCATAGTTTATATTATCCGGAAACTCATGAAATGGATAGGCGACCTGTGAATATGTCACCATTGACGGTCGAAGCATTTCCACCTAAGGCTAGGACTTATTAGTCATATTTTTCTCTTTCCCTAATTCTTGTTGAATGAAAGAGAGTGAAAGATTAAAAGACAAAGATTAAAAAGAGATAAAAAAATGAAATTTTCCATTTATCGATACGATCCTGATACTGATAAAAAGCCTTATATGAAGGATTATGAGCTGGAAATAGAAGCCGGTTCAGATATGATGTTATTGGATGCTTTAATTCTTTTAAAGGCACAAGATCCCACTATCGGTTTCAGACGCTCTTGCCGTGAAGGTGTTTGCGGTTCCGATGGGGTTAACGTTAATGGTAAGAACGCCTTAGCCTGCATCACATCTTTATCGTCTCTGAAAGGTAAAAAAATTAGCGTAAGACCCTTACCCGGTTTGCCTGTGATCCGCGATTTGGTCGTAGACATGACGCAGTTTTATCGTCAATACGAAAAAATCAGACCTTACCTAATTAACGATGATGAGCAACCCGTTCGTGAACATCTACAGTCACCTAAAGACAGAGAAAAACTGGATGGTCTATACGAATGTATCCTGTGCGCTTGTTGCAGTACTGCTTGTCCTTCATTTTGGTGGAATACTGACAAATTTGTAGGTCCATCGGGATTACTTCAAGCCTATCGGTTTATTATTGATAGTCGAGACACCGAGACAGAATCGCGGCTTGACGATTTAGATGATGCGTACAGCCTATTTCGTTGTCGTGGGATCATGAACTGTGTCAGCGTTTGTCCTAAAAACTTAAATCCGACCCAAGCCATTGGTCATATTCGTTCGATGTTGCTTAATCGGGGGCTTTAATTAAGTGAGAGCATGCCTCTGCACCGCGAAAAAGGCCGAAGTGATAGTATCTAATTTTGATCCTTTGGTGGTTATATATGGTTTCGCAGCGGGACACCGCTCCTACCGATTTATAATTCAAAGTTTTTAAAGGAAAATTTCTAAAATTCAACTATTCTAGTACCTAGAACTTAAGTTTTAAATAACTATCTTTTTACTTATTAAATCAATCTGGACATAAAATCATGAACTTACATGAATATCAGGGCAAGCAGCTTTTTAAAGAGTATGGTTTACCTGTTTCAAGCGGTATCGCAGTGGACTCTCCAAAAGCCGCTTTCGAAGCTTGCGGGCAAATCGGTGGTGATAAATGGGTAGTAAAAACTCAGGTGCATGCGGGTGGACGCGGTAAAGCGGGTGGTGTAAAGCTTATTACTACCAAAGAAGAAGCTAAAGAGTTCGCTCAACAATGGCTAGGCAAAAACTTGGTCACTTATCAAACGGATGCAAACGGACAACCTGTGTCAAAAATACTGGTTGAAGATTGTACTGATATCGCCGATGAGCTTTATCTTGGCGCTGTCGTTGACCGTTCGACTCGTCGAGTGGTTTTTATGGCTTCAACCGAAGGCGGTGTTGAAATTGAAAAAGTAGCTGAAGAAACTCCCGAAAAAATTCATAAAGCCGCCATCGATCCGCTGGTGGGCGCACAACCTTACCAAGGTCGAGAGTTAGCGTTTAAATTGGGTCTTAAAGGAAAGTTAGTGAAGCAATTTACTCATATTTTTATGAAACTTTCTGAGTTATTTCATGATATGGATTTAGCGCTTTTAGAAATTAACCCATTGGTTATCACAGAAGCGGGCGATTTACACTGCTTAGATTCGAAAATTGGGATTGACGGAAACGCCATGTATCGTCAACCCAAGCTTCGTGATATGCACGATCCATCGCAAGAAGACGAACGAGAAGCACTTGCCGCTTCGTTTGAACTCAATTACGTCGCCTTAGATGGCAATATCGGTTGTATGGTTAACGGAGCTGGTTTAGCGATGGGTACCATGGATATCGTTAATTTACACGGCGGTTCACCAGCCAATTTCCTTGATGTTGGGGGCGGCGCGACAAAAGAGCGAGTGGTTGAAGCTTTTAAAATCATCTTAACAGACGATAATGTTAAAGCGGTTCTGGTTAACATTTTTGGTGGCATCGTTCGATGTGACTTAATCGCCGAAGGTATCATTGGTGCGGTTGAAGAAGTCGGTGTTGAAGTACCTGTCGTCGTGAGGCTTGAAGGGAATAATGCTGAAAAAGGTAGAAAAGTATTGGCAGATAGCGGATTAAATATTATTGCAGCAACCGGATTAGCGGACGCCGCGCAAAAAGTGGTTGACGCTGCGGAGGGTCAATAAATGAGCATTTTAATCGATAAAGAGACTAAAGTTATTTGCCAAGGCTTTACTGGATCTCAAGGCACCTTCCATTCAGAACAAGCGATTGAATACGGTACAAAAATGGTTGGTGGTGTGACACCGGGTAAAGGGGGTCAAACCCATTTAGGTCTACCTGTATTTAATACCGTTAAAGATGCCGTTGAAAAAACGGGTGCGACGGCATCGGTCATTTACGTACCGGCTCCTTTTTGTAAAGATTCAATTCTTGAAGCGGCTAATGGTGGAATTAAATTGATTGTCTGTATTACGGAAGGAATACCCACTCTGGATATGTTGGATGCAAAGGTCGCTTGCGATAATCTGGGTGTACAGTTAATTGGCCCTAACTGCCCGGGTGTTATTACGCCGGGCGAATGTAAAATCGGCATTATGCCAGGCCACATTCACAGACCTGGTAGAGTCGGTATCGTTTCTCGTTCTGGAACCTTGACCTATGAAGCCGTTAAGCAGACTACAGATGCCGGATTTGGTCAATCAACTTGTGTTGGAATTGGCGGCGATCCCATTCCCGGATCTAACTTTATTGATATTCTGGAAATGTTTCAAAACGATCCAAAGACTGAAGCTATTGTAATGATTGGTGAAATCGGTGGAACAGCAGAAGAAGAAGCGGCAGCGTTTATCAAAGCTAACGTGACAAAACCAGTTGTTTCATACATCGCTGGGGTAACTGCTCCTCCAGGCAAGCGTATGGGGCATGCGGGCGCTATTATCTCCGGCGGAAAAGGTACTGCCGATGAAAAGTTCGCTGCGCTTGAAGATGCTGGGGTAAAAACCGTGCGCAGTTTGGCTGATATTGGTTCTGCATTGAAAAAAATTACCGGTTGGTAAAGCTTTATAATGACTCAATTTGAGTTGGCGTTTTGGAGCTATAAAAAATAGGACGCATAAGCGTCCTATTTTGTGTTTACTGATAGGCATTTGATTAAACCTCTGATAGGCTGGATTCTGCTGTTATATATATCAGAAAAACAACCATAACCAATAACGGTTAAATAAAAATTCTAGAAACAAGAATATGACTCATTGGATTAAAGAAATCACCCTGACAGGTACCAATATAGAGCTAGTACCACTTAAAGCTGAACATGCTTCAGCTTTTTCGAATGCAGCTGCTGACGGTGAGTTATGGAAACTGTGGTACACACATGTACCTACACCGGAGAATACAAGGGATTTTATCCAAGATGCATTGATCGCTAAGCAAAATAACGGTGATTTGCCCTTTGTGATTCGTGATATTAAATCTCAGAAAATTATTGGCGCCACACGCTATTGTCACGTTGACAATCATCATAAAAGAGTTGAAATTGGTTATACTTGGTATTCAAAGAGTTTTCAACGAACTGGCGCAAATACAGAATGTAAGCTGTTGCTACTTACTCATGCTTTCGAGCAACTGAACGCGATAGCGGTTGAATTTAGAACTCATTGGTTTAATCAGCAATCCAGAGTGGCTATTTTACGGTTAGGTGCTAAGCAGGATGGGGTATTACGTAACCATCAGCAACTTAAAGATGGATCATTGCGGGATACAGTTGTGTTTTCTATCATAAAATCAGAATGGCCGTGCGTAAAAAAGCACTTAACTGAAAAGCCAAAAGATATGACCCAGAACTTGTATTTACCTCTTGACTAGACCCTCGGCCTTGCGTAGGATCTCCAGACTGATCACCCAAAAGCGCTGCTAATAGTCGATTGGCAGACTCTTGCTATTTTCGGCAATATATACAAGGAAATTATTGGGCAAAAGGAAGTAAGCCCAAGGAAGTCGAAGTATGGCAACAGTGAAGTTATTCAACCATCATATTAGAATACCATTCTTAATTCTGTTTATATCAGAGTATGGGTTATTTTTTCTCGCCGTCTATGTGGGCTATTACTTGCGATTTCAACAAGTCGCTTGGCAACCAATAGGGGAAAATTTACAAGATTTTTCCGTTAAAGCCTTTGTATTTGCATCAGTAATGGTTTTGAGTATGCTGGCGATGGGCTTATATCAAGCTCCAGGCTCACAAGGCCGTCATTTTTTCCCTTTTACCTTAATGCGAGTCACCATCAGTATGATTTTAGGCACTATTGCCTTAGTCTTGGTGTATTACATATTTCCTGATGTGCTGCTTGGTCGGGGCCTAACGGGCTACGCGATTGCTAGCTCGGTCTTTGGTGTATCACTTTATCGAACCGTTCTTTATAAAATGATAGACGGCAGAGTGCTTCGAAAGAAAATCTTAGTATTGGGTGCCGGTAAGCTTGCCGCAGATATTATCCAGTTTGAAAAAACGAAGGGCTCCCAAAAAAGAAAGCCGGGTCGGACATTAGCTCCTTTGTATGCAAGTTATGTTATCCATGGATTCGTAGATTTAGGCAATGAAGAAATTGAGGTTGCTGAAAGATATTTAATTAGACCTGGAGAAAACTTAGCTGAGTATTGTCACGAATATGAAATTGACGAAATTGTTTTAGCGATTGGTGATAGACGCAAACACGTTCCGGTTGAAGAATTATTGGAATGCAAATTATCGAATATAAATGTTCTAGAATATGTTGCCTTTTGGGAAAAGGAAAAAGGGCTTCTTCGAACGGATATGCTAAATCCTAGTTGGTTGATATTTTGTGACGGTTGTCAGCAAGGAGATATAGAAAGTGTTTTTTGTAGGGCTTTTGATATTTTAGTTAGCTTGCTAATTCTTAGTTTTATGGCCCCTTTTTTATTATTAACCGCTGTGCTAATTTTTATAGAAAATAACTTTTCCGGACCAATTTTTTATCGTCAGGAGCGAGTTGGATTTAATGGAATGACCTTCCAACTCTTAAAATTCAGAAGCATGGTTGAAAACGCTGAAAGCAGTGGCGAAGCGCAATGGGCAACTGAAAATGATATTCGGGTGACGAAAATTGGACGTTTTATTCGGAAGGTGAGAATTGATGAGCTGCCTCAGATGTTAAATATCCTCAAAGGAGATATGAGCTTGGTAGGGCCTAGACCTGAACGACCTGAATTTGTAAATATATTAAAGGAAAAATTGCCATTTTACTCTACTCGTCATCAAGTTAAACCTGGACTTGCTGGTTGGGCACAGCTCAAATATCCCTATGGCGCGGATGAATATGACGCAATGAGAAAATTACAATATGATTTGTATTATGTTAAAAACCATTCTATTTTTATGGATTTGTTGGTGCTACTACAAACAATTGAAGTGGTTTTATTGGGTAAAGGTGCAAGGTAAAGCTATATCTTTAGTATTCAGTGAGTTTCAAATTTAAACGTAACCTGAATAGTTAGTATTTTATAACCTAAAAAAGGATTAATAAAGGGGAATCAAATGAAAAGAATAATTGGATTGTGTCTGTTTATATTTTTAAGTTCTTGTAGTCATTTGCCGGATTCGGTTACTTACGCGCCTGAAACAAGTAAAAATAAAAAACTTTTGGTCGATGAATACTTTATTGGTGTAGACGACGTTGTTGGTGTAAATGTTTGGAAAAACCCAGATTTATCGATTAGCGTACCAGTGAGACCTGATGGGAAAATTTCTGTGCCATTAATTGGTGAAGTTCTTGCTGGTGGTAAAAAACCTGTGGATGTCGCTAAAGAAATAACTAAAAGACTCTCGAAGTATATTATCGAACCGAAAGTTGCAGTGATATTAGAACAGTTAAATAGCCATGCTTATTTATCTCGAGTGAGGATCACTGGAGCCGTGAGGAATCAATTGTCGATTAGTTTTAGACAAGGTATGACAGTTTTAGATATTGTCTTGGAAGCTGGCGGATTGAATGAGTTTGCATCTGCCAATAGCACTAAACTATTTAGAAAAATAAATGGCCACATAGAGGCTATTGATATTGACCTATCGGATATTCTTCACGATGGTAATATGCAAACAAATATAGCTGTTCAACCGGGCGATATAATTTCAATTCCTGAAAGAGCCTTTTAATTTAGACTATAGATTGACAGAAAAAACGGCCAGTTCATTATGATTTAATACATGATTATTTGAGACTGGAAGTTCCTTTTGAATTAGAGAAAAATGATGAATACAGAAATAACATTATTAGTTAATACAATACAAAAGGAATTATGGTTGCGTTGGCGATTATCGTTGATTATTTTTGTTTTTACAGCGATGGCTACTTTAGTGGCCGCTTGGTTTTGGCCGAAAGTCTATACTTCCTCTAGTGTGATTTTAGTTGATCAGCAATCCATTTTAAGTCCCTTAATGCGAGGTACAGTGGTGGAAACAACAGTCAGAGGGCATTCTCGAATCGCGCGACAAGTTATTTTTAGCCAAAAATCAATGGACCGGATCGTTGAATCGGAGGTGTGGGCGGGGGAGTCTACCAGCGCTCTAACGCCTAAAGAACATGATTTACTAAAGAATGAAATTCAAGGCAAAACCGATGTCAGTGAAGTCGGACAAAATTTAATTGAAATAAGTTTTAAAGATAGAAATCCAGAAAGAGCTTTTAAAACAGCGAAATTATTAACTCAAAATTTTGTGCAAGATAGTATCAGCGCTAAACAAGAAGAAAGTCGAAGCGCTTATGATTTTATTGATGAACAAGTCAGTATTTACCAAATTAAACTAAGACAAGCGGAGGAAGCAATCAAAGAGTTTCGCTCTAAAAATGTAGATGCAACTCAAGGCGCTAAGGATAATGCGAATGCTAGGCTAGTCGAACTAAAACGGGAGCTTGAAGGAGTTGAGCTTGAAATTTCTTCAGAAGAATCCGGAATTTTAGGAAACAAAAGGCGCCTATCCGGAGAAGTAAGTGCCGAAGCCAATGCCAGCTTTGAAAAAGAAAGCGCCATTCAAGCTAGAATCATCGAACTGAGTACTCGCTTAGATGATTTACGCCTTAATTATAAAGACACCTACCCCGACATCGTTCAGTTAAAAGGTCAAATTAAATCGTTGCAACAAGCTTTGTCGATGGAAAGTGGTAAAAGAGAGTCAATAGCCAAAGGGAGTAAAAGCGCGCCAAGCGGCATTGTTGCCCAGGAGTTAAAGCGAGCTGTCTTGGTATCGGAGGCAAAAATAATAAACTTAAACGCTAAGAAAAAGCAACTACAACGGTTGATAGATAGGGAGCGAGAAACATTAACTCAAATAAATGCCGTTGAAGCTGAAGTAGCAGAGCTTAATCGTGATTATAACGTGAATCAGAATATGTATCAGGGGTTGTTAGGTCAAAGAGAAAACGCTCGCGTTTCAATGAATATTGATATCAAGAATCAAGGCTTAACGATGAAAATTCAGGAACCTGCTATTTTGCCTATAACACCACATGGAATTAGGTTTGTCCATATTCTTTTGGTTGGGCTAGCCTTGAGTTTTGCGCTCCCTATTGGCCTTGTTTATACTATAACTTTGCTGGATCAAAGAGTCCGAAGTGAGTTTTATCTAAGAGATGATCTTCGGTTACCAATACTTGCTACGGTTTATGATATTCAAAACGTTGCCATGAAACGACACAACATATTAAAGTTTGCTTCGATATTATTGACTATTTTGGTGATTGGGTTTGTTTATGGATATGTCATAATATTAAAATTGCAAAGCTAAAAGCATGAGGCATTTAAAATGAGTATTTTAGAAAAAGCTTACTTGAAGGCCATGAGCCTAGAAGCTAAGGGTACCCAAAAATCAAAACAAGAATCTAATATTTCGGGACTTGTTGATGATTGTTCTGATTTAAACAGGATGGGAATAGAAACATCTAGACCTCAAACTAAAGAGGCACAAGATATAGTGACCTCTCGTGTAGGTATCTCTCAGATGAATGAAGTTGAAAGATATTCAGCTAAAACATTTATCGAAAAGCGATTAATAAATTCAAAAATGGAAGATAAACAACTCCTAGACCGATATCGAAACATAAGAACCAAATTATTGTCAAATAGTAAAAAAGAAAACTTTGTCACATTAGTTACCTCAGTCGTTCCTAATACAAATAGTGCCCTTGTTGCGGGGAATATTGCTGTAACCTTTGCATTAGACGAAGCAAAAACCTCTATGCTTGTTGAGGCTAATATTAATAGCCCTAGTCTTAATGAGTTATTCGACATGTCCGGTAAAGATGGTTTGATCGAATACTTAGAATCTGACGAGTTAGATGCGAGTCAAATTTTACTAAAAACGGGTATTCCTCGACTTAGAGTTGTTCCGAGTGGGCTTCACCGTGAAAATTCAGCAGAGTATTTTACCTCGACCAAAATGGCTCAATTTATTAAGGAGATAGTTAACCGTTATCCAGATCGATATCCAATCATCAATGCACCTTGTGTTTTAAATTCCGCGGATACCAGAATATTAATTGAACTGTGTGATAAAGTTGTACTTGTTGTCCCTTACGGTAAATGTTCTGACGAGCAAATTATGCAAGCGGCGATAACGATTGGTGAAGAAAAACTAGCGGGTGCAGTATTGGACGGTTTTTAATGAAACTAAATCAATTAATACCGTTTATTTTTATGTTATGTTGCTTCAAGATTTCAGCAATCGAATATATCTATACAGTCGATACAGGATACGAAAATACTAACAACATAACCCAGCGTTTTGATGGGCCTAGAGGGAGAGTTATGGATTATGGATTAGGATTTAACTTGACTAACTCGCTCCAAAAAGAATGGAAACTCGACCTGTCAGGGCAAATTTCCAGTAGCCATTATTCAGATAATGATTTAAGCAATGATACTCGAAAAACTTTACAGGGCATCGCTATCTATCAATCCTCAATTAGTAATTTCGCCTTCACCACTTTGGCCGACATCTCCCAGGCGCCGGCGAATCGTTTTCAAACCCAAGAAGTTAATAACACAAGAGATCAAAATGTATATGCGGTTATGCCTAGCTACTATTATGCGGTTAATTCTTCTGACCGAATGTTGGCTTCATACACCTTCGTGGATTTTAACATAGAAGGCGTGGAAGATGTTCAAGCAGGACAGGCTAGATCTAGTACTGGGCAGAGTTTTCTGGTTAATTACGCTAAACGTTTAAATACAACTAATGTTATAGCTTTCAATGTCAGAAGTGGTCAAACTGATTTTGATGATGATTTAATATTTGGTAATGGCGTTACTCAGCAGGCAGTAGACTATGATCAAATCGATGTGTTTTTGTCTTGGGTGGTTGCCGGCCAAGCTAACCAATTACAGTTTGAATTAGGGAAGTCTGAAATTGACGATCAGCTTGACAGGAACCAATCCAGAGATTCCCGGCTAGTATCTATAACGAGACAAGTTAATCGAACAAATGCTTTGGCTTTATCTTATGCAGAAGGATTTAATAGTTCGCTATCTAATATTCAAGCGACTAATACCATTACTGTTAACCAGCAAAATAATAATATTGCCGCAGCACAAGAATCAGAACAATATAGTTTTAGATACACAATAAGTGAAAGCAGACTCGACACCAATATAAATATTTCATCGACTAAGTTGCGACAAACATTTACAGAAAATATTGAAGAAAGAAAAATGGTATCCATTAGCATGAGATATTTTTTATCTCGATTTATGGAAATTTCTGGTCGCTCAAGTATTTTGATTAATTATTCAAAATCCAAAAGCGAGTTTGATTCAGATATTAGTAACATACGATCGAACGAGATTAAAGCTTATGGTATTACTTTCAACTACATTTATTCGAGTAACTTGATGTTCGCTCTTTCTTATAATATTAGAGATGCCTTGCAAGTCGATATGAGTAATTTCCAAAGCATTGCTGATTCAAAATCTACCCTCTTTACAGTTGTTTATTCAGATAGAGGACGATTTTAGGATAATCGCTTCAATTTGTTTAATGTTTTTTACCTGAATATCCTGATGCATCGGTAGTGTAATCAAGCTCTCTGCAAGAACTCTAGCATTAGGGTAATCCTCAATTGTTTTAAACATTGAGTTCTCGATTTTTTCAACTTCAGGTAAAATAGTTTGATACATTAAGGATGCACCTAAATTTGCTTCATTCAATTTTCGAAAAACAGTCTGTTTTAGTTTCTTATTTGAAATTAATATTGGGTATCGTAATAGCGGAAAGTTTTGTGGTAATTTCGTTTTAATGGGTAAACTTGTGATGGACTGATCCAGTTGACTAAATAATCTATCATATTGTTTGCGTAATTTTTTAAAATGAATGAAATTTTTATAGTTAATTAGATAGTTACGCATGATTTGTTTAGAAATGGTTTCTGGTAACGGGCTAATTTCAAGAAGAGGATGATAAACGGTTGCGCCTAAGTTCAACAATGGAAGCCGACGGATAAAAAAATATAAAGTCGGTTTGCTCAACAAGTTAAAAAGCATTGCTTTTATTCTGTATAAAAGGGGGGCAATGGGCGATTTTTTTAGAGGTTTACTTTCTAATTTTTCTACTTCTAACAGTAAGCCTGAATTCAATGTTTTTTTATTGAAAAATAGAGCTCCTCCCCCCATGAGATTCATAGGTTTACCTCGTCCAAAGCTAGTAATGATTAAGTCACCTGACCAGTATTTATCAATTTTTTTGATCGGAAAGCCTTGGGCGCTATCTTCAATTAGAGTTATATTATTCATCTTAATACATGAACGGATGGCACTAATTCTTTCTGGGATCCCCATAAAATTTATAGCAATGACTGCGATGGTATTGTCAGATATTTTTGATAATAAAGTTTCTAGCTCAATATAGGGAGAGAAAGGCTCAAAATCAACCAGTACAGGCTTGATTTTGGCATAGATACAGGCGCTTATAATGTCGGGACATGAATAAGCGGGAATAAGAACTTCTGGATTTATAATTTCAGATCTAAATTTTACGATGGCAACTAAGGCTGCCGCTAATGCAGAGGTTCCAGAATCGAATCCTATAAAAGAAAATGGTTGAAATAATTCCGGCTCTAATTTAGAAGGCGAAAAAATAATTCGGTTACCAACAGGCCTCAGTTCTGTAAACAATATGTGTACCAGAGTATTTGATCTTAATAACTGATTTTATCGCTATAGAGAAGATTAGTCGATAATATATTAAAAATAGGCGTCTATTAATGCATGATCCTAGAATAATCAGTTGAAGTTGTGGAAAGAGTGCTATCCTGCGGCGTGCATGACCTAGTAAAAAATGGCATGCTCACCTTACCGGTGATGAGTCCATTTTTCGCATCGTCAGGCGCATTGGGGGGTGGCGCTATTTCTCGCACGGCAAGATCATTATAAATCATAATTTTTCTAAAAAACTCTAATTCTAGGGA